>RDZY01000009.1 GCA_004294135.1 Sphingobacteriia bacterium
TAATGTGACTTTTTCATAAGCAATCTTTCATTTTTAAGGTATGAATAATTGCCCGATTTTTCTAATTTACATCAGTCCGTTTTTTCGGGGGGAGGTCAAATGCCTGGTGGCTTTTGAATTGAAGAAAGGGAAATTTAAACCTGCGGATGCCGGGCAGCTCAATTTTTATTTGAATGTATTGGATGACAAAGTAAAATTGCAACAGGAAAATTCCAGTATTGGTATTGTACTTTGCAAAGAAAAAAATAATACTGTCGTTGAATTTGCAATTAAGAGTTTTGATAAAGCTATGGGTGTAGCTACTTATAAAACATCTAAACAAACACCGATGCAAATGAAAGGCATATTTCCTGATACGGATGAATTAGTGAAGCTACTGGAATAAATTATTTTTTAGTTTACCCCTCTGTTCTCCTTTGTTATCGAGTATTTTAAATCTCTGTTATTAAAAGCAGGTAAAGTACCTTCCAAAATTTCTACAAGCTTATTGTTTATTTTGAGATTTTCAATAGCACCAGCTGTAATATGCACTTTATTAGCATCAGCTTTATCTATGCGTACATTGATAACTTGCTCGGCATCGCAAACAACTGCAAGATTTGGGTTATGAGTAACAATTATTATTTGCCGCCTGTTTTTTGCTTCCTTAATGAAAGGAACAAGAATTTTATAAACACTTTGATTATCCAAATTTTCTTCAGGCTGGTCAATAACAAGAGGGATATCGTCTTGGTCTAATATTAAGTAGAAGATTAAAAGCAATGCACCTTTTTCCCCTGGGGATAATTCTGATACGTTTTTATTATCCAGTTTAAGCCCATAGTGAGGAATGAGATAATCAATCCCAAAAAGATACTCATAGAAATCCTCATAAACATCTTTTCTTAATTGATTAATGATTTCTCTTGGTTCATCATTGAATGTTTCTCTCTGGTCAAATTCTAAAGAAGTAATTATGTTATTTAAGAATCCAACAACGGCCTCCTCTTCATTAAAATCAACACCTTCAATTTGAGTGAGAAGTCTGCTAAAACTATCTTCTTTACCGTAATAACTTCCTTTTGCGCCCTGAGAAACGTAGTTAAAAAACCTATCCATGAATCCCGACAACTTTAAGGAAACATCAACGGAAATAGGATAATTAGAAGTGAGGTTGCTGTATTGGCTTATAAATTTAGTTACCGGGTTATATAGTTCCTTGTAAACCTTTATAATATCACTTTTGGCTTTAAATAGTTCCCTTACTTTCTCAATTCGCAATTCTCTTGCTGATTCAATATCAGTTACAAGCGTTTCATCAATATATTTTAATTGTTCTTCTAAGAAATTTATAGAACCATCGGCTTCTACATTTCCAGTTAATTCGATTTGCTTTGCCTGCCAAATTTTTATCGCTTCAAGATATTCCTGATAAAGTTTTGATGGTGCATCAAGCTTAGCTTGAAGTTCTTTTATATCCTTGTTTAATTGAGCTTTTTTGCTTGGTAAATTAGTGGTGTTATTTGGGGCAAAAAGCAAATCAATTTCTGTTACTTGGTTGCCTATTGCATTTATTCTTTCTGATACTAAGCTGGATTCTATGGTAAGTTTAATAATATTGTCTACATCAAATCCATACTTCCGCAAATTTTCTCTATAATCTGTTTTCAGTTTTTCATATTGTTGCTGAAAATTCGCTGTAGATTGCTGAAACTTCTGAAGGTCTGTTAGTTCAATATTCAAATTAAGTTTTGCTTCAGTTTTTTCTTTTATTTCTTTAGTTATCTTTTCTAAATCGCTTTTTAACTGATTTATTTGAGCGAAATAATCTTGCTGCTGAGATTGTATTTCCAGACTTGTAGTTGGTTCTAAAACCTCTATCGGCTTTGATGAATTATGTGCTTCAAGTTCAGCTTGCTTAGCTTTTAAATTTTCTTCAATAGTCTTACTATATAATGGTGAACGATTTTTTTCCAACTCAATTAGTATGGAATTAGCTTCTGAAATATCTTTTTTTATAAAAGCTATTTTTTCGTTAACTATTTCAGTCTTATACTTAATTAAATCTTCTAAAGTTGGTTGATTTAATTTATCCGCAGCAGATACATGGGTAAATATTACTTTCCGCAGTTCTTTTTCAAAATCCGTTTCACTGTCATTACATAGTTTTTCTAAAAAATTCTGAGGAATATATTTTACTTTTTCAAATGAAGAAGGGGTTACTTTATCATTCAAGTTCATCGTATCGACATCCCCAGACGCCCAAACTAAGATTGCATTAAATGACTGTGCTCTATTAGGACTTGCCTTGCGAAATTTGCTTGAGGTTAAAAATGAAAAGTGGTCGCCATTTTTTGTATTACCAAGCAATCCAATAATATCTGCTATCGCACTTTTGCCGTTACCCTTATTTCCTATAATTGCTACTAATTCATGGTTAAGTGTTATTTCAGTTGTATTAAACCATTCTTCCTGCAATTTATACTCAGCTATCCTATCAACTTTTAGTGAATCAATGTATTTAGTTTTGTTCGCATTTACCCTGGAAATAATTTCTGGCATATCTCCAACAAAAACCCGGTCAGGCTCGTTGACAATTTGCTTTAATCCGTCAAAAGTACGGTCTGCTTTTATCCATGTAAAACAATTCCCTATTCTATCTTTATCAGTACTTTCAGAATTATAATGAGCGTCACTACAGTCAAGTAATAAATCATTCACTTTCTGTTCAGAGAGTTTACCCTTTGCATTATTGAAATCAGTAACACTCTCTGATGCTGTAAAAACAAGATGAGCTTTATTGATAACATCCTTTTTCTCTGCTATGCTACCATCAGACCAAGGCAAAGCATCCCACTCAGTTTTGCCGATTGCAAAGAGGAATTTTCCTTTAAAATAAGTTGAATCCTTAAGTCTGTCAATTACACTTTTTTCATCAAGATTCAAATTATTAAACCCTTCTTCTAAATCAGACCCGAAGTGAATTAGCTGTTCAGCAGGAACAGATGCTTTTATCTTATTGCCCAAATCAACAAGGCTATCTGGAGTAACAGCGCCATTCCACATTGACTTATCTACTCCTGGTGTTAAATAATATTCACCTGTTAGTGTATTCAGAAATTGGTTTTGTATTAAGTCAGGAGTTACTTCATCTGAAAATATAACATGAAAATTTATCCTTTTAAATTGTTTATGGCCGGCAAATTTCTTTAGCCTGAATTCAATAACCGGAAGTATTAAGTCCAAATTTTGTAGTCTGCCATTCTTTTTATACTCTTTTACCTTTCGGTATCCATCCAAAAATAGATAGTCGTTGATACCGATTACTTTAAATTCGGCAGGAAGGCTTTCCAAATCTGAGATATACTTTTCCCAAATATCTTTTTCCTCAGTAGCCTTAAAGTGTTGAACAAGCGATGCTGGTGTATGAACATGTAAATCCCATTTCGACCATTCTGCTCCTCTCTGATTTATAAATCCCATAGTAGTAGGTTTAGTGATACAAATCTAACTTTAAATAAACGATGTTTTTAAGCCAAATACTTATAAAGCCTAATTGGATAATTACTAAAACATATCTTGCAACTGCTCCATCACATACCTATTCGTAATTCTTTCCTGCTCAAACCTCTTATTATTCTCCTGTAAAAATTGATATAGCTTCCGTTCTTGTTGAGTAAGAAAATTAAGTTGCAGCTTTCTGTAAATTGAAGTAACACTGTATTGAATGAATTGATGATAGGTGCTTTCGTCCATTAAGAAAC
The DNA here is from genome assembly GCA_004294135.1 of Sphingobacteriia bacterium. Taxonomy (GTDB): domain Bacteria; phylum Bacteroidota; class Bacteroidia; order Chitinophagales; family Chitinophagaceae; genus Sediminibacterium. The sequence continues at coordinate 3,744 of RDZY01000009.1, forward strand.
TTTTAGCATTGGGGTAGTACTGACGGATAATATTCAGCATCTCGAAACCCGCCGCATCAAGGTCGAACCAACAATAGAGATTTGTTTTTTCCAACCAAGGGATATGTTTGCTTACACGGCTCTTAAACCCCTCGCCAAAAATGGCTACTGAATTTTTTACTTTTGGAAAGGTGAGAAAACAGGTTTTGTTTTCAATAATAAAAACTTTATCTGGCACCCAGTTAAGCCAGGCGGCATCGTCAAGTGTTAATGAAAGCTCGTTGTACCCAAGTACAGGTTTTAATGCATCATCTAGTATACGTATTTGGGTATATACGTTGGCCTTCTTTAAAAAGTATCTTGATGAAAAATCAGTTTCGGCTACGTTTTTCCATTCAGTTGGTAATAACACATCAAGCAGCTTGCGGAATATAGCTGCATTGTCTTCTACAAATTTTGTGTGAATTTCAACAGGCAACTCCCGAAGGTAAAAATTATGCGGCGGTTTGTTTTCTGTAAAGTAGTTACATACTTTAATTATATCAGGCCAATCGCTTGCATACGCCAGTAATAATCCAGGATTTTCATTTGCCCACGACTGAAGTATAGCGAACGGTTTAACTATTATTTGCTTTGCTGTATTAATTTTTTCAAACTCATTTTCTTTTTTTATGAAGGCAAAAAAATCAGGAGCGGTTTCAAAAAATATTTTTACAGGAACTCTTTGTTTGCTCCCGTTAATTATTTTTTCTTTCCAGTCAACTGTATACCCCCTTCCTTTACTTGCTTTCGAGTTTTGATAAAGCGGAACTAAATCTGTTTTAAAATCACTGAAATTTGAACCAGATATTTTTTTGTTGGCGGGAATTATTAAAGGGAAAACTTCTTCTCCCTTTAATATTCTGGAAACTGTTTTAAAGAACAGCTTGTCTGATTTTTCTAAAAGTTCTTTTGGTGTAATCATTCTGCATTTTCGGCTAATTGTTTAAACTCCTCTTTCCGTTCATAATATTCATCCATAGTAAGATTGTAAACAGCTGAACTCTTTTTATTTTTTATTTCCACAAAATGAACTGCATTGATATAAGGCTCCGCAATATTTATTTTATCAAGTGGTGTTACCACCAATATCTGCAGGTTTAACTGTGCACAAAACTCCATCAGGAACTGACTTTTTTCAGGGTCTAATTTGCTGAACGCTTCGTCCACGGTAATAAAGCGGAGGCTCTTGTGCTGTTTGCCTTGCTGAAAAATACCAAATTGATGAGCAATGGCTGCACCTAAAATAGCATAGGTAAATTGTGCCTTTTGACCTCCTGAATAACTGGCTGTATTATCGTGGTATTGACCAGCCCTGTTCTCAACAACTGAATATTCTCTGGCACTAAACATAAGCCAGTTTCTTACATCTGTTACCTTTTTCCGCCGTAGTTCTTCTTTTTGTAAACCAGTAATCAGTTCCTTTATTTTTTCAAATACCTCGTTGCGGTATGTCTCATTATTTTGTGTAGCAAATTCTAAAGCATTCGGTATTGACTTGCCTAATTGCTCTTTAAAAATATTTATTTCATTTTCTCCTCTCAAACTTCTGCATTCTAATTGCAAGTAAGTATCGGGGTTTTTATTAAATGTTATTTTCTTCAATGGTACGTTCAACTCATCAATCATATCCTTTATTTTTTCTTCCTCATTATACAGCCATGTTCTGTAGCTTGTGAGTGCATCCAGCATACTTTTATCCATATACTCCCTAAATCGCTTTTTATGTTCTACAAGCCTTTGTGTCTGTATGCTTTTATATAAATCTTCAAGGTCTTCTAATGAAGTGAGGTCTGCTTTTATATTTATTACATCACCACTCCAGTTTGCAAATTCATTTGTTATTTTTTCGCCTGGGCTTACAAATTTTCCAATTAATTCAGTTGTATCTAATTCAATTTTTGAAACAGCGTTACCAGCGGCTCTACTTTTACTTTTATGCTTTAAAGCTACCTGTGTGGCAAACTGTTCTAATTGGTCAAGGCTATTTATTTTATCACTATTTATGCTTTCATCTTTTAAAAAATCTTCAATGATTGTTATTCCATTTTCAGTTAACTCTTCAAATTTTATTTTTAATTTTTTAAAATTACTTTGGGTAAAATCATTATCAAGCTTAGTTAATAGTCTTATCACTTCATCTCTTTTCTTTCCAGAAACCTCTAACTCCTTTTCAGTTCGTTCAATCTGGTCAAGTATGGTTTGATAAGCATTAGAAGATTTTTTTAATTCGTTCACCTGGTTGGTAAATAAATTAATTTTTTCAGTATGCCTTTTCCAGTTGATTTCATCAAAATGCTTTACAAGGTCAAGTTGGTTGATAGTTTGTATTTTATTTATAAGGTTGGTAAGTAATGGTGTTATCTTTTGCATTTCACTTGTAATCTTACCGTATTCTTTTTCTTCGTTAAGTTTCTCCTGCTGCAAATATTGTATAGTAGCCCTGTTATCCCAACCTAACTGGTATTTAGTTTTTTTCCAAACACCTGGGCGGTCATCCTTTTCATGCCGGTTTACATTTCTAATAAGTCCGTTTGATGTAATCGCTTTATGTGAACCATAGAACACTTCTAAATCATCGGTGCAATGATAATTAAACCGGTCTAATAGATAATTTTCAAGCCATTTGCTATGGTCGGATTCTTTTATTTCTAATTTGTTTACCAACGCATCGTCCTCTGTTGGCCACCGCATAATATTAGTAGGTGGCCTCCTGTCAATTTTATGATAAACAATTTTAGTCCTCATATCATTAGCATGAATAAACTGGTTTACCTGCCTGCTATATTTTTCTGGCACTAAAAGTTGCATTGAAAAGCTATGAAGTAATCTTTCAATGCAATCTTCCCACTTTTTTTCGGCAGGTTTTATTTTTAAAAGTTCACCGGCAAAAGGAATTTCATCTTCACTTACTTCAAGGATGTCAACTAATCTTTTTCTTGCTGTAACCAGGTCGTCAGGCAGCCTGTTATTTCTGCTAAGTAATGATGTTATTTGTTCCTGAAGCCGTTTTACATTGTGTTCAATACTTTCGCTTTCTATCTTGTACCGCACTTTTTTTTCAGTAAGGCTGTCTGCTTCTTGTTGCAATGATTTACCCAAGCTTTGTATCTTATTTTTATTTTCAGTAAAGGCAGCTTCATCAATGTCAGTATTCAAATTAAGGGTAGCAGCAAGTTTTGTATAGTTGGTGTACTGTTGATTTTTTGCATTTCTTTTCTCAGTCTCTGCTTCAATATCTTTCTTAAGTATTGATATCTGGCTATCTATATTCATGGCTGCCCGTTGTGCAACCAATTGGTCTTTGGCTGTCTCTAAACTTTCAACTTCTGCCCTTATAAGTTTTTCTTCTTGTTTTACAGCTTCCGTTTGTTTTTCAATTTTTTGAATATGGCTATCCAATAACTCGTACTCAATCTTACCAAGATAAAAAGGCATTTGTTCTTCAATAAAATCAAGAGTAGATTTCTTTTGCTTTACTGAAATAAGTTCTCCTTTATTTTTAATAATTGGTTCAAGTAATTCAAGCTGCTTTTCATCTTTTCGTATTGCTTTGTGGCTTATCAATAAATCGCTGTAATGATTAAACAGGCTTTTAAATTGTTCTTCCCCATCAGCTTCTTCCAGCATTTCCTGTCGGATAAAATTTGTTAAGTCTCCTAATACCTTAATGCCTACCGTTTGGTTGAATAAGGATAACGCTTTATCTTTTAGGCCAAATAAATCGCTAAACCTTGCAGCATAATCCTTAAAGCTGTCATAAATTTCTGTTCGCTGAAATTGTTTTACTAATTTTCTTTTCCAATCTCCTTTTATATCAAAATTACCTTTACCAAAATGTTCTGTAATATTTAATTGATACGGCGAAACAATAAATACTTTTTTTAAACTTCCATTACTATACCACCGCACCTGTATCAATGTGATGGTGTGCAATGTGCCTGTATTTTGGAAACAAGCCAGCAAAACAGAATAAGGATTATCTGCTTTATTTCTTAGCTGTTCAGTATTAGACCTTCCTTCGGCTTCTGAAAATGTTTTACCATAATAACCCCAGAAGTAAGAGTTTTCATCTCTTTCCTTTTTTATTTCTGCACCAGAAGACTGGTTATAAAATCTTTTATGGCTTGGTACAATTAAAGTGAGCAGAGCATCAATTAGAGTAGTTTTACCACTCCCATTTGCACCTGTGAGCAATGAAGTACGACCATCAGGCTTCACTTGAAATACTTTTCCATTAAAAGTACCCCAATTATAGATTTCCAGATTCCGAAGCCGAAATCCGCCTTCAGCGTTATTATTGTTGAACAGTGTTGACATGTGCAGCTAACTTATTTTTAATTTCCTCCAGTCTTTCGTTACTGATGAGGGCTTTGATTATTCTTTTTACCTCGTATTGGTTGTTATCCTTATTGGCGGTATCCTCCCTGTTTAATTTTAATATACCTATGTTTATTAAATTGTTTATAGGTTTAGAAAGTTCTTTCCAAAGTTTACTTTTATTCGTTTGCTCTTTATAAAATAATTCTATCCGTTCCTTAATATCTTTTTGTGTAAGATAGAGTTTGTTGCCTTCGCTTTTAACATCATGTTCTTCCAGTACTTCTCTTAGTATTACACTGAGAAGGGTCGCTTCATAACTAATAGCTTGTTTCTTCATTAGCCTTGGTAACGGGCTATCATCATTCTCTTCCGCTTTAGGTTGCTTAATCCAGGCAAAGCCATCAGCTTCAGCTATTTCAAGTTTTATCCCAATTTTCGCAAAGTATTCCTCTATGGGAGATTGCCAGGCTAAGAGGTCACGCCACACAGTATCATCAACATATACCGGACCTTGCAGCAACCTGATAATAACATTAGCGTAAATAGCTTTACTGATTTTGTTTTCCATTTAACTTTTGAATGTTAGGGTTAATATAGATTATCAACGGCATGTTCACTTTTCGTTGCCCTATCCAGATAGGGTCATTTGCTCCTTCTATGATATTATGATTACCAGAAGTAGCGATTGAGAAATATCCAATCACTTCACTAAGTCCATTTTGTAACCCATATTTATCAACAATTTCTTTCAGTGTAACCTGATCTTTGTTTTCAAGCATCGCATCAATTCGCTGCTGCAGTTTCTTTTTATCAATTGTAAACTGGTCAAAAAGACTTCTAAAATCAGCTTCTGAGGATACCTGTCCACCTATGCCATCCGGGAATAAAACTTCTTTAAGTTCATCCTTTTCTTCACTCAGCTCCCACCTGTCAAAAAGACTAATATTGGCTTCATCTTCTATCAATAAAAATTCATCATCCTTTATCCTTGTTTCAGTAAGGGTGTATGCCATCTGCCGGATATCACCAATTAGTTCCATTGCTCTCCGTCTTTCCAGTAAATTCTTTTCTGATAATACCCGGCTTATTTTTTCACTCAACTTTTTATTGGAGTCAATTACTTTTCTGCCAGAAGCATGGAGATACCGTTTAAGATTTTTGAGAAAGCGGTCGTTGTTATAATCAATATTTCTTTCCGCTAAAAGCTGGTAAAGTTTTTCAGTGAGCAAAACAAATTCTTGCTGTCTTCTATCATCGGTTAAGAACTCCCAAAATGCTTTAAAGCTTTTTCCTTGTGGCTTCTGCTCTATATCATCTAACGCATCAAAAGTGTGAACCAGTAAAGAACCTTTTACCACATCCTTTTCTGTATATTTTCTTTGTATCTCTTTTCTTATTTGCTCAAAATTCTGCTGCACTTCACTAAAATCTGCCAATAACTCTCTTGCCATTTTGTTTAATTCATAAAACTGTTCTTTTATTTCTGTTTCATCAAACACTAACGGCTTCTTTCCCAATTTCAAAAGATTTATTTCATCTTCAATTTCCCATTTCTTCCTTTCCAATTCACTTATTCTTGCTTCAGCATTCTCATTAGTCTCCTCAATCATTTTTTGCAGTTTAAAATAGATGTCTTTAAACCTGCTGTTTGTTCCTATATGTTCCCTTTGCTGCAAATCATTGAGCCATTTAAATGCTTTAATAGTATCTGGCGTTAATTCATGTAAATCTTCACCTTCATCATTAGGATATTTGCGAAGGAAGCCGGCATTACTCCATTTGTCAATGTATTGTGAAGCTTTTATAGAAAAATCATCGAATAAAGAACCTGCTTCCAGTTCTTCATCCTTTTCTTCATAGTTAAGTTCCTCCATATACCCCTCAAGTCTGCTTCTTAATTCTCCATTGAGTATAGTGGTAACTGCCGCATCAACAAAATATTTTTGCAAAAACGAAATGATAAACGGAGCATTTTTAGCCCGAAGTAATAATAAGGGTTTGGCAGTTTTGAACTGAAATAGGAGTTCTTCAAAAGTCATATCACAAAATAATGCTTTTAGCCGAAAGGGCGACTAACTTATATGTGATTTCTAAGCCCAAATCACTGGGAACCAGCACTTGTAGAGATTTGCTTTAATGGAGAATTTTGTAAACTGTAGTCTGTGTAGTAGGCATCGTATCCAAGTAGTTTAAGTATAATTCGGTTAAACAACACTTCATAAACCCTTGTCAAAACCAAATCATCATAGGCTTTTTCATCTTGCGAATAATCTCTTGTACTATGTGTCATTTTATTTCTTAGCTGTGTGGCGGTTTTTTCCTCTTTTCCAATATCAATTCCAGTCAACTTAAAAAAGGCATTCATTTTTACGTTAATGCTTTTTTTGTTTCCTTTTTTAATATTGTTTAAAATTATCTGCCCTTCAGGATAGGTCAGTAATTTTGATTGTAATTTTTCGATTTCATCTTCTATTAACTTCAGATACTCTTCGTCAGGAATTATTTCAGTTTTAAATTCTCCATGCAGCTTTAGATATTCAGCGACAATTATTTCAATCGCATTAGATAGTATTGGCAAGTTCACCCCAATAGCCAGCCCTTTAGAAATCCAGTATCTTGAAATTGCCTGCCCAAGTTTAAGCTGGTTATTTATGTTTAAATATTCAGGGAGCATCTTGTTTACTAACCAGGGAAAATTGCCCCATTCATACTTTGTATTGAATGCTACAGGTGGCATTGGCGGTTTGGATGATAGTCTTAACGATTCACTATTTACAGAATAACATACTGCTTTTTGAATGTAACTATCGCTTATAAGGCTGTATCCAATATGCGTTAGCTTATTGCCAAGTACGAATGAAATGAAACTTTTAATTTGTTTTATTGTAGCTTCATCCGGCATCTTAAAACCATCAGTATCCCTAAATTCAAAACACAACCCATGTAATGAGTTGCCATATATTTTTTCAGGCACTTTAGCAATGATGAAATTTAAGCCAGCTAAATCTACCTTTATATAATCTTTTGTCCAGGATACACCAGCCTTCATTTCTTCATCTTCTGTATGCGTATCAATTCCTTTTCGTATTTTAATTTTCTCAGGAGCGCTTCGCCTAATTGTAGTTTCCCAAAAATGTGCTTTTGGTTTTGAACAGACGAACCAGTCCAACCTCTTATAACTTCCAAGTTTTTCTTGCTCCTTGTATGTAATGGTAAGTTTATCGGCTATAAGGTTGCCTTCGAATAAATAACCATTTTCTGTTTGATTCCATGAATTAGTGTGATAAGAAATAAGATGGCAATTGGTAAGTTCTATTGTGTTGCCATCGGAATCCTCGCCAGTAAGATTCTTCCCTTCAATTATATTTCCTTTTCCTATGAAATTTTCTTTACTCAGGTTAGAAGGATATAGAACTGTACCTGTAATTTCCCCTGTTAACTTAAAATTGTCTGTCCTTTCAATTATTACTATCGAGTTGTCAGCAAACCCAAATAGTGATTCGTTACATGCTATCTTAGTTATCGTAAGGGGAAAAGAAACAGATTCCCATTCAAGATGTGGAATAAAGTAATTGTCGTTTGTCATTATTTTTAATACTTGGGGCTTTGTATATCAAACATAAGATATTAATATTAGCCTTTCTTCTCCCCCTTCAATCTTTCCACCTCCGCTCCAATCAATCGCTTCACCTCCATTTTCACCTGATAGTAATTATCTAATACTTGCTGCTGGGTTACATTGGATACAACAGGAATGTCTTTATACCGGCTTACTTCCTCATTCAGCTTATCAGCATCATTAATAATCTCGGCATGAAACATTTTTAGTTTTATTTTCTCTTCCGGATTATCAGCAACAAGCCCAACAAATTCACCAGAAGAAAGAGCGGCAATTTTGGAAGCTGGTATGGCGCTGTCCAGTTGTTTGGAGTGGCTAATGGAAGTATCTGTACGATTTACAGAAACACTCTGCCTGTCCTGCATTATTTTTCCAAAACGTTCCGACAGCAGTTTGGAAGTTTCCCCCATCACCTGGCCACTGATGATGTTACCGGTGATATTTACAATTACATCTGCCTGTTCTTTAACATAATCTTTTTTCAATTGGCTAAAATCTTGCATGGCTAATGTGGTGGCAACCTGATTGCTTCTTGCAGTAGCAATCAGGCTATCCATATTGTTGAAATAGATTGTTGGAAATTCATCAAACACTAAACTGCATTTAAGCATTCCCTTTTTATTTATTGGCGAACTAATCTTGAAATGTAGAGCGATAAAACAGCTCCATAGATTTGTTGTTTCTCCGGGTTATTCCCAACGCAAACAATTTTAGGATGTTTAGGGTTGTTAATGTCCAATGTGAAATCATTGCCCAACAGTACCCAATACAACTGTGGGGAAGCCAATCGTGCCATACCAATTTTTGCAGAGGCAACCTGGCCTTCTAATTGCTCCATAGCATCGTTTTGATAAGCGGTAATAAAAGGGCTTACCAAAACTTCAATTTCGGGTTGGGTATTAAGTACCGGAAACAGTTCATCATACTGTGCCTGCATCAGTTCTATTACATGCGGGAGGGTGCAATATTTTCCATCTTCATATTTTCTCAAAAACCAAATGATGGCGGTTACAAAATTGATGGGTGATTCCACAAAGAAATCTCCCTGCTTGTTTATCCATTCTCTATTCAGTCCTAACAAGATTGTTCTGGCACTTTCTGTTGCATCAGTTATATCATTCATCATGTTTGGATCTAATGGATTACAGCGATGGGAAATAGAAAGGTTATCAAAGTTGATGACATAGAATGATGGTTTGACTGAATAGTTGTGCTTGTTTTGCTGTAGCCAGTTGTAAACAATTTTAGAAAGGTCATCGTACTTAAAGTCATACACAAACATGGCAAAGCCTTTTTCAATATGCTGTTTAATTACATGCTGAATTACGAACCAACTTTTACCGGAACCAGGACTACCAATCACTAACAAGCCTCTGAATGGATTAATGATATTTATCCAGCTTTTTCTAACCCTGCTTTTTAGATTATAACGGGCAGGCAGGTTGATGGAATATTCATTGGATAAAAATCTTTCTTCCTGCGGAAAAGTTTCATTTAGAGAATTAAAAATATCGTTTGATAAATTGAGCTTGATTAAACGACTGAGTAAATTGCCGCCGGCCAGTATTAATAAAAAGCCAACGCCTGTTACTGTCATGTAAATAATGGCGATAGTTTCTAAAGAATAATTTAGCTTCAATAATAAGCTACTTCCAAAGAAAAGAAAAAGCCCAATAACCAAATAGGCTGCAATACTTCTCCCGTTAATCTTTTCATCTTTTTTTCCTTGTGCTCCCAACAGAGAAATTATCAATAACCCGAACGTTAAAAGTTTTGATGTGTATTGACTGTTGAACAAACCAGTGTGCATGATGTTTGTCATCAGCCTGTCGGTAATAGTACTTTTAATTTGCCATTGCACAAAAGCCGTATAGCAGTAATAATAAAATTGCAGCAACAAAATAAAGATGATGGCAAATCTTGTCAAGTCAACTATTTTCCGCAACTCCTGTTCATTCTCTCCTGTGTGTGACATAACCTTATTTTGAGTTTTACAAATTTTGTTTCTTCTTTTTTTTTCTTTTCTTTTTCAGTAGACTGTTGGGTGTGTTATCATGTTGCTCTTTGGTGGATAACAATACATTCAGTAAGCCTTCTGATTTTTGAGTATTTGAAATTATTTTTCTTGTTGCTTCTGTTTTGTAATTTCTTTCTGTATTGAACCTGCAGAACTGCTCCCTTTTGTTTCGTCTTGTATCAGTGATTTTTCACTCCATGTTGCCAACCTGCTTTGCAATGCAGCAGCACTGTAACCTTTCCCTAAATCACTTCCATTAAAAACAACTTTGTTTTGGTTATCTACGAAAGTGATACCATACAATCTGCCTTCTGCATTTTGTCTTAGCACTGCATAGATTTGTTTTTGTTGCAAAGCAGCCACTAAACTTCTCATACTTCCTGCTGAAGTTTGCAGTCAATCATCAATAGCATTTTTAGTTCTTTGTTTCAATGGTTCTTTTGCAACTTCATTAGCGGTAAATTTATTCTCCAAATTATCTAAGATTGGTTTGCATCCGATAGAGCTTGCTTTAATGGGCACTCCAACTTTATTTCCGTTCGCATCCAATATGCGGTAAACCAATCCACGGTTCTTGTAAATCCTGCCTTCTTCTTTGCCTCTGTCGGCAACTACATTGAATTGTTTTAAAGCTGCATTAAATTCCGGTAAAGAAGTAAACTTGTATTGGCTAAATACTGCACCTACCACATTTGAAATACTACGCTTTGTTTCCGATTTTCCATAAATGGCTTTTTGTGCATCCACCGGCTTGATACCTTCCTTCATTAATTGCTGCTGCCTTTCTGCTTTTACCAAACCATATAATTGCTCAATTTCTTTCCTTGCTTTTTCAGATTGATTTCTGCCAATATTGTGGGTGTTAATTCTGCTGCCACCTGCTTTGATGGTGGTGCTTACAATGTGAATGTGTGGATGCCCTGCATCTTCGTGTTTGTAAATAATAAATGGCTGTTCGCCGAATCCAATTTTATTCATGTACAACTCTGCAATTTTTAAAAGCTTATCATCAGCTATTTTTTCTGATGGGTCAAAGTTTACTGATACATGAAGGGTTTTAGTTGTTGCCCTGTCATTCAAACTATTCAGTCTTTCAAAGCCATCTAATTTTTGATAGAAGTTCATGTCCTTTGCTTCGTTTAAATAATTAGCTGCATGTAAACAAACTGCGTTTCCTTTCTGCACTTTCTTTTCGTTGTAGTTTAATGCAGCTTCAATACTTTTTGGTATCGTTATTTTAGCAACCATTGTTCGTACAGTTGATTCACCTTTAATTTTATTTCTTCCACCTTACTCACTAAACTCTTTTGTAACCCATCATATTGACTTACCCAAGCCCTGAACTCTGGTATCTTATCAAGCAAGTGTAATTTGTGTACTGCCTGATTAAAATTATTACCGATACCATTCAGTTCTTTTTTTAGCCCTAACATCTCTTTTAAAAAATCATCCGCAGATTGGTTGCGATACTTAACTGTAACTGGCTTTTCTAAAGAGAGTTTTCTTAAATAGCTGCTGAGGTATCTCTCTGTGGTTTTCTTTCTTAGATTTTCCACCTTTTCAAATTCGGTATTGTTCATCCTAACAACCACCATTTTATTTCTCACTTCATTTTCCTGCTTCTTCATATCCTTGAGTTTTAAAAAATCTGTTTCAATTTTTAATGTCTTTCACCATCCCGAAGCGACTCCGGAGCGAAGGGCAAGATGACCCAAACGTATAACGTTTGTACATCTTGCCATGTGCAAGACCCGGCGCATTACGCCTTGATAAAGTTTAATTGTTGATGAATTTGTAATTAATGAAAGGTGATAAGTAAGAATGGAAATTTCTGTTCCATCTTTTAAGGAGATAAATAACCCTTTTAAAATTAGATTTTTAACACTCATCACTATTCATTTTCACTATAAAATCCTATTGCTTTATAAAGGTAATAATTATACCAAAAGTTAACACTACATGGCTATATTTTAGCCATGTTAATAAGTTGGTTTTGCAGCATTTGCCAATTAATTTATTATTGTGTTATGAGAGATGCCCTAAAGAACCTTTACAGCAACTAAATTACATTAGAGGATAATAACCAGTTTTATTACACAATAAAGCCTTACGAATTAACTAATGCCTTGGGCAATATTATTGCAGTTTTACAGGAATATAATTTCACAAAAAAGGATGATAATAACGGTCAATTTTCCTGCAAATTATACAGAACAAAAGAGGGTAATTGGTATGATATTGAAGAGGCAAAAATGGTTACTGAAAAAGGTATTTTAAGGATGCTAAAATCCGCAATTGATGCCAAAGAAAATGAGACAGTTTTGAAGTAGATTTACCATTTAAATATTGGTTCCTTTTTTGCTGTATTTCCATTCTTTCTTAATCCACTTAGTATACCTTTCAGCTTTGTTTGTCAAATCCTTTTCAAGGCGTTTCGGATTAATGTAATCACTGGTCATTTATTCATAACAAAACGCAGTCCGCTCTAAATTACTCTATCAAGTCGTTTGTGAGTGTAAGAAATTAGAATCATTAAATCCAATGCTTCATCTTCTTCAATTTCAAATTTAATTTTTGGTATATGTGCGGTTGGGTTTCTTATTAAGCCAAACAATCCTTTTATTAAATTCATCAGACCTAAATGCTCACTCCTGTCAGTATCATTTTGTAAAAGATTGATTCTAAGGAGTGGGTTTTTAGTTGAAAAAGTAGTATCAATTAATTCAGCACCATCCGCATATAAACCTGTCATTTTTCTTATTCTATCTGCTATGCTTTTTATGGCTTCGAATACTGAATGAAAATAATTTTCAGCCAATAATTCTGGCTTACAATATTCAAAAATTAATTTATGTACATTGCGTATTTCCAACTTGTATTTAAACCGACTTGCTCTTTGTTCAGCCTCCGATATTGTTGTAGCCCTTTTAACTTCCTGATATTTTCCTCTTTCATTTAATTCAACACCAATAAAGGAAAGTCGTTTATTAATTTCATGCCTTCGGGAATGGAATAATTCTTCTTTCCCAAGGTATCTAACTGGACTTAGAGCCGATTGAATAAAAGTCAAAATATGATTTGAGCATTGATTGGAATTTTGCCATTCTATGAAGGCATGATACAATCTTCTCCATTTAGTATTTTGTGGGTCTATGTCTTTTATAGAAGATTGAGTTAAAAGACTACCAATTTCTGTACCTGTTAATCCATCGTTTGTATCTGCAATTGTTCTACATATCGCTTCGATAACGGCGGCTTCAAAAACAGGTCTTCTTATTGTATTGGACATTTGACAGTTATGATAATTTATTGCTATCTGAAATTTTTATTTACGCATAAGGTTATGAAACTTTCTTTAACATAGTCCTCATTTTTTGATTGATTAAATTAGGATACTCTTCTTCAAATTTTTGCTTAACACTTTTATCCTTTTGTTAGTGTAAATATAGCTTATGAAAACCAATTTCAACGATTTGCAGCAGTCCAACGTAATAAAAAAGGCACTGTAGCACACCTTAATCAGTAAAGCTTAAATATCCTTCACTGGTAATAATAAAATGGTGAATCACATTGATGTAATGGTAACTTTCGGCTACTTTTATCTTTTATATTAGTTCCTGCTATTTTTACTTAATAAGCCTCTATATTCTTGAACCATATTCTATTAAATATCTTCTCTTATTCGGTGTACTAAGAAAGTAGCGATTTACCAGCGTTTCAGATGCAAAATCTCCTTATACCAATTGTTCATTTTTTCATCCAAAAACTGTAAAATTGATTTAATATACCGCAAAATAGATAGTATTCACCATTTTTACCGCAAGTTGAACACATAATAATCGCGCATAATCGGAATGCACGATTATTTACATTAGTGGCAAATACAAAGGACGTATTTTTTGGCATTTGGACTCACAAGTAACTCTCCGTTATGAAGCACCTCCAAATAAAAAACCCTTCGACTGTATCGAAGGGTTTGATCTTATGTCGGGAAGACAGGATTAGCTCACCCACTTCGTTGGGATCGCTGATCCAAAGGGGTGGGTACAAATACAAAAAAAGCCCAGTGCGCTTTGCGCACTAAGGCTTTTTGCGTTTTCGGGCTTACGGTCGCAAGCGCCCAGCACCCTCAACGCAAAATCCCACGACTAAAGTCGTGGGATTTTTTTGTTATTTGTCGGGAAGACAGGATTCGAACCTGCGACCCCCTGGTCCCAAACCAGGTGCGCTACCGGCCTGCGCTACTTCCCGAAACCTAAAATTCTTGGCCGCTTGCGGTGAGGGCGGGATTCGAACCCGCGGTACAGTTTAACCCGTACGGCAGTTTAGCAAACTACTGATTTCAGCCGCTCATCCACCTCACCGTCCTTACTCTTTTCAGAGAGGGTTGCAAAAATAAGTTTCCAAGGGGGAACTGCCAAAAATTGATTGAAAAAAGACCAAAATAAAACATCCCGACCATTTCTGGTCAGGATGCAACTATTTTATATCCCATTTTAACCACCTACATCGCCGCTAACTGCACTTTCTGCGTTAACTCCATCACATTCTCCCTAAAAATAGAATCCGTATCCATCAAATCCTTCACAGTTTGACAAGAATGTATTACCGTAGTATGATCCCTACCACCAAAATGCTCCCCTATCGTTTTCAACGAATTCTTGGTAAACGCCTTTGCCAAATACATCGTTATCTGCCTTGCCTGCACAATCTCCCGCTTACGTGTCTTATGCAATAATCGATCATACGGCACATCAAAATATTCACATACCATTTTCTGTATCGCATCTATAGTAATCTCTTTGCTGCTCGTCTTCACAAAATTTCGCAATACCTTCTTCGCCAACTCCACATCTATCTCCTTCTTATTCAATGAAGATTGCGCCAACAATGAAATTAATGCGCCCTCCAACTCACGTACATTGGTATTAATATTGTAAGCAACATATTTCACCACTTCTTTGGGCATATCCAACCCATCATTCTTCATCTTCTTCTCCAATATCTCTATCCGTGTTTCATAATCAGGCACCTGTATATCAGCACTCAAACCCCAACGAAATCTACTCAACAATCGCTCTTGCATACCATCTAAATCTTTAGGCGGCTTGTCCGATGTTAATACCAACTGCTTTCCACTCTGGTGCAAATGATTAAAGATGGCAAAAAATGCGTCTTGACTTTTTTCGGCGCGACTAAAAAATTGTACATCATCTATTATCAACACATCTATCAACTGATAAAAATGTATAAAATCATTGATCGCATTGTTGCGACTATGATCCTGAAATTGATTGATAAATTTTTCACTACTCACATATAATACCACTTTAGATGGATGCAATCGCTTTACCTCATTGCCTATCCCCTGCGCCAAATGGGTTTTCCCCAATCCTACACCACCATATATTACCAACGGATTGAAAGAATTGGCGCCTGGCTTTTCAGCAACCGTTTTACCCGCTCTTCTCGCTACCCGATTACAATCACCCTCAATAAATGAATCAAATGTATACATATGATTGAGCTGCGGATCTATCTGCATTTTTTTCAACCCAGGAATCACAAAAGGATTCTTAACCGGATTGTCTATCACCAACGGAAAATTCATTTCATTGTTATTGATTGACTTAGAACCACGTGCTGGTATATCCATCGATCCGTTTCTTCCATTCGAATTACCACTGTCTACCATAATACGGTATTCAAGTCTAGCATCCTTACCCAGCTCTCGCTTCAGCGTTTTTGCCAATAGCGTTACATAGTGCTCTTCTAAATACTCGTAGAAGAATTGACTGGGCACTTGAATCATCAAGATATTGCCCTTTAATTCAACTGGTGTAATAGGTTCAAACCAAGTTTTAAAATGTTGCCATTCTACAATGTCCTTGATGATTTTTAAACAATCTACCCAAATAGTTTCCGCGTTCTTAGCCATACTCAATTATGTGAACATTTATATATTATACGTTGTTGCTCTGTCTGGTGTTCAAGTTATTCTATTTTCCCCATATGTGGATATGTTTCGAAAAAATAAAATAGGGCTGCGAATATGTAGACTTTATGTTGAAAAAAAAATTTTTTTATTCGCTTGTTTTTCTCGTCACAACCACAGTATGGGCTTTTGAGCGTTTTTCCCCTGTTTTACCCGAAAAAATATATTCCATCCTCCCCATTTGAATGCCTCCCCAGCCCATTTGATTCACCAAAACATCGCCACCACTTTTATTTCGGTATTTTCTGGGCTGCTCAAAAAATCGGTGCGTATGCCCTCCAATAATTAAGTCGATGTTGTAACTTTCTTTTGCTAAAATTTCATCACTCACTTTTTCCGCTTCTTCATTTTCATACTTATCACCCAAATGCGATAAACAAATAATCATATCACATTTTTTTTCTTTTAGTATAGCAGCAGTTGCATTGGCAGCCGTTATTGGATTTTGATACTGCGTTCGCCCATACATTTCTGGCGCTACTATTCCATCCAACGCTATGCCTACTCCCAATATCCCTACCCGCAATTTTCCTTTTTCGAGAATAATATAAGGCTGGTATTTTGTCTCCATCGCCGTTCCTGTAAAATCATAATTACAAATAACTACCGGAAAATTGGCATGCTGTAATTGATTGGCAAAATTCTCTATCCCCGCATCAAAATCGTGGTTACCTATAGTCATCGCATCATAACCCATTTTACTCATGGCTTTTATTTCCACCGCTCCCCTAAATAAATTAAAATAAGGTGTGCCCTGAAAAATATCACCCGCATCTAATAACAATACCTGCTCTATATTGGCCCTTATATCTTGAATAATGGCCGCTCTCGCCACTACCCCTCCCAATCCTTGGTTTCTGCTGCCATCCATTGGAAACGGATCTATCCTACTGTGCACATCATTGGTATGCAAAATGGTGAGCGCATGCTGAATAGGTATAGATGCACCAATAGCACCAGACGCCAATAATGCGCCACCCGTGAATGCCGTTTCGCGTATAAATTTTCTTCTATTCATTCCATTGAATTACCCTGTTTTCAATCCTTCCTTCCACTGGCTTTCCTCCAGCCGTAATTTCTTTTATATATGCTATCAATATATCCCGCAACAAATACCCCTTATTGTGTTGTGGTATCCCCTTCAATACAGCAGTATTATCACCCCCATTGGCAATATAATCTGTATTAGCAATGGTATACCGCAACTTTAAATTGAGTGGCTTTCCATCTATTACAATGTCGACCGCCTTTCTATCCTTGATTTTATACCCAGATCCAGCAGAAACTGACCATCCTCCCATAGAAGCCGTATGCTGAATTAATTTTTCCAATACCACTCCACTCAACTCTTGCAATACCAATATATTATCAAAAGGCATCAACTCATATACCGATCCTACCGTTATATTCCCCCTGTGAATTGGGGCTCGAATGCCCTCATAGTTGATCAGCCCAATATCCACTTTCTGTCCATATTTTCTCGCTGCCATCTGCTGCATACAATCCGCCATCATATTGCCCAACCCACTCTCTGGCTGCTTTCGATACATGGTACTATTTGCAAAACCAATCACTTCACCCATCGTTTTTTTTACTTCCGCTGCAAACGGATTAACCAATTGCACCATGACCGTATCTGGTTCAAATTTCTTTTCTATTCGATAACGCTGATGCGCCACCGTTATAGGCAAATTAGGTGCACTACAGCAGAAGCATGTTAAGCTTATCATCACTGAAAGTATCCTGCCGACCATCCTGCTCTTTTTGGTAATATAGAAAGGTACAATAATATTTATTGCGGAGTAAATTTTAATGGGGTCACTTATTTAACCCTACTTTTGCCTCACTAAAATACTACCCATGAGTTATGAAATAAATGGCAAACTGGTTGCCCGCTACGATATTGTTCAACGCACTGAGTCGTTTAAAACCAGGGAATTTGTAATTGAAAAAACAGAAGACATCAACGGTAGATCCATTACCAATTACGTTAAATTTCAATGCGTGCAGGATAAGACCGCCATGCCCGACCGATTTAATATGGGCGATGAAGTAAAAGTAATGTTCAATATCAAAGGCTCTAAATGGATGAAAGATGGTAGGGAAAATTATATTACCAACCTCGACGCCTGGAGAATGGAAACCCTAAAACTTTCTAGTGATTCCGATATGCCCCCTACTGCTAACTACAATGATATCCCACCCCCTGAAGATATTGTAGATGATTTGCCGTTTTAAAAAGACGGTGGGCGGTAGAAGACCCAACGTTAAAGAGTGGTTCATGAACAAAACTTTTTAGGATAAAAACCTAACAGTATGCAAAAAAATTTTTCTTTTAAATTAAAACCAGACGAAGCTGCTTCTATCGATTCAGTGAAAGCCTTTATTGCCAGCTCCGCCGGTATTGAAGCTGCTGATGTAAATGGTTTTTTTATCACCAAAAAATCCATCGATGCTAGAGGCAAACAAGCTTGGGTTAACCTCTCCCTTAAAGCTTTTATCAACGAACCTTCAGTAGCTAGAGAAAAAACTTCGGTGAATTTTAGTGCGCTTCCCCGCAATGCTAAAAAAGTAATCATCATCGGGGCTGGCCCCGCTGGTATTTTCGCAGCGCTTGAATTAATTGAACTCGGTATTCAACCCATTATTCTGGAAAGAGGTAAAGACGTTAAATCTAGAAGAAGAGACCTTGCCCGATTAAATAAAGAAGGCTTGGTAAACCCCGAAAGTAATTACTGCTTTGGTGAAGGTGGTGCTGGCACTTATAGCGATGGTAAATTATATACCCGCAGCAGCAAAAGAGGTAATATTGATAAAGTACTGCAACTATTTTACCAATTCGGTGCCGATGAAACTGTACTCTACCAATCTCACCCTCATATTGGCACCAACAAACTCCCGCAAATTATTACCGCCATGCGGGAACGAATCATCGCCTGTGGGGGACTTGTTTTATTTGAAAAAAAATTGGTGGACTTCACGCTTGAAAACGGTGAGATAAAAAAAATTCATACCGCCGATGGTGACGAATTTACAGGCGACGCTTACCTGCTCGCTACCGGCCACTCAGCTAGAGATATCTTTCATTTATTGGCGCATAAAAATATATTGATTGAAGCAAAACCTTTTGCATTGGGCATTCGGATTGAACATCCACAACATATTATTGATGCGGCTCAATACCATTGCGCCATTCGAGATCCCTATCTACCCCCTGCATCTTATAATTTGGTTGAACAAGTAAATGAGCGTGGCGTTTTCAGTTTTTGTATGTGTCCCGGTGGTATTATTGCCCCCGCAGCTACTGATCCAGGTGAGCTGGTTGTGAACGGCTGGAGCCCCAGTAAAAGAAACAACCCCTTTGCCAATAGCGGAATGGTTGTACAAGTTACCGAAGCAGATGCAATAGCTTATTTCAAACAAAATCCGCTGCCATCCAAGGTTCACCTTCCACCGTCTACCATCCTTCTTCAATTCCAACAAGCCATTGAACAAAAAGCCTTCCTCGCAGGCGGGGGACAATTGGTTGCTCCCGCTCAAAGAATGGGCGACTTCTGCAATAATAAATTATCTACCAGCTTACCCAACTGTAGTTATGTGCCCGGTGTGGCTTCTGCCGATCTAAGCACCGTTCTACCTGATTTTATTTTAAAAAGTCTACAAGGTGGACTCCTTAGTTTTGGTAAAAAAATGCGTGGGTACTTTACCAATGAAGCAGTGGTGGTTGCTACTGAAAGCAGGACTTCTTCGCCTATTAGAATTCCAAGAAACCCCACCACATTCTCACACCCACAAATAAAAAATTTGTACCCCTGTGGTGAAGGAGCTGGTTATGCCGGTGGTATTGTAAGCGCCGCAATGGACGGGCAAAAACTGGCCGTACAAATTAAAGCCAGCTTTGAATAAACTATTCCGAAGCCGCACCCGCATTTTTTCTTGCCTGCAACCTTCCTTCCTTTATTAATGTATTGCTCTGATAGTATTCCAACTCTTGCTGATACATGGTTTGTTTTTTATCATTCCAGCCTGCTAATTCACCCAGCTCTGGCTTTCCCGCATCTATCCAACAGGTGTACCAAAAATCGGCTATTAAATCTGCTGAATGTATCAGCTGCTCATTAATGGTATTTTTTAAACTTGCTGCGTATGCTTTTGCAAATGCTGGCGTATAATTTTTATACGGTTTGCCCCTTCTTTCCTGTACCCTAAATTTTTCTGCTTCTGTAAACTGCTGAGATACTTCTATTTCTTTTGCCAACAACTCGGGTAATAATTCATGCGCCCTGCGTATGGCTTTCCAAATAGCTTGTGAAGGCTTGCGTAAATAACGAACTTTGTGCTTGCTATACAGGTTATAATTTTCAATTTCTAATTCCGGAATCATCGATTCCCAAAGACTGTGCAACCCTTTTTGATTGGTTAACTGCCCATCGTAATTAATGGATGTATGCAATGGCACATTGGCATCTCCTATATAGTGGCCAATATCAGCAGCATAAAATATAATACTGTCCTTGTTTTTTTCGCGCATGGCTTTGGTTAGCTGCTCCTTCATCCAAATAATATGATAAGGAACATATCCATACGTATTCAAAGTATCAAGACTGTACTTGGTTACTGCATCCTCCCATCCCATTGGCATTCTATAGGCTGCTTTTTCTCCGTATGGCTCTAAGTCAATAAAATGCTTTGGGGCTTCCGCACTGTCGGTATTCCTTCTAATATCTGGCCTCACTGCATCGTAAACCAGCTTGTCCATATTACTATAGAAAAAAGTGGACATTTCTGCAGGTAACTGGTAAATTGCCAACTGGTGCACTGTTTTATGCACCAAAAAACCCCAACTACTAAATGCCACTACCATAATCAATAGTAGACTTGTAAAAATCAATTGCTTTATTGCCCGCATTTTATTTAATTTACTTTAAGAAGCTATTTAAATTTAATTCAATATAAATAACTCAACCAGCTTCGTAATATTGCAAAAATATTGATAATCTAATTGCAGATTGTAATAATATAATGAATAAAGCAACTAATTAGCAGACATTTACTTAAACTATCATAACTCATGAGCGAAATCCTCGGTTTATCCAATCTAAAAAAACATTACGCTTCACAAAAAGCAGTCGACGATATTAGCTTCTCCATTGAACAGGGGAGTATATTTGGACTGCTAGGTCCCAATGGTGCTGGTAAAACAACACTTCTTCGTATGATTACTGGTATATTCTATCCCGATAGCGGAAATATTCAGTTTGATGGAAAACCTTTTGATCCGCTCAACGATATCATTAAAATCGGCTATATGCCAGAAGAAAGAGGTTTGTATAAAAAAATGAAAATCGGCGAACAAGCACTTTATCTGGCACAGCTAAAGGGTCTTAGCAGATCCGATGCCATGCAAAAAATAAAATTCTGGTTCAATCGCATGGAAATGGAAAGTTGGTGGAATAAAAAAGTGGAGGATCTGAGCAAAGGCATGAGCCAGAAATTACAGTTCGTAACCACCGTTTTACACGAACCTAAATTGATTATTCTAGATGAACCTTTCAGTGGCCTTGATCCGCTGAACGCCAATTTAATTAAAGAAGAAATTTATGGCCTCGCTCAAAGAGGTAGTACCGTTATTTTTAGTACCCATCGCATGGAGCAGGTTGAAGAAATTTGTAACCATATTGTATTGGTGAATTTGGGTAAGAAAGTATTGGACGGTACGGTTGCTGATATTAAACAACAATTCAAAGAAAATAAATTCAGCATTCAACTATCTAGCCTTCCCAATGAAATTAATTCTAATGCTTTTAATATTATAGAACAAAAAGGGAACGAACTGATTGTTCAAATAAATGAAAATTTTAAAAGCAACGACGTATTAAAATATTTTTTACAACAAGACAATAGTATTGAGTCTTTCCGGGAAATTCTTCCAACACTCAACCAAATATTCATCAACCTTGTAGAAGGTACACACGCCACAGCAAGGGCTTTTGAGCGTTCAGAAAGTTAAACTTCTAAATTTTGTAAACTCACCATCATTTCATCAATCAACCTATTATGAACAAAATTTTTATCATCATACAAAGAGAATACCTCAGCAGGGTAAAAAATAAACGTTTCTTACTCACTACCTTACTCACACCCATTATTATGGTGGGCTTTATTGCGGGTGCTACCTTCCTATCTATCAGCGGAAAAGATGAACATAAAATTGCGGTGATCGACCAAAATGGTTTCTTTAAATCCAACTTACAAAATACCAAAGAAATTAATTTTACTTTCCCAGAAAATGTAGATACCGCTAATTATATTACAAAAGGTTTCACAGATATTATTCTCATCCCTAAATTTGAAGGCACGGCCAAAGTGAATTATATCATTCGCTCTAAAAAACGTCTGGGTCTAAATACCGAGACCAGCATCAGCGATAAAATTAATGAAGCCATTGAAGATAAAATGCTACAAGATGCTGGCATACAGCGCTCTCAGCTCGATTCCATTCGCAGCAAATCTCAGTTCGCCGAATTAAAATCAATGGAAGAAAAAGGCAATAGTGTTCAAGAAAGTAATGCGGCACTCTCCTATGGCATTGGTTTTGGAAGTGGTATGCTTATTTATATTACCATGTTTATTTACGGTGCCATGGTTATGCGCGGTGTGATGGAAGAAAAAACCAATCGTATTGCCGAAGTAATGGTAAGCTCCGTTAAACCCTTTCAATTAATGATGGGTAAAATAATTGGTATTGGCGCTGTTGGTTTAACCCAATTTTTTATGTGGATTATTTTAATTGGCGTGCTTACCACTGCCGCCCAATTTTTTATACCCCACGACGTAATGCAACAAGTAAGCACTTTGCAGCAGTCAAATGGACAAATTCCCACCGGTGGCATGGTGCAAGCTGGTGATGCTGCACAGAAAATTTACAAACTTCAACATACCATGAGTACCGCCAACTGGCCTGTTATTATTTCTTGTTTTATTTTTTATTTTTTAGGGGGTTATCTTTTTTATGCCTCTCTTTTTGCAGCAGTTGGAAGTGTGGTGAATGAAGATCCTCAAGACGCACAATCTTTAATGTTACCCATCACTATGCCCATTATTTTTTCTTTCATCATCATGAGCAATGCAGTGCAAGATCCAAGTACTTCTATTGCTACTTGGGCCAGCATCATCCCTTTCAGTTCTCCCATGGTAATGATGGCCAGAATCGCTTATGGAATTCCAGGTACTGTTCCCTATTGGCAACTCGGGTTGAGTATGCTCTCCTTAATTGGTGGATTCTTACTCACCACTTGGCTGAGTGGAAAAATTTACCGTACTGGAATTTTGATGTACGGAAAAAAAGTGAGTTGGAAAGAAATGGGTAAGTGGGCTTTCCGAAAAAATTAATTGTTCAATCCCCTTTGTTTTGCAGAGGGGATTTTTTATTGCGCCAATGATATTCTCACATTCACACCAGCCCTGGTATTGGTGATGGGCGCTGAGGTAGATATATAAGGTGTTACACGGCGTTGATCGAAAAAGAATTTAATATTGATTCTATTATTCAACACATAATCAATAGCCGGCTGTATGGTAATTTCCTTTTGCCCTCCCGTTCCATAAGCATTTGCTTGGTCTAGGCGACTATTGCTGATGCTTACATCACGCACCGAAATATCCAACTTAAAATTCAAATCATTCTGCAAGGTCTTGCCCTTCATACCAGGTATTTTAAAGGGTAATTTAAACCCACTCTTTCTCCAATTCACGCCAAGTATCCACTCGGTACTCCTACTTTCACTCAACTGATAGTCAATCAAACTCATACTCAATTGCCTACTTTTTCTAAATTCTAAATTAAAATTAAATTGATTTATAGTGGTGAAATCAATTTTAAACAAGGGCTCAAATCTTTCTGACATACTGATATTCGGTACTAGAAAAAATGGAATGAAATTTCCACTCGTGGTATCTATAAACCCGGGCGCACTTAATCGAAATGGATCTTGGTACAGCAACGCACTGTTAAAACTATTCATACTAAGTTGGCCATTATAGCCGTGACTAATAGTGAAATTAGAGAAGATGCTTGCCAGTGCTGGAATTTTACTAAGACCAGTATAAGTTAGTTTCCAATTGGGTCGTGGAATGATTCCTCTGAATGGATTGGCACTGATGCTTTTTGCGCCATCTTTTATCAATGAAATACTATTTGCATCCTTACCAGTATATGCTGCAATAAAAGATGGAATCAATACATCTTGCGCATAGCGATTATAACCAGTTGCATATCCATCGGCCGAAAATTTTTGGTTATTAGGGAGCGATTGCCAATATGGATTCAACGCTGCCACCCTTTGGGATACCACCAATCGATTGGCCTCAAACTGCTTAAACGTAGTGGACAATTCATTCGGGTTTTGCTGCCCAAACAAAGTATTAAAAGCAATATAAGAAACGCTGAAACCCCCATTGAATAAGGGATTCAACTGACCAAAATTATTTCCCGTTCCTGTAGTATCTTTTATTAATGAGGAATAGTCTTTGGTAAACGTCTTATCAAGATTAATATCAATTACCAACTCCCTAATTGGTTCTAGTTGAGCAGTAATATTCATTCTCTGCTCAAAACTCTGGCGGAATAAAAAGTTAAAAGTACTGTCTTTCGATAATAATCCTTTCTTAATTTTTCCATTAATCCATTCCGCATCGGGTTGTTTACCAAATACATAATCGAGCCCAGGTGCCATCGTTTTAAAGTTCTGTCCAATAAACTGTGTACTGTCCATATACCCGGGTAAGCGACTCCTAAAATTTTCTCCATAGTTCACAGAAATATTCCGAAACATGGTCACGAATTTACCCGCTGTTCTTTCAAATTCATTCAGTTCATACATCGTTGATTGTCGGCTTAGTTTCTCTCCAATTCGAATATCTCTTCGCTGCTGCCTCCACTTTTTCAAAGCCAGTATTCTTTTCTGTCCCACCAATCCCTCTATTACTTCCTGCTTGGTTGGCAACAAAGAAGGAAGGGCTCCATCAGTGAATTTTTTTTGACTCCCATTTGCGGCATTGTTCTTTATTTTGGGTGCCGGAATATTATCAATAGCGCTCAGCCATTTTGATTTTGAATAAAGATTACCAAAATTAAATTGTGCATTCAACGTATTCTCTTGAGAATTTTCAATGGTATTACCGAGGTTTACTGCAATGCGACTAGCACCTATCCAACTATAAGAAGTACTGTAGCTATAACGAGCCGTAATCCAGTCAGCAAAAGGGAATTTATTGAGTGGAATATTGTAGTTCATCAAAGCTTTCTGCTGGTACAAAGTATTTCTACCACCTTTTAAGAAATTATTTTTCAGTGTATCTTTCTTAGCGGTATTGTCAATTCTACCAAATGGTTCATCTACCCTTGCATTGTTATTAGCATTAAAATCTAGGTTCACAGAACGGGTAAGATCCCAACGCAAATTATAAGTACGATCGAACGTAAAATACTTATCGTAAGTAGTATCAACGCGATCTACTTTACTGCTGAATGTATTTACAATGCGAGGAATAAATTCTCCAAATTGGCGGTTCACATCCGCCCTAAAACTGAGGAATGATGGCTTTAAATTAATATTTGCATCCCTAATCCAAGCCAGCCAAGCAGAGTTGCCTTTGATTAATTTTTTGAAGGGTTCTATAAAATTATTTTGTCCCACATAAGTATATCCCAATGCACCACGCTGGCGGGTAATTTTATTTTGGAGAATAACGGGACTATTGTGTTCTGTTTGAGAAAATGTATAACTAAAATCAAAATTACTCAAGCTCAGTAAATGGGTTTTGCCCTTACCCTGCATCACTTTCACATTGGTGAAATTAAGTGTTTTAATGGTGGTCTCGTCCACCGCGGCCCTACGAATGGAGTCGCGTAAATTACCGGGTGTACGATTGAATTTTTCTTTGTAACGAACGTCTAAATCATAAGGATCAAATTCAGGTGTAAGGGTTGTTCTATTAATGCTAGCATATACTGGTATTGACAATCGAGCTTTTTTAGGAACCAATTTTCCAGCGTCAATATTAGCCGCTATATCAAACTGAAATAAATTATCTCTTGCCCGTTCATTTACCCTTTGTTCAATGGTACCAAAACCTTGGGTATAGGTATTGGCAGAAACAGATAGTGTACCCAAATCTGCCAGCACCAAATCTACCCTTCCTAAGGCGGCCGCTCCTCCCTTTTCATCCAATCCTGCCAGTCGCAATTCATTCGCCCATACTTCTGCGCTTAAAGCTATATTATCGGGGCGTTTAGCATTTTCTACTGCTATTAAAATTCCACGAACTTCACCAAGATTGGGATTACCCATAATGGAAAATGATTTATTACCGATGCGTTTTCTAAAAATATTGGTGAGTGAAGCTCCTGCATTATTTCGATCTAATTTAAGATCAATCAATTCACGCAATGCAAAATCAATATTATTATCTACAGGCCAAACGCGCTCTTCTTGCCCTCTCGGATAAACCCCTGGAGCCGTTATTTTTAAAGGAATTTTTATCTCATAATAATTGTTTAAAAAATCCTGCCCAATTCTAATTACTGCATTCAGTTCATTGTCTTTTACCACTCTTTGTCCCGTTATTGATTCTGCGTGTAAATACATGGAGAGATTGGCATAGCGGCGAATATCTAAATTCAATGTCTTAAAAATTCCGCGCGCTTCTCCATTGGCAAGATTGTTTACACGAATGCTGATGGCCTGTTCATTCTGCTGTAAGTTCACCCCGTTATTGCTCAACAACTGCACCCGCTCTACATTGGGGGGCATAATATAATTCACTGGTTGGCGACTATTATTTTCTTCTAAGTTAACTGCGAGAGTATTCAGGCTGGTACCACCAGCAGTTGAAATAGGTGTGTAAGATCCGGTGGTATCTACATTGTAAATAAATTGCCGCCATTGATTTCTCACAAGATCTAATCTAGCCAATCGCAATACTACTGAATCTTCAAAATCAGTCATATACATTCTTGCAAAACGGATAGATTTAAAGTCGGGAATATTACCCACTTTGCGTGAATACCCTTTAATAGGAACACGAAATAAAAACCAATCTTCTGTTCTGGTAACACCATCGGCTGAATTTACAGTCACCCTTCTTTTATCGGTAATATAAGGCGTACGACCTACATCCATACCGGGCTGAAGCTGAATTTCATATTCATAATAAGCTTCTGTTTCATTTAAGGTATTGTCTCTATTCAAATCTTCATTATCTGGAAATAGTGTAGCAGCAGAAGTGAATTGACCGCCCGTAGTTGCAATAGGTGAATTGCCCTGTGGGTTATTAAAATTTTTATACCGCCCGAGTATACCTGCACCTATTGCATCAAAACTAGGATCTCGGTACCATTTGTAATTATCACTAGCAGGATCTAATTGACTCTGTTGGTAAACACTAGAACCAGTGCCAAAATTATTGGCCAGCCGTTGCAGTATATAATTTTTCTTTCTGCGTTCTGCATTGTCGTCAATACCATCAAACCCAACATCTTGAAAAGGTCTGTCATTGGGATCATTGCTAAATGCCTGCGTAATTTGAATAGGATTTACCGGAGTTTTACCCCAAGTATTACTACTATCTACTGCGGCAGGAACAGTGGGTGTATTCAATCCATTTTCATAAAATCTTTTCCCATCTTTTAAAATATCTTCACTGATATTACCAAAGTTTAAAAAAAGTTTACCACCCCTACTTGCATTGTTATTGATGAAAGGATTCTGCATCCAGAATTCTACAAATTCAATATTATTGGTCTCAAAATCAGTCTGGTCAATTGCGCGCATGATACCGCCCCAACGTGCAGCAGGATTGCTTAATTTTCCCTGCGCATTGATTTGTGAAGTAGCTGTTTCAAAATTATAAGGTCCTTTTTCTCTTGGATAAAAAGCAAGGTCGAATGTGGCCGCTTGTACATCGGTAATATTGGTAGTACGTTGCGGAAATAATTCATTGGTAAATACCTGTCGCACCCTTGGATCGCTTAATTCTGCAAGGTTTCTACGAAGTGGATTATTGGGACTATTTTTATCTTGTAAGTTGGGTTCAATATTATACCAAGCAAACTTGGCCCTATTCTGGTTGTAATCAATGGAGTCGCTCAATGCTGCTTCGGGAAAACGGTTATTGCCCTGTGGTGTAGAAGCCAGCGACCAAGCTACAAATGGAAAACGGAGGTCGATAGCAGCCCGCGTTCCTTCAAAATCATCAATAAAAATAAGCCCTTGCGCGTCTTTACCAATTTGAGGAGGGTGACCGGGTTTAAGCAATGCTGCTTCGCCATATGCGTTGATTGAAGACTTTGCTTTGGTGGTATAAAAAGGCAGTTTATTGAGTAAGCGTGTAAGGCCAGGTAGTTCAGAACGATAACTAAAATCGATGCCATACATAGTGTTGCGAATGGGATCATCTCCATAACTCATTTTGGTAAAAAAAGGTCGCTCTCCCAAACGAACTACGGAAGCTCCGAGGGATAGTTTTTTATTCACCATATAATCGAGTCGCAAACCTGCAAAACCCCTTTGTTGAATACCAAAGCCTATATTATTTTCGAAGGAGACATTTACTGGAATACTCGAACTCAAAATGCCCTGATTCATAATTTTAACCGTCCCTAAATTATAGTCAACAATATAATCGGCGCCTTCGCGCAAAACTTGTCCACCAGCGGTAACTGACACAGAGCCTGGCGGAATATTAAACGTATTTAAGTAAATTTCTGATCCCCCGCCACTGCCTTTTACTTGCCCCTGCATGATGAAGCGGTTGAGGTTTGCAAATGTTTGTGCAATGGCTTTAATAGAATCGTACAGTTGGTAATAAATATACCGTTGTTTGGTAGCAGTGGGTAGTCCCGAAAAAGCAAGGCTGTCTAAATCGCGGCCAAAAGGTTCTAGTACTGGAAATACTACTCGGCCCATCTGTGGTAAAATGGTAAAGCCTTCTATATAATCGAATACCCCATCGGGTTGTGGATCATTGCGATTATTGAGTCGATCAAGATTCAGTATGCGCAACAGCGGCTGACCATCAACAGCGGCAGCAGTTTCAGGAAGAAATCGTTTTAAACCACCGCTGGGTTCTTCATATAAAACATTCAATTTAAAATCTGTACGCTCAATACCACCGAATAAATCGAGTGAGTACACATTCTTCATCATCCAATCCCAAATAGGCAATTCTGTTCGCTGTGAGGTAGCTTTTAATAGTTTAAGAAACAATACTTTTTGAACA
Source organism: Sphingobacteriia bacterium (assembly GCA_004294135.1). Lineage (GTDB taxonomy): Bacteria > Bacteroidota > Bacteroidia > Chitinophagales > Chitinophagaceae > Sediminibacterium. Next base: position 32,997 of record RDZY01000009.1, read on the forward strand.
CCTTTGGAGGAGTCGAGTGAAATATCTTGTGAAAATTCACCTACCTGAAAAACACGGCCATTATAAGTATATTGGAATGCAACAGCTAGTACTTCATCTGCTTGTAATTGGGTATTGATAGATATAAAACCAGCTTGTGGGTTAAAAGAATATTCGTTGGGACTGAGTTTACGGGCAAATGTTTTTTCATAATCATCAACGGGACGAAGCCCCTTCGATAACAACAGGCTATTAATAAAAGAAGGGTTACGTGCATTGGAATTTGCGGCCAAAGAAGCATACAAATTATTGGCACCATTAAATGGCAAGGGATTGGCGGTAAGTGACTGTACAGAAGGGTTATAGGGTCTTGGTTCTGCCAAATCCATCAACCCTACTATATCTCTTGCATCTGTTGTAGCGCCCGTTCTGTTGGTTATCCATACTTCCATCCTTTGTATTTGCACTTGTGAATTAACAAGGGGCAGGTTGCGCATGGTTTTATTAAAATGATCTCTAAAATAGCTGCCCAATAAAAAGTGGCGATTTTCTTCATAATCATCCAACCGCTTTTGAAAGGGTTGAGTAGATGCGCCACCTTGCAGTGAAAGTGTTTGGCGGGAAGATCGCTGTTGTGCTAAGGCAGCAGTAACAAATAATTTTCCGAATTGCAATTGCGTTTTAATACCGAATAAATTTTGCGCACTTGGAATAAGTGTCCCCCGAGATCTGAAAGAAATATTACCGGCTTCAATACTCTTAATAATTTCATCATCCATTCCTTTGTAATCGAATTTAATTTGGTTGTCGAATCCAAGGTTGGTAAGGGTATTATAGTTAATCGGGAATTTAAGCTTATCGCCAATACTGGCATTTAGATTTAGGTTGGCATTCATGTCAAAATCAAAGCCACCATTTTTTCTTGCTCTTTCAGGTAGTGTTGGATTCTTAATATGCTGACCTTGATAGCCCGCCAGAATATTTACTTCCCCACTGGGCCTTATATCTACTTTAAGTTTGTTGCCATTCAAGTTATTACCTACAAGTCCAAAAAGGCGATCGAATAATTTGTTGTAAGTCTGCATGGGGGGACGCACTGTTTTTTTATTCAATAAAAACAATGCATCGGATCTTTTTTTAAAATAATCTTGTTCCGCTTTTTTATTTTGCAGACTCCAGAAATCATTAAACGAGATAGAAGAAGGTTTTCGGTAATCTAAGCGACCTATTTTTTCTTTTATATAATACTGCTTGGTAATAGGATCGTATTCTAGCGATTGCTTAATAAGGGCAGTATCTACAATATCGAAAGGATTTTTTTGCTTGGAAGAAATAGCATCACCTCTTCTATCGCTGATGGGATAACGCAAAGAATCTTTCTGCTGGGCAAAAACAGGCTTTGCCAACAAAAAGAGGGTGATGTATAAAAAAAAATAAAGGAGTTTGCGCAACAACAGTTCAGCTTGGTTAGGTAGAGCTCAATACAATAGCTAGATATTTTTGAGTGCTTGTTTAATAATTTCTTCGAGTGAACTGTTTTCTGGAATGCTTTGCATGGTCTTTTTAATGGCTGATTCGGCCATCGCCTTCCCAATACCCAATGAAATTAAGGCATTTATGGCATCCATATCATTTTGTGGAACATTAAATCCTGATAAAATAGTAGAAGCGGACTGTTTACCCAGTTTATCCCTCAATTCTACAATTAATCTTTCGGCTGATTTTTTACCAATTCCTTTAATTCCTTCCAATTGCTTGGTATTACCCTGCACAATTGCTCGGGTAATTTCTTCTGGCCGCATACCAGAAAGCATCATGCGAGCGGTAGAAGCACCTACACCCGAAACACTGATCAGGTTCAAAAAAAGCTCTTTTTCTGTTGGCTCTGCAAACCCGAAAAGGGTCTGTGCATTTTCAGTAATATGCAGATAGGTAAAGAGTTGACCACTATCTAAATTGCTGATGGCAGAATAGGTATGGAGACTTATTTGTAACTCATAACCAACTCCGTTTACATCAACTACCAGACGCCCTGGTGTTTTAACCGCAAAATGTCCCTTTACAAATGCTATCATAATATGACACTAAAACTACTAAAAAGCAGCCAATTATACGTATCTTTATTAAAATTTTTGATGAAGAAATCTAGCATTAAATGAATGTATTCAAAGCATCCAATATCTTTCCTTATCGTTTTTCAGGAGAATACATTAAAAAACAAAACTACCATTATTAACCCCACTGAATCTCTTCAGAATTTTAATTATTAATATGCAAAAAATAAGTGCAGCAATTACCGCCGTAGGTGGATATGTTCCGGAGACAAGACTTACCAATTTTGATTTAGAAAAAATGGTTGATACCAATAACGAATGGATCATCAGTCGCACCGGTATTGAAGAAAGAAGAATACTGAAAGGACCTGGCCTCGGAAGCAGTGATATGGCTGTTCCTGCTATTGAAGAAATTTTACGCAAAAAAAAGTTAGACCCCAAGGAAATTGATTGCATTATATGTGCAACCGTTACACCAGATATGGTATTCCCAGCTACTGCCAATATTATTGCCGATAAAATTGGCGCTACCAATGCATGGGGATTTGATATGAGTGCAGCTTGCAGCGGATTCCTATTTGCATTATCTACCGGCGCCATGTATATTGAAAGTGGTCGCTATAAAAAAGTAATTGTAGTGGGCGTAGATAAAATGAGCGCCATCATTGATTATACCGATCGAGCTACTTGCATAATTTTTGGTGATGGTGCTGGTGCTGTATTACTAGAAGCTACAGAGGAAGAAAATTATATTAAAGACAGTATTTTAAAAAGTGATGGCAGCGGTCGCCAGTTCCTACATATGAAAGCAGGCGGATCTGTAAAGCCCGCCACCGTTGAAACCGTATTGGCCAAAGAACATTTTGCTTACCAAGAGGGACAGTCCGTTTTTAAATTCGCTGTAAAAGGAATGGCCGATGTGAGTGCCGAATTATTGGAACGAAATAATTTAACTGGCGATGATATTGCTTGGCTGGTTCCTCACCAAGCCAACCTTCGTATTATTGATGCAACCGCAAATAGAATGGGGCTTTCAAAAGATAAAGTGATGATTAATATTCAGAAGTATGGCAATACTACTGCAGCCACTTTACCACTCTGTTTATGGGATTGGGAATCTCAATTAAAAAAAGGCGATAATATTATTCTGGCCGCATTCGGTGGTGGATTTACTTGGGGCGCAACTTGGGTAAAATGGGCCTATTAATGCAAGTTATTGAGATAGATTAATAATACGATTAGCAATGAATAAAAAAACGAAAAAAACATATACTGGTATTGGCACTACTGCCATTCATGCATCGGCAAATCATAAAGCAGATCATTCCCACCTTACCCCCATTTATGCCAGTTCAACATTCACATTTGATACGGCCGCTGAGGGAAGTGAACGTTTTGCAGGAAGCGATAAAACCAAAATTTACAGCAGATGGGGTAACCCTGGTTTTGCTGCCGCAGAAGTAACCATTGCAGCCTTGGAGACCTTTGGCTTAAAAGATGAAAAGGGAAATCCTTTAGAAGTGAAAGCACTGTTGCATTCCAGCGGACAGGCCGCCCTCACCACTTTATTTTTAGGAACCCTTAAAACGGGTGATATGGTTTTATCACACCGCGCTTTATATGGTGGCACCCATGAATTATTGCATAAAGTATTGGCAACAAACGGCATTCAAACCCTATTGATAGATCTGAATGATGCAATTGTTTTAGAACAAATATTGACTGATCATCCTACCATTCAACTCATTCATATTGAAACGCCTTCCAATCCTACGCTACGATGTATTGATATTGAAGCAGTATGCAAAATTGCACATAGTAAGGGTAAAAAAGTATCGGTTGATAATACAGCAGCAACCCCTTATTTACAACAACCTTTTAAGTGGGGTGCTGACTTTGTGATGCACTCTACCACCAAATTTTTAAATGGTCACGGCAATGCAATCGGTGGTATTTTAATTGGTAAAGACCTTGAATTAATGAATGGTCCTATTTGGAAATGGCATGTGTTGCTCGGTGGAAACAGCAATCCTTTTGATGCATTCTTGCTTTTGAATGGACTGAAAACCTTGGAGCTTCGCATGGAAAGACATTGCCACAATGCAGTGCTGGTAGCTAATTATTTGGCAGAACATCCTGCGGTAGAGAAAGTAAATTTTTGTGGTTTAGCTACACATCCCGATCATGCAATTGCCCTTAAACAAATGCGGCAGGCTGGTGCGCTCATGAGCTTTGAATTAAAAGGGGGAATAGCAGCCGGCAGTAAATTCATTGACCAATTACAACTCTGTGTAAAAGCCATTTCATTCGGTACACCCGATACTTTGTTATCACATCCAGCCAGTATGAGCCACCTCGGTTTATCAAAAGAAGAACGCTTACAATATGAAATCACCGATGGCTTAATCAGGCTAAGTGTGGGTATTGAACAAGTAGAAGATATTATTGCTGATTTTGAACAAGCACTCGCAATATGATGAATACGGGTTGTAAATTTTAAAACTACTTTTCAACTATCCATATGAGTATTCTGATTAGAAGAGCCATTCCAAGTGACTGTCCCCGAATTCTGGAACTGATTAAAGAACTGGCTGTTTATGAAAAAGCACCAGATGAAGTAACGGTTACATTGGAACATTTTGAAATAAGTGGCTTTGGTAAAAACCCCGTGTGGTGGGCATTTGTGGCAGAGGAAACCAACCTTTCTAATGGTACTAAAATAGTTCAGGGATTTGCTTTATACTATATCCGTTACAGTACTTGGAAGGGACAGCGGATGTACCTAGAAGATATTTTGGTGACCGAAAAAATGCGGGGACAAAAAATTGGACAACAACTTTTCAATCGCCTTATTATTGAATCTAAAGAAAAAAAACTGAACGGTATTGTATGGCAAGTACTAGAATGGAATGAGCCAGCTATTCAGTTTTATAAAAAGTATCATGCAGATTTTGATGCTGAATGGTTGAACTGCAGCATATAATCCTTAAATTTATTGGTATATAATGAATAAAATCTACTCCATATTGGCTGCATTGGCAATCATGCTTTCATTGGGTTCTTGTAATAAAAGTACCCCAAATGAACAAATTAATACGGATAGTACCCAATCTTTGGTGACCAACCAATTGGCAAGAGGCATCAATTTATCGAACTGGTTCAACGATTTCTCCGATAAAACCCAATTCTCCAATCGCTTTAACAACAACCACTTTAACCAAATTAAATCGGCTGGTTTTACTTATATACGCTTACCAATTGGTCCATCTGTATTAAGTGGCCCGAATAATATTGCTGATATTCAACCAGCAAATTTAGCGTTGGTGAATCAAGCAGTCCAGCAGATTCTAAATTCAGGTCTAGCAGTCGTTATAGAAATGCATGCATTCGGCCCAAACTTTGAAGCGAGACTTGCTATTGATCCATTGGCGCGCTCCTCATTCAGACAGTTCTGGAAAAATTTGGCCAACCAATTCAAACAGTATGATACCTCAAAACTGTTTTTTGAAATTTGGAATGAACCACATATCGGTGCATCTCAATTGGTTGCAGGTATTGATAAAAATTGGTGGGCACCTTTTCAAGAACAAATCATTCAATCTATTAGAGAAGCAACTCCCAATCATTTTATTATTGCTACTGCAGAAAATTTTAGTAATTGGTTTGATCTGATTCAGCTAACTCCTTCTACACAAAAAAATATCATCTATACTTTTCATCTCTACGATCCATTTACGTTTACCCATCAATCGGCGGACTGGCTCGGCTTGCCTTATTCAGGTATTCGTTTTTTGCCCTATCCGGGTAACGCTCAAAACGTTGCCACGCTAGCAGCAAATGCAACTTTAGCAGCAGTAAAAAATCAAATTGAATTTTATGGGCGACAACAATTTGGAGCCGATTCGCTGAACAAAATTATTCAACAAGTTTACAATTGGAGTATTCAAAAAAAAGTGACGGTAATCTGTAATGAATTTGGGGTTCACAAAAAATTTGCTCCGCCTGATAGTAGGTTGCGTTTTTTGAGCGACGCAAAAACGATGCTGGAGAAATACAAAATACCTTGGGCAATTTGGGATTATGATGATTCATTCGGACTAACCAGCTATACATCGGCCGTTAGAACTGGTATACCAGTTTGGGATGATGGCGTACTGAATGCGCTGGGATTAAAATAGTGTAGAAACCCATCTTCCGGTAAATTAGTTCACCCCATTCACTTGTACCCCAGTTCCTGCAATCTTAACTACCAATCCTTGTAATACTTTACCGGGGCCATATTCTGTAAATTGGGTAGCACCATCTGCAACCATTTGCTGAATACTTTGGGTCCATCGCACAGCACCAGTCAACTGATCTATCAAATTTATTTTTATTTCCAATGGGTCTGTAACAGCGCGTGCAACACAATTCTGGTAAACGGCACACGTGGGTTGGTTAAATAAGGTGGACTCAATTGCGGCAGCTAGCTCTTCTTTTGCAGAGCCCATTAGTGGCGAATGAAATGCACCCCCGACTGGTAATACCAATGCTCGTTTTGCGCCAGCTTCCTTCATTCGTATACAAGCCATTTCAATGGCTTTCACAGAACCACTAATAACCAGTTGGCCGGGACAATTGTAATTTGCAGGCACTACTACTTCTCCAGTATCTAACTGTACTTGTTTACAAATATCTTCTACTTGCTGGTCGGGCAAATTCAATACCGCTGCCATCGTTGAAGGGTTTAACTCACAGGCTTTTTGCATGGCTTTTGCACGAATACTTACCAAGTTTAATGCGTCTTCAAAACGCAGTACCCCATTGGCAACAAGGGCTGAAAACTCACCCAACGAATGTCCCGCAACCATATCTGGCTTTGCGCCTTCAGTGGTTAAGAAGGCGGCTATTGAATGTAGAAAAATGGCTGGCTGTGTAATATTGGTTTGCTTTAACGCATCATCTGTACCGTTAAACATTGTATCACTGATACTAAAACCAAGTAGTTCATCTGCATGGTCAAAAAGCGCTTTTACACTTGCATGGGTCTGATACAAGCTTTTTCCCATCCCAGAAAATTGAGCTCCTTGACCGGGAAAAATAAATGCGTGTTTGAACATACGATTGCTTTTAGAAAAGCAAAATAAAGGCTTTTAAATCAAACCCCATCATCTTCAATTATCGTAGTAAATATATATTTATGAGGTCAACCAAGAAGGTTGAAATCATAAAATTAAAATTCATTTTTCAACTCGAGATAGCGAAGAAATTCTTCTTTCCTTTTCTCCTCTTTAAACTTACCACCATAAAAAGCAGTGATGGTAGAAGAGGTATCGTCTTCTACACCGCGGCTGGCAACGCATAAATGCTTTGCATCAATCACAATAGCTACATCTTCGGTACCCAATACCTGCTGTAGCTCTCTTGCAATTTGCATGGTTAGTCGCTCTTGCACCTGCGGACGTTTTGCAAAATATTCCACCAATCTATTCAACTTACTCAAACCTATTACCTTGCCATTGCTGATATAAGCTAAATGCGCTTTACCCATGATCGGTACAAAATGGTGTTCACAGTTACTGTAAAAGGAAATGTTTTTTTCTACCAACATTTCATTGTACTTGTATTTATTTTCGAACAATGCCATTGCTGGTTTATTGGCAGGATTTAGCCCGCTAAAAATTTCTTTAATATACATTTTAGCAACACGCTTGGGCGTACCCTTTAAGCTGTCATCTGATAGGTCGAGACCCATCGTTTCCATAATCGCTTTGAAATGTGCTTGTATAATAGCAATTTTTTCATCATCACTTTTATCAAATGCAGTATCCAATATGGGTGTGTCTACTGATGTACTGATATGATTATCGCCCATTTCTTCGGCCAGTTCATCGTCTGTAAAAACAATTTGATCACCGTTAAGCCGGATATTCAACAAAGTTTCGTTCTGTTTCATACAATCTTATTTTTAATTCGAGTGATGCTTTTAATTTATTACGGAGTAAATCATAAATTACTATTGCTATATTTTCCGCCGTAGGGTTTAAATTTTCAAACGCTGCTACATCTAAGTTTAAATTTTTATGATCGAACTTATTGAGTACTTCATCCTTAATAAGATCGCTCAATATTTTCATATCAATTAAATAGCCAGTATCTGGATCTATTTCCCCCGTTACCTGCACAATTAATTCATAGTTGTGACCGTGGTAATGCTCGTTATTACAGAGTCCAAATATTTTTTTGTTCTCCGCTAAAGACCATCGGGGATTATTAAGGCGGTGAGCCGCATTAAAATGCTCTTTCCTAAATACAACTACCCTTCTATTACCCATATTATACAGTAATGCATCTTCGCGCACACTTTGCGGAGTATTTAAAATAAAAGTACAAAATCAAGTATTCGCTCATCTACTTTAGGCACTGTTTCAGAAGTGTGCTGATCAAGTGGCCTATTATAATAACGTAAAACCCATTATTTGGTTTAAAAATCATGAATCATTCAACAGATTTGCCCAAACAACCCTGTTTGATTGAACAAAAACTATGCCTCACCAAAATACTCCACATAAATCCTTGGTGTTTCATACAGCTTAATACAATGTAATTGCACTGTAGTGGGTAGTTGCGGAGCCAGTTCCTTCCATATAGCCAATGCTAGGTTTTCAGTACTGCACATTTTCCCTTCCATAAAAGGCACATCCATATTCAAATTTTTATGATCCAATCGGTCAACAACATACAGTTTAATGAGGCGACTCAACTCTTTCACATCAAATAAAAAGCCAGTATCGGGATCAGGACTACCCTTTATGGTTACATATAGATCATAATTATGACCATGCCAATTCTCATTTGCACATACCCCAAAAACAGCTTCATTTTGCGCTTTTGACCATGAAGGATTGTATAATTTATGTGCTGCGTTAAAATGCTCTTGCCTCGTCAAATACACCATTCGATTCAAAAATTTTTGTAAAGGTACAAAATCTCTGAAAGTTGACCGTTTTTCACCAACTTTACACTTATGCATATCCTAATTACTGCTGCTACCGAAGGTGAATGGATGCCCAGCTCAATGCAATTGAAGCAGCGCCACCCTAGTGTTGACAAGCGTATAAAGATTCAATTTTGTACCACAGGAGTAGGAATATTGTCAACATCGGTATGCCTTACCCAGCTTATTTTGCGACAGAAACCCGATTTAATTATTCAAATGGGCATTGCAGGTAGTTTTAATAAGCAAATACCACTCGGCAAAGTATTGGCAGTAAAAGAGGAAATATTAGGAGATATTGGCGTAGAAGAAGGTGGTGAATGGAAAGATATTTTTGATTTGAAGTTGGAGAAAAGCAGCAACCTACCTTTTAAAAAAGGTAAATTATTGAACCCCTGGCTTATAAAATTCAACCTCCTAAAACTGCCAATGGTAAGATCTATTACCGTAAATCAAATCAGTACCCAGAAAAAAAGAATCGCCATTTTACAGGAAAAATACAAACCCATATTAGAAGGAATGGAAGGAGCCGCCTTGCATTATACTTGCCAAGCAATGAATATTCCTTTTATTCAAATCAGGTCTGTCTCTAACTATATTGGTGAGAGAAATAAAAACAATTGGAAAATAAACGAAGCTATTCACCAGCTTAACCAAACCATACTTGTTTATATAGATGCATTATACAAAATGAATTAACCAGATTACCCATTTCAGATTCAACACTTAAATGAAATATACGCTCGCTTTCTCACCATGCCCCAACGATACATTTATCTTTGATGCATTGGTAAATCATAAAATTGATACGGATGGAATTTCATTCGATGTTCAGCTCGAAGATGTTGAAACCCTTAATGAATGGGCGTTACAGGGCAGAATGGATTTTTCAAAAATCAGTTATGGAGTGCTTCACCTAGTAAGAAAACAATATCTATTGCTAAGCAGTGGCGGTGCATTGGGTAAGGGTGTTGGACCTTTGTTGGTGAGCAAGAACAAAGCCCACCATATACAGGCGATGGATCATTTAAAAATTGCAATTCCAGGTAAGCATACTACTGCATATTTACTTTTTTTATTGGCATTTCCAACAGCAAAAAATACGGTGTTTAAGGTATTCAATGAAATTGAAGATGCTGTTTTATCAGGTGAAGTTGATGCAGGTGTAATTATCCACGAAAACCGTTTCACTTATGAGCAAAAAGGTTTGGTTAAATTGGTGGACTTGGGTGCTTTTTGGGAAGCGTCTCAACATATTCCAATTCCATTAGGCGGAATAATTGCTAAAAAAACAATAGACCCTATCATTATTAACAAAGTAGATCTATTGATTCGAAAGAGTATTGAATATGCCTTTATCCATTATCCGCAGATTTCAGATTATGTGCGTGAGCATGCTCAAGAAATGAGTGATGATACCATGCAAAAGCATATTGAACTTTATGTAAATAATTTTTCACTTGATTTAGGAGATGAAGGTAGAAAAGCAGTGGAAGTGTTAACTTCAATTGCCCACCGTACTCAGATTAATCTTGTTTCAACGCTTTAGCATAAACTTCCAGTACTCGCTTTCTGGCAACTTCGTGCACTACAATGGGTTTTGGATAGGTGAATTCTTGAAACTCAGGAACCCATTTATGAATATATTTTAATTCCTTATCAAATTTTTCTGTCTGTAAATAAGGATTAAATACCCTAAAATAAGGTGCGGCATCACAACCACTGCTACTGGCCCATTGCCAACCACCATTATTGGCAGCAAGGTCAAAGTCCAGCAATTTCAACGCAAAATAAGCTTCACCCCAACGCCAATCAATCAGCAAATGTTTGGTAAGAAAAGAAGCCACAATCATTCTTACCCGATTGTGCATATACCCTGTTGAATTCAACTCACGCATTCCTGCGTCTACAATTGGATAGCCAGTAGTACCATTACACCATCGCTCAAATTCAGCTTCATCATTTCTCCATTCAATGCGCTCATAGGCGGCTTTAAACGACTCGCCCTTACCTACTTTAGGAAAATGCCAGAGTATGGCATGGTAAAAATCGCGCCAAATTAATTCATTCAAATAAGTCCCGTTAAGTGCCATTGCCCTTTTTGCCAATGCCCGAATACTTACCGTTCCAAAACGGAGGTGTACACCCATTTTTGAGGTTCCGTTTTCTAAAGACGGAATATTCCTATTCTTATCGTAATATTTTATTATTTCATCTTTCAATTCCAATGTCGGAAACCGTTGCTGATTGGGTATAAACCCCATAGATTCAAGCGAGGGAACGGTTGTTGCACTTTGTTGGTAAAAGCGATTGAAATGCGATTTTATATCGTAGCATTTTACAGCGATATCTGTTAAAGCAGCCCTCCATTTATTGGCGTAGGGAGTAAAGACCGTGTACGGCAAGCCATCATTTTTTACGATTTCAGACTTTTCAAAAATCACTTGGTCTTTGAATGTATGAAACTCAATTCCATGCTGTTGAAACAACAAACTAATTGCTCCTTCTCGTTCCAAAGCATAGGGTTCGTAATCGTGATTAGTGTACACTTTTTCAATATGATAAGTCAGCAATAAGTCTTGAAAAATAGCTGTGGGAAATCCATAGTATATTTCCATACTACTACCCATTTGTTCCAATTGAGCTTGCATTTCTTGCAGCGCATTGTGAATAAATGCAACCCTCCGATCGTTTTTATCTTCGAGTTTATCGAGAATGTTTTTATCAAAAATAAAAATTGGTAATACAGGCAAATTATTGGTAAGTGCGTGATACAATCCAGTATTGTCTTGCAACCGCAAATCTCTTCGGAACCAAAATATATTAACAGTGGGTTTCATCAAATTTAAAACATTTAAATCTACAATTGGTTCAACATTGGCGACTATACATAAAAACGGGGGCTGTCTTAAAAGACAGCCCCCGTTGGATATATAAAATTTAGAACAATCTAGTTTTCTCTAACACTAAATTCAACTCTTCTATTATTTGCTTTGCCTTTTGGTGTTTTATTAGAATCAATTGGCATAGTGCTACCAAATCCTTTGGTCAACATTCTTTCCGCAGCAATTTTACGAGTGAACAGGTATGTTTTAACCGCATTCGCACGCTTTAAAGACAATGGAATATTGATTTTATCAGAACCGCTGTTATCCGAGTGACCTTCTACATAAAGTTTCAGGCTAGGATATTCAGTCATTGCTTTAACCACTTTTTCTAATTCTACTTTAGAAGATTTAGTCAAGATAGCTTTTCCTGTTAAGAACAATACTTTTTTATAATCAAACTTGTATTGTTTAGCTAATTCAGGACAACCCTTGTTATCAATAGTACCTTTAACAGTAGGACACTTATCTTCTTCATCGTTAACGCCATCACCATCTGTATCTGGAATAGGACAACCTTGATAACGAGCCAATCCCATTACTGTAGGACACTTATCTTCTTCATCATTCACACCATCTTTATCAGTGTCTGGAATAGGACAACCTTGGTATTTAGCAAGCCCTTTAACAGTAATACATTTGTCGTTCTCATCATTTACACCATCACCATCAGTATCTGGAACAGGGCAACCTTGGTATTTAGCAACACCTTTTACGGTAGGACATTTGTCATTCTCATCGGTAATACCATCGCCATCTGTGTCTTTAGGCTCTGGAACTACAACTGGTGCAGGAGGAGCTGGTGGTGGTGGTGGTGGTAATGCTTTTTTCTTCTCATAAATTTTCACTTTCACGCCCATTTGTATGCCTTGATTGTAAAAATCGAATCCTTTATTTGGATTGGTAATTGATTTAAGATCAGAAATACCATACATATAGCGACCATATACCTGAACCCTATTACGAGGAAATAGCTCGAAACCACCGGTAAGAATGGTACTGATTGACTCATACTGGCTTTTAAAATACCTAGTAGGTCCATCATTTTGAATTGAATTTGTAAAGTCGATCTGTGGACCTGCAATAATTGCAAAATCAGATCCCACTTTATATTTAAATAACAATGGTAATGATTGATATTGCAATCTTCCATCAAACTGATTGAATGGGTTATTATTACCTGAATAATCCAATACAGAATATTGGAATTGTGGTTCAAACGACAATTTTGAAGTGAGTGGGATATTTAACCACAAACCACCTGCCCAACCTAATCCAGCGTTGTAGCGGATATTATTGGTAGGATGATTTTTAACCTGGAACCAAGTAAGATTACCAGCTGCTAATACACCAGCAGAAATACCTGGCTTTGGGCTTTTTGTTTTAGTTTGTGCTTGAACTGTTAAAATGCCTGACAGAAACATTGTCAGCATTAAAATGAGTTTTAAATTTTTCATTATATTTTGATTTAAATAGATGACGATATGCAAACGAGCAAAGTCGGCTGATGTGCGAATATACGAAAATATCATTATTCGAGAAAAAACAGTTGGATTTTCTTAAAAAAACTTTGTGTAAATGTTTGGTGGTAATGTTTTTCCCCTAACAACTTTACCCATTTGAGTCCATAAATCGCATTTGTTAAGAAAACCTCATCGGCTACCAATAGATCACTCGGTAAAATACTCCGCTCTTCTGCCGCTATTCCAAATTCTTTGGCAATATGAAATACAGCCCGCCGCATCACCCCAGCTACAGGTCCATCACTAAGTGGTGGAGTAATTAATTGCCCATCAGATACTAAAAAAAGATTGGCAATAGTGGCATCTGCTATCATCCCACTACTATTAAGTATTAATGCATCATTTAAATGCGCTTGCTTTGCCCAAATTGCGCCCATAGTATACGGCAAGTAATTATTGCTCTTAATACCAGAAAAACGATCTACTGCTTTTACGGCATAGGGGTAGATACCAATATCTAACCCATTATTATTCAGTTGATTAGATTCATTACTCAATGGCCAGCTTTGTATCATCAAATGTGGAAAGTGGTTTTGGGCATCATATATGCCGCCATCACCACGAAATATGGTACACCTTACCCTTGCAAATCCATTGTGGGTATTTTTCCGTAACAAGGAAAGAATAGACTCCCGAATATAATCCCTCTGGAAATAAGTTGGTGGTTGAAATTCAAGCAGCCGCAACGAATCAGTAATCCGTTCTAAATGAAAAGATTCAAGCTGTAACCTCCCATTGTTGCATTTAATAGTCGCAAAAAAACCATCCCCATAACGGAAAGAGCGATTATCGGGTGAAATAACAGCTTTATTGCTTGGTAAAAATTTACCATCTAAAAAAAGAAAACGACCCTGATCCATTTCGCAAAGATAGAATGAAGCTAATTTCGTGACACTAATTTATTCCCCATGCAAATAAGCCAAATCATTCAGCTTTTGGAAACCAAAGCTCCACTGGCGTTTCAGGAGTCGTATGACAATGCTGGTTTACTTACCGGCTGTGCCGATTGGGAATGCAGCGGCGTAATTTGTACCCTCGATGCCACTGAAAATGTTTTGCAAGAAGCCAAAGCCAATGGTTATAACCTAGTAATTGCACACCATCCCATACTTTTTAAAGGTATTAAGCAATTAACTGGAAAAAACTACATTGAAAAAGCATTGATTTACGCCATTAAAAATGATATCGCCATTTATGCCATTCACACCAATTTGGACAATATTGCTGATGGCGTTAATAAAATGATAGCTGAACGGATAGGGCTCATCAATACCCATATACTGCTACCCAAACCCAATACGTTGGTGAAACTGGTTTGTTTTGTACCCCTACCAAACGCAACCAAACTAAGAGAAGCGCTCTTTGAAGCAGGTGCTGGTCAGATTGGCGAATACAGTGAAGTGAGTTTTAGTACCAATGGCTTAGGTGGTTTTAAAAGTTCCCTTTTGGCTAATCCAGTAATTGGTACCCGGGGTATTCGGGAAATTGTTAAAGAAGAAAGAGTAGAGGTTATACTACCTACTCACTTGCAATATCAAGTAGTGAATGCCCTAAAATCAGTGCATCCTTACGAGGAGCCAGCTTTTGATATTTTTCCTTTACTCAATGAAAATCAATTGGTTGGAAGCGGATTAATGGGTGAACTGCCTGAACCCATATCCGAGAAAGAGCTACTAATATTATTACAAGTACAGTTTGGACTGGCTGTGATAAAGCATACACAGCTACTGAACCAACCCGTGCAAAAAATTGCAGTATGTGGTGGATCAGGCAGCTCGCTAATTACTGCTGCAAGTAGAGCTGGTGCTGAATTTTATATAACCGCTGATATTAAATACCACGAATTTTTTGACGCAGATAAGCGACTGGTTTTAGCCGATATTGGGCACTGGGAAAGTGAACAATACACAATCGACCTGCTTTTTTCTATAATAACCACTAATTTCCCTAACTTTGCCGTCCTTAAAACAACTGTACGGACAAATCCTGTGCATTATTTTGTTGGGGAATAATAACTACAAATTATAAATTTAATATGGCATCTGTAAAAGATTTCTCCGTTGAAGAAAAACTGGTAAACCTATTGCGTTTACAAAAAGTGGACAGCAAACTTGATGAGATCCAGATTTTAAAAGGCGAACTTCCAATGGAAGTGAGCGATTTAGAAGATGAAATATTGGGATTACAAAGCCGCCAAACACGAATTGAAGAAGAAATAAATGGCATCAGTGAGTTCATTGAAGGCAAGAAAAATTCCATCAAAGAAAGCGAAGCACTTATTGCCAAATACGAAAAACAAAGTGATAATGTAAAAAATAATCGTGAATTTGAAGCGATTAATAAAGAGGTAGAAATGCAACAGTTGGAAGTAAAACTGTGCGAGAAACATATTCGTGATGCCAATGAGGAACTGGCCGAAAAAATAAAAGCATTAGAAATTGCTAAAAAGCAGGTAGGTGTAAAAGATGGTGTGCTGAATCACAAAAAAGGAGAACTCGAAAAAATTATTGCTGATACCGAAAAAGAAGAAACTGCATTAAACAAGTCAAGTGCTGATGCACGTGCGCACATTGATGAGCGTTTAATTTACAGCTACGATAGAATTCGTAAAAGCTATAGAAACGGATTGGCAGTTGTGCCAGTGGAGCGTGATGCTTGTGGCGGTTGCTTCAATTCAATCCCACCACAACGTCAAAGTGAAATTCGTTTACACAAGAAAATAATTGTTTGCGAAAATTGTGGACGTATTTTGGTAGATGCTGATTTAAATGATACCGTAGAAGCGAAATAACACAATTAAGAGTACTTTATCATATAGAAGGGCAGCGATATGGCTGCCCTTTCTTATTTTCGAGTTCGATGAAAAAGATCGCATTACTTGCTTTTGGAATGATAATTTTTCTGGCAGAAAATTTTGCCCAGAAAACTTTCGATTTCACCACTACCACACAGCAGGCCTACCAAGATATTACCAAGCTGAAATTCAGAACGGCAGTAGTATTACTGAATAAATCTTTAGAGCAGAACCCTAGTAATTTGATACCTGTATTACTCCAAAACTATATTGATTTTTATACCCTTTTTTTAAATGAAGATCCAGCTGATTATAAAAAACTGTACCCATTGTTCGAAGAACGGGTAGCATTGATTCAAAAAGGGCCAAAATCATCCCCTTTCTATTTATACGCACAGGCTGTTATTAGAATTCAGCGAGCAGGCGTGTCCGTGAAATTTGGTAATCTCTGGGATGCAGGATGGGACTTCAGAAGAGCCTATCATCTATTGAAAGAAAACAAACAGCTATTCCCTAGTTTTACCCCGAATGATCTTATGCATGGTGCTTTACAGGCTGCTATTGGTACCGTACCCAAAGGATATAGATGGCTTGTTACTTTATTAGGCATGAAAGGTTCGGTTACAGAGGGAATGAAAAGGGTTAGAAATTTTACTACCAGCAACGACCCTTGGGCTGTATATTTTTTTAATGAAGCCGCTTTTATTTATCCCTATATGCTTTATTTCATTGAAAACAAAAAAGCGGCTGCACTGGCCTTTGCGCAGCAAAAAAAGCTGGACTTGGTAAATAACCATTTACACGCTTATATGGCTGCTCATCTAGCACTGAATGAGAAGGTTGTAGAATTATCTAAATCAATTATCACCAATAGAAATAAATCGGGTGATTACCTTAAACTAAGTACATGGGATTTTCAAATGGGTTATGCAAAACTCTATCACCTTGACATTGAAGACGCTAAAAAATATTTTGAACTATTTGTGGAGGAATTCAAAGGCCAGTTTTATGTAAAAGATGTGTACCAAAAAATAAGTTGGTGTTATTATTTACAAGGAAATATAAAGGAAGCAGAGCAAGCCAGGCTGAAAATAATATCAAAAGGATCAACAGAAGCAGACGCAGATAAAAAAGCTTTAAAAGACGCCAAATCCAATACCTGGCCAAATCTACTCCTACTAAAAGCTCGTTTATTGAATGACGGCGGATACCATACAGAAGCCTTAAAATTATTAGCTGGTAAAACAGATAGTAATTTTGAAAAGTCAGCAGACAAGTTAGAATTTACCTATCGAGTTGCGCGTATTTATGACGACCTCAACCGGAAGGAAGAAGCCATTAAGACTTACTTAATAGCCATAAGATTGGGAGAAAAAAGAAAAGAATATTTTGCAGCAAGAGCAGCTTTGCAGATAGCACAAATTTATGAGAACGAGGGCCAACTTGCATTAGCCATTCAATATTACCTACAATGCCTTGCAATGGAGGATCATGAGTACAAAGACTCATTAGATCAAAGAGCCAAAGCTGGAATTGCCAGGTGCAAGGGTGAATAAGGAATCAGATATGGCATTAGAAAAAAGTCTGCTAACTATTTAAAAGAGCTTTGTTAACTTGCTTGCTCTTAGTAGAAAAATAAAGACATCTTAAAATAAGATCAGCATTGCTTAAAAAATTAACCATACAGAATTACGCCATCATCAATGAGATTGCCATTGAATTCTCTCCCTATATGAATACCATCACTGGAGAGACTGGTGCAGGTAAAAGTATTTTAATGGGTGCATTGAGCTTAATATTGGGAGAAAGAGCAGATAGTTCCGTTCTGGTACAGAAAGACAAGAAATGCACCATTGAAGGGCTTTTTAGTGTAGAGAATAAGCTTGGAGTCGCCCTTTTTCTACAAGAACAGGATATAGATGAAGAAGCCGAACTTATTTTAAGAAGAGAGATAGGAGTAAATGGAAAATCGCGCGCTTTTATTAATGATAGTCCCGCCACTTTACAACAACTGAAACAACTGTCAGCCTTACTGGTAGATTTACACCAACAATTTGACACACTAGAACTTGGCGATACCGCTTTTCAAAGAACAGTAATAGATGCATTAGCTGGCAATGAACTATTACTGGGTGCATACAGAAAAAAATATAGAGCTTGGGCGGCTATTTATGCTGATATCAGATTATTAGAACAACAAAAATTAGCTTCGTTAAAAGAATACGATTATCATCTTTTTTTATTCAATGAACTGGATCAGTTATCGTTGAAAGAAAATGAGTTGGAATTACTAACTGAAGAGTTGAAATTATTGGGTAATGCAGAAGGCATTAAAGCAAGCCTTGCTAAAATTTATGCTGCGCTTAATGAATCAGAAACGCCAATTGTATCAACCCTAAAACAACTCAGTAGCCAGCTTTCCTCGGTACAGCATTTACTAAATGATGCTGAGATTTTATCAAATAGAATAAAAGCAACACAAATTGAGTTACAAGATATTGGAGAAGAAATAGATCGCTTAAATAACAGCATTCAATTTGATGAAAAGAGAATTGAGTGGATCAATGAGCGACTGAGTGATGGATATAAACTTTTAAAGAAACATGGTGCAACAACAACAACCGAATTGTTATTGCTGCATCAATCTTTCAGCAATCAACTGAACAGCAAAGTACAACTAGATGAGCTGATTGCTGCAAGGCAAAAAGAAGCGGACTTATTGTTGAGTAATTTAAAAACATCTGCGAAAATCATGGGCGAAGCAAGAGAGAAATCTGCTTTACCGTTTGAAAAATCTGTCAACCAATTACTGGCAAAAGTGGGGATGCCCAATGCAAGAATTAAAGTGAATCTGACACCAGTGGAATTGTATGAATTTGGTAAAGAGCAGGTAGATATTTTTTTTGATGCCAACAAGAGCAATCGTTTTGAGCCCATTAGAAAAGTAGCCAGTGGTGGAGAATTGAGTAGGTTGATGCTATGCATCAAATCACTTGTGGCTGCGTGTATTGATTTACCTACCCTTATTTTTGATGAGATAGATACGGGTATTTCCGGAGAAGCAGCAAAACAAGTGGGATTAATTATGCAACAGATGGCCGATCAACGCCAGATCATTTGTATTACTCACCAGCCTCAGATTGCTGGCAAAGCGCATGCACATTATTTTGTATACAAAGAACAGGAGAAAAATACGGTAAAGACCAATATACGTTTACTTACAAAAGAAGAAAGAATTACGGCCATAGCGCAAATGTTAAGTGGAGAAAAACCTACAGCCGCCGCTTTGGAAAATGCAAGGGAGATGATGGGTTGATATTTTGAATTCCAAACTTAGTTGTATATTGGTCGCCTGAAATTGAATTAAAATTTAAAAAAATAAAGGGATGTCATATAATTTATTAAAAGGAAAACGCGGTATTATTACTGGAGCATTAGATGAAAATTCAATTGCTTGGAAAGTAGCAGAAAAAGCACACGAAGAAGGTGCAATTTTTGTATTGACCAATGCTCCTATTGCTATGCGTATGGGAGAGATCAATAAATTGGCAGAAAAAACAGGATCTAAAATTATTCCGGCTGACGCGACTAATGTAGACGAACTCACCCATCTTTTTACTGAATCACAAGAAGTTTTAGGTGGTAAATTAGATTTTGTTTTACACTCCATCGGTATGAGTGTAAATATTCGCAAGAAAATTCCTTATACAGAATCCAACTACGACTATTTCGCAAAAGGAATTGATGTATCTGCCATGTCTTTTCACAAAATGCTGGCTGTTGCAAAAAAATTAGACGCCATTAATGAATGGGGAAGCGTAGTGGCACTTACTTATATGGCTGCACAAAGAACATTTCCTTTTTATACCGATATGGCCGATATCAAAGCCATGTTAGAATCTATTGCACGCAGCTTTGGCTATCATTATGGATTAGAGAAAAAAGTGAGGATCAATACCGTCTCTCAATCTCCCACCAAAACTACCGCAGGCACTGGTATTAAAGGGTTTGGGGACTTCTATGATTTTGCCAATGCAGTGGCTCCACTGGGCAATGCAAGTGCCGAAGATTGTGCCAATTATTGCATTACACTGTTTTCTGACTTGACTAGAATGGTAACCATGCAAAATTTATTTCATGATGGTGGTTATTCAACCACTGGCGTGAGCAATGAAGTAATGGAAAAATTAGGCATTGCCAATCAGGAATAATCAAATTTAGTATATGAATTGGAATGATGTATTGGGATATATTGGTGCATTTTTAAGTGCCATCACTTTTATACCTCAAGTATGGCAGGCATGGAAAACAAAGCGTGTAGGCGACCTCAGCATCTGGATGATACTTATTGTAATATGTAGTTGTATAGTCTGGTTAATTTATGCAGCCACTGTAAAAAGTGGACCAGTTATTGCGGCCAATTTAATTGTGTTGGCATTGGCACTGGTATTGTTTTATTTTAAAATTACATTCAAGCCAAAACCATAGACTTTAACAGTAGTTTGATAAAAATAGTAAAGGCTAACCGGATATCCAGTTAGCCTTTATATATTAGTAAGCTGTTGCAGCTTTGAAATTAGTATTCGTCTTCATTAAACATAAAATCTTCTTGACTAGGATAGTCCGGCCATATATCCTCAATACTCTCATATACTTCTCCCTCGTCTTCTAACTCTTGCAGGTTCTCCACTACTTCTAGTGGCGCACCGCTACGGATAGAATAATCAATTAGCTCATCCTTGGTAGCAGGCCAAGGTGCTTCTTCTAAATAACTTGCTAATTCTAGGGTCCAAAACATAGTCTCGATTATTTTTGCAAAAGTAACCGTATAAATGATATTACCAAATGCTTGTTTTCACCCATGTGCAAAGAAATGTTTAAAACTGAGTAGTTTGGGTAGTCTTTTGTAGGTTTGTTGCAGAAATCATTTAATATTCATGCTGAAAGCAGAAAAAATTACTCGAACATTTGGCGATTTAGCCGTCTTAAAAGGTGTAGATATCCATATTAAGGAAGGAGAGATGGTGAGTATTATAGGTGCTTCTGGAGCAGGGAAAAGTAGTTTTCTTCATATTTTAGGCACATTGGACCAGCCCGATTCAGGATCTATATGGCTAAAAGAGCAATCTATTAAAGCATTATCACCCCGAGAATTGGCTGCTTTTCGCAATAAGCATATTGGATTTATTTTTCAATTCCACCATTTATTACCAGAATTTGATGCACTTGAAAATATTTGTATTCCGGGATGGATTGCGGGAAAACCCAAGAAAGAAGTGAAGGATAGAGCCATGGAATTACTTGACTTACTTGGGTTAAAAAATAGGTCGCTACACAAACCCCAGCAATTATCTGGCGGTGAACAACAAAGGGTTGCCGTTGCTAGGGCATTGATGAATGACCCCGCAATTGTATTTGCCGATGAGCCTACTGGTAACCTAGACAGTAGTAATGCCAAACAGCTTCACCAGCTTTTTGTACAATTGAATAAAGCTATTCGTACTTCTTTTTTAATTGTTACCCACAATGAGGAATTGGCTGCAATGAGCACAAGGGTATTGCAAATGAAGGATGGAAAAATAATTACACCCTAGGCTTCCACGGAATTTCTGCAATACCTAATTGGAAACCAATATAACGCGAGAGTACAAATAAATAATCGCTCAACCTATTCAGGTATTTAATCACCAGTGGATCTACAAACAAATCTTGTTCCTGCATATTTACACAACAACGTTCTGCACGGCGGCATACACATCGTGCAATATGAGATTGCGATACCGCCAAATGACCTCCCGGTAAAACAAAGAATTTCATTGGGGGAAGCGATTCATTCATCGCATCAATTTCATTTTCGAGCAACAGAATATCCGTCTCTTTCAAATCTGGAATTTTCATCAAAGGCTCTTTATCGGGATCACAGGCTAGTGAAGATCCAACCGTAAAAAGTCGATCCTGAATTTCTTTTAAAATATTTTTTGAATGTGGGTCGGTACAATAATCACCTATCACTCCAACCCATGAATTAAGTTCATCTACTGTGCCATAAGTATCAATACGGATATGGCTTTTAGGCACTTTGGTTCCCCCAATTAAAGATGTTTTTCCTAAATCACCCGTTTTTGTATAAATTTTGAATGCCATATAATGCTTGTTGTAGGGTAATTACAATGCATGAACCCAAAAGGTTCAGCCTAGTAATATTAGATCAATTTGATACCTGCAAATTCTTTAGTGGTATCTGTTTCCACTAGCCCATCTCTCAAACGGACTACCCTATGCGCATACGCTGCAATATCTTCTTCATGGGTAACAAGTACAACTGTATTACCAGCTGCTTGTAGTCTCCCAAATATTTGCATTACTTCTACCGAAGTTTTAGAATCAAGGTTACCAGTAGGTTCATCCGCCAATAAGATAGAAGGATTGTTTACCAACGCACGGGCAATGGCAACACGTTGAATTTGACCGCCACTAAGCTCATTGGAACGGTGGTGACTTCTTTCTGCCAATCCCACTTTCTCCAGAGCAGCCATTGATCTTTCAATGCGTTCTTTTTTAGAAACACCCGCATACACCAATGGTAATGCTACATTCTCCGCAGCACTTAGGCGGGGTAACAAATTAAATTGTTGGAATACAAATCCTATTTCGGTATTTCGAACTTCTGCCAAATCATCATCAGGCATTTTACTTACGTCTTTATTATTCAAAATATAACTGCCACCTGTTGGAGAATCTAAGCAACCCAAAATATTCATCAAGGTACTTTTACCGCTACCAGAAGGTCCCATTAGCGCAACATATTCATTTTTGAAAATATCAAGCGTAATTCCTTTTAATACAGGAATGGCTTGGTTGCCCATAAAATAGCTTTTTTCAATGTTCTGTAAGTGTATGATTGATTCGTTGCTCATGCTATTTTTTTACTTTTTAATTACTGTAGGTACTTTAAAATAATGCTCGCTGGCAATAGGAGAAGATTTTAAAGCTTCCTGTTGGGTAATACTACCTGAGATTTCATCCGTTCTCCAAATATTGGTTGCTTCAGACATGAATAAAAGAGGCTCAACACCAGTAGTATCTACCTCCTGCAACTGCTCTATAAAGCCGACCATATTAGAAAGATCTTGTTGAATACGAGCTTGCTGAACTGGCTCAAATGAGAGGCGAGCCAAGTGTGCCAAATGCTGTATTGTTTCCTGGGAAATATCCATTTAACAAAAGTAATAGAATCGGGCTGACCAAAATAGGTAAAATTTTAAAAGGTAATAATACAAAAGCAACGGTTATATGAGTCCACAATACCCAACCTATGATTGGCATTCTGGGCTAATTGATTAATTAGGTTAATCAATTTTTGGCCTTTTCAGCTTTTATTTGAACCATTTTAAAAAATAATTGTAAATCTGTTGAAAAGCATAAAAATTCACAAAAGCGACTGCTGGTAAGGGTTTTAAGGTAATCATTCAAAAAAAGAGTACCAAGATCTTGGTATTTTAAAAAATAATAATGAGTTAACTATAAAAATGTTTCTATTTTTCACTAATTTGTAAAAACAAATCCCCCGATTATGTTAGTTTATATCCTTTTAGCAGTTTACTTAGTATGCTTGTATTTAGCATACAAAGGTGCAGCGATTTCAGAAGAATAATATACTTCCGAAAGCCCACCACTTAAGATATCAAACTTTTCCCCCGAATTGTTTGATATTTTTTTTGCCCCTATTTTGATGAGAAAAGTCGTTTTTTACCCTATCTTCGAATAATAGTTGCATAACTAACTATCTTGCTGTCCCAATCATATTAAAATCAAAAAGATGAATCGTTCAATTAAAAAAGTGGCCATTCTAGGCAGTGGCGTAATGGGCTCTAGAATTGCTTGTCATTTTGCAGGCATTGGTCTACCTGTTCTTTTATTAGACATGGTAGCTCCATCTGCTACCAATAGCACCCTAGCTGCAGCACGCAATCAATTGGTGAACGAGGCATTGCAATCCGCCATTAAAAGCAATCCATCGCCTGTTTTTACCAAAGCAGCCATCGGTAAGATAAAGACTGGAAATTTTGACGATAATATGCAAGATATTGCTGGTTGTGATTGGATCATTGAGGTAGTGGTAGAGCGACTTGACATCAAACAAATGATCTACGAAAAAGTAGAACATTATAGAAAACCGGGTACTATAATCAGCTCCAATACTTCGGGTATTCCCATTCATTTAATGGCAGAAGGAAGAAGTGAGGATTTTAAAAAACATTTTTGTGGTACACACTTTTTTAACCCTCCTCGTTATTTGCGTTTACTCGAAATTATTCCTACGCCTTTTACAGATCAGTCGGTTATAGATTTTCTAATGCATTATGGCGACCTATTCCTTGGCAAAACAACGGTGCTATGTAAAGACACGCCTGCCTTTATAGCCAATAGGATTGGCGTTTTCAGCATCATGAGTATTTTTCACATCATGGATCAACAAAAATTATCCATTGATGAAATTGATGCTTTAACAGGCCCTATTATTGGACGGCCGAAATCGGCCACTTTCCGTACCGCTGATGTAGTAGGTATTGATACCTTGGTGAAAGTTGCCAAAGGTGTAGCCGAAAACTGTCCCCAAGATGAGGCCAAAACTATTTTCAATATCCCTACTTGGTTGGAGCAATTATTAAACAACAAATGGTTGGGCGACAAGACGGGACAAGGTTTCTTTAAAAAAATAAAATCAGCAACGGGCAAGGAAATACAAACCCTTAACCTAATCACCATGGAATATGGGGCTAGGGTGAAACCAAAATTTGCCAGCATAGAAACAGCAAAACCCATAGAAGATTTAAAGCAACGCATTAAAATATTAAGCGCAGCACAGGATAAAGCCGGAATATTTTATCGTGCCTTTCACCACTCATTGTTTTCCTATATCTCTTTTCGCATTCCTGAAATAAGCAATGAATTATATCGCGTGGACGATGCTATGATGGCGGGTTTTGGTTGGGAAATAGGCGCATTTGAAAGTTGGGATACATTGGGCGTAGCAGCTACCGTTGCTGCTATGAAGACCGGTGGATATGCGGTAGCTCCATGGGTTGAAGAAATGCTTACTGCTGGCGCTAGCTGTTTCTATAAAGTAGAAGCTGGCAAGAAAATGTATTACGATCCTGCTTCTAAATCGTATAAAGTAATTCCTGGTGGGGAGTCTTTCTTGATTTTAAAGAATCATAGTGATCAATTGATTTGGAAAAACAGTGCCTGCAAAATGGTTGATATTGGAGATGGCGTTGCTGGTTTTGAATGGAGTACTAAAATGAATAGTATTGGCGGTGAAGTATTGGAAGGATTGAATAAAGCCATTGGCATTGCTGAGGAAAAATACAAGGGATTGGTGATTGCAAATGAAGGCCCTAATTTTAGTGCGGGTGCTAATGTGGGTATGATTTTTATGTTGGCTATTGAGCAAGAATACGATGAATTAGATATGGCCATTCGAATGTTTCAGAACAGCATGATGCGCCTTCGTTATTCCAGTATACCTGTGGTTACAGCACCGCATGGTTTAACATTGGGGGGAGGTTGTGAAATGAATTTACACGCCGATAAAATTTGTGCTGCTGCGGAAACCTATATAGGCTTGGTTGAGCTGGGTGTTGGATTAATTCCTGGCGGCGGAGGTAGCAAAGAATTTGCGCTGCGTGCTAGTGATGAACTTCACGAAGATGAGCCTGAGACCAATACCTTAAAAAAACGTTTCTTTTCCATCGCAACTGCTAAAGTAGCTACTTCGGCACAGGAATCTTTTGAGCTTGGTATTATGCGGCCCGGCAAAGATGAAGTAGTGATGAATATCAGCAGAAGAATTGCAGTTGCTAAGAAATCAGTTTTAACTATTCACGAACAAGGTTACCTACTGCCCACTATTCGAAAGGATATTAAAGTATTGGGCAAATCAGGATTAGGTGCTATGTTTGCTGGCATCAACCAAATGTGGAGAGGTGGTTATGCAACTGATCATGATGCGCTGGTGGCGCGAAAATTAGCTTATGTATTGTGTGGCGGAGATCTAAGCGATCAAACAATGGTATCGGAACAATACCTGCTCGATTTAGAAAGAGAGGCATTTCTAAGCCTATGTGGTGAGAAAAAAACATTGGAAAGAATACAAAGTGTTCTCAAAAACGGAAGACCCATCAGAAATTAGCGAATGCTATAAATGATCCAATTTTCAGTTTCAAATACACGGCTGGGCTTTAGTTCCAGCCGCTCTGTCATTATATTTAAGTTGTACGCATTTAAGGCGGTAAAATTATGTAATCGATTTACCCTTTTTGCTACGCAGATAAATTCAACGGATAAAACAGGGTTTTCTATAACCGTCACAAAATTCTGTTGCATCGGCATTACCAAACCTTCTAATGTAGGAAGGTGTGCAACAATAGGATAGGCAGCCGCGTCGTCAATTAATATGGGTCGCTTGCTTGAAACTACACTAGAAATATATTCAGCAATGATTTTAACCTCGGATGCTTTTTTAGGCTTTATCCATTCGGAGGGGCTGGTAAGCACTGCATAAAAATCTTTCTCTTCAAAATCGCTGGTCTCCTTAAAGTAATAAATCCCCCCTAATATGGTCAACACCGTACTACCCAATAAAATAGCAGATGAAATTCTTTTGGTAAATCGTAATTGGCCCGTATAACTCAAGGCTACGAATGCCATTACAATAATGATGATAAAATACTCGGTTGTTAAATAATATTGAGCATCAATCAATACAATTGAAAAGAAAATAAGGGGTGTTAAAATAGTAAATAACTCATACAACTTACCCTTAAAAAATAAGAGTGCTACAATGAATAAGGGTGCTAAAAAAATTGTGAATAAGGGAAAAACAATCTGGGTTTGTTTCATCAAATTCCCTGGTGAACCCTGCTCAAGTATTTTAGTAATAGAAGCGGTTCCTGTAACGCGCCAGTTGGCATATTGACTGCTTAAAAAATAAGTAGGGTCGCCCGCGTGTGATTCATTCAATGTTCTAAAAAGGTAGATTGCACCCAGCGGAAGTAGGTACAAAACCAAATACAAAGCGACGGTTCTATTTACCAATTTCCTTCGCAGAGAACGGTTGTTTAATGCCTGATAATATTGGAATACCACTGGTTCATCCTTGGCTACTTTAATACCTTCTAATGATACCAGTACAACAAAGGGTAAGAAAGAGAGTACCAGCCAAAGAAAATTAATTTCAGAAAAAATTAAAGTCGCCAAGTAGATACTTGCCAGTGATAAATAATAAGTAGTTTGACTGCGATAATAATTAAAAAGGCTTCGAAATAATAAATAAAAACTGAGCATTATCGCTGCTATATTTCTACCGCTCACTGCTGAAAAAATAAATTGTGGATGAAACACAAATAAAAGTAGCAGGCAAAAAAACATGGTTTTACCCGGCAAAGCAGAGTCTCTTATATCCACCGCCATAAAATAGAATAGAAACGACATGATTACAATCGTAGAGGCAATGGGTGCAAACAAATAGCCAAAAGGAGAAAACAATACATTAACTAAAAAAACAGTCGTAGGAAAAGTAGTACCTAGTGTAAGTAGGGTATTTTCCTTGTATTCAAAAAGTAGTTTTAATTTTTCAGCATAAAATAATCTTTCGGTATGCTCATATCCATTTCTATGAAACAACCAAGCCAGTACTATATAATGAAGTACAAGCAATAAAGAAATAATTCTTATTTGATTATTGGTAAGTTGCATTAGGTAGCGTTTGCGTTTGCGTTTGCAGCTGCTGCAGCAGAATGAGACACTTTGGTTAAGCCATGATTGGTTTTTTCCCAATAAAATGGTTTATAAATCAATTGCCACAATCCTTTATACGCTGCAATAGAGTGCATCAGCCAATACAAAGGATTTAAAAGTGCAAATAATATTAACTCATAATACCGCCGCTTGAATACTGCCAACATATTAATATAAATCATCAGCGTATTGCCTGCAATAAAATTAAAAATTGAAATATACAATACCCAGTCCGGAAACAATACTTTCACCGAATCGAGATTAAAAACGATATAAATTACCCAAAATGATAAAAGTACTGGGTATAATAAAAAGGTGATTGGCGTAAAGCCCACAAAAAAGTTAAATCCAAAGAATCCCCGCCAGCCGATCTTATTCACCAGTTTTACTGGATTACGCATATGCACCAGTGAGGTTTGCATATATCCTTTAATCCATCTAGAACGCTGTCTAATCCAGTTAAAAGGCTCGTTATTGGCCTCTTCCAAAGTGGTACTATTCACCACCCCCACTTTGTATCTTTTCTCAAATACTCGCACTCCCAAATCAGCATCTTCAGTAACATTAAAAGGATCCCAACCACCAAGCTCTCTTAATTTATCTAATTTAAAGTGATTGGATGTACCGCCCAATGGGATGGGCACATCCAACGATTGTAGGCCAGGCAGCATATAGTCAAACCAATAAGAATACTCCAACGTAAACATTCTCGTGAGCACGTTTTCATTTTTATTAAAGTAGTTTAACGCACCTTGTAAAACAATATAATCCTTAGGTAGTTTACGAAAAAGGCAGACTACTTTTTTTAATTGATCGGAATCAGGCACATCTTCGGCATCATAAATGGTGAGGTACTTTCCTTTACAGAAAAACAGTCCATAGTTACAAGCTTTGGGCTTTGTTTTAGGCATATGAAAGGGCACAACAATGGTCTCGAAATTAGCAGGGAAATCGAGGTTACGAACCGCATTCAGTGTTTTATCATCGTCTTCTTCAATCAACAGTTTCACATCTAATTTACCCCTTGGGTAA
Source organism: Sphingobacteriia bacterium (assembly GCA_004294135.1). Classification (GTDB taxonomy): domain Bacteria; phylum Bacteroidota; class Bacteroidia; order Chitinophagales; family Chitinophagaceae; genus Sediminibacterium. The sequence continues at coordinate 62,042 of RDZY01000009.1, forward strand.
TCGAGACTTCTTAAGTTCCAAATCAATTTACGAATCAGCTTATCTTCTTTGTATACTGGTAATAGAATGGTGTAAACAGGTAGACTATCATTTTCAATATTTTTCACCTCAGCCTTTGTAACCGTTTCTAGTAACTCATATTTAGATCCCTTCAAGGCAATATAAAGCTTGAATAAAATAGCGAATAAGAATATTCCACTAAATAGTAAGTTGATGAAAATAAATACAGAAATAAAGTTGATGGTGAGTAATGTAAATGCAATCCCTATCAATGAAAAAATCACAACCAGTTGGGCATCTGTAAATGTGATGAGACCAGAACTCTCTGGATCTTTTCGCATGAGACTGAATACCGCTTCTTTTACATAAAATTCACCTCTAAACTTGTGCACCATCCAAGTAATATCCAAGTCAGATGCCGCTACTAGTTTTACTTTAGTACCAAACTTAATTTCTAGTACCCCTAATAATTTCTCATCCAGCGGATCTGCAGCTGCAATAATTAGATTTCCTTTTCCATCATTGCGAATGGGCAGGTATAAAAAAGCATTTAAGTGCAATAAATCACATTCCGAAACAAAAGTTTCATCAATCACTTCATTGCGAATATCTATCAGTGGAAAACCAGAACGTTCTAAAAAAGAAACGTACTGTTTTCTGGTAAGGAAGCCAAAGTTCAATGCTGCTTTAATATAAGCATATTCGAACTCTTCAGCAATTTCCTCAATCTGTTGCAGCTTAGCCGTTGTGAACAAGCCCACACTAATCATATTATTCAAAGCACAAACAGGCATATACGCAGGTAGTATTTAAGCTTACAATTAAACGATTTCCTGAGATTTTTTAACACGCTTTCTTACGAAGAAGAATGATAATAACAGGAGTATTATTAATCCAGCCAAGATAAAATATTTATACTTATTCCAAATTAAAGCTAGGTTGTTTTTATCTCCTCTATAACTTACCAATCCTGCATTATCTGGTAGCTTAAAGAAAAAATTACTTTTTCCTTTACTATTGGCTACGCAAACATTGCTCTCAATGGCTGAATACTGTGATCCAAAACTTTTAATAACTCCTTCAAATGCATCACTTACTGCACTATCACCCAATGCACTAATGAGTAAGTGGGTAACCGATCCTTGTCGAAATATTTGTGCAATACCGCTACTAGAAAAATCATTAATTGAATAAGAAGTTTGTCCACTCACATCTTTGTACAATTGGAAATCTTTATTAAACTGGACTGGTAGATTTTTTTCAAAATTCTTTATGAAAGGATCATTCCGATGTAACAATGAAATTACATTGTAGTTATTTAGGTCGCTTAGAGTGGCTTTATCCGATGTAACAATTTCTGGAATAAAGAGGTAGTTGGCAACCAAAGTAGCGGTATTTAACTGGTGAATTAATTCACCCAAGGACGATGCCAAATAAGGAATCATAGAAGGCGTTACAATCATTTGCAATGCCTTTTTTCTAAACTCACCTGGATAGTTGAAGAAATTGTAAAACTCATTTAGTTTTTCACCAGAGAATACTAGGTTAGATGTTTTGGTATCAATAAATCCAAAGAAATTAGAGAAGCCTTCTTTACAAATATTACCAGCCCCATGAAAACGCATTTCTACTACCAACGAGTTGTTTTTAGTCAACAAATACGGCTTGAGTTCTATATCACCTGAAAAACTTGTTTTATCGTGTAAGTCGGTACTGAAAACCAAATTGTCGTTCAGGTATACATTTAAAAATCCACGATCTCCTTCTTTCAACATAGAGAGCATGGCTTCTAAGTGAAAAGTCAACTTCTTAGGTATCGCATTATAATCTGCCAATGAAAATGCATAGTTTGTTTTCAATGCCCCAATACCTTCCATAATTCGAGGTGTTCCGCCCAGTTCTTCCAAAGAAAAGACGACTGGCAACTGGTTCTTATCAAAATAATTAGGAACTCCTGCGTCAACAATCATAGTATTAGAGAAGCTACTATTGATTATTTTATAATTGGTCAACGTATTAATCGCTTTTTTATAGCCTTCTGCATCTTTACCAGTAACCACCAAAACGGTTCGGCCATCGCCCCAAGGATTTATATTGGCAATACATCCTTGTGCTGCCCCAAATTGAGGCAATAAATTTTTAATAAATGAAGGTAGTTTGCTATACTGACCAGTAATAATGGTATTTGCCAAGGTATCGGCTTCGCGATAATTAGTGGTAACGATTTCCTCCAGTGCCCCTTTTTGCTTTAACAACGCAAACAATACACCACCACTTAATAAATCGTCTAAATCTGCATTTATAGGCGTGGAGATTCTATCATACTCAAAAATGGTTTCTTTTAAACTGTGATAAAAACTATTTTTCTCTTGTCGTGTCACATTTAAATAAGAAGAATTTCTTACTGTTAACCAGATCGCTGGATTGTCAATGTCTTGACAAAATTCATCCGACATAGCCAACTTTGCATCTATCCTTAATTTAATGAATCTTCCATCTGGCTGAACATAACGTTTATCTAAAGGAATAACAATGGTCATTACCGAATCAATGGCATTGGATGAAACCCGTTGGGTATATACTGGTTCATCTTTTAAGGAGATGGTAACGGTAGATTTATCTTCGCGCAAAACCTGAGAAGGCCTAATATACAGCACCAGTTTGGTATTGTTCACATCATCCCGAGGTTGCAATTTTACAAAATAGGTAAGTGCACCAGCAATACCAATAATTGATTCATTGCGATAGCCCATGGATTCAAAAGAACGCAGTTTAGCATCTTGTGCTATTATGCCAGATGCTACCATTAATAGGAGTGCAATCAGTAGGGATTTTGTTTTCATATTCAAGTATTTAGAACTAAGCCAATTTAAATTTCAATTTAAAATAGTTTCCAACCGTTGCATTGCTTTCATAACTAAGCACCCCAGCCATACTTTCTGTGAGCTGCTTTGAAATGGAGAAACCCATACCAGACTGATTGGTTGCTAAATCAGGTTGGTTGGGACTGGTTAAACGGCCAAAATATTCATCTAATTTTTCTTTTCCTATGGGTTTGGCTTTGTTAATGATTTCAATAATACAAGACCCATCAGAGTCATTTGCATGAATACTTACCGAAGAACCTTTCTGGATAAACCTTATAACGTTAGAAAGCAGCTTGAACAGTATATGGCGCAAAAATATTTTATCGAGATTCACCATTACTTCTGCTGGTGAAAGGTGTACTTGAAGATTTACTTGCTTAATACTGGCAGCATCTACCAATGAAATAGCTGCTTTTTCTACTTCCGGAATAATATCAAAAACCTCATATCGATATTCAATCTTACCCGTATCAGCTTCTGCTGAATCTGCCAGTTTTTGCGATAAATAATGGAGTTTTTCATTCCCCATTGTAATATAACTGAGAATTTCCTTCTGGTCGGTGGTTAAATTACTCGATTTCCGATTGATCAGGTCAATAGATATTTGATTCGATCCAATAAAATTTTTCAAGTCGTGAATCATAATATTGAGTGTATTCTGGCGATAATCACTCAACTCTTTCAATCGTCTATTGGCTTCTTCAATGGTATGATGCTGGTCGTTTATTTTCTCATTCTGTTCCAACATTCTTCGATTTGACTCCTCAATGATCAAATTCTTCTCCGTTTCTCGGCGCACAATTTGATGTCTATTGTAGGCTATAAGACAGGCAAATGCTGCCACTAAAAAATAAACCCCGCCACCATTGGTAATTAAGCCACTGTACCCACCAGAACCATTGTTTAAGGAATACATGAGCAACACAATGGAAAAAGAAATAGCCACATGCAATTGGGCATAAATGGGTCGCCAGAATACCGTAGTATTCAATAACAGCATCAAAATGGCTGCCAACAAATAATAGGGCAACGCTTTGGTAATGGGTACAATTCCACAAATAAGTGAGATCAATATGATATTAACGCCCACTACCAAATTCAGCACCAATTCGTGCGACCACCTGTTTTTGGTACCAAATATGTAGAAGAAATAAGAAAGAATGAAAAAGATAAAACGAATGACCAACAAATAAATCCAGTCCTCTTTCATAAAAAGCACATCCAGCAACATGAATAGGGGCATAGAAAACAGCATCGTCCATATAGCAACATTGGAATAGTAAGCCCCCCGTTTATTCAATTCGGTAGTAAGCTTTTGTCGGTCTATATTTACATAAGGAATTCTATGATAATCGATCATATATACTAATATGCAACAGGTAATGAACTATTCAGTGAAATTAAAATTTATTGCTCGAAGCACCTCCCTTTTTATCACCACTTTATTGACATTGCTCTTAGGCATTTCAAGCCTTCAAGCTCAATCGAATAAAGCATTGCGCGAGATCAGTCACCGACTGGGACAAGGGGTAAATATTTCTTTTTTAGAACAGTATTGGATGTCTCCCGATATACTCTATCAAAAAAAAATCGACCCTTTACTCGAATCAATTGCCACCCAAGGATTTAAAACCGTTCGCCTTCCGGTGGCATTCGACCATTTTATGGCAGATAGCTATGCTCAATTAAACGATAATATACTAGAAAAATTGCACGAAATATATAAACGTTGCGAATATTTAAACCTAAATCTGGTAATTGTATATCATTATGGTAAACTCAGGAACGAAAATAGGTATTCAGAAAACGATCGCATCATCCGCATTTGGAAGCAAGTAATGGCTTCTATGAAACTGTATTCTTGTTCGCACTTATTTTATGAGCTCTACAATGAACCTACTACCGATATGGACGTGTGGAAGTCTTCCGCTTCTACCCTTATTAGAGAGTTGCGGAAAGAAGACAAAGATCGTATCTTTATTATAGGAGGTACCAATTATAACGGCATCAATGAATTGTTGAATATGGGGCGACTGGCAGTGGATGACGGAAAAATTCTTTATACTTTTCATTTTTATGAGCCTTATATTTTTACCCATCAAGGGGCGGACTGGACGCCGGAAAAAACTTTTATTACTGGCTTCCCCTACCCTTATTCGGCTAGAAAAATGCCTGCACTTTACAATGCAACACCCGATTCCCAGGTGGCTCAGGATTATGAAAGATACCCAAGAGAAGCCAATTATGAAGGTCTTTTAAAGCGATTAAAATGGATTAAAGAAGAAGCTGACCGTCTTAATTTACCACTTATCTGCACAGAAACGGGGGTCATAAATCTTGCTCCACCCAAATCAAAATCAGCGTACCTTAGCGATATTACCCGTATCATGAAAGATTTGGATATACCAGTGATGCTTTGGGATTTTAATGATAAATTTTCCATAACAAACGATCGCAATCGGGTAATAAAATCACTTCGTTCTTGGTTAAAATAATTTAATATATGCATGCAATCTTATCTATTAATGGAATCAGTAAAGCTTATGGTTCCATTCAAGCGCTTAAAAATGTTTCATTGGAAATACCCAAGGGAAGTGTTTTTGGTATTTTAGGTCCCAATGGAAGTGGTAAAACCACGCTGATGAGTATCGTACTCGATATTTTAAAAGCTGATAGCGGCAGCTATAGTTGGTTCAATCAACCCAACCATCCCACAGTGCGAAAAAGAATTGGAACCCTACTCGAAACTCCTAATTTTTATCATTACCTGTCCGCAGTTGACAACCTCAATATTACCAATGCCATTAGTGGAAGGGGTTCTGCCGCAGCTATTGATGAAGTGCTTGAAATAGTTAAGCTTACCGAAAGAAAAAAAAGCAAGTTCAGTGCTTATAGCTTAGGCATGAAACAGCGGCTGGCTATTGGTGCTGCTTTATTGGGGAACCCTGAAATTTTGTTATTAGATGAGCCCACAAATGGACTAGATCCGGTGGGCATTGCAGAAATCAGGGAGTTGATTATCCGGCTCGCTCAAAAAGGTATTACCATCATTATTGCGAGCCACTTATTAGATGAAATAGAAAAAATTTGTTCCCATGTAGCCATCTTAAAAAGAGGCAATCTACTCACAACAGGAACCGTGGATGAAGTACTTTCTAATGAAGATATTATTGAATTATCTGCTGCCAATTTAAGTGGATTGAAAAAATGCATCCAAGAAATGGGCGGATTCAGTAGTATTAAAGAATTAGAAAATCGTATACAAGTATTTTATCCAATTGGTACTGCCAATATGGAAGCACTAAACCAACACTGTTTTAATAAAGGCATCACCCTAAATTTGCTCCTCCACAAAAAGAAAAGCTTGGAGACCAAATTTTTTGAATTAACAAACGACTAAACAAATAAATATGACTGCCTTACTGAAAATAGAATGGCTTAAAATAAAAAAATATCCTGCTTTCTGGTGGATGTTGGGAATTGTAACGCTTACTTACCCGGGCATTAACCTGATGTTTTTTAATGTGTACGACAATATTACCAAGGGTAAAGAAATGGCCAATAATATAGCGAAAATGCTACTTGGAAACCCTTTTGCCTTTCCGGAAACCTTTCATACGGTCGCTTATTTTTCTTCTTTCTTTGTATTGCTTCCCGCTATTTTGGTCATCATGCTTATTACCAACGAGTACCAATATAGAACACATAGACAGAATATTATTGATGGCTGGAGCCGCTACCAATTCATTGGCAGTAAGTTGATTGATGTAGCCATTATATCATCAATAGTAACCTTGGTATTTATTTCCGTAGCAATTGGATTTGGTATTTATGCGGACGAATTAAGCTGGAATAGATGGGCTGAACAACTTCAGTATATTCCTTTGTTTTTTCTGCAAACTTTTGCTCAACTCTCCATTGCTTTTTTATTGGGCTATCTTGTAAAAAAAGCTTTTATCGCATTGGGTATTTTCTTATTCTATTACCTTATTATAGAAAATATTTTAGTCGGCTTTTTAAAACTAAAACAAATTCCAATTGGTCGTTTTCTTCCTTTTGAAATGTCAGACGGCATATTAGTAGCTCCTGCTTTTGTGGGTAAATTTGGAGATAAGGCCAAAGAAGGTTATGAGCTGGCATTAACATTGGTATACCAACAAGTAATTGGCACCATTATACTCACTGCGCTTATTTGGTTTATTTGTTTTAAAGTACACCAAAAAAGGAACCTCGCATAGAAGCTGTTTGAGTTAATTATTTAGTTGAGTGAGTGCTTCATCAATGGTGGGATAGCTGAATACAAAACCTGCGTCTTCTATTTTTTTGCTGCTCACTGTTGTACTTTTCAGCACTTCAACACTCAATTCACCCAGTACTATTTTTAGCATAAAACTGGGCATATAGAAAGGAAGGTAAAAAGCACCACAAATTTTTTGAGCCAGTAGTATAGTCAAGCTTTTATTAGTCACCGGGTGGGGAGCAACTGCATTATAAATGCCTTGGATATGGTGGTGCTCCATGGCATAAATAAATTGATTGCAAACATCGTCAATATGCACCCAACTAATCATCTGCTTTCCACTACCCAGAATGGCTGCTGTTCTAAATTGTAATGGTTTTTTAAACTCTTTCAATGCCCCTCCATGATTGCTAAGTACAATACCAATTCTTAGATTTACCAATCTTTTTCCCAATGCTTTAACTTGTTGAATACTTTCTTCCCATAGCATACAGGTTTCACCTAAAAAATCAGGATATGCAGAATCTGTCTCGACAAATTTTTCTGTTTGGCTGTTTTTATCAGGACCATACCACCCTATTGCAGATGCACTTATTACTGCTTGTACTTTATTGGGTATTTCTGTTAATGCTTTCACCAATAAAGCACCGCTTTGAGTTCTGCTATCGGCAATTTCTTTTTTTCTTTTTGCAGTCCACCTTTTATCCGCAACCCCGGCTCCGGCTAGGTGAATAATATAGTCGGCTTTTTGAATGGCTTCCGCATCAATATATGAATTGGAGATGTCCCACGTATAGACCGTGGACTGTGAACCGTGAATCGTGGACTGTGGACTGTTGCGAGAAAGTATGGATACTTCGTATCCCTTTTCTAAAAGCAGTTCTGTTAATCGCTTTCCTACCAATCCTGTTCCGCCTGTTATAAGTACGTTTGCCATATTATTTCAACAATATAATGAAAAGAATGTTGCAAAAAAAACCCTCTCGAATTTCAAGAGGGCTGTAAAACACTATATACTGAACGGGTTAGTCGGGCTTTTTACCATCCAAAAAACTATTGATGGATGATATTTGAGTTTGGTTATTATCGTCTTTTCCTACGGTATATTTACTATAAAAATTTTCTACCGAAGTGAGTGTATTCCCAAACAATTCCATATTCCTTCTTACATAAGCGGGAACGGCATCAAATTCTCCATTTACATCAGAGGTATTGCTGATATTAAAAGAAAGATTGCGCAATTTTTGAATTCTTTCTGCTGCTCTTTTTTTCTGTAGTTCTACATCATCAATAAACGAATCATCTTCCATTGCAGCAGGTGTATTAGCTGCAGTAATTGCAGCAATAGGCATTTCTGTTTTCTCTACCAACTGCATATTAAAAATAGATTCTTCTTCTACAGCTATTGGCGGAGCAGGCATTTTTATTTCAGCTACAGTCACCACCGCTTTTTCTACTACTGGCATTGCTGCTTGTGTAGTTGCAGCATAAATATTAGCGGGCTTGCTCATTAAACCACTCGACTGCACTATAGTTGGTGCATCGTTTAATTGAAAATTCAAGTGCGCTTCTACCTCAAGAATAGCAGGTATTTCGGGCATCACTTCTTCCTTAATTGGAAGGGCCATTTCTGGGGTTAAATTAAGTTGTAACACCATAGATTCCTTCTCTTCTTCAACCTCAAAAGCTGGTGCTGGTTTTTCAGCAAATACATGTACTGCTGGCATTTCAACATGAATCGCTTGCATGGTTGGAGCCAGCTCATCTATAATAGCAGCGGGCATTTCAGCTATAATTGGTGCTGGTGCTGCCACAGGTTCAACTATTGGTTTTAGTGTTGGGGTAGGAATTTTTTCTGTTTCCATACCCAAGGTCATCACTATTTTTTCTGGCTGTACTTCTGGTGCTTTTTGAACCACTGGTTTTGCAAATGGATCTTTCTGTTCAAAGCCTGTTGCTATTAAAGTAATGCCTATTTTTTTGTCGAGTGAAGCATCATAACCCATTCCCACAATTACGTCTGAGTTTTCACCCGCCTGCAAACGAAGGTAGTTATTGATGGTTTCCAACTCATCCATCGTACACTCATAATCTCCTTCTGCACTGTTAATATTAATTAGAATCCACTTAGCCCCTTTAATATCATTATCATTCAGTAATGGTGATGCCAATGCTTCTTCAATTGCATGTTGTGCCCTATTTTCTCCTTCCACTTCTGCCTTACCTAGAATTGCTACACCCCCATTCTTCATTACAGTGCATACATCGGCAAAATCTACAATAATATGTCCCCTAGAGTTAATTACATCGGTAATACATTTTGCAGCAGTAGCCAAAACATTATCGGCTTTACAAAATGCTTCTTTCATTTTAAGGTTACCATATTGCATCCGCAATTTATCGTTGCTGATGATTAATAAAGTATCAACCAACGGCTTCAGTGCTTCAATACCTTCTTCTGCTTGCTGGTGTCTACGGGGTCCTTCAAAACCAAAAGGAGTGGTTACAATGCCCACCGTAAGAATACCCAAATCTTTACAAATTTTGGCAATAATTGGTGCCCCACCAGTTCCAGTTCCACCACCCATACCGACAGTAATAAACGCCATTTTGGTATTCACTTCCAAAATACGTTTGATTTCTTCTAATGATTCTTCGGTGGCCATTTTTCCTATTTCAGGATTGGCACCTGCACCAAGCCCTTGGGTAAGATGTGGACCGAGTTGTATTTTATTGGGAATATTACTTTGCTCTATTGCTTTGGCATCGGTATTACAAATGATAAAGTCAACACCTTCAATATCTTGGGCAAACATAAAGTTTACTGCGTTGCTTCCACCACCACCAACACCCAACACTTTAATAATAGATGATTTCTGTTTGGGAAGATCAAAATGAATCATAGTACGGAATTTGGGTTAGTCAATTTTCTTAAACGGGTATACTATAAACGGTACTATCTGCAACTTTATTTTATCAACGAATTACTTGGTCTTCTTCTTCTTTAAATAAATCAATTAAGTTGTTCTTGAATTTATCCCAGAAACGTTCTTTTCTAACCGTTATATCTACTGAAGTTGGCACTGGAGCAATTACTACTTCTTCCACTTCTACCAGTTTTTTCGTCAACCCTTCTGGCACGGCCACTTTAACAAATTTCTCTTCAAAGTCTTTGTATTTATGGTCGTAATCGTTGTAACCTTTCAGTATTAAACCAATACAAGTTGCGTACATAGGTTTCTTCAACTCATCAATATGATTGGCTGCAAGGTGTTCATTAGGGAGACCAATACGTGCATTTAATCCTGTGGTATATTCTGTAAGTTGAATTAAATGTTTCAATTGAGAACCACCACCTGTTAAAATAATACCTCCATTCAAAGCACGATGATCTAATCCCACTTGCTTTAAATGATAGGTCACAAAATCTAATATTTCACCCATCCTAGCTTGAATAATAGAAGCCAGATTTTTTACACTTATTTCTTTTGCTGGCATCCCTTTTAATCCCGGTATGGTAATATAGGCGTTGGCTTTTGCCTCATCTGCCAATGCACTACCAAACTGCACTTTCATGGCTTCGGCTTGACTTTTTAATACCCCCAATCCGAGGCGGATATCATTGGTAATATTTTCTCCACCGAATGGAATTACAGCCGTATGCTTTAAAATACCATCATAAAAAACAGCCAAATCACTGGTACCACCACCAATATCCAAAATGGCTACTCCTGCTTCCATATCAATTTCACTCATCACCGCGCTGGCAGATGCCAAGGGTTGTAATACCAAGTCTTTCGTAATCAGTCCACTTCTATCCACTGCCCTATTGATATTGCGAATGGCATTTCTATCACCCGTAATAATATGAAAATTTGCACCCACTTTCACACCGTTATAACCAATAGGATCTTTAATATTTTGAATACTGTCCACATGAAAATCCTGTGAAATCACATCAATAATTTGGTCTCCTGCGGGAATAAATGTCTTTCGTTGGTTATTAACCAGTTGCTCAATTTCTGCACGAGTAATTTCCAAATCAGCGTCTTGACGAACAATATCACCCCGAGTTTGAAGGCTCTTAATATGGTGACCAGCTATTCCAACATATACTTCTTTAATTTCTAAATCAGGATTGCTTTGCGCACAGTTCTCTAATGCAGCTTGAATGGCTTTGATGGTTTGATCAATATTTAGTACTTGACCATGCTGAACACCATTGCTATTAGCGCGACCAAAACCGAGTATTTCCAACTTTCCATACTCATTTTTTCGACCCGCAATAGCAGCTATTTTAGTGGTTCCGATATCCAGACCAACAATGATCGGCGATTCATTGTGATTCATAAGGTATTTCTTTTACTTGTTAACGGAATTGGATTCTGTTTATTGTTTAAAGGCAGTAAGATTTTTGGTATCGTGTCTAGCTTGGTCGTATCTATTATTTGCATCAACTTTATGGCAGCGGCTGAGTCGGCATACATTTGTGCCGTCCCTTTTTTAATACCTATCACTTGATTCTTGTATTGTATGTCTAGCTTTTCATAGGTATATATGCCTCGCTCTAGCCAGGCTGAACGATAAAATGCATTTAACTTTTTAAATTTCGCACGAATATCACTCGCATCTCCAAAGTACACTATATGATCTCCAATTAATGGAACTATTTCAAAATGATTTTCTGCACTGATATTGATTTGCGATATCTGCGCAGTAAAAAAAGAGTCAGCGTTTATATAAGCTGCCATTTCAATTATTTGTTTTAACAGCAGGCTGTCTTTTTGTTTCTGAATGGGTAAATTGGTAAATACTGGCACGCGCGCGCTGAGCTTGGTACTCAATGGAAGAAATGATAGTGCTGTATCAATATAAAATGATGCGCCATTTACCTGAAATAATCTTGCAACGGGCTCTCTCTCTTCAATACTTACCTGAAGTACTTGAAGGTTATCAAAAAACATTTCTGCATTTTTTACCCAGACATTTTGCTTCATCATGGACTCCATTTTACGCAGTTTGAGCCGCTGTACTGGTTGCCCAATAATATTTCCACCCATATTCAACATGGCCAATACATCGGTCTCATCAATAAACATATGTTTTTCGGCACCCACAATGGCTATATTAACACCTGCACATTTTTTATTATTTTTCTGGTGCATGGCAGCACCCGTCAACACCATTGTTCCAATAACAATGAGTAGCCACAAAGTGGTTACCAATATTTTTTTCCATGGAAGCTTTTGTGCCATATTATGCTTTCAATATTTCTTTAATGGGCAATACCAAAGTGTCAATATCACCTGCGCCTGCCATTACCAATAATTCGGGTTGATTTTCTTTTACCCAATTCAATAATGCTTGCTTTTCTAAAATTTGTTTCTCCGCCAATTGCATTTTATGGAGCAACATTTCACTGTTCACTCCCTCCATTGGCAATTCACGAGCAGGATAGATAGGCAATAAAATAACTTCATCCGCTTTATCAAGACTTTTGGCAAATCCATCGGCCTGATCCTTTGTTCTGCTAAACAGATGGGGCTGAAAAACGAGCGTCAATTTTTTATCTGGAAAAATACTTCTCACACCCGATAGCAGTGCATTCAACTCATCTGGATGATGCGCATAATCGTCAATCAATACTTTTTCTGGAGTATTCAACGCATATTCAAATCTTCGGCGAACGCCTTTGAAATCAGCTATTGCTGCGCGAATTTTATCGGCATCAATGCCAATATATTTTGCGACTGCAACTGCGGCCAACATATTGTCAATATTATGAAGTCCCCCCATATTCAGTACTATATTCGGGATGGTCCATTCCCTAGCAACGATATTAAATTGATAAGCCCCATTTTTTACTATCAAGCTATTGATACTGATATCAGCAGCCTGGTTGTTATAATCATACGTAAATAAATGAGCAGCATTTAATTCAGCAGCGCGCTTTAATCCATATTTAGCTACAATGCATCCGCCTTCTTTAACTTTTTGAGAAAACTGTACAAAGGCTTTTTCCACTTCTGCTGCGGTACCATAAATATCTAGGTGATCGGGATCCATGGAAGTGATGACTGCAACATCGGGAAATAATTTTAAAAAGCTGCGGTCGTACTCATCGGCTTCCACCACCACTACATTTCTTTGGTGGCTCCAGAAATTGGTATTGTAGTTGGCTGCAATGCCACCTAGGAAAGCATTACAGCCGTATTCAGTATGTCGCAATATATGCGCTACCATAGAAGTAACCGTAGTTTTACCATGTGTGCCAGCCACACAAATATTGAATGAATTGGCTGTTATCCATTGCAGAATATCACTCCGTTTTAACACGGTATATCCATTATCCCGATAAAAATTTAACTCCGCATGTTGTGCAGGTATTGCAGGTGTATACACCACCACATCTAGTTCCTTGGGTGCTTGGTTAATATCGTCTTCATAATGAATGGAAATACCTTCTGCTTCCAATGCACGGGTTAATACGGTTGATGTTTTATCGTACCCACTTACACTTGCACCTTTTGAATGAAAATAACGGGCTATGGCACTCATGCCAATACCACCAATGCCAATAAAATAAATTTTTTGTATTGTTGTTAACTCGTTCATATAATATACTTCAGAATTTGATGAGCAATAAATGTATCGGCATCACGCAAGCCTACTTTGCGAATATTTTGCGACAGTGAATTTTGTAATATTTTGTCAGCCGCCAACGCTATTACTTTATTTACCAATGCCACTGCCGCTTCACTGTCTTTCACCATAATGGCAGCCTGCTGGTTTACCAACTGCATGGCATTGGCCGTTTGATGGTCTTCTGCCGCAAACGGAAAGGGTACTAATATGGCTGGCTTTCCGGTAATGCACAATTCAGTTACCGCCATAGCGCCTGCCCTGCTGATTACAATATCTGCTGCTGCATATCCATATTCCATTTGCGTAATAAAATCACTTACCCAAATATTTGGTTGATTGGCTGCGGCCTGCTTGTATTGTGCTGCATTGGTTTTACCCGTTTGCCAAATCAATTGTAAATGATTGATTTCAAACAAATGCAAGTGATGCTTTAATGCCTCATTAATACTGGCTGCACCGAGACTACCACCTACTGCCAGTACGGTAGTTTTACCTGACTCCAATCCGAAAAACTGCAAAGCTTCAGATTGGTTAATGGGGTGATTGGCAATAGCATCTCGAACTGGATTTCCCGAGACTATTATTTTATCAGCGGGAAAAAAAACTTGCATACCCTTGGTGGCTACAAATATTTTAGTCGCTCTTTTTCCCAGCATGATATTGGCTTTACCAGCAAAAGAATTACTCTCGTGAATAAATGTGGGAATTTTTCTACGCTGTGCATACCTTAAAACAGGGAAGGAAGAATATCCGCCCACTCCAATCACCGCATCGGGCTTAAAACCAAGTATGATTTTTTTTACTTGCAAAAAACTTTTGATCAACTTCCAAGGAAGTGTGAAATTTTTTAAGAAGGCAGAACGGTTAAAACCAGCTATATCCAATCCATCAATTTTAAAACCAGCCTGTGGAATTTTCTCCATTTCCATTTTTCCTTTTGCACCTACAAATAAAAATTCCGCATCGGGTAATTCTTTTTTAAGGGCATTGGCAATGGCAACGGCGGGAAATATATGTCCCCCCGTTCCTCCTCCTGCTATGATGAATTTTTTACTCAAATTAAATAAGTGTTAAACTGTTTTTACTACTGTTGTTTCTACTGGTGACGATATTATTTTTCCTTCAAGCTGCTCTACATTTCTTGCTACACTCAATACAATACCAATGGCAGCACAAGTAAACAAAAATGAACTACCACCCATACTTACCAAAGGGAGTGTTACACCAGTTACGGGAACAAGGTTTACGTTCACGGCCATATTGGCTACTGCCTGAATCACCAATGTAAAACTGAGTCCCAATGCAAGAAATGCGCCAAATGCATAGGGACAACGCCGGAAAATACCAATACAACGAAATAAAAAAACAAGGTAGATAAATATCATAAAAGCCCCACCCAGCAGTCCATACTCTTCAATAATAATAGAATAGATAAAGTCGTTATAAGCCTGAGGCAAAAAATTTCTTTGTTGACTATTGCCGGGTCCCAATCCAATTAATATACTTCCATTAGCAATGGCTATTTTAGCTTGTTGTACTTGGTATGGAATTTCTTTGTCGCCCGCATACATAAAGTCCTGCACTCGTTTTACCCAAGTACCAAAGCGGCCCATTGATTTCATTTTCTCCGCCATAATTGGCTTGGCAATATCTTCTGTTTTCTTACCATCATAAGTAAGCATGGCAACAGAGATGATAAAAGCCACCGGTATCATTGCAATCATTACTGTTAATAAAATATGTTTCATACTCACCCTCCCAATAAACATGAGCAATAACGACGTAGCGCCAGTAAGCAATGCATTGGATAAATTTGCAGGCATAATTAATCCGCAAATAATTAGTACTGGTGTTACCACAGGAATAAATCCTTTTTTAAAGTCTTTAATTACCTCCTGTTTTTTACTCAGCATTTTAGAGATGTACATAAACAGTGCCAGCTTAGCAAAATCACTGGTCTGTATGGTCATATTAATAATAGGTAATTTAATCCACCTACTCCCTTCATTTATTTTTGCACCAAAAAATAAAGTGTATAATAATAATGGAATAGAAATTAAAAAAAGAAAAGTAGCCACTTTAGAAAAAAAACTATAGTTCACTCGGTGCAGAAAATAAATCACCAGCATACCCAGCATGGTGAAACTCAACTGCTTGAACAAATAGATATTCGTATTGCCTTTGTACATTTTATAGGCCAATGATCCGGTAGCACTGTACACAACTAAAATAGAAATAAGCGACAATACCACTACAATACCCCATATATATTTATCACCCCGGGTTCGGGTGATGAGCTGCTCCCGAATGCCTTTAACAGTAGGCATTTGAGAGAATAGGGTGTCTTTTATTTCTGACATATTTTTTTAATTTAAAGCTCTTTCACTGCTTCCTTAAACTGTACACCACGATCTTCATAATTTTTAAATAAGTCAAAACTTGCACAAGCGGGACTCAACAATACCACATCATCTTTTGTGGCTAAACGAAAAGCTGCATTCACTGCTTTCTTAGCAGAATCTGTTTCAACAATTACTGGAACCAAATCTTTAAAAGCCGCAATAATTTTGCTATTGTCAACCCCCATACAAATAATGGCCTTTACTTTTTCCTTTACCAAATCTGCAATCAATCCATAATCATTGCCCTTATCCGTACCACCCAAAATAAGTACGGTAGGTTTGTTCATACTCTCCAACGCATACCATGTGCTGTTTACATTGGTTGCCTTACTATCGTTAATAAATTCAACACCACGTACCATGGCTACAAACTCCATACGATGTTCAAGGCTTTGAAAATTATTCACTGCTTCTCGAATTTTTTCTTTTCGTATACCAATAGTACACGCTGCAATTCCTGCTGCCATGGTATTAGAGTGGTTGTGTTTCCCTTTAAGGGCAAAATCATAAATGCTCATGCTTACTCTTTCTTCTTGGATGCGCAGCATCATCTGGTCGCCCTTGATGTAGCCGCCTTTTTTTATTTCGTGTTTCATAGAGAATGGTAATGGGTTAGTATGGAGGGTTAGTTGTGCAATTTGTTGGGTAATTACTTCATCATCATCACAATAAATAAAGTAGTCGCTCATAGTCTGATTTTCTATGACTCGAAATTTTGCCTTAATATAATTTTCAAATTGATAGTCATACCGATCCAAGTGGTCTTCGGTAATATTTAATAGGATGCTTATATCGGCACGAAATGTTTTAATATCATCTAATTGAAAAGAACTGATTTCTGCTATATACCATTCTTTAGGATCTTCGGCCACCTGCTTCGCAAATGAATACCCAATATTTCCTACCAACGCACAATCCAATCCTGCTATCACGCAGATATGATACAACAATGCAGTGGTAGTACTCTTTCCATTGCTTCCAGTAATGGCAACTATTTTACTATTGCCTTTGTACCGATAAGCAAATTCTACTTCACTAATAATGGGGATGCCCTTTGCTCGAATGGCTTTTACCATTTCATTCTTTTCGGGTATACCGGGGCTTTTTACTACCTCATCAGCACTTAGAATTTTTTCAACATTATGGCTGCCTTCTTCAAATTCTATTGCATGCTGTTTTAATTCGGCACGATAAATTTCTTTGAGCTTACCACCATCACTCAAAAAAACATCATAGCCTTTTTGCTTAGCAAGCAAGGCAGCACCTACCCCACTTTCGCCGCCTCCTAATATGATGATCTTTGTACTCACTTTATTTACCTAATTTTTAATGACATAACACTTAATACAACCAATAAAACCGTTACAATCCAAAAACGAACCGCAATCTTACTTTCATGAAATCCTTTTTTCTGGTAGTGGTGATGAAGGGGACTCATTAAGAAAACCCTTCTTCCTTCTCCATATTTTTTCTTGGTATATTTAAAATAACCCACTTGTATCATCACACTTAAATTCTCTACAAGAAAAACGCCACAGAAAATTGGAATCAACCATTCTTTCCTTACAATAATGGCGAGTGAGGCTATAATTCCACCCAAAGCGAGACTGCCAGTATCACCCATAAATACCTGTGCAGGATAAGCGTTGTACCAAAGAAATCCAATACAAGCACCTACAAAAGCACCTACAAAAATGGTAAGCTCTCCCAAATTTGGGATATACATAATATTGAGATAGTCCGCAAACTTATAGTTACCACTTACATAAATAAACAAGAGTAAAGCCGCGCCAATAATAGCGCTTACGCCCGCTGCCAGTCCATCTAACCCATCTGTTAAGTTTGCACCATTGCTTACAGCAGTGATGATTAAGGTCACGATAAGGATATAAATAATCCAAGTATATTTCTCTGCACCAGCTCCCATCCAACTGATTAATTTACTGTAATTAAACTCGTGATTTTTTACAAAAGGAATGGTAGTAATAGGTGTTTTTACTTTTACAAATTTTCTTTCAATGCCATCCATTACGCGAATAATAATGGTAGTATCTTTTGCAAACCGCTCTCCTTGTTGCAATATATTTACTTTGCGCGCAGAGCCAATCACTTCCCTTTCAACCGTTACTGCATTGCTAAAATAGAGTGTAGCACCAATGATGATGCCAAGGCCTACTTGTCCAATAATTTTAGAAATACCCGCCAACCCATCACTGTCTTTTTTCTTATAAATACCGCCATTTAACAGGGCTTTTTTGCGCGCCCTTATTTTAAAAAGATCATCAATAAAACCAATCAATCCCAACCAAACCGTACAAAGAATCATTAAGCGGATATATACTTTGTCTAGGTTGGCAAATAATAGGGTTGGAATTAAAATACTCAATAGAATAATAATACCCCCCATGGTAGGCGTTCCTTTTTTCTGTTGCTCACCTTGCAAACCCAACTCACGAACCGATTCACCAATTTGTTTTTTCTGTAAAAAAAGAATGATGCGTTTGCCATATACCGTGGCAATAACCAGCGAAAGCAAAATAGCCATCGCAATTCTAAAAGTGAGGAACTGAAATAAACCAGCTCCGGGAATATCGAAGTATTGTTTAAGCCAGTTAAAAAGTTGGTATAACATAAAATATTTTTAAGAATATTGATTTGAAAATGCTTCCTGCAAAACCAGTTTGTCATCAAAAGGATATTTTATGCCATTGATGTCTTGGTATTTTTCATGTCCTTTACCAGCCACCAACACAATATCTTCTGCACCAGCCATTTTTACTGCTTCTAAAATGGCTGCTTTTCTATCTATGATGGTGATATACTTTCTTTTGGCAGCACTGGTAAGTCCATACTCCATATCATTCAAAATAGTTGTAGGATCTTCGGTGCGAGGGTTATCACTAGTCAATATTACTTTATCACTCAAATCGCAAGCAGCTTGTGCCATTAAAGGGCGTTTGGTTTTGTCGCGATCACCACCACATCCAACTACGGTAATAATTTGTTCGTAGCCTTTGCGCAATTTTTTAATGGTAGCCAACACATTCTCCAAGGCATCCGGTGTATGCGCATAATCAATAATACCGATTGTATTTTTTTTACTGATGATATAATCAAATCTACCTTCTGCTCCACTCAATATACTCATGGCAGTCAGCACTGTTTGGTGTTCTTCACCGAGACAAATAGCAGCACCATATACAGCCAATAAATTATAGGCATTGAATTCGCCTATGAGTCTAAAATGGACTTCTGTATCATTCACCAACATTATTAAACCAGTGAGTGCATTCTCTAAAATTTTGCCTTTAAACGCAGCCAAAGTTTTTAAACTGTATAAATATTTACTAGCAGCCGTATTCTGCAACATGATTTCTCCGCGCTTATCATCAGCATTTGAAATGGCAAATGCAGTGGGAGCAAGCTGATCAAAAAAACTTTTCTTAACGCGTATATATTCATCAAAAGTTTTATGATAATCCAAATGATCATGGGTAATATTACTGAACAATGCGCCTGTAAATTGTAGCCCCGTAATTCTGTGTTGGTGAATAGCGTGACTGCTGCATTCCATAAACACATGGGAGCAACCTTTCTCCACCATTTCTTGTAACAGTGCATTCAAACTAATTGCATCAGGTGTAGTATGCGTAGCAGGAATAACGGTATCATTCACTTGATTTTGCACGGTGCTGATGAGACCGCAAGTATAGCCCAACTGTCTAAAAAGTTTAAATAAAACGGTAGCAATGGTGGTCTTCCCATTGGTACCCGTAACACCAACTAATTTTATTTTAGCAGAGGGATGATGGTAAAAAGCGGTGGCCATTAATGCCGCAGCAATAGCTGAATTTTTTACTTGCACATAAGTAATTCCTTCCACTATTGTTGCGGGAAGGCTTTCACATATAATGGCTGAAGCCCCCATTTCAATTGCTTTGGCAATGAAAGAGTGACCATCCGATTGAACACCATTGATGGCAATAAAAGCAGTGCCTGGTTTTACTTTGCGAGAGTCAATCTCCACAGCAAGTACACCAACAGCAATATTTCCAATTGCTTGTTGAATGGTTGGTGCTGGTAAGAGTTGACTCAATGTTTGCATAGTATACATTTTTATTTAGTTAAGCGAAAGTTGAACCCATTGTCCCCTTGCAATGGGCGCACCCGCTGCAATAGATTGATCGGCCACTTTACCTTTTCCATTAATATTCACCATCAATCCCATGCCTTCGCAGAGATGGATGGCATCTTTTAAACCCATGCCTTTTAGAACGGGCATGGTAGAACCATTTATTGTTTTCTTTTGCAGCACAACCACTGCATTTTTATTTTGCAAGCTGCTCCACTCATCTGCCCTACCTGTTGAATCTTTAAATTGCCATTTCAGTTGAGTAGATAAATAGGCTAGGTCAGCTTTATATCCAATATATTGAAACGGAATACTGTCTTTTCTTTTGTTAGCGACTGTATTGGTATTATTACCCGTTAAATAAGTGCTGTAAAGTCTATCGGCAATTTCTTTAAATACAGGGCCTGCCACTGAAGCACCATAAAATACAGGAGCAAAGGGTTTATTTTTAATCACTACCACACAAGTATACTGCGGATTATCAGCCGGAAAATATCCCGCAAAAGAAGATTGATAAATTTTATTGGCATAACCTCTATTACCATCGGCAACCAATGCAGTACCTGTTTTGCCAGCAGCTTTATAAGCAGATCCTGCAAAGAGCGACTTAGCGGTTCCATCGGTACAAACTCCTTCAAGACAGGCTCTTAGCATGGCGATGGTAGCTGCACTGCATACTTGAGAATCTAACAGTGTGGGTTGAATTTCTTTCAATACAATTCCTTCTTCTTTAAAACTGCTCACCAAATAAGGGCGCATCATTTTACCATTATTGGCCACTGCATTGTACAGCATGGT
This sequence comes from Sphingobacteriia bacterium, assembly GCA_004294135.1. Classification (GTDB taxonomy): domain Bacteria; phylum Bacteroidota; class Bacteroidia; order Chitinophagales; family Chitinophagaceae; genus Sediminibacterium. Next base: position 83,126 of record RDZY01000009.1, read on the forward strand.
AGTTTGTAAGGGACTGATGGCAATATTATAACCAAAAGACATCCAAGGAATGGTAGTGGGGCCAAATAATCTACTGCCGGGGCGATAAATAGTAGGCCTGCGTTCACCCATTAAATCAATGCCAGTAATTCTATCCAAGCGCATTTTAGTAAGGTGATTTAGAAACTGGTTTGGATTGCCCGCATAAAAAGCAGTCGCCATTTTAGCCATGGCAACATTAGAGCTCAATTCAAAAGCGTGCTTAACGGTCACGTTATTTTCACTATGTCTTTCCGAATCATACACTGTAATACCTGCAACTTTCCAAACACCATTTTCTAGGCTGATGGTTTGATTCAGGTTCACTTTTTTATCTTCCAGCAAAGCCATCATGGTGGCCAATTTAAAAGTAGAGCCGGGTTCACCCGGGCGAATGGCATAGTTTAAATCTTCCCAGTAAACACCATCTGATTTTTTACCAAGATTGGCAATGGCTTTCACCTTTCCAGTCTTTGTTTCCATTACAATGGCACAACCATGATCGGCATCATTTTTAATCATCATTTTCATGAGGGCCGATTCGGTAATATCTTGAATAAAAACATCAATGGTACTTACAATATCTTTGCCCGTTTCTGGTTCAATTAAATAAGTATCATCTACTGGAACCCCTACCCCGCCTGCAATAGAGCGGACAGTCTGCTTACCATTTCTACCCCTAAGAATACTATCGTAAGTCATTTCTAACCCAACTTTATTAGAATCTCTGGCAAGGCCAATGGTTCTAAAAGCGAGCATTTGGTATGGGTTCAGGCGAATGGTTCTTTCATTGGCAATCATACCACTTTTATTGCGGCCCATTTTAAAGAGCGGAAATTTCCTCAGTGCGTCGTATTGTGTGAAGGAGATTTTTTTCTTCAGCATAAAATAACCGTCCTGTGCTTTATATCCTTGCTGAAGAATGGTTTTATATTCTAATGGAGTTTGGTCTTTAAATAATTTAGATAAAGACGCACTCAGAGAATCAATATTCTCTCTAAACCTAGCTCCATTTTTTTCGCGGAGACTGGCAACTCGGAAGTCAATATAAATATCAAATTGAGGAATAGAAGTACTCAGCATTTGACCATCTTCACTGTAGATGGTACCACGCTCGGCTTCAATTTCATCAATGCGTTGGTGAAGGCTATCACTCATACTTCTCCATTTGGCGCCTTCGAATTGTTGAATATAAACCGCTTTACCAAAAATGGCAATACAGGCAATTACCATCAGTATATAACTGAGGTAGACTCTCCATAGTATGTCGCGTTTTACTTCCATTTTATTTTATAAAATCAATTTTATTTTTATTCATTTATCGGTTTAATTCTATTGGGCATTTCCTTGCTTATTTTTAATCCTATTGGTTCAGTAGCTTTAATAATTTGGGCTTCTTCTGTTTTGTACATCACTTCACTTTTTAGTGTTTTATAAGTGAATTGCAATTCTTTTAACTCGTAGTTGATGGTATTGATTCTACGCACGGTTCTATCGGCCATATGTCCGTTGGCTATATATAGAACCGCCAGTACGGAGAGGAAAAGAAAGAAGGAAATATTCTTTACAATCCACTCGTAGTTTAGCAAGCCACGTAAGGGATTACGGGCAGCAGGCTGCGGGTTTGTTTTGTTTTCAGTCACCAGGTACTATATTATAAAAATCAAAAGAATCGTCTTCCTCCTACAATCTACCGTCTCATTCCTCCCACTGTCCACCTTCTACGGTCTAACTCCTCTCCACCACCCTCAACTTCGCACTTCTACTTCTTTTATTGCGCTTCAATTCATCTTCACCGGCCGTAATTGGTTTTTTATTTACCGACTGGAAAATGGTATTTTTTGCAGCGGTTTCAAAAGGATGATCAATCAGCTCTTCAAAACTTCCTTGTTTAAAAAAATTCTTCACCAGTCTGTCTTCAATCGAATGAAAGGTAATAATAGCAGCCCTTCCGCCCGATTTAAGCACTTGGGGCAATTGTCCCAACATTTCTTTCAAAGCCCCCATTTCGTCGTTCACTTCCATTCGCAAAGCCTGAAAAACCTGGGCCAAATATTTATTCGGGTTGCCCATTACCACGTTATTGAGCAATGCTTTGAACTGCTCAATGGTAGCAAAGGGTAAATATTTTCTTTGTTGAACAATATGTTTGGCCAATGTTTTTGAATTGGATACTTCTCCATATTGTTCAAATAATTTATGCAGTTGCAACTCCGTATAAGTAGCTATAATAGTAGCCGCAATATTTGTTTGTCTTCTATCCATGCGCATATCCATAGGCCCTTCAAATCGTATGGAGAAACCACGATCTCCTTCATCAAATTGGTGACTACTCACGCCCAAATCTGCCAATACCCCATCTACCTGTAGAATATTGTGCAAACGAAGAAAGCGATGCAGGTGACGAAAATTTTGTGGCACAAAAAGCATTCGATCATCTTTCGGAAGATTTTGTTCGGCGTCCGCATCTTGGTCAAACGCAATCAATTTTCCTTGTTTACCCAGCCTACTCAAAATACCCGCACTATGGCCACCACCCCCAAATGTGCAATCCACGTAAACCCCGTTGGGCTGAATATTCAATCCCTCAATGGCTTCATTAAAAAGCACAGGTATATGGTATTCATCGGTAGTAGGCATATTAAGATTTATCCGATTTTTTATCTACTTCCAGCATCACTTCTTGAGCGAGACTGCTGAATGCTTCTGGTGAAAAATCTTCAAAGAGCTGTTTGTATTTTGCTGCATCCCAAATCTCAAATCGGTCTAATGCCGCCGTAACCACGATGTCTTTAGATAGCTCGGCAAATTCTTTTAAGGAGGCAGGTAATAATAAACGACCCGCACTGTCCAGTTCAATTTCCGTGGCACCACCTAAAAACTGACGTCGGAATTGACGTACTTTTGGGTCAAAATCATTCAGTTGACTGATTTTGGCAATAATCAATTCCCAACTTTTTAACGGATATAATGTGAGACATTTTTCAAAGCCACGACCCAATATAAAGCTGCTCTCCCCCTCAGGCAACTGCTTTCGCAATCCTCCTGGAAGCAGAAACCGCCCTTTGGCGTCTACTGTAGCTTCATATTCTCCGTGAAATCCGTGCATAAGTGAATAAATATTTTCAAGATTACCACTTGTTGACACAAAATAACACTTTTTCCCACTTTTAAAGCAAATATGGAGCATCTGTATTTATCCACAGGAGTGAAATCAGCTAGAATTCAATCACAGCATAGCTATAAGCAGAAACACCTGAATTGACTACTGTATAACCTGTGAATTGCTGTGGATAAGCCCTAAATAGAACTAAAATGAGCCAAAAACACCCTGCCGAACTGGTAATAAGCGACTTTAACTATGATTTACCTGAAATAAAAATTGCGCGCTATCCTTTGGCCGAGCGAGATCAGAGTAAATTATTGGTGTACCAGTCTGGAAATATTGCTGAATCTACCTACCAGCATTTACACCAAGCTTTACCTGAAAATGCGCTGCTCATTTTCAACAATACCAAAGTGGTAGAAGCCCGTTTGTTGTTTCAAAAGCCGACTGGTGGAATCATTGAATTGTTTTGTCTTGAGCCCGCTGATAGGTATCCAGATATCACCACCGCCATGCTGGAAAAAGGAAAAGTATTTTGGAAATGCCTAGTAGGCGGTGCAAAAAAATGGAAAGCTGGTTCGCTATTTTATACCACCATGAATGGGGAGGAAAAAATTACCATTGAAGCAAAAAAATCGGAGCAATTGAGCGACCATTGCTTAATTGAATTTACTTGGAATGATGATACACTTTGCTTTGCCGCTTTGCTGCATATAGCAGGCTGTATTCCCTTACCGCCTTACCTAAACAGAAATGCAGAAGCAAGTGATAAAGATCGGTACCAAACCATTTATGCACAACACGATGGTTCAGTGGCCGCACCCACAGCAGGATTGCATTTTACCGAAGCCGTTTTCAATGCCCTTGCCTTAAAAAATATAAATACCAATTTTGTTACCCTGCATGTAGGTGCTGGTACTTTTAAACCAGTAAAAGCAGCCAGTATGAAGGACCATGAAATGCACGCTGAATTTATTGATGTATTACCGACACTGATAAACGCCCTTATACTTCAATTAGATCATGGAATTATTGCAGTAGGCACCACTTCATTGCGCACCCTTGAAAGCCTTTATTGGATGGGCGTAAAAACTTTTATCAACCCAGATTTACCAATCCATCAAATAGCACTTAGCCAATGGGAAGCCTATGAATTAGCAGAGAAAAATATCGACGCAAAAACAGCCCTCAACGCCCTATTAAATTGGATGGAATTAAACAAACTAGCACAGTTGATTACTAAAACTCAAATCATTATTGCGCCTGGCTATACGTTTAAAATAATAAAGGCACTTATTACTAATTTTCACCAACCACAAAGCACTTTATTACTCTTAATTGCAGCTATTGTAGGCGATGATTGGAAAAAAATTTATGCATATGCGTTGGAAAATGATTTTCGCTTTCTGAGCTACGGAGATGGTTCTTTAATTTGGGGAGTTAGATAAAAACTTTCTCACCTAAAGATTAATTAATATAGATGATCTTCAAAATTATTTAGAAGTTAATAGGGTTATTTTTAAACAAATTTAATCGCTGTATTCAGTCTATCCGCTACGTTATCCCAATTAATGATATTAAATAAAGCATCCACAAAATCACCTCGTTTGTTTTTGTATTTTAGATAATAAGCATGTTCCCACACATCAATCACAAGCAATGGAATTGCACCCCATTGCGTTAATTTTTCATGATTTTCACATTGCAATATGGTTATATTATCGGAATAAGGTTGATAAGCCAGTATGCCCCATCCGTTACCATCTACATTTTTAGCAGTTGCGGCAATATATTTTTTCAATTGATCAATTGAACCAAAACTCTTTTCAATTCTCTTTAGCAACTCACCAGTTGGCTCATTTTTTTTATTGGTAAGATTAGTCCAGAATATGGAGTGCAAAATATGAGAAGAAAAGTGATAGGATAATTTTTTTGTCCAGTAATCAACCGTTTCCATATTTCCATCTACAATAGCTTTTTGAATCATTTGCAAATCTTTGTTAGCGCCAGCAACAGCGCCGCCATGATGGAACTTATGGTGTAATTGCAATGTTTCCGCATCCATATAGGGCTCTAAAAAGTTCACTCCGTAAGGCAAAGGCTGATGAAGGAAATTACCATTGGCATCTGTAAGTTTATCAATTCCATTATTTTCTATATTTTGGGCATATATACCATTTGCACCTGCTAAAATGATAGAACTTGTTGTAAGTACCGAACCTTTTAAAAATGTTTTTCTATTCATAGAATTATTTTTATAATTATTCCTAAAATCGCCGCAATAGCAATGATAAATGGCTCTTGAACTTTTCTGATGTAAATTAGAACAAATACAGATGCTAGTGCTATTAAAGTTGTTGTAATATCAATAATACTTCTTGTAGCAATTACAATTACTGCACCCACTAAAGCTCCGATAACGGCGGCAGTAATGCCATCAACAAAAGATTTAATGCTTTTATTTCCAGCTATCTTTTTAAAATAAGGGGCAGGAAGTATTGTAAACAAATAACAAGGAAGGAACGTTGCCAATGCTGCAACACCAGCCCCAGGAAAACCTGCCACCAAATAACCAATAAAACCTACTGTAATAACAACGGGACCAGGTGTAATCATGGCAACCGCTACGGCATCTACAAATTGTTGTTCAGTAAGCCAATGATTTTCGGTAACAACTCCACCATGAAGAAATGGCACAATAGCTAACCCACTTCCAAAAACAAATGCACCTGCTTTAGTAAAAAAGACAGCTATTTTACCTAGTGTGTTCATTTCAAAATTCCAAAATCCAATTTGCAGGAGAACAAAGCCATTAGCCGTATTATTTATCAATCGTTTTGGTGGTGCTTTAATAAACATGTATAGCAAACCCGCACCTACAAATAATAAAACTTCTTCTCGCTTTGTTATAAAAGTTAGAGTTGCTGCCCCAATAAAAAATAACCATAACAGCCAACTATTTTTAAACGATTGTACATTCAGTTTCCCAATTGTCTTTGTTACAAGTTTATAAGAACTCATAGCAATGATGCCGATTACAGCTGCGCCTACCCCATAAAAAACAGCTTGCATCCACGGTAAGCCACCATATAGTTTATAAGCAATGCCTAGCAAAACTACCATGATAAAAGAGGGCAACACAAATGCAAGCCCAGCTAAAGTTGCGCCTAAAACACGATGATGGACAAATCCAAGGTAAATACCCAGTTGAGCCGCCAATGGACCTGGTGTTAATTGTGCTAATGCTAATCCTTGCTTATATTCTTCTTCTGAAATCCATTTCCGATTCTCTACTAAATCACGGTGCATATAACCTACCAATGCAACTGGCCCGCCAAAACCTGATGTGCCAAGTTTCAGAAAGTATATGACCAAATCTTTCAGAGAATAATTTATTTTGATATTACTCATACTTAAGTTGGTTTAAGAATCATGATAATTACAACTGAAACTTATACAACCGAGCCACTGCTTGCTGGTACTCCCATTCTGCCTGTAGATATTTATCATAAGCAATAAAATAAAAACTTTCATCATAAAAGTACTGAAGGATGGTGATTTGCCCTAATGCGAGTGATTTATTTAATAATATGGTATTGTTTATTGTTGATAAAAATTCTTTATATAACTGAATAGTTTTGAATCTTATGGATAGTTTTTCAAAGTACTGTTTATTTTCTGTTCGATGACCTAAGCGATGAGTTTCAGAACTGGAATTTGCATATTCAAGATTGGCTTTTGCAGCATTCAATTTATTCTTATTCTCCCATAAAGAGATAGTTATTCCAGCATGAAGACCTTTGTAACTCTGGCCTAATATACTCTGTGAATGATACCCTGTTTCAATCTTAGGCAGGTTCATTGCTTTTTGTACTGCTATTTGCCTTTGCATTATTTCCTTTTCCTGTTCATAAACTTTTATAATGGGATCGTTCGCCTCAATCGTACTGTCTAATATTTCAAAATCAGGAATGGAAGCCATAATTGGATAAATAGTATCATTAATTACAAGGGGAATACCACCATTAAATTCTGAAATTTTTGTAAGTAATACTTGTTTTTCATTTTCATTTAGTGCCGTTTCGTTTCCAATATTAAGCAACTGCAATTTTGCTTTGTTCACATCTAGAATTATAGCATCTCCTTTATCCATTTTTTTTTTATAATCCTGTACCAACCTTTGAGTATTGATTAACCTGCGATTTAATTCCGCACCCTTTTTGTTTAAATAGATAATTTCCAAAGTGAGTAATTTTGCTTCCAGTAAAATATCCTGTCTGTATACCTGCTGCTGCAAATTAGCCTGTTCTATCTGTTGACTAGATAGCTCTTTCTTACGTTTATAAACCAATGGAAAATCCAATCGCTGCGTAATGCTAAAATCTTTTTGATTACCTGCGCCAACTGGTGAACCTAACAAATAATCATACTCAACCTGTGGGTCATACGGGGTTAACCCAGTTTTATATTCTGCCTGCTTTGCTTGCCAATATATTTTGTTGGACTGGATAGATTTGTTATTTCTTTCCACTTGGGTTACCACATTATCTACATTATTTTGTGCAATTGCAGTAATTGTGAAAAAGGAGCTCAAAATATAAATTAAAAAACTTTTCATTCTATTTATTTTTTCTATTTGATATAAAGTAAACAATGGGCACTATAAATAAATTCATTAGTGTGGAACTTAATAATCCTCCCAAAATAACTTTTGCCATTGGACTTTGTATTTCGTTACCAGGCAAATCGCCACCTATTGCCAATGGAATAAGAGCAAGCCCTGCCGTTAATGCCGTCATGAGTATAGGACTTAATCTGTCTTTTGAACCTTGAATAACCGTATCATATAAATTCATTCCTTCCGACTGTAATATTTTGTAATGTGATACTAAGAGTATACCGTTTCTTGTTGCCACACCAAAGAGGGTAATAAACCCAATAATTGCTGGAATACTTAATATACCTGATGTTATCCATACACTTAATACACCACCGATTAAAGCCAGCGGAAGATTAAGTAAAATAATGGTTGAAATTTTTACACTTTTAAACTCCATGTAAAGCAAGAAAAAAATAATTACAAAGGCAAGCAACGATGAAAGCAACAATGTTTTTGATGCTTCAGCTTCTGATTCAAACTGACCACCATATTCAAGCCTATAACCTTCGGGTAGCTTAATATTAGCTTCAATCTTTTGTCTTATTTCATCCACTACACTTTTTTGATCGCGGCCTGCAACGTTTGCCGATACTACTGTTTTACGTTGAACATTTTCCCGGTTAATTGTATTAGGGCCTGTTGTGGAAACAATACTGGCTACATAGTTAAGCGGTATTTTTTGCCCATCTTTTGTATCAATCAATGTGTTACTTATTTTTTCAAGGTTGCCCCTATTACTTTCATCAAAACGAAGTACCAAATCAAAACGCTTATTGCCTTCATACACTTCTGAAACTTTTTCACCTGCAAAAGCAATGTCTACAAATGCTGCAAATTCACCAATAGTAATGCCGTATTTACTCAACATACTTCTATTAGCCTTTATCTGTACCTGTGGTATCTCTACCTGTTGCTCTACACTTAAATCTACCAAACCATTTGTGCCTTCAACAGCAGTTTTAATTTGGTTGGAAATAGAAAAAAGCTTGTCTAAATCTGTTCCAAATAATTTGATTGCAATATTTGCTCTCGTACCTGAAAGCATATGGTCTATTCGGTGACCGATGGGTTGACCGATAGTAATATTTGCACCGGAAATACTGGCTAATTTATGCCGAACATCTTTCATAAATGCTGAGCGGCTTCGCTCTTTTAATACAAAAGGAGCGTCAATCTCTGAAGCATTAACACCCTGAGCATGTTCATCCAGTTCTGCCCTTCCTGTTCTTCGTGTTGATATTTTTATTTCAGGAATTGATAATAAAGCCTTTTCAACATTTACGCCAATTTTATTACTCTCTTCCAATGATATACCTGGTAGGCTTGTAGCACTCACTACCAAAGAGCCTTCATTAAATTCTGGCAAAAAACTTCTGCCAAATGTGGCCAATAATATCAATGCACCAATAAATAAGACTATTGCAATGGCTATGATTGATTTTTTTAAATTCAATGCTCTTTTCAACCCTCCTTCATATACTTTGCTGAGGTTACGCACTATCCAGCTTTCCGCATGCTGTTTTTGCAACATTAGGTTGCTTGTTAACAAATAACTGCAAAGTACCGGTGTTATGGTAATAGCAACAATTAATGATGCAAATAATGAAACAATAAAAGCAATACCCAACGGCGCTAACAACCTGCCCTCCATACCCGACAAAAAGAAAAGTGGAACAAATGCAACGATGATAATAAATGTTGCATTAATAATAGAAGTTCGTATTTCCACAGAAGCATTAAATATCACATTTAGCTTATTCGTTTGTTCTGCTGCTGGTTTAGTTGCATTTTCTTTCAACCGTTTAAATACATTTTCTACATCTATAATAGCATCATCCACTAATGCGCCAATTGCGATAGCCATACCACCTAAACTCATCGTATTGATGGTAAATCCCAGCCACTTTAATATAAGAATGGCAGTAATTAAAGAAATCGGTATTGCAATTAGGGAAATAAAAGTAGGTCGCCAGTTCATCAAAAACAAGAACAGGATAATGATTACAAATAGAGAACCTTCAATTAATGTTTTTTGAATATTACCAATTGATGCATTTATAAAATCTGCCTGTCTGAATATTTTTGTATTAAGGTCTAAATCTTGTGGTAATGTTTTCTTTAAATTAGCTAGAGCATCATCAATTTTTTTGGTCAGTTCTAAAGTATTTGTTCCAGGCTGTTTCATTACAGTCATTATAACCGCAGGATTACCTTTTAAAGAGCCGTCACCAATTTTAAAAGCAGAACCGATTTTTATTTCTGCCACATCTTCAATCTTTACAGGACTACCATTTACTGTTTTTATCAGCGATCTTCCTAGCTCATTCAAATCATTGGTACGACCTATCCCTCTTACAATGTATTCGTTGCTATACTCACTCATAAAACCACCAGCTGCATTTTTATTCGCTTCTTCCGATGCTTTTAGCAATTCAGTTAGTGATAAATTGTAATAACTCATTTTTTGTGGTGAAGCCAGTATCTGAAACTGTTTGTATTCTCCACCAATTACTACTACTTGTGAAACCCCGCCAATAGAAAGCAGTAATGGACGGATTTGCCAATCGGCAATAGTCCGAGTTTCCATTTTACTGGTCGCAGTTCCAGTAACACTGATCAGCATAATTTCTCCCATAATGGAAGATTGTGGAGCCATCAATGGAGCATTTACACCAATGGGCAATTGATTAGATACCACACTTATTTTTTCATTCACAATTTGTCTTGCTCTGTAGATATCCGTTCCCCATTCAAACTCCACCCACACAATAGAAATACCAGCTGAGGAAGATGATCTTACCCTTCTTACATTGCCGGCACCATTTACTGCCGTTTCCACAGGAAAGGTCACTAGTTTTTCTACTTCTTCGGGAGCCATTCCATGTGCTTCTGTCAGCACAACAACGGTAGGTGCTGTTAAATCGGGGAATACATCCACTTCCATTTTGGCAGCTGTATATATACCTGTCAACAGCAATATAATGGATGCTGCAATGATCAGCACCCGGTTATTTAATGAGAATCGTATGATTTTGTTTAGCATCATTCATGATTTTAATGCTCATGCCCATGAGCTGGTAAAGCACCACTTGCTTGTGATAATTTAATTTGATAGCCACCTTTGGTTACAACCCGTTCACCTTCTGTTACACCAGTAATTACCTGAACCTTAAGTCCATCATTTACACCCAGTTTTAATTCTCTTTTTTGAAAACTTTCGCCTTGTGTTTGAACATACACATAAAAAACACCTTGTTCTTCCACCAATGCAGATACGGGTATCACCAATGCATCATTAATAGGGCTTGTTTTTAAGAAAACTTCTGCGAAGGAACCAGGCAATATCCCCAGTTTACTGTTTATCTGAAAATGCACGGGAATAAATGGGGCGTTACCTGCTGTTGTTTTTCCTACTGCCAAAAGTTTGCCGTGTAGCTCTTTTGTGCTGTAAGTTAATTTATTCTGAATGATGGTAAAATTGGCTTCCTGAATGCTATTGATTTTATCAGCATCTTTTAGTGATACATCCGCCTTTAAAATCAATCCCTGATTTTTGTTGATAATAGCCAATGGCTGTCCTAACGTTACAAACTGCCCTTCGCTTACCATTATTCTTTTAATAAACCCATTGATGGATGAGGAAAGACCTTTTCCGCCGCTGTAATTGCGACTAAGATTATTAAGAACAATCTGTGCCTGCTCATACCTAAGCTGTGCCTGTTTATATTCACTTTGTATAATCAGTTTGTCTTTAATTAATTCAGTGGCTCTTTCAAATTCAGACTTTGCTGTTGTTAATTCTGCGGTTGCAGTTTGTTTAGCAGCATCTACATTTTCATATGCAATTTCGCCACCTGTAATAGTAAATATTGTTTGACCTGCACGGATAGCCGAACCAGTAACATTGTTATTCCCCAAAATTTTTACACTACCATTTGATTTAGCAGCTATAGTAACTTCATCACCAGGGGCAGATTGAATCTCACCTGTTGCCTTTATTACATCATATATGGTTTCTTTTATTACTGGGGTATTTGCAAACGCAACCTTCCATGCCTGTTCTTTTAGGTAGGAAATATCGCCACCACTTGTTACTTTGGATTGGGCTGCAATGGCAGTTTTTTCATCTGCATACACTTGTACACTATCAATGATAAATTGGTCGGTAAAGGCTGCGGTTTGAATGTCAAAAACCAATTTGCCTATGCCAGCCCGAGCAGGTTGCAATGCCAAACGAAAGATGCCAGGCGAACTGGGTGATATAGCTGAATTTTTTAACCCTTTATCAGCTTGTATCAAACTAACAGTTACAGTACCGTCCGTAAATGGCAGAAAGTAATCACCCAATAAGGTTAAGTGTGCTGCAAACTTTGAGGTTTGCCCCACAACTAAAGGCTTGAACTCTACAAAAAGTTCCGATTTGTTTGTATATAACGTATATGCAAGAGGCACCGAACTTTCTGCTACTACCCCTTCCTTTGCAGCTTTTTGATTGCAAGCCATTATACCAACAGTCAACAGGCAGATTGCGATAAAATATTTCATGCGTTAATTCTTATGTTTTTTAATGGTCTTCCCCAGAAATCGGGACAAGCTATGGAATTCGAAAATTAACATTTTCGGTTGCTACCAAAATCTGTAATAGCTCATTTCATGATTGTTCTTTTAATAAGAGTAGCCGATAGCTATATATTTATATCGGCTACTCTATTCACTAATGAGAATGCTTTTTTTCGCCTGCGTGTGTATGGGCGGTTGTATCTTTTATTGTGGTATCGGCTGCATTGAATTCATGCTGCATTAGCTTAGAAGTATCATGGTCAGCATGGGTACTTCCGTCATCATGAGTATGAATATCTTTTTTCTCTGTTTCGTTGTTGCAGGAAGTTGTTAATATAAATGCAGAGATACTTGCAAATAGCAATATTTTTTTCATTATTGAAAATTAAATGATTGAATAAATAGTATAAACGCAAAGAACCTGAAAAGAAATCAGGCAATACTAGCAGGGGGTGCTTTTAACAGAAAGAAGTAAGGACTTCTTTGTTGAATAGTAAGATGCTCTCTTCGCAATAGAGGGACTATTAAAGGCGGCTTTTCAAAAATGCTTAAAAAAATATTTGCCGACTTTATAGCGTAAGTTTGATATCCATTTTTATGCTCATCATATTTACTGAACTCACCACAAGTATATTCTATTAAAGTCTCTCCAATATGTTGAAATAAATGGAACGAATTATTTTCATCACCACCATCTTGATTATCATCGTTGTGGTGGTGTACATGATGATGCGCTGTATGTAGTGTATGATGTTGATGGGGAGTGAAATCATGCGCCAACAAAACCGTATAGGCTGTTGCTAGAAAAATGAATATGACGCATTTTTTGAACATAGAACTGCAAAGATAGCTTTTATTTATACCAGTTGTGCATTGTAGACTGTTTAGCATTTCATGATATTATTAGAATAACTAATACGATGTCTTTTGATTGCTATTGTGAGAAATTAGAAATTATTATAGAATTAGAAAATTAATGAAAAAGGATTGCTTAAAAACCGCTACCAACCACCGCCAACGGATTTGTAAAGGTTAATATTTACTTGCTGCTGTTGTTTGCAATTTTGCAATAAATCTAATTTGGCTTGTAACAAATTTGATTGTGCTACCAGCACTTCTAAGTAATTAATGCGATTGTTTTGAAATAATAAATCTGAAAATTTTATGGCACTGCTCAAAACAGCAACTTCTTGTTTTTTTAGATCAATAATTTCGTCAAGCAAAGCAATACTTTTCATTTGGGTATATACTTCGGTAAAAGCGGTCAATACCGTTTCTTGATAATTATACAAAGCCGTAAGTTGTAATGCACTTGCTGTATTAAATTCTGCTTTAATGGCTGACTTGTTTAAAAGTGGTGCAACAATACCTCCTAATAAATTATATGCAATAGAGGGGGCACTGAATAATAATGTGGAACTATACCCTTGTAGACCTAATCTTCCGCCTATAGAAAAGGAGGGATAAAAAGCAGCTTTTGCGGCATTGATATCTGCACGGCTGGCAATTAATACTTGCTCAGCTGCGCGAATATCCGATCTATTTTGTAATAGTTGTGAAGGAATGCCCTCACTGATTTTTTGCACCAACCAGTTGTCAATATCAATTGTATTGCGTTTTATAGATTGAGGATAACGACCCAATAATAAATTAATATTGCTTTCAATATTTAAAATATTTTCGGTTAATTCTGTTGTAGAAACCTTAGCATTTAAAATTTGCGCCTCAAACTGTTTCACTGCAAACTCATTAGTTTTGTTGCCTTCTTTTAAAACTTTTGTAACTGCTAAAAATTGTTCCTGTAAAATAATACTATTTTTTAGTATCTCAGTTTGCTTATCCAAAGCCATTAACACATAATAGTTGCTTGCAACTTCAGCAATCAGGTTTGTTACCAACCAATTTTTTCCTTCTACACTTGCTAAATATCTTGCTTGTGCAGCTTGTTTCTTGTTTTTGAGTTTGCCCCAAATATCTACTTCCCAATTGCTGCTAAAGCCAATTAAAAAATCTGGTAAGTGTTGAGGTATAATTTTACCATCAACAATTTCTGTGGTTTTATTACCAGCCCATTCTTGGGTGTAATTGCCATACTTGGTAATGCCTGCACCTAAGTTTGCAGTTACAGTTGGCTTTAATAAACCTTTGTTGTATAGCAAGCTGGCTTTAGTAATTTGTATGTTTTGATAGGCTGTTAAAACATCTAAATTATTTTGAAGTGCTGTATCAATTAATGCAATTAAATATTTGTCTTTAAAAAAATCTTTCCAATTTTTTTTAGCTTTATTAGTGCTGTCTGTTTGAGTTGCAAATTTATCAGGCATTGGTAGTAATGCTCTTTCGATGGGCAGTTGTATTGTTTTACAGCCAATGGTTAATATGGTTATAGATAAATAAAATATATAATTAATTTTCATTGTTAAAATTATTTTTTTGTGACTAAAACTTTATCGATCCTTTGTCCATCCTTGTCAATTATTTCAAGAATATAATCATCAATTATTAGCCGATCGCCTACATTGGGCAGTTGGTTATTTTTATAAATAATAAATCCTGCAACAGTGGTAAACTTATTTTGACTTTCGTCATTAAAATCTATTTTAAAAAACTTTGCAAACTCAATGAAAGAGTACTGCCCATCTACCAGCCAACTACTGTCATTTCGTCGGGTAATTTGATATTCATCTTGGTCATTTTCTGTAACATCACCAACTAAAGCATCTACCACATCATCCATTGTAACAATGCCGGTATTAGTACCAAATTCGTTTACCACAATACCATAATGTGTCTTGTGTTTTTTAAACATTTCGAGCACTTTATAGGCATAGGTATTTTCGTTAAAGTAAAGTGGGGTTTTAATAAAGTCCTGAATAGAAAATTGTTCTTCGGTAGTGGGGGTAAATAAATCTTTCAGTAGAATAATGCCTACAATATCTTCTAAGCTATTACCAGTACATACAGGATAGGCAGAATGTTTTTCTTGATTTATTTTTCCTTTAATTTCTTCCCAAGTATCAGTGGTGGTGAAATACACTATTTCGCTACGGTGTGTAAACAATGTATTTACTTTTCTATCGCCCAATTCAAAAACACGAGCCACAATATCGTGTTCTATATCCTGTATTTCACCACTTTCGGCACTTTCTTTAATAATCGATTTTATTTCCTCTTCACTTACTTTATTATCAGTTGATTTTTTAATGCCCATCAATTTTAAAAGCAGATTGTTTGAGTTAGTAAGTAGCCACACAAAAGGCGATGTAATGATGGATAGCATTTTCATTGGCATTGCCAACATCATTGCAATTGGTTCGGGAAAAGTCATCCCTAATCTCTTGGGCAATAATTCACCCAAAACAATAGATAAATAGGTTACAAAAACAACTATTACGCCTGTAGCAATGGGATGAGCATAGGGCTGCATTAGCTTATATTGCGATAAAAAATTACTTACGTTAGTAGTCAGATTTTCGCCACTATACACACCCAGCAAAATGCCAATTAGTGTAATACCAATTTGAACAGTAGATAAAAACTTGGTTGGATTTTCTGATAATTCCAACGCTGTTTTTGCTGCTTTCCTGCCTTTCTTTTTGGCACTTTCTAATTTGAATTTACTTGAAGAAACCAACGACATTTCGCTCATTGAGAAAATGCCATTGAGCAGTACCAGTGCAATAATAATTAGTATTTCCATAACTTAAATTGTTTCTGTGTAAGGTATTTCTTCGGCTTCTTTTTTAGTAAATTTTTCTGCAAGGGTGGCAAAAATATAGTACAAGCCTGGCACTATGATTACGCCAAACAGGGTGCCCAATAACATTCCACCTGCTGCTGCCGAACCAATGGTTCTATTACCTACTGCACCTGCACCATTGGCAAACATCAATGGAATTAAACCTGCCACAAACGCAAAGGAAGTCATTAAAATGGGGCGTAAACGTAAAGTTGCTGCTTCAAGGGCTGCTTTAAAAGGCGTAGCTCCTTCTTTGTGTTTTATGGTTGCAAATTCAATAATTAGAATCGCATTTTTTCCCAATAAACCTATCAACATAATCATTGCTACCTGTGCATAGATATTGTTTTCTAAACCCAGCATCCATAGAAATAAAAATGCACCGAATATACCTGTGGGCAAAGAAAGTATTACAGGCAAGGGCAATAGGAAACTTTCGTATTGTGCTGCCAATAGTAAGTACACAAAAATTAAGCAAATCAAAAAAACATAAATAGCTTCATTGCCGGTAGCTACTTCATCTCTTGTAATGCCAGCCCAGTCTATATCAAAGCCTTTGGGTAATTTGGTTGCAGCTACTTCTTGTATAGCTTTAATGGCATCGCCACTGCTATAACCTGCTTTGGCTTCACCATTTAATTCTGCCGAAGGGAACATATTGTAACGTGTTATTTGGTCAACGCCATATACTTTTTCCATACTCATAAAAGCAGATACCGGCACCATTTCATCTCTGTTATTTTTTACATACAGTTTCAAAATATCGTCTGGCTTTGCCCTGTATTGTGGCAGGGCTTGCACCATTACTTTATAGGTTTGTCCAAACTTGATAAAGTTGGTAGCATACTCACTGCCTAATAAGGTTTGCAAGCTGCCCATTACATTATTGGTAGTTACCCCTTTTTGTGCAGCAGCATCTTCATCTATATGTAGCAGGAACTGTGGAAAGCTGGCATCAAAGATTGAGAAGGCAGAACCGATTTCGGGTCTTGCTTTAAGGTCGGCAATGAATTTATTGGTTACGATTTCCTGATTTTTGAGATTACCTTGCCCAGTTTTATCGAGCAAACGCAATTCAAAGCCACTTGCATTTCCATAACCTGGCACGGCAGGTGGTGGGAAAAATTCTAATTTGGCTGCTTTAATCTGTTTGGTTTTTTCTTTTAGTTCGCGAATCAAGTCAGTAACAGATTTTGATCGTTCCTCCCATTTTTTCAGGTTGATTAAAAGTGTTCCATAAGTTGCACCTGTACCATCACTCAAAATATTTGTACCTGATAAACTGGTTACACTTTCTATTCCTTCTATTTTTTGTGCAATTTTTTGAATGTCGTTTACTACAACTTTGGTTCTTTCCATAGTAGCACCTGCAGGGGTTGTAACACTAATATAAAAAGTTCCTTGGTCTTCGTTGGGAATAAAGCCAGAAGGGACAAATTTGGTTAATATACCTGTGGAAAAACAGAAGATAAGCAATACCGCAATGGTTACTATTTTCCTGTTTATAATTTTAGAAAGCAGGTTTTTATATTTTCCTAGAATGCGGTCGTAAACGCTATTGAACCCATCAAAAAAACGGTTCAATACGTTTTTGCTTTTATATTGATGATGATTGTTTTTTAAAAATAAAGCACAAAGGGCAGGAGTTAATGTTAGAGCACCTAAGCCAGAAAGTACTATTGAAATTGCCATTGTAATGGAAAACTGTTTGTAAAAAATACCTGCTGGTCCACTTAAAAAGGCAGTTGGTATAAATACTGCACTCATTACCAAAGTAATGGCAATAATTGCCCCACTTATTTCCTTCATTGCAGCTTCAGTTGCCCGTCTGGCTGTTAGTCCCTTTTCCATTTTGGCGTGTACCGCTTCTACAACCACAATAGCATCATCTATCACAATGCCAATTGCTAAAACCAAAGCAAATAAGGTAATTAGGTTTAGCGAAAATCCAAAAAATTGCATAAAGCAAAATGTACCTATTAATGAAACGGGCACTGTTACAGCAGGAATAATGGTAGAACGCCAATCCTGTAAAAACAAAAACACTACCAACGACACCAATAAAAACGCCTCTATCAAAGTCTTAATTACTTCGTGAACCGAAGCATCTAAAAACCTTGACACATCATAGCTTACTTCGTAATCCATTCCTTTTTGAAAAGTGCTTGCTCTTAATTCTGTCAATCGTTTTTTTACGGCTGTAATTACTTCGCTTGCATTGGAACCTGGTAATTGTTTAAGCATTATGGATGCAGTTGGCTTGCCATTTAGTTTGGCTTCTACATCAAAATAAGTTGTACCAAATTCTACCTGAGCAATGTCTTTTATTTTTAAAATTTGTCCTGCCGTGGTAGATTTAATGGATATGTTTTCGTATTGCTCCTTGGTATTAAATTTACCTGTGAACTTTACTACATATTGCATTGCCTGCGCTTCCTTGTCGCTGCTTTCGCCAATCTTTCCCGGTGCCGCTTCAATATTTTGTTCTTCCAGTGATTTCATCACATCATCAACCGACATATTATAAGTAAGCATCTTATCAGGCTTTAGCCAAATACGCATGGCATATTCCCTAGCACCCACAATATCGGCATAGCCAACCCCTTTAATACGCTTTAATTCTGCCAGTAAATTTATATCGGCAAAATTGTATAGAAATTTTTCTGTGACAGAAGTATCGGTACTGTAAATGTTTAAATACAGCAACATTGCGTTTTCTTCTTTGGCAATTTTAACACCGTTTTTTATTACCTCCGATGGCAATTCTCCCATTACGGCAGCAACTCTATTTTGAATATTCACAGCAGCTATATCTGGGTTAGTTCCTACTTCGTGAATGATTTGAATTACACCAACACCATCATTACCCGCATCGGTACTCATATATTTCATACCGGGCACACCGTTAATTGCTCTTTCAAGAGTTACTAAAGCTGCTTTTACAACAGTTTCAGCATTTGCACCAGTATATTCTACTGTTACGTTTACCTCGGGTGGTGCAATGCTTGGGAATAATGTCATTGGTAATTTTAGCATTGCTAAAATGCCCAGCAAGACTATAATAATAGATATTACAACAGATAATACGGGTCGGTGAATAAACTTCGTTGTCATCGTATTATTGTTGTTTTTGAGGTTTAGAAATTTGGTTAAAGTCTTTCAATTCAGGAATGATTGCATCACCTTCTTTTACTAATTGTACACCATCGTACAGCACTTTGTCTTTGGCAGATAAACCTTCTTTAACAACATACATATTGGCTAAACGCATTTGAGGAATAATTTTACGTTGCTCTACAATATTCTTTTCATTTACCACATATACATATAGGTTTTCCTGTACATCAAACGTAGATTGCTGTGGAATAAGAATGGCTTTAGAAAGAATATTACTAACCAAAATTTTGCCCGATGAACCGTGTTTTAACCATTTTTGGGTATTGGGAAATTTTGCCCTAAAAGAGAGATTACCGGTAGCTGGATTTATTTCGCCGTCAATCGTTTCAATAATACCTTTTTGTGGCAATATATTACCATTGGATAGTTTTAGCTGAACAATATTATTCTTGGTATTTTGGGTAATATATTTTAAATAGTCGTTTTCCGACACGTTGAAATAAACATACATTTCTGTATTATTAGAAATGGAAGTGAGCAATGCACCTTCTTCAATTAATGCACCCACTTTGTTTGGAATACGATTGATAACCCCACTAAAAGGTGCTTTGATTTCTGTAAAACTTAAATTAAGATTGGCTAATTTTATGGTAGCATTTGCTTCCTGAATTTTTGCAAGCACCGCCTCTTTTTTAGATTTTGCCAATTCCAATTCTGCTCTGGAAACTACATTGTTTTCCGTTAAAATGGTAGCACTTTTTATTTCAACCTCTGCCTGTTTCAGTTCGGCTTGTGCTACTGCAAGCTGTGCTTTTGCTTTTAAAATTTCTTGTTTGTATTCGCTGCAATTGAGTGAGAAAAGTAATTGACCTTGGCTTACTGTTTTACCTTCATCTACATAAAGTTTTTCAATAAAGCCTTTGACCCTAGCCCTTAACTCTACGTTTTGAATAGCTTGTATTTCTGCAACATATTCTTGTATGTAGTTAGAATCTGCAATAATTGGATTGATAACGGTATATTTTTCTTTTATTTCTTGTTTCTTGATTGATTTATTAGAACAAGCTATGATGCACATACAAATTGTACATACTACTACTGATTGCAAACTATTTGCAATGCGATATTTGAATTTCATTTTTGTTTTTTTGCTTAGATTATTTTACACGTTTATAGTTCAACGTAAATGAATACGCCAATTGAGCATAAATTATCATATACTCAAATTGCTAAATGTTTAAAATAATTAAGCCTCGGGTGGTGGGGATTCAATGTCGAAGAAAATCGAATTGATTTGGCAGTACGTAAAAAAAGAGAATTTTTGTGTACTATTTTCTAAAAACTTATGTTTTGAAATGTAATCCGAAAAATTTAGGAGCCTTGGACAAGTAGTGAGATAATTGAAAGTTATTTGAGAATCATTTGCCATATCATCATCTTCATCGTCAGCGGTAGTATCTATACCTAAGGCAACACTGATAAATTCGTATACGGTGTTTATATCTTCAACTTGGCTGTCTGTAGCTGCACTATACATATCTGCCTCATCTAAATGGGGAATAAGTGCGATATTTAAATGTGAAATAATTAATATAAATATAAGAATTTTTCGCATTGCAGTAAAGATAAGTCATTAAAAAATACTCCAAGATTATTTTAATATTAGTTTTAATTACGCTTTCTTATACAAGATATCCCAAGACCAACCAATTAGAATTACCTCATTCAACTGCCAATGGCATTTCTACCGTAAAAGTGGTTCCTTTACCCAGCGTACTTTCTACTTTTATTTTGCCATTATGTGCATCAATAACCGTCTTCACGTAACTCATGCCCAATCCAAATCCCTTTACATTGTGAATATTGCCAGTATGCGCACGGAAAAACTTTTCAAAAACCCTTTTGGTAGTCTCTTTATTCATGCCAATTCCATTGTCTTCTATTCTAATCACCAAATGCTTTTTGGTTGCATGGGTAGCAATGGTAATTTGCAGGCTCTCGGTGGAATATTTAATAGCATTATCAACCAAATTAGAAATTAAATTACTAAAATGCACTTCATCTCCATTTATATGGTCGTTGCTTGCATTCAACAACAACTGAATCTTACCATCCCTGTCTTGCAACTGTAGTTTAAAATTACTAATCGTTTGTTCAATAATAGCGTGAACAGAGAGTTCGGAAAGCTTTAAAACCAGTCGCTGCTTTTCTATAAAAGCAGCTTGCAGTATGGTTTCCACATGTTTGTTCATGCGGGTATTCTCTTCTTTAATAATATTACTAAAATAAGTTGCTTTCTCTCTATTGTTTTGTACTTTTTCATTCCGCAGTGCGTCTACTGCCAATGAAATAGTAGCCAACGGAGTTTTAAATTCATGCGTCATATTATTGATGAAATCACTCTTAATTTGAGAAAGTTTTTTCTGATACAATAACGACTTTACCGTGATATAAAAAGCCGCAATAATCACCAACATAAATGCGATCGCTCCCACAATAATCCAGCGCAATGAAGCCCATACTTGTTGCTCAATATTGGGGACAATAATAATGAGTTTTTCTAAGGCAGGTATGGTTTCAATTTCTGTATTCTCAGGCAATATTGCACAATAAACTGTTAGATTATTAATGGTATCCCAAAATTCTTTTTCATAACCTATAGAAAACATTTCATAATCATCGTTCGGGTTGGTTACCGCAAATTCAAACTTTAATTTATTTAAGTTTCTTGCGTCAAATGCATTTCGAATTTTATTTTGAATTTCGACTGCCGCAAATTTTTCTTCTACCGTGGGTTGCCTAAAAAAATTAAGCGGAAAATTCCTGCCTAATGACAAGCTACTTCTTCCCGACAATTTGAGTGTTTGACCACTATGGGTCTGCCTTCCCAATTCGTTTGCTACCGAAACACCTGCTTCATGTATTTTGTTGTTGAGCTGTGTTTTAGTTACTTCTAAAAGATTTTGGAACCAAGAGACCTGCAACAGAAAAAGTCCCAATAGGGAGAGTGTAATCAGTATAATAATAGCGGGGAAAGTTCTCTTCATTGTGTTACAAATATACTTTTAATTGTCCCTTTTTTCCAACACCAACTCCTTGACTATATTTTTTAACTTGCCATTGGGCTTTGTTTTTTTAAAATAAATTCCTTTCTTTTGTTATTCTATGGAAATTATACCCGGCATATTACTGTTATCAGACCCTTTTTTAAAAGACCCAAATTTTGTGCGCTCGGTGGTACTGGTATGCGAGCACAATGAAGAAGGTAGCTTTGGCTTTGTGTTGAGTAAACAAACCACCTATACATTGGGCGAATTGGTAGAACAAGCAGCAGGAATTAATATTCCAGTATATGAAGGTGGCCCTGTTGAAAAGAATACCCTTCATTTTATTCACCAGCAGCCTGATATTGCGGGCGAATCTGTGGAAGTGAAAAAAGGAATTTATTGGGGTGGAAATTTTGAGCAGGTGGTAGCAGCATTGAGAAGTGGATATTTAAAACCCACCGATATTAGGTTCTTCATGGGTTATAGCGGATGGAGTGCAAAGCAGCTTGAGGAAGAATACGAAGAAAAAAGCTGGATCTTGGCAGATGCCAGTCCAGCTACTATTTTTTCCACTAAAGAAGGGGAACTTTGGAAACAAAGCCTCCAGGATTTAGGAGGCGAGTACGCTAGGATGATTCATTATCCCAACGACCCCCAGTTGAATTAAAGGGCTACTGCACCCTCCACCAAAACAGTGGCTTTATTATTCAATATTTCTACAAACCCACTTTGAATGGTGAAGGAGACTGTTTCTTTCTTGTCTTTTAATATCTTTAAATTCCCTTTGCCCAGTGCACTTACCATAGGAGCGTGTTTGTTTAATACTTCAAACAATCCGCTAATACCGGGCAATTGTACACCATATACATCACCGCTGTACAGTTTTTTTTCGGGAGTAAGTATTTCTAGTATCATGTTAAATTAATTAATTAAGCTTTCGCCGCTTCCATCATTTTCTTGCCTTTCTCAATGGCATCATCCAATGTTCCTACAAGGTTGAATGCAGCTTCTGGATACTCATCCACTTCTCCATCCATAATGGCGTTGAAGCCTTTAATGGTGTCTTCAATGCTTACGAATACGCCTTTAAGACCCGTAAACTGTTCAGCTACGTGGAAAGGTTGCGATAAGAAACGCTGTACTTTACGAGCACGCTGTACAATCATCTTATCTTCTTCACTTAATTCATCCATACCAAGTATAGCAATGATATCTTGTAATTCTTTGTAACGCTGTAAAATTAATTTAACACGATCGGCCGTATTGTAATGTTCTGCACCTACAATAGCGGTGGTTAAAATTCTTGAAGTAGAATCCAAGGGATCTACCGCAGGATAAATACCCAAATCGGCAATCTTTCTGCTCAATACAGTGGTGGCATCTAAGTGCGCAAAAGTAGTAGCAGGGGCGGGATCCGTCAAGTCATCCGCAGGCACATATACCGCCTGAACCGAAGTGATAGAACCGTTTTTAGTAGACGTAATACGCTCTTGCATCAACCCCATTTCGGTAGCCAATGTAGGCTGATAACCCACCGCAGAAGGCATACGACCTAATAAAGCCGATACTTCAGAGCCCGCTTGTGTAAAGCGGAAGATATTATCTACGAAAAATAAAATGTCTTTTCCTTTACCGGTACCATCCCCATCACGGAAATATTCAGCAATCGTTAACCCACTCAAAGCCACCCGAGCACGGGCTCCTGGGGGTTCATTCATTTGTCCAAATACAAAAGTAGCTTTAGAATCTTTCAGTCCCTCCATATCCACTTTGCTCAAATCCCATCCACCTTCTTCCATACTGTGTTGGAATTCTTCTCCATATTTCATAATGCCAGCCTCAATCATTTCACGCAGCAAATCGTTTCCCTCACGGGTACGCTCACCCACACCAGCAAATACAGATAATCCACCGTGTCCTTTGGCAATATTATTAATCAATTCTTGAATCAAGACCGTTTTACCAACACCAGCACCACCAAATAGACCAATTTTACCACCTTTTGCATAAGGCTCAATCAAGTCAATTACCTTAATACCTGTAAACAGAATTTCTGATGCAGTACTTAGGTTCTCAAACAATGGAGGCTTATTGTGAATAGGGCGACCGCCTTCTTTGCTTACTTGTGGTAAACCATCAATGGCGTCTCCAGTTACATTAAACAAGCGACCATTAATGCCCTCGCCTATTGGCATGGCAATGGCTTTTCCGGTATCAATTACTGCCATACCTCTTACAAGACCTTCTGTTCCGTCCATCGCAATGGTACGCACACTGTCTTCTCCAAGGTGTTGCTGAACTTCTAGCACCAGTTTCTCACCAGAATCTCTGGTGATTTCCAAGGCATTGTAAATTTCAGGTAAGACAGAGTCAGCAAAATGCACGTCAACTACTGCTCCAATAATCTGTTTAATTTTCCCTGTTGTTGCCATATAAGAAGGTATAATTAAGGTTTTTTAATAAACCAAACCGCTAAAGGTCTTTGATTTGGCGGCAAAGGTAAGGGGATGGAGGTAAAAAACGGGTGTAAGACGGCGTTTTTTTTCTGAACTGGGGAAAGACGGTGAACGGTAGATGGTCAACTATAAAGAGTATATTTGGGATAAGATATTCTAAATGAACCAAGATCATAAGATAAACCGATATTTCTTCCTAGTAGTCATTCTATTATTCGCTGGCTTTTTACTCTTTAGCTTAAAATCATTTTTCACCGCTTTTTTGGCTGCAATTATGTTTTATGTGTTGAGTAAACAACCAGTAGAATGGCTGATTAAAAAACATCGTTGGAAGAAAAGTTGGGCGGCATTACTGATTATTATCGTTTCGTTTTTCATCATCCTGCTACCCATTTCTTTAATGGCGGCCATGCTGTACAAAAAAGCGTTGACTGTTTCGCAGAATACCAGTCAAATTATTGAACCACTTAAACAACTGGATGCGAACTTACAAGAGCGATTTCATTTTATTTTATTATCGGAAAAAAACCTAAATGGAATTCAATCTTTTCTGGCTGATTTTATTTCTTCATTACTAAATCAGGGATTGAATTTATTAAGCGCCATTAGCATGATGTATTTTTTTCTATACTTTATGATTATTAATATCAATCGCATGGAAGCCGCCATCATTTTTTACCTTCCTTTTAATCGGCAGAAAATAGAATTATTTGGGCAGGAACTAAAATCACAAACTTTCAGTAATGCCATCGGTGTTCCTTTAATAGCAGTAGTTATAGGGCTATTCGGGTTTCTGGCTTTTTCCATTATTCAATTCAATGAACCTGGGTTCTGGGCAGTAATTCTTGGATTCTCTTCCATCATTCCAATAGTTGGAACAGCCGTAGTATGGTTGCCCATCAGTATTTATTTATTTTCAAAGGGACAGATTTGGCAGGCTGTATTAATGATTGCTTGGGGGGCTTTACTATTAAGCGTACTGGATAATATCGTCCGCTTTTTATTGGCCAAAAAAATGGCCGATGTACACCCCATCGTTACGGTGCTGGGGGTAATTATTGGACTAGAATTTTTTGGTATAACAGGGCTGATCTTTGGACCTTTAATTATTTCTTATTTCATTATTCTATTAAAGATTTATTACAACGAATACCAGCAAATCGACCTTATGCCGAAGAAAAAAAAGACCACCCCTATGCCGTTTAAATTACCGTTTTTGAAGTAGACGGTGTAAATGATACGGTGGATGAATTAGAGACAGCTATAGAGTAAAGCTGCTGCAACAGCGCCTGCAATGGGCGCTACAACTGGTATCCAACTATAAGCCCAGTCGCTCCCACCCTTTCCCTGAATAGGCAATAAAGCGTGCACAATGCGGGGACCAAAATCACGAGCCGGATTAATAGCATAACCCGTTGGCCCTCCCAAACTCAACCCGATTGCCAATACCAATAAGCCGACTGGAAGCGCGTCTAAAGAACCCAAGCTATTACTGCTTTTAGTAAGCAATAAAATGGACAACATAAAGACCATCGTCGCAAAAAATTCAGTCGCAAAATTCTGTGGTGTACTTCTAATAGCAGGTGTGTTACAGAATGCAGCTCTTTGCGCATCGGCATTGCCCGTGGCATTAAAATGCGCCCTATACATAATCCATACTATCAACGCTCCCAATATAGCACCCAATAACTGTGCAAGCAGATATATTGGCACCAAAGCCCATTCAAATTTTCCAATAACTGCTAAGGCAATCGTTACGGCAGGATTGAGGTGCGCGCCACTGCTGGATGCACTTGCATAAACCCCAATAAATACAGCCATAGCCCAACCAATTGTTATGGCCATAAACCCGCTGTTATTACCCTTGGTTTTATCTAAAACCACATTCGCTACTACCCCGTTTCCCAAAGTAACCAGCAAAGCGGTACCTACTAATTCAGCCAAAAAAGCCGTCATTCAATCAATTTAATTTGTGAATAGTCCCTCAATT
This sequence comes from Sphingobacteriia bacterium, assembly GCA_004294135.1. Taxonomy (GTDB): domain Bacteria; phylum Bacteroidota; class Bacteroidia; order Chitinophagales; family Chitinophagaceae; genus Sediminibacterium. Next base: position 109,819 of record RDZY01000009.1, read on the forward strand.
TAAGCTATATATTCTGAGCGAGTATATTAAGAAGTTAATAAATTATCCATGTATCATAGCCGCATTCACTGCCCTACTCCATCCCTCCGCCAAAGCGTCTTTTGTTTTCAAATTCATGGTAGGCTCAAAAACCCTTTCTTTCTGCCAAAGCTCCTGTATTTCATCGGTACTACTCCAATAACCAATGGCCAAACCCGCTAAATAAGCGGCTCCCAGCGCGGTAGTTTCTACGGTAGTAGGCCTAATTACTTTGGTCTGTAATAAATCACTCTGAAACTGCATCAATAAATTATTGGCAGTGGCACCACCATCTACGCGCAACTCTTTAATAGAAATTCCGGAATCTGCTTCCATTGCTTTTAATACATCCATCGTTTGATACGCTATACTTTCTAAGGCAGCTCGGGCAATATGCGCACTGGTTGTACCACGTGTAATACCAACAATAGTTCCCCTTGCATATTGATTCCAATAGGGCGCACCCAATCCCGCAAATGCAGGCACCATATAAACGCCATCCGTACCAGCTACTTCTGCGGCAAGGGTTTCTACTTCAGCAGCGGTACGAATAATTTTAAGCCCATCTCTTAACCACTGTACTACTGCGCCCGCAATAAATACGGAACCTTCCAATGCATAATGCGTAACCCCATTAATTTTCCAGGCAATGGTAGTAAGTAAATGATGGGTTGATATTACTGGAGTTGTGCCTGTATTCATCAACATAAAACAACCTGTTCCGTACGTATTTTTTACCATCCCTGGCTGTGTACATTGCTGTCCAAATAAAGCAGCCTGCTGGTCGCCCGCTATACCCGCAATAGGCACTGGATTGGCTGTTAATATATTTTGAGTATAACCATAAACTTCGCTGCTGCTCTTTACAGTAGGAAGTATGGAAGCAGGAATATTAAATAGGTTCAATAAGTCCGCATCCCATTGCTCGGTATGGATATTAAACAACATAGTACGAGATGCATTGGATACATCCGTAACATGCACCAATCCGTTGGTCAATTTCCACACCAGCCAACTATCAATGGTTCCAAATAATAAATCACCAGCCGCGGCAGCGGCTCTAGCACCAGTAATATGATCGAGTATCCACTTTATTTTGGTAGCAGAAAAATAAGCGTCAATCACCAAGCCCGTTTTTTGTTGAATTAAAGCGGCGTTACCCGCTTCCTTCAGCGTATCACAATATTCGGCCGTTCTTCTGTCCTGCCACACAATAGCATGATAAATAGGGAGGCCCGTTTTTTTATTCCATACTACCGTTGTTTCACGCTGGTTGGTAATGCCAATAGCCGCAATATTTTTAATGCTTAATGAGGCCATCGTAATGGCTTCTGCTGCTACGCCAATCTGCGTACTCCAAATTTCATTGGCATCATGCTCTACCCAGCCGGGCTGTGGAAATAACTGTGTGAATTCTTTTTGTGCAGTGGCTATAATAGCACCGCTTTTATCAAAAACAATAGCGCGACTGCTGGTAGTTCCTTGATCTAAGGAAAGTATATATTGTGGCATGAAATCGTTTTTTATCATCTACCTCCCCTTCAACCAAGGCATTGGATTCTGTGCAACACTCTTATCATTCATAATCATAAACAGAATTCCACCTTCCCCATCAATTGAAGTTCCAGATTTACCCAATACCGTTCCTGCTTTCACTTGTTGATCGCGACCCACACTAAAAGAGGATAAATTTTTATAGCCTGTAAAATATTTTCCGTGACGAACTAATACCACCAATTCATCGGCCATTTCACCCACATAAACTACTTCCCCATCGGCCACACAACGAACAGAAGAACCAACTGCTACCGCAATTTCAATACCATCCGATTTTTGTATCAACTTAGTCCCTGCATAGTTCTGCGTTCCAAATCCAACCGTAACAATACCATTCGAAACTGGCCAAGGCAATCTACCCCGATTGTTCTCGAAATTAATTGACATTTCCATGCCCTCGGGGGTAGATTCTAGTGGGGAATAATTTCTGTCTTTAGCCGCCGACGTTACACCCGTATTAGCCTCATTGTTATTGTTGTTATTCTTAGGCGTTGAAGGTTTATTTGGTGTAATAGTGGAGTTGTTTTTTGCGGCTTCCGCATTTTTACTGGCTTGTAATTTACGGGCATCTTCAAGTGCTTTCAAACGCTTTGCTTCATCGCGTTTTTTGGCTTCTTCAATCTCTCTTCTAATAACCGCATTCATAGCCAAAGCAACTTTCTGCCGCTGCCCTTCTTTGTCCTTCAATTGCTTACTTATTTCCAACTCTTTTCCTTTCAAACCAACCACTACCTGATCTTGTTCTTTTTTATCATCTTGCAAAACCAGCAGTTGTTTATTCTGTACTTCCAGTGTACTTAAACGTTCTTTTTTATTGTTGCTGAGCACCCCTACTTTTTCTTGCAATAAATTTTCTGACTTCACAATGGTGCTGGCCTGTGTCTCCCTATTTTGTCTATAACTTTTGAGATAAGTAACACGCTTAATGGCGTCGTTAAAACTACCTGCAGAAAATAAAAAATTCAAATACGCATAACTACTCCTGTTTTTATAAGCAAAAACAATGCTTTTAGCATATTTTACTTTCAACGTATCCAATTCTTTTTTCAGTCGATATATATCACGTTCATTTAAAAAAATAGTTTCATCCAACTGCTTTACTTCCCTATTAATACTGCCCACTAAGGCCTCACGCGCATTTATTTTTTTCTTGATGATGGCCAGTTGTTTCACCGAGCTCTTGGTATTTTTTTGGGTCTCTCGCAGCATCTGATTCAATTCAGTAATTTCCCGCTCCAGGTTCTGTTTGGTCTTCTGCAATTCTTCTCGAGACTGAGCCAATAGCATCATAGTGCTGATCAGAAAAAAAATAATACCTAAGCCGATTTTTTTAAACATGGGTCAAAATTAAGGGATGCCTTCGGGTATAGAACGATTAAACCCTCAGTAAATTACTTACGTTTATAGTTTTTAGGTAACTCAAACATATATTTTAACGGTTCATTTAGGCTAAACTCCTTAAAATCAAGGTTAATAGTGAGTCGCGACTTCTCAGAAACCACTATTTGCCGTTTAGTAGAAAACTGGTAAGTACCCATAGGCTGGTAATCAGAAAAGCTGATATCACAAGTACGATTCCGTTGCAAATCAATATCATCTAATTTGCTATGGGTGATCCTGAAATCGTTGGTGGACAAGGTAAGTAAGTGCTTAAATATATCTCCAATCATCAACACCAATAAAGTAGAAGGCCCATCTTTATAAGAAACAATATTTTGATTCATAAATACCGGATTACCAATCAGCAGATTCTGTAAGGTGAAGAAATCAAAAGGGATTTCAGTGGCTTCTTTTAAATAATCGATAGAGCGGTATTGGATGTATTTCTCCCCCACTTTCTTGACCAGTATTACCGAATCTTTTTTTATCTGCACTTGCAATCCCTCTGCAGCAATACCCAAAAACGAACCCCTGATACGAATAAAAATAATACTGTCCTTAATCATACTTAGGTAGGCCATATAATTATCACTGTTCTCGGCACTTTCATACTCAATTTTTATTTTGGCATTAAAACTGTTGAAACTGATATTATTGGTGACTACTTTGGTCATGATATCCCTTACAATCTTAGCAGAATCCACCGTTGGCGTTTCATTAATTACAATAATTTGAGTCGTATCTTTTTTATTGATGGCTTCTTGAATGGTAGCCACTTTCTTTACCGTTTTACAGGATATTCCTATTAAAAAAATGGCGATAAATAGTTTATAAAATTTCATCATTGAATATGGTTTATTTATAGCGTTCAAGTATTGTATTTGAACCAGTGGCATTAGCCATTTAAGGGGTTGTGTTCTGTTAAACCTGTGCTTCCAAATCCACCAGCTCCTCTTATAGTTTCATCCAAGCTTTCAACCAGAAGCCAGTCAATTTTCTCCACCGTTTGCAAAACCATTTGCGCAATACGATTACCCGGTTCAATCGTCTGAACCTGCCCCGATAAATTTACCAGTATCACTTTAATTTCACCCCTATAATCTGCATCAATGGTACCGGGTGAATTTAAGCAGGTAATGCCTTGTTTTAAAGCAAGCCCACTCCTGGGGCGAATTTGAGCCTCATAATTAGCAGGTAATTCAATCTTTAAACCCGTAGGAATCAGCACCCTTTCTAAGGAAGCAAGTTGAACTGGCACCTCAATATTGGCATATAAATCCATTCCAGAAGCCCCTTCTGTGGCATATTTAGGCAGTGGATATGGCGATTCGTTTACAATTTTCACTTGTTTTACGTGCATTTTGCGAAGGTAGGGCGAGAAGTCTTATTTTTGGCTGCCTTCTAAAAAACATTCACCAAATGCAGAAATCTGATGCTGCCTAAAATTGTACAAAAAATTGCCGACAATAAAAGCAAGGATTCCCTTTCACATCAATTAAGGAGTAAAAGATTCTTGTTTTTTCAACACTGCATTCAACAATTACCCAAGCCCATCCATATTTTAGATATAGGTGGTACCATGGCTTTTTGGCAGAGTATGAACTTTAATCCGCTCGATATTCGCATCACCCTACTCAATTTAGAGCCTTCTTCTTCGGTATCATATCCCTTTGAATGCATTCAGGCTGATGCGACTAAGTTGACTCAATTTGGAGATCAGTCGGTCGATATTGTCTTCTCCAACTCAGTTATAGAACACCTTTTTACTTGGGAAAATCAGCAAAAAATGGCCCAAGAAGTACAAAGGGTGGGCAAAAACTATTTTATTCAAAGTCCAAACTATTGGTTCCCCATAGAGCCTCATTGGGTATTCCCCTGTTTTCAATACCTGCCATTTTGGGTAAAATGCTGGATGACCCAACAATTTGCACTCGGTCATATTGGTGCAATCAAAGATGCAGCAAGGGCTAGGGAGCAAGTAGCAGAAATTAAATTACTTTCTTTAAAGGAAATAAAGCAATTATTCCCTCATTCTGCGGTGTACAAAGAGAAATTCATGGGATTGAATAAATCCTTTATAGCGCACTCTTTTGGCATATAAAAGTTATTAAATTCACATTAATAAAGCACTATAACACCTCAATCGGGATAATTATTTACCTTCGCAGTCCCAGCGGCTATGAAGAAAAACGTACGTTACTATCATATCACCCGGTATCTAGCAGATGCCCTTGCAATTGTTGTTGCCTATATGGCATCATTGGCTACGCAGTATGGGGAAGTTATACATAGCTTTAGTATTGTTTTTGTAGCCCTCTCCATTTTTTTCTGGTATTTTATTTCTGTGGTGTCTAAATTATACGCCGACCGCCGTTCTAATAAATTTTCGGAAGAGATTATTTTTATTACATACAATATTTTATTGGTCTCCATACTCCTTAGCTCCTCGCTTTATTTTATTGAATTAAATCCAGCTTATTCGGCTAAATTCTTTGGCGTTTATTTGGCCTACCTTTTTATTTTTGTATCTGCTACCAAATATTTTTTACGAAAAAGTGTGCACGCCGCACTACACCAAGGAAAATTATACGATAAGATTTTACTGGTCGGTTCCACACCAGCAGCCATCAACTACTACGAAACCATCAACAAATATTATTATTATGGCTACCAATGCGTTGGTGTAATTGATGAGCATCCTACTAAAATTAATGGCAGCAAATACTACGGAAATATTGATGCGCTAAGCAATGTATTGCGTACCGAAATTATTGATGAAGTAGTAATTGCCCTTCCCAATAGCGAGTACAACAATATACAACGTTGTATGGAAGTATGCGATTATCACCGCACCAAAGTGCGGATACTTCCTGACTTACAACAGTACGCTTCTTCTGCCATTGCAGTAGATAATATTGGCCTAGTACCCACCATTAGTGTAATAGAATTACCATTGGATAAATGGCAGAATAAAATATTGAAAAGACTTTTCGATATTGTTTTTTCCCTGGTGGTTTTCTTAACAGTAGGTATTATTCTATTCCCAATAATTGCCATCATCATCAAACTTACATCTAAGGGAAGGGTTTTCTTTAAACAAGAAAGATGGGGACTTAACAATGAAAAAATCATCTGTTATAAATTCCGCTCCATGGTGCAAGAAAGCCAAGACCTAAATGAAGAAGGCAAATACCAACAAGCTCAAAAAGATGATCCGAGGGTAACTTGGATTGGAAAAATATTGCGACAAACCAACTTAGATGAATTACCACAATTCCTAAATGTATTGTTGGGAAATATGTCAGTTGTTGGGCCACGCCCCCATCCAACCCCACTGAATATAGAAAGTATGCATACCGTAGAAAATTATATGTTGCGACATATAGTATTGCCGGGCATCAGTGGTTGGGCTCAAGTAAATGGATCTCGTGGTGAAACAAAAACATCGAATGATATGCAGCAAAGGGTGAATTTCGATTTGTATTATATTCATAGGTGGACTTTCTGGCTCGATTGTCAGATCATTCTTCAAACCATTATTAATATTTTAAGAGGAGATCAGAATGCGTATTAGGAAGACGGTAGACGGTAGACGGTGGGGCATTGCGCTGTTCTTTATGATCAGTTCTTTGGGGCTATATGCCCAAACAGTTTGGGAGAATCATCGAAGTGAAATATATCCTTATCTCTATCGCATGTCGCAAAAAGGACTGATTGATTTTCAAGATATAATTCGGCCCGTTTCTCGCCTACAAATTGCCAATGCCTTAGATTCACTTCAAGCAAAAAAAATACAACTTAGCAGTATAGAACAAAAAGAACTGGCATTTTATTTACAGGAATTCAAAGCCATTGAAGGCAGCGACGATGCAAAAATAAAGTTGATAAAAAAAGATGCCAACCAACGCTTGCGCGGTTTGTTCTTACACCATAAAGATTTTCAACTGAATGCAGATCCCTTCGGAAGTATTATGCAAGTGAGTGGAAGCGGTAAAAATTTTACGCAAGTAAGCAATGGCATTCAGTTTTGGGGACAAGCCAAAAAATTTGCATTCCAGTTCTCCTATCGAGATTTTACAGAGACGGGTAAGGGCATTGATACTTTTCGCAAAGAAAATCCAGAAACGGGTATCATCAAACTTTTCAACCCGAGTGCTACCAATCAAAACTTTAGTGAAATCAGAACCAATATCAGCTATACTTGGAACAATGGATCCATCAGCATCGGAAAAGATCATTTGTTATGGGGCTATGGCGAAAATGGAAGAATTGTGCTATCAGATAAAGCACCTACCGCCCCATTTGTCCGTTTTAATTACAAGCCCTTTAAATGGCTGCAATTTAATTACGCCCATACTTGGCTCAATTCAAATATGATTGATTCAAATGCCACTTATGGCACCAATAGTGGCGGTGTAAGTGGTAATATTCGCATCCGATATATTCCGAAATATATGGCAAGCCATACTATAATTTTCAAGCCCATCAAGGGTTTGGATATTGCAGTAGGAGAATCAATTGTGTACAGCGACGACCTTGATATTGGATTTTTTATTCCCATCAACTTCTTTAAAATTTACGATAATAACCGCAGCAATTACAGCATTAACGCGGGATCAAATGGTCAATTTTTTACTCAAATAAGCTCTAGAAATCACCTCAAAAATACCCATCTTTACGCCTCCGTAATGATTGATGAAATTAGGGTAGCGCAAATATTCAATCGTGCAAAATCTAGGAATCAATTGGGTTATACCTTTGGCGCATCCGTAACAGATGCTTTTCTGCATTACCTAACACTGGGAGCAGAATATACCCGCATTAATCCATTTGTGTACAATAACTTATTACCCGCTCAAAACTATACCCAGTACGATTTATCACTCGGCGATTGGATGGGTAATAATGCAGATAGAATGACTTTATTCGCAAAATATACACCCCTGCCGCGACTAAAAACTTATGCCCGTTTACAATCCATTCGCAAAGGTGGAGCTGGCACCCTTGCGCAACAATATATTGCAGAGCCTCAGCCCGGTTTTTTATTCGACTTTCAAAAAAGCCGCACCGATCTTTTTTTACAAGCCAGTTATGAATTAATCAATAATTTTTACCTCACTGGCAGCTATCAATTCCTAAAACAATCCCTCTCCAGTGGAATAAAAAATACCAATACCACCGTACAAGTAGGCATAAGTTATGGACTAAAATAGAAAATAGTTTTCCCTAAAAATTCAATCTTGTACCTTTGCCCAGTTCACCACAACCATAAAAAGCATGTATTTACCCCTACCCTATAAAATAAATTACGATACAACACGCTTCAATTTCAAAAGCATTATCACAGCCATATTAGGGCTTGGTACTGAGCCTTTAGAAAGTTTGCACAAAATGGAAACTTATGAATTAATGGTGAGGGAAAAAGACCAGTCCACCATTTGGCATAAAAAATATTACGATCAATATATGCAGGATTTTTACCCCACTTATATTGCCTTAATAGAAACCTTAAAACAAGATCTGAATTATTCGGAATTGATTTACCAAAAAATACCCACTTTCAGGGTTCAATTGGCCAATGGAAATATAGCTGTGGGAGAATGGCATAAAGACAAAGCTTATAATCACGGAGAATCAGAAGTGAATTTTTGGCTTCCATTTGTAGATACCAACGAAAAGAATACCATCTGGATGGAGTCTAAAGAAGACAAGGGTGATTACCAGCCTTACACCGTTAAATACGGGGAGATATTGGTTTTTAGTGGTGCTAATTTGGTTCACGGAAACAAACAAAACGACAGCGAATTATCTAGGGTTTCCATTGATTTTAGATTGGTTGATCCAGTAAAATTTATTCCCAATACAGCAGGATCCATCAACATGAATACAAAATTTGATATTGGCGGATATTTTGATAAAATCTAATGATTTAATGCCATATTTGTTGAATGTCATTAGCAACAACAACCTATCAAAATAAAAATTTAGTAGTCATTACCTGGGATGGAAAATCTAACCCCATGCGGTATATTTTGCAAGATTGTACCCCATTATTTGATATACTACTCTTCAATTACAGCGGAAAAGAAACGCTACAGATTATACCCAGTAATTGTATTTACTTGTCGGTGGCGACTGAAAATAAAGGTCAAATTTTTGAGCATATTCACCTTTTCTTAAACGCCTATCCAATAAAATACCATTATATAGGTATACTCGACGATGATTTATTGTGCAGCATGCAGGACCTCAATAAATTATTATTTATAGCTACACTGGAAAACCTAGATGTATTTCAACCGAGTATAGCGCACGATAGTTTTTTTGATCATCGGCAATTCATTCACAAACCGGGCACGGTATTGCAATGGGTAGATTGGGTAGAAATTATGGCGCCATTTTATAAAATGGAACTCTTTAATGCAGCTTACCCTTATTTTGAATTTACCATATCGGGGCAAGGGGTTGATGTGTACCTGATGCCAGCATTGCAACGCATCATGGGGCTTCCAAAGACCGCTGTGGTTCATGCAGTAATGATTAAACATTGCAGGCCTATTAGATCGGGTAAGCGAATATATTCAAATGGAAAAAGCAATTTGGAAGAAGTAGCAACCCTACAAGAAAAAGTAAAGGAATTGGTAGCGGCCAATGATCCAGCACTCTTTGATGTCTATTTCACAAAGCGGATCCTCAACAAAAAATATTACAATCGGGTTACCCTATACGCTAAAGTATTGCGCATTAAAACCATGCTAAAAAATATTTACCACCAAATGGTAAATGCGAGTTATAGGTAACTTTTCAAGCTTAAAATAAAAAGTAGAAAATAATTTGTAACCTATTACGTAACAGGTTACATTTGTGTATGATTGTCAGTATCCAACACAAAGGTCTCAGGCTACTTTGGACTAAGAATGATGCATCAAAACTGCCATCAATGCAAATAAGTAAAATAAAAAATATATTGACCTTATTAAATGCCGCTGAAACTGTTATTGACATGAATTTTGGAGGTTCAAATCTACATTCACTAAAAGGCGAGTTTATGGGATATTGGTCTGTAAATGTTACTGGGAATTACCGAATTATATTTAAAATTGAAAATAGTAATGTGCACCTTGTTGATTATTTAGATTATCATTAAAAAAATAGTATGCTAAAACAAACAATGCCTCCAGTTCATCCAGGCGTGATTTTAAAAGAAATGTATATTGATCCGCTGGGAATAACTATTACAGATCTGGCTGCTCATTTAGAAGTAGCTAGAAAAACCATTTCCCAATTGGTAAATGGTCATATGGGGATTAGTGCAGAAATGTCACTTAGATTGGCTAAAGCCCTAAATACAACACCAGAATTATGGCTTAATCTACAGCGGAATTATGATCTATCAATTGCAATGAACAGCATTTCTCTTTCAAAACTCCGACCCATTAGAAGGCCTATCCAGAAAGCATCATAAGCGGTAACTCCTTATTACTTATTCCGTTCCCAAACTGTAAGCGGGGTAATATTTGCAGTTACCCCGTAATATTTTACCACTTCAGTTGTGTATTCTGGATAATCGGGGAAATATTTTTTACGGAGCTTATATTCTGGATCCCGATCTAAATAAAACCGTTTTACTGAATCTGCTTTTACCCCATTCATTGCATTCATTAATGCTTGGTAATGCTCCACCGAAATACTCCTACCCCTATAATTCACCAAGAAAGTGAAAGTCATTTTTTGGGCTGCTGAATCACTTGCCAAATTCATCACTTTGGTATTGATCCAACTCGAATCAAAATACATATCGGAATAAAATGAGATCGTCGCTTTTTTTGCTGCCGTAAAGTAATAATCAAATGTGGGATGATGCGTAAAATAAATTTCTCTTACCCCCTGCTGTTCTAATTTTTCGACAAATAAAATTGTTTTTGCTACCGGAATATTCCACGCATTTTTTGTAGTTCGCTGGTGGGTTATTACATGATAAGTCCCCCCCATATTTCCCAATATTATCATGGCTATTCCCATAAATAATACCATTCTGAATTTTTTTCCAACTGCATGAATCATCAATAGGTTTCGAGTGGGTTCTAACAATACCAGATTCCTCAATTTACCTGCTATACCCAATACCATAAATAATAGCGAGGCGATTAAAAAAGCAAGTAGATTTTTATTCTGCTTTATATTCATCCACTGTAAACACAATGTATAAATATATACCAATGCCATTCCCAGAATAGAAACAATACCCAATACCGTTACCGGAAATAAGCCTTGATTAGAAAAAGTGGCGGAGAGAAATGATAAAAGATTGGCTTTAATATCAAAGGTTTGGGGACTATCAGGCGAATCGTTTTTTGCATGCACCGTAATAAATAAAAAAAGCTGCCAGCCATATACCAATAAAAAAAATAAAGCTGGTACAACAATCCGTTTCCACTTCTGCTTCCAATCTGTTTTATCATTTAGATAGTACAGTATAAAATATGGGATACTGAGAAAAATACCGATATATCCCAGAAAACAAATGACACAAGAAATTCCAAAAAAATAATACCAATAATATTTTTTTTGGTACTGCGGAACCACCTGCAAAATAAGTAGTAAGGGCAAAACATAAGCATACCAACGTATACTGGTACCCCAAAGCATTATAGCTGGATTTAACCCTATCAGTAAAAAAATTAAAATACGATTTCGCTTGCCTTCGGTATTCAATAACAAATAAAAAAAAGCAGTTAAAAATAAAAGCGCAGAAATCATTCTAACAGCAGTCCAGCTATGCGTAAGCTGGTAAAAAAAATGATTCAGTATATAAGAAAGTGGCGGATGTACATCGGTACTTTGAATGATCCGAACAATAGCTTCCAAGCTGTTTTCGCGGATCAATCGAATATTAAAAAATTCATCATCATACCCAAAACTGGAATGAGCAATATACAAATACAGACCTGCTATGCCCCCCATCAATATCCATTGTAGGTAAACAAAATACTGCTTCATGAATGAGATTAGCCTTTGCAATAGATTATAGTTTAGCAATCATAAATTCGGGTAAAATCTTGACTAGATTCCCAATTATTTTCCAATAAAAATTCGGATACAATTCAAAGCTCTGGTGATTGCCCAGTAATTTTTTAGCAATAGTAGCTGGGGCCACCGCATTGCTCGGTTGTGCTAAGTGAGCAGTCATTTTAGTTGTTACAAAGCCAGGCGTAACGGCCTGCACCAGAATGCCTTTGCTTTTTAATTCTTGCCGCAACCCAAATAGATAAGCATGAAAACCTGCTTTGGAAGATCCGTATATAAAATTAGATTTCCTGCCACGAAGTGCAGCAATAGAAGATAGTCCAATTATTTTTTTCAGCCTACCATCGTTGCTTTTCACCAATTCGTTGATGATGGAAACAGCACCCATATAATTCACCATATTAGCTTCGAGTAATATTTGTGGATTCTGGAATACCTGTTCATTACCTACCAATAAACCAGCAGCGTATAAAATAGTATGGGGCTGATATGGCAGCGATGCTACCAAAAGAGGATGCGAAACAATATCAGCCGCATCAAAAGCATGAATACTTGCGTTTGCTTCCAAACCCTGTTCGGATACCCATATTTTAAGTGCCTCGGTATTCTTAGATGCCAATATAAAAAAAGCATTGGGATAAGCTTTTACCCACTCCAAAAGAATGGCTTTGGCAATATCACTGTTGGCGCCTAGTATTAAAAATACTTGGGAATAAGCTGTATGCAGTCGCTCCATTTGATAAGATATAAATTTATTGTTTTCAGCCAATTGATTGGGATACTGTGTAAGGTAATGCTGCATGCTCAAACGCGCATCTTTGGTCAAGTAAATCCTCCCATTTAACGAGGTCACTATCTCGTCTAACTGGTCTAGTATAGTCCAAATTTTGGAATCGATTTTTATATCCAAAGCCAAGGTATACCCTTCCATAGGAAAATGAAGGTATCGGCTGTTGTGCGACTTGCCAAATAGCTTTAAAACGGCCAAAAAAGATCCCAATCGGTGTGTAGAAAGTAGGGTTAATATTTTTTTTAATCCATTATAAGCGTCTACTTTAGGAATTACAAGCTGGTATTGTAGAAACCCTTTTTTTGAATAAATTTTATTCCAATTATTTATTTTATCGAGTGGATAAAAATAATCATCGTAATGAATTATTTTATGTTGTGCATTGGAAGATGGCTTGTGGTAATAGATCCAATTAAAGCATTTTACAAAAAAATGATTCAATACCCATCCAGGAAAAAAGAAGGGAATATTCAACAAGGGCTTACCGTGCAGCACCAGAGATTTCTGCTTTACTTCATCAGCAGCAGCGTGCTCACCCAGTAAAAGTACGGATCTACCTATCTGTTCACCCTTGGCCAAACAATCAATCCATGCCACAGAATAAGTAGCACCAGCATTGGCTTCAAAGTATGCAAAAATTTCTTGCAGATTGCGAGCTCTGCAAGCGGTTTGTTTAATAAAGGCAGTCGCTATTTTTTTCAGCACAATGGTCAGTTCAACAATAATACCAGTGGCACCCATGCCGCCAGCGGTCTGCGCAAATAAATCATCAGCAGCCGATAGCACCTGTATTTCACCAAATGCATCAATCAGTTTAATACATTGCGTATGATCACTAAAAACACCATCAATATGGTGGTTCTTACCATGTATATCCGAAGCAAAAGCACCACCAATGGTAATGAATTTGGTGCCAGGAGATACGGGTAAAAAAAAACCTTTTGGAACAATTGTTTCAAGTATTTCAGAGAGTAATACGCCCGCTTGGCAAGTAATAATACCCGCTACTTCATCAAAAAAAATAATTTTATTCAATGCAAGTGTAGAAACCACGTTTTTACTGAGGGAAGCATCGCCATAACACCTGCCATTGCCACGGGCAATCAACTGCGGGTATTGTGCAATAGCCCGAATGATTTCATCGTATGAATTGGGTGCAATAAAGTTGCAAGTCCTGCTGGGATACAAGCCCCAGTTACTCAATTCCAACTTCATATAAATTTTGCATTAATCTCATAAATATAAAGCATAATAAAAAGCACCAGTGTTACCAATAGTGGTTTGTTACTAATGATTTTTTCAACAGGATCATCGGATATATTTTCATTGCTATCAAAATAAAAAAACAAGATGGCCGCAGCGGCAATATTCATTAAAAAGAAAAAATAGGGCGATTGAATAGCCAACACAAAATAAGCATGTACATTCAACAATACAATGGCGGCCATTGCAAAATTATACATGAGGTGTTGAAGCATCATGGCGTCTTCTTTGTTGTATTTTCTACCAGCTATACTGGAATTAGTTGAAAGCCTACATTCCAAGTATCTTTTATTCAAGCACAATGCAAGGATAGACAGGGTAAGCGTTGCAACAAACCAGCCCGTTAATGGGGTTGCTGAAATAGATGCGCCATAAAATATACGAATCAGGTAGAAAGAGCAGAGTAAGAGCATATCAAAAAAACGAATTCGTTTTCCCCTCACAGAATAAAAATAATTTAGGCCTAAGTATCCCAATAAAATAATGGTGGAGTGTACTGCTACTATTGCGCTTAAAGCTAGGCCAATACCCATTAATAAAAGCGCGAAAAAAACAGCGGGACTCACCGCCACATCTGCCGCAGCTAGTGGTCTTTTTTGTTTGAGCGGATGGCGTCTATCGTTTTCAATATCTAATAAATCATTCAGAATATAACAACCAGAGGCAATCAAAGAAAAGCAAATAAACCCGACTAATAAATACCCCAAAATATGCAGTTGGTAATTCCCCGATAATAAAAAAGGCATGAAAATAATTCCGTTTTTAATCCAGTTACGAGGGCGGATTAATTTGCAATAATCTGTGATGGAATTTTTTTGGGTATTGAGATCCTGTACCCTTATGGCGTGTTTGGCTTTAGCAAAAATGGGCTCATCGGCTTTGGAGTCGCCCATATAATCAAAATCATCACCCCATTTTTGGATGATAAAATCTAGTTTTTCCTTACCCTTTAAATTCCGTTCAACACTACCATCAATCGCATGAAAGAGTTGAAGTGGTGCTACTATTTTTTGTACGAAAAATAGGGGGCTGGCACTTACTACTACTATTTTATCGTACTTTTTTTTATTGGTTTCCATCCATTGCAAAACGGCTGGATTAATGAGTAGGCTTGGGTTATAGTCAACCACCAGCTCTGAAAGCAATAGCTGCTTTAGTTGCAGTAAACTGCCGCGCCTTAAAAAAAAGTGTTGGAAAATAAAAAAGGGATTGCGAATCAACTTTCGAAAGAAAGCCTCTTTAAAAAAATCATTTTTAAAGAAAGTTCCGTCGAAATCTATCACGCAAATCATTCGGCTAAAACGGGTCTGGATACACTTACTTGTTCCTGAATCCATTCATAGGTCTTTGTTAAACCTTCAGCCAAGGGACGGCTGGGAGCCCATCCTAATGCTTGTTTAATTAATTTATTGTCAGAATTGCGACCTCTCACACCCGTATAACTAACGGGAATATTATTGATAGACAAGGGTTTATTGGCAATCTTCATTACCATCGCAGCCAATTGATTCAATGAAACCATTTCTTCGGAACCAATATTAACGGGGCCAATAAAATTCGATTCCATCAATCGCTCAACGGCTTCAAGGCATTCATCAATATAAAGAAAAGAGCGGGTTTGCAAACCATCACCCCATACATCAATAAACCCATTTTCAGCAGCTTCGGCCACTTTTCTACAAATAGCAGCAGGGGCTTTTTCCTTGCCACCTACCCAAGTACCTTCGGGACCAAATACATTGTGAAAACGAGCAATACGTATATCGAGACCATAATTTTTATTGAAAGCCAAGTAAAGTCGCTCACTGAATAATTTCTCCCAGCCATATTCACTATCAGGAGCCGCAGGGTAAGCAGAAGATTCAGCGCATTTTGGATTGGCAGGATCCATCTGGTTGTATTCGGGATAAATACAGGCCGAGGACGAATAAAATATTTTTTTAACCCCCATTTTATTAGCCTCACGAATAATATTCAAATTTATGGAAGCTGAATTGTGCATTAGATTGGCGTCGTTATCACCAGTAAAAATATACCCTGCACCACCCATATCAGAAGCCAATTGGTACACTTCATCAAAAGGCATATCCAAAATCTGTCGAACGAATTCCTGATCTGTGAGATCGCCAAGAATGAACTCATCGGCGGGGGAATCACTGAATTCGTGCAGTTTTAAATCCACTCCACGCACCCAATGACCTTGCTTTTTCAGTCGCTTTACCAAATGCCCCCCAATAAATCCACCTGCCCCACATACCAACAATTTCTTCATATTGACTTGTTTTTGACCCTGTAAAAGTCCACAAATTCTTTGATATTTAGCCAAATGAACCTAGGAACAATTTCAAAATATCTTTTATACAACCTTTTTGGTTCCATCAGCAGCCTAAAAAACCATTCCAAGCCCGCATTCTGCATCCATTTAGGAGCTTGCTTCACACGCCCAGTATGGAAGTCAAAAGCAGCCCCAACGGCTACAATAAACCGAGTTTGGGTAAAATTGGCCAGCCGATGGGCAAATTTTTCCTGTTTGGGGCAGCTCATTCCAATCCACACAATATGGGCACCAGAAAGGGTGATTTCGCTGCCCAGCGTTCTCATTTCATCGTCGCTCATGGTACGAAAGGGGGGGCAAAAAACACCTACCACCCGATTGTTTCCAAAATCATCCTTACAACGCAAGCGCAATGCTTCGGCCACGCCCTCATTGCCACCACAGAAAAAATGCTGAATGGGTAAATCCGCAGAAGCTTTTATCAGCTCCATAAAAAAATCAGGGCCATAGCAGCGACTCATGGTTTTAGCTCCTTTTAATTTACCCACCCAAACCGTGGGCATTCCATCAGGAAGGTTTATAAAAGAGCTGGCCAGTTGGTGGTGAAACAAGGGATCTTTATAGGCTTCCACCAAGCCGTGCGCACCCGTAGCTGTTACTACACGATTGTAAACGTTTGTAGGCGATTGAGCAGCGGCGCAGATTTCAGCCACCGCTGCCGCAATATTTTTTGTGTAAAATGATATTCCTAAAACTTTCACCATTATCGCTTGGCATGTATATCAAACCAACTTAAATTATTATAAGGTTGGTTGGTATCTTTTGAATAAAATTGATGGTAACAATCGCGAATATAATCGGCTTTCATCCAATTGCCAGGCGTGTATTCAGCAAAGGGACCAGAACTACCGTAGCGATATTTTAGGGGGAAGAGCTGGGGGAATTTTAGCTGAAACCTATTCCATTTGCCCTGCAAAGTATCGAGTGGATTTTGCATTTCTTTGGCCATATTAAAGGGCTGAAAATTTCTGGCTTGGTTTATTAATTTAAATTGGGTATAGCCTTTGTGAATTAGTATATCAAGACAATCAATACCAGAAGCTTCGCAGGAAATATAAGCGGGGCCTGACGCTGCCGATTCAACGCTGTTGATGCAAATGGGATCGTAGCCTTCAATATCAATTTTTAAATAAAAGGGTATCCCATATTTTTCAAATAAGGTAGCGGCAGTATCGCAAGGAATATCTATAATAGTAAAGGGAGTATTATTGCGGGTGCCAATGGCTTTATCAAAAGAACTCCATTCCAACAAATGATCGTTTCTATAAAAAGGGAGTATGCCCGATTTATCAGCAATGCCAAGATTCACCACAGTTAATTTGCCTGATTTTATTTCTTTTTTAAAAAGCAGTCTAGCCCGCTCAGCCAATGCAGGGTTGGCTTCTACAGCTACTACCCGAAAGCCATGTTGAAGATATTTTTTGGTATCTTCTCCTTTGTGCATGCCAATATCAAAAATTAAATCAGACTCCATCATATTTTTTTTGTGTATCAATATATTGCTGAAAAGTTTTGAGTAAATACCAAGGATTAAAAATAAAGTTGGTAATTAATAGGGCAATTAAAGAACCCAATGCCATGCCAATAATTCCGTATTGAAGTAGTAAAAAATATCCCAAAATCAATCCAATAATTCCTTGAAAAATGGAGACGATGGTAGGCATTCTATTCAGTTTTAAAGCACTGATATAGGTAGCAGAAACATTATCGATTACAATAAACAAAATAAAAAGAGAGAACAGTGTAAATAAGCTGACCATTTCTGCATCTGGGTATTTACTCCATTGCAAAAAGAAAGGTTTGGCAATGAATATGGTGGCTAAAAAAACCGCGACTGCAAACAAGGTCATGCTTTTCATTGATTTGTAAAACAGTTGTTTAATCAATACCCAATTGCCTTCTTGCTGAATATTAGCGAGACGGGGAAAAAGCACAATGGTAAAATTAGACAGTCCAATACGAATGATATCGTAGAAGCGAGTAACAATTAGGTATTTCGCAACCCCATCAGCACCCACAAAAGAATTCATTAAAATTACTTGTGAATTAAATACCAGCATACCAGCAACAGATGTAAGGAAATACCAGAAACTGTATTGCAAATGTGTCATTAAAAGTGAGATGGAAAAAAAATCAAACGCTATCTTAAAATTAATTTCTTTTCTAGCGTGGTAAAACAACATGAATAAATAAATAAAATTCACTGCTGCACTTACCAAAAGCAATACAGCAATTGAATATTGAGTTGATAATACAAGAATCAGTAAAAATTCCAATAGTAATTTAACCACCCGAATGGTTTTACCCACAAAAATTTTATTGGCAGATTGTATCACTACATCAAACAGCGCAGCCAACATATTCTGTGTAATTAAAAGGGCTGTAATGCAGGAGTAGAAAAGGATGCTGTTTTCAACCTTAATTATTTTTACATAAAAAAGGGTGTATAAAATGGGCATCCCCAATAGCAATAAAAAGCAAAAAAAGAAAATCAGGGTATTAATCAATTGAACAGATTCTGAGGCGTTGTGAATTAGTTTTTTCAGCAACCCAATATTCAAACCAAAATCAAAAATACCGGCAAAAACTACCACATTCAAAATCACGCCATAAGTCCCAAAATCAGCCGTACCCAAACGCCCCAATAAAATAGGGGTAAGAATAAGGATGGACAATGCGCTTACAATCTGCGATAAAAAAGTAGAGCATAGGTTGAATAAATACCTAGAATGGGTTTGTATGGAAATAAAGCGTTTGTTCAAATTTATACTACTGTTTCCGTTTCAGATTGATTTAATTGGTTGATATAATAAAGCCCTACAAAAGTCCAAAAAGGAAATGCCCCCATTGACCCTTCTAAAAAAACATCAAAAGATGCATTCAATAGAAATATGGTAATAATACACAATAATACGAGACCTAATTCAGAAATTTCAGGGTCGCGAAATTGTTTAAAGTGCAAATACATCCAATAACACCATAGCAAAAAAATAGGCACCCCGAATCTAGCCAAAATATTCAAATGAAAATTATGCGGAGAGCGGAGATCATCGTCGCCATCGGGAGAAATATTGTCGTCAGCAGCCAAACTCATACCCAATCCTTTTCCCTGCAAAAAATATTCACCTAAAAAGGTATAATCAATGATTTTGCCCCACCAAACCAAACGCCAAACATTGTTATCGCTTCTGGTAGTCCCTTTTTCGGTACTAACAATACTGGTAATATTTTCTTTCAGTTGATCAAGTCCCAATTTTCGACCTTGAAAATTCTCCTTCACATTGGTAGCCATATAAACAGGTAGTGCCAGTATTAATAAAAGGGGCACAAACCTTAAATAGTAATATACTTGTTTTTTTAAAGCCGCTTGCTTAGAGAAGAAAAAGAACAAACAAAAGCAAGTGGCAAAGCAAAGCATGCCAGCTCGACTGTAAGAGGATGCTATTAAAAAAAGGTAAGCAATCAATATGGCATTCGCAATGAAGAACCGAAGCGATAATTTAATTTTTCCATTTAAAATAAATAGCACAGTAATAAATAAATGCACAGCCATATCACCATACTTATAGTGCAAGAGGTGAATGCCGCCTACCAGTTTAAAATCGGCAATAAAAGGGATATAAGAGAGCGAGAAAAAAGAGAGCGTAGCCACCAATGGAAACCAAGTATAAATTTTATAAATACCATTCAGCAGGTAATCAATATCTGCTTTGAAAAAGAAAATAATAATCACAAATAATCCGTAATTGAAAATAAAAGAGTCCCTAATAATATTCAGCAATTGGTATTGAGGTAAGGCGCGGATGATGTAAGCAAGGGCAATGAAAAAAAACAAAAATAGGCCCGCGACTTTCCTATCTTTTGGAATTTCCAAAGCCCTGAAATTGGCGAGTACCACTACAACGCCAATCACCAATAAAGCTTCTGCTAAAAAAGTGTAGGCAATGCCTTTATTAAAATATACATAGAGTGCAAGCACTACAATATAAAAATCTAGGTATAGTTTACGAGCAAGATTCATTTAAAAAAACAGATCAGTTTATTTTTAATGGTTAAGAGCGTTAAAAATACATCGTTTACAAGCGTAAATACTGGTTTTTTTCTAATATGGCTGTCCGCACCACAAGTACTAACCAGTTCAGGCATAATACCACCCAACTTTAATTCGTGTTGCAGAAAGAAACGCTTGAACTGATCAACTGGATAATTAAATAAGCCCGTTCTTTTTAATAAAAGTGCCGCGGCTTTTTTATTTAAGCTGTAACCATAAGTACAATAGATGCTCTTAATAAAGGGTTCCCCAATGGTATAATCAGGATTCAATTGTTTTTTTGTACTGCGAAAAAGCTGCATATTTCCATCCCAAGCACCGTAAAAAAACAGGTCGTAAATTTGGGGAGAAACTGAAGCATCGGAAGCATCCAAAAAGGTGTTGAAAGCTGCTAAATTGTTGATGGTGCTATCCGATTCAAGTATCAAAAAATGATCGGAAGCATTGCCCGGGCCTTCCATAATTTTTCTCCATATATTTCTATGGCTGAGTAAGCAACCAATTTCACCCGCAAGCAAAGGAATGCCAGTGCGTAACCGAGCGCAATCCATTGCTTTTTGCAGGAAAGGAATTTTTTGTTTGGAAGCATAAACTGCATCCACCAATTCCGCATGGGGCAGGCAACTGCGCAAAAGCGCTACGTTGGCAGCGCGAGCTTGTTCATATTTGGAAAAGAGGATAAAAGTTTTCAAATAATATATTAAAAAGTAAAAGCGGTATTGTTGAGGCGCGCAAAAGGAGTAATGAATTCGTGGTTGATGATTTTAGCATACGCAATCTGGTGCGGCTTCTGCAGCAGTTGGGCAATATGCGCAGGGAGACTATCAGAGCTGATGATGAAATCAGCACCAGCAATTAAGGCGACCAAAGATTTAAAATCATCGTAGCCAATGCCATCATCTAAGAAAGGTTTTTGAAATTTTGCTACAGCGGCCAACGCATTCTGTTGCTGCAAATTCAATAATATATTTTTTAATGCCGTAGCCGTAATTTGTTTTTTCTTCAACCTAGAATCTGGAAAAACCAATACCCGCTTGCCTTTCAAGTTTAAACTATCAGAAACAACAGAAGGCAAATCATTGAAAGCTGCAAAAAAGTTTCGATAAGAATCGTAAATATTACCATGCTCATGAACCCATAAAAAATTAGTGCCAGTGATGCTGCGGGTAAAAAAAGATTTCCGTTTCTGCTCTAGAAAAAACGAATTGGTTTCAGTAGCATCTTTTGCAAGATTTTGAATGGCAAGGGTAAGGTTTTGCAATTCTTTTAGGGACTGCTTTGAAATAAAATAACGGTTGGTATAAGAACGGAGCAATCCTTTGTCAATACCAATATCAACAAAATCAATAGAAAAAAGGGTTGGGGGAAGAAAGGGAAGAACGGCGGAATAGAGTTCTTCTAAGTGAATAGACGCAATCAGTCGCGCTGGTTTATTACTCGCAACAGCTTGAGAAAGTGCAATGATAAAATCGCCGTAAGAACGAAGCAGAAAAAGCGTCTTCATCAGGCAGTGGTCTTGGTAGTTACCAAATCAGGTGAAGGCGAAGGCGCATAAGTAATGAAAGCCAGTACCAGCATCAATCCCAGCCCACCAAATACACCAATAAAGATGAGTTTAAGCAGGGGAATCTGTTGGTCTTCCAAAGGGTATTTAGCATTGTCAAGCAAATTAATAACTGGAGTTTGACCCGCCAATGCCATTCTGCTGGCTTCTAAATTTTTCATCACTTCGGTGTACAGTGCATAGGTAACCGATTTGTCTCTCTGTGATAATTCAACAGGAACAGCGGAAGATTTAAAAGCAATATTAGCGTCCAGCACTTGCAGGTTGGCACTCTTATAAGATTTAGTGTTGAGGAGTTGCATCAACGAATCGGAACGTTGTTCCATTCTCCTAATATTTTTGGCTGCCACACTGGTTTTTAAATCTACGTACATGCGCATGGTTTCTAGAACCAGCCGCTCCGTAAATAGTTTAGAAAATATTTCATTGGGAGAGGTAGTTACCACTTCAATAATAGAGCCTTTTTTATTGAGGCGTTCTGCCGTCACGTATTTTTTAGTAAGCTGTTGGTAAATAACAAGCAGCACGCTGTCTTGCAATCTGGTATTGGCTTTGCCAGCAATGGTATGGGTAAAATTACAAGTAGATAATGCAGTATTTTTCTTCCATTTTTCATGCAGTCCACTCCACAGCAAATAGGAATCAGCGAGGGTAGCAGATTTTAAATTGGTAGCGCTGTCTACCCTACTTAACAATACTTTTTCAATAATGGTACGGCTCTTTAAAATATCCAGAATATTATCACCCGCAAAAAGTCCAGCGCTGCCAGTGAGGCCGCCAATATCAAAACCAAATTGAGAAGCCAGTCCCGAAATACCACCACCCATGCCACCGCTTTTTTCTTCCAGAATAAAAGAAACCTTACCAGCATATTTGGGTTGTTGCATTAGGTAGAAACCAAGGGAGAAACCAAGGCCCAAAATGATGAGTAAAAGAGCGAGTCTTATTTTTTGCAAGAGGTACTTAAAAAAATCCAGTACCCCATCCATCAGGTCGCTCATTTTTAGAACAGGAATGGTATTGTTAGACTTCATTTGGAAAAATATTTTATAAAATTCTTGATTACAACGCACCCATTATTTTCTGGTATTGATCAGCACAATTAAAATACTCACTAAGGAAGTGAGGCTAGAGAAAATGCCCACCACTTCACCAGTAGATAATTTTTGTTTCGGTCGCTTAACAGGAATATAAATTTCAGTACCCGGTTTAATATCGGGATAGGAACGAATGAATAAGAAATTACGGGTCTTCCTAACCTGACCATTGGGATGAATTACGTAGGCATTTTTTCTAGACGCGTTAAGGCTAAAGCGACCGCTCTCGCGCAGTGCGTCTCTAAAAGAAATACCCTCATAATATACAATCTGTTTGGGAACGTTTACGGCGCCAAAAGTTTGTATGGTTTGTAATTCTTTCGGCACTTTTAGTATATCACCTTCCAACAAAAAAAGATCTTCTGCGGAGCCGGGGTTGGTCAAAATCTGGTCGAGTCGAATACCCACGGGCTTCAGTTCTTTAGACAGGTTATTGGTATTACTGGCATCCGTGGTTTGGTTATTAGCGGCCAATCCACTCTGTGTATTAATAAGGTTGGTCTTGGTATTCACCAGGGTAGCATCGTTATCAGAAATATTACCGTAAGTCTTTCTAATTAACACAGCACCACCCGCAAAACCTTTTTGTTTCAGTCCCCCAGCTCTTTTAAGCAAATCAGAAATACGTTCCGCATTACCACTTAAGGTGTAAGCACCGGGATAAATAACTTCCCCTTCAATGGTCACGCTTATTTGTTCTTTGTAGATGGGTGATTTACGCACGGAGACAATATCGAAGGGGCTGAGTTTAAAATTCAGGTCGCCCAAATTACTATTGGCAGCAGAGAGGTCAATCTCTTTAATAACGGAGTAAACAGCACTGTCTTTCTGCGAAAAATTAGCCGTGCGAAGCCGCCTAGAAATTTCCATTTTTTGCAGTGAAGCACCATCTTTATAACCGTTGGCCATCAGCACCAGATCTTGGGCGCGCATATTATCGGAGAAATTAAAAATACCGGGGTTATTCACTTCACCGTTGATGGTTACAGTATATTTTTCACGCAGTTCACTGATGCGAAAAATCTGAATAGAATCTTCTCTAATTAAATTTATATTGGAAACCCCATTCAACACATCGTTGATATTGAAGTTGATGAATTCAGGGGTAAAATCGGGTTTGAGTCTACGCAATAAAGCAAGGTTAATAAAAGCGTCTTCTTTGGGTTTGGCGGCCAGCAACAAATCTTTTAAAGTAGGCAATTCTGCAATCCCATAAGCACCGCCATAATATACAGCACCATGAATACATACGCGGTTGGTAAACATATTGGCAAGGGTATCAACCACAAGGGTATCACCGGGCATTAATTTAAAATTATTGAGTAGGGCAGCTTTCACAGAAAGAATTTCTTTGTTGCGCATACCTAGTCGAGTAACTCGAATCATTTCTTTGTAGCCAATATCAGCAAAGCCACCAGCAAAGCGTAGAATATCAGCGGCAGATTCGGTAGGGTTTACATCAAAGAGGGCGGGTTTTTTCACCGCACCTTTCAAGGTAACCCTAGTCTGGTAAGGGTTTACGCGAATGATATCACCATCTTGTAATAATAAATTTTTAGTAAGATCAGATTTTAAGAGAAAATCGTAGAGGTCAAAATGCACCAAGGTTTTACCATTGCGAACCAGTTCAATATTTCTGAAAGAACCAATTTGGTTGGGGCCGCCTGAAACATAAAGGGCATTCATCAGTGTAGATAGTGAAGAAATATCGTAGTTGCCAGGGCGTACAATTTCACCAATAAGGGTTACTCTAATACTGCGAATTTGAGAGATAGAAACCTGCACCGAAACGGCACCACTGGCAATGCCAGGATAAATTTTAGAGAGGGCTTTGCGCAGTTTAATGCGGGCGTCATCAATGGAGAGACCCGCCACTTTTACAGGGCCTAAATTGGGAAATCTGATTTCACCTTCGGGGGTAACTTTCAGTTTTTTAGTAATATCAGAAACACCGTAAACGTCAATATTCAATTGGTCGTTCACGCCAATAATATAGTTCTGAGGGGTGGCAATATTTAAGTTGGGTTCAAAGCTAAGGTTGTCGTTTTCAAAGATAGAAGCACCAAAGGGTTTGAGGGAGCGGGACGAATCGGCTTTGGGGGCACTGGGTATTTTTGTATTTATTTTAGTCCGTGGTTCATATACATCGGGGGTATTTTTAGTGGGGGTATTTATTTCTTTCATCAGCGAAGGATCAAGTAAAGCCATCCTTTTTTTAAGCTGGTTAATCTGGTCGCCGGTGAGTCCTTTTTCACGGGCTCTCATTTCCATTTCCAGTTCTGATAAGCCATAGAGTTGGTATTGGCTCATGAGGATAATAAGCTGTTGGTCGGTCAAGTTTTCAATATTCACCGAAGGGGCTTGGGCTTTCAATTCAGCAACGGCAAAGCAGTTGATAAAAAGTAAGCAGGAAATAAATGCGGTATATAAAAAATTTCTCATTGTAATGGTACTAATTAGCTGCTTAAAGAAGGTGTTTTTGCGGCTAAACTACAACAAATTAAGGGTGTACGAAAAAATAGCTCAACCCCACTTGAATTTGGGTATTGCGTTTATCGGATAAGGGAGAGGGTTCGGCAAAGCCATCCGCAAGTTTGGTCCACCTATAATTGAGTGAGCTGGTATTTTGAACAGAGGCCGAGAAAAGCAATTGTTTGTAATCCCATTGAAAGTTAAACGCCAAGTTGAGGTCAGCCCATTGTTTATTGGCTGTGCCACTCCCTACAATACCATTAAAATAATTGTAGGTGTAGAAATCCATATTATAGGTAATTCTTTCGGCCTGCACTCCTATTCTTTTCATTCCTTTCACCCAACTAATATTCAGGGTTTGGCTATTACTACCGGGGCCAATAGAAGCACCCATTACTTGGGCGCGGTTGGTAAAGCCTTGGGCATTAAAAGCATTGGTGTACCAACTATTGGTTTTGGGAATACCGTAAATGGCAGCTGGGTTAAAGATAGATCGTGCATCGGGCAGTTGCAGTTGGGTAATTTCCATGCCAAAGAGAATACCAGTTTTTATGCCATTGCGGGCAGGGGCATCTCTGTAAAAAATCTTTCTAAAACCAGCGGTATAGCCAGTCGGGATGGTATCACCCAGAACATTCCAAGGGGCGGCCCATCGGTTGGCACGGCCGTATTCAAGGTACACTTCAGCGTGTTCTTTGGGCATGGCATATCTAAAAAATAAAGCTCCCAGAGAAGCCGAACCAGCTTTGTTTTCAGCATCCAGCAAAAGCACTGAAGGTTTGGGCGTAACAACACCCGTATAAAAATAGCTGGCACCAGTGATGCCAATATGCAGGTTGGTGGCGAATTTGGGATTAAAGCTGAAGATATAACCAAAAATAGCGCGGTTGGCCTGGGGCTTCTCCGCAATACCGTCGGCCCAGATGGTGCGCATGAGGGCATTGTCGGGTGCTTCGGTACTTGCATTTCTCAGTCGCCCCATCACCACCTGAAATTCCATATTACCCCAGCGGGTAGGAATGGGTTTGCGGGAGTTGATGGTGAGGTGTAAGAATCCCGGGGCATTATTGGTAAGTACAAGGCTGTTTCTAATGCCTGGGCCCCACCATAAATTTTCGGTGGAGATGCCATAAGAAATATTTTTAGTGTTGAAGCGGAAGCTGGATTGGCCGGGAAAGAATTGCCGCAGAGGTTCGGTACCAAAGCGACTGAAATGATCTATTTTATTTACAAAATAAGTATAGTATTTGGCAATATAGTTACCATCTCTGGGGTCGGATTCAAAAGGCACTGGATTTTTGTTGGCGGCGCTCACCCATTCGGGTTGAAGGTGAAGGCTGAAATTATGCCATTGAAAATGTGCGCCAAGGGTAAATCGTTGTTGCATCCCAACGGAGGGATAAAGGCTGCCATCGTTCCAACCGATGGGGAGGTTATTGTTGTTTTGCAGGGAGATACCAGCTTGCACCAACCGTACTGAGGGCATGGATTTCTTGGTGAAGGGTTTGTTTAAAATTTCGGACCAGAGTTGACTGGTAGATCTAATTACAAAAGATCTTTTGGGAGTGGAGTCACTCTCATACAGTTGTGCCATCCGATTATTGTCCATTAAAGCAATATCACTTTGAACTGATTGGGCATATAAATTATTTGCAATACAGAGTATTGATAGTATAAGGGTATAGATTTTCACTTTTTCAATTTTCGTTCTTGATATAAGATACTATTAATAGAAGGCCTTTAAAAAAAATAACTCGCGTGTACTTGTAAAAATAAGTTGGTGGCATTGCCCGCAGCCCAGCCGTAATTTTTAGACTGTACCCATTGCAATTCACCTTTTAGCAGCAACTGCTTGAATCTTTTAGAACCAAGCAAACCGAGTGAGAGGTCGTTCCATTGAATCTCGCGCATGCCAATTAAATTCTGCGGACCAAATAAGCCTTTGGGATCCTGTTGAATCCGTTGCAGCTTCACCCCCAAAGTATTCAATCCATGCAAATGCTTTAGTTGAAGGGTCTGCACATTGTTACCAAATCCACTGCCAGCACCCATAATTTGGTTCTGGTAAGTAAAGCCTTGTTCTATAGGACTATGCATATACCAGTTGCCTGCACTTCGCACCACATAGCTGGTAGTCTGCGCCATCTGGGTTAATTCGCCCGACAATAAAAATACCGATCCATCGCCTTTGCCAGCAGGCAGTAATTTATTAAACCCAATAATATAGGCGGAGGAATGGTTGGCATTGGTAGAGAGGTCGCGAAGGTTGGCTTTAAAATCGTTGTACCCATATTCAATATAAAATTCAGCTTGGTGTTTGGGCAGCAGCCATCTTGCAAAAAAGCTGAAAGCACCATCACTGGGAATAGAGGTAGAGAGGCCATTGGCGGTGGGGCTAGAGGCATTAAAAACAGGCAGGTATTTTTCTACAAAACCCGTTTTAAGGTCTTGACTGGTTTTATAATAATGTTCCGAGCGGGTAAGGCCCAAGAAAAAGCCACTAAGCCATTTGGGTTGATAGGTAATAACAATTCCATTAAAATAACGGTTCTCATTTTTTGCCGTTCTAGGACGCATAAAATTATTCTCGTAAGCGCTGGTAGTATCTTCATTAAGTGAACCCATCACCAGTTGCCATTCAAAAGAGCCGATGGGGGTTTTAAGGGGTCTGGTAGAATTAAAACTAAGGTGTTTAAATCCGGGTGCGTTATTGCTCATCATGAGGGAGCTGAATTGACCAGGACCCCACCACAGATTTTCAGAAGAAGCGCCAAAGGAAATAGGGCCAAGGTTAAGGCGAATAGAGGACTGCCCAAGGTAAGATTTAGCGAATGATTTACCGCTGTTGAAACCAAAGCTGGGGGTGGTATCGTAGCGGGAATTGGAAGCATAATAATATTCGGGTTGAAGTTGAATACTGAGAGGACCAATTTTAGCGAAAACCCCAGCGCTCACCATGGTCTGAACGCCTTTGGCCATAATCATGCCAGCATCATTCCAACCGTAGGGATGGTGGCTATTGAATTTGGTGGCGATGGTAGCGGGTAAAATACCCAGTTGAATTTGTTTGTTCCAGAAAGATTTTTCAGAGAGGTGAATATTGTTGCCACTATCTATCAGTTGCAGCAGCTCATTTCTATTGAGGAATTTATTATAAAAAAAAGGCCGCGCAGTAAGGCTCTGGGCGGCGTTAATTTTACCTTGCAGTTGCAATATTCTAAGGCGTTCATCTAAGCCCGCCTCACCAACGGGCAGGGACTGGGCATTTAAGGCCGTAGCAGCAAGTACAGAGAAAAGAGTGCAGTAAAAAAAACGTTTCATTAAAATAAACATAATAGTAGGATAAAGATATAGTTAATCGTAGGGGCGTGTTAGTAAAGAAACCCAAAAAGCCATAAAGGAATTTTTCAAAAATCTCTACCATTTTTGTTGGTTGTAGAAAACAAAATTACCATAAATTGTATGTTATACCCAACATTTTTCGTCCAAACGTTATTCGTCATTCGTCGGGGCGGCTCACGCCCTGACGATATTATTCACTCTATTTTCATTAAATCAGTAAGGTCTGTAAAGTATTTTGCGTTCCAAATAGCTGTCTGATCATCCTTGGGGGCAATAAACCGAACAATATCATCTTTAATTTTCTTGAAATCAACATCAGCTATTTTTTGATGCAATAAGTTTAACAATTCAACCTTTGAAATGGAGTGATTTTCTAAATCACCACTATCCACTGCTCTTTGTACAAAATGATTAAAATTCAAAGGAATATCTTTTTTAATATACCATTCCAAATCAAACCAATCTCTACCTTTCACCCTATTTTTCCATTTTCTAAACAACAAAGCATGAAGTTTACCAGCAAATAAACAAGGCAGTGTAAACGTATTTACGTAAAACGAAAAGGGTTTAACCAATAATTTACTTTCCGTTTCAAAATCTTTGGGCGGCATTGTATCTACTTCTATTTTTATTTTAATAGAAGGGATGGTTCCAAGTTGTAATTCAGGAAAAGACTGCTCTAGTTTTATTTCTTTCCAAATAGTATCTGTTTTTAGAAAAGCTGAATCAACCGCAGATTCAATTGATTTTTTCTTTTCTATAATACTTACTTGCAAGCCAAGAGAACTGAATTCATCAATAACGGCATTGAGAAATGGTTTCAATTTGAATGAAGGGTCTTTGGCTAACAAGGAAAAGTCTAGGTCTTCTGAAAACCTAGGTAACCCATAGAAAATTCTCAACGCAGTTCCGCCATAGAATGCTGCATGCTTATAAAACCCCGCTCTGTACAAACCAGCCAATGCAATTTCTTGCAAAATCTCCCGCATTGCGTTATTCGTTTCACCAATTGATTGGGCTTGATAGCTCTCTAACCACTGTTTAAGCATTAGTTTGAATTGTTTTTAGTAGCACCTGCAAGCTTTGCGGTTTGGGGCAATATTTTATGCAATCAGCTATAATAGATTGCTGCATTTTAAATATTGCATCCATATTCATTCGTTGGTCTTCTTCTAAAAATTGAAGGGTTTGTTTATTGCTTCTCAAATTTATACCTGGTGTTTGTATGATTAAATCACAAAGTGCTTTTTCCGCAGTTGCAATTATTATTGTTTGACTAGCAGAAATCCTTACTTGATTCAAGCCTATTCTAAAAGCCTGTGGTTTACAATGAATATATTCAAAGGTTCCCAACTTAGTATTAAATGATTTTGTTGTTCTAGTCGCAGTACTTTGAACCAGCATTACTTTCTCAGGAATCAAACCCCAAAAAGAAAGTGCGGAAGAAGCGCTAATATAACTGGGGCCATATAAATGATTGGCTATTAAAAAAGAATCGGGGTGGGCTGACTTAATTTTAGCCCCTGCCGTATAAAGCCCTCTTTTAATTTGTGTGAGCCACCCATCTTGTACCAGCTGATCAATTTTATCGTATGGACGCTTATATTTATTTAGAAGCGGCAAAAGCACTTGAGTAGAAATGGGCACTTCAGACATAGCAGATATAGCTTCCAAAACAGTCATAATGCTAAAAATAAAGAATTAATTCGAATACTTTCCGAATTAACTATCATTTTATTACATTTTATATATTATTCGTCATTCGTCGGGGTGTTTTGCCTCATTTCTATCAATGGAAAGCCTTTAAAAATTTTCAATAGTGAAATGGTTTCAAATTGGTATTCATACACCCAATAATTTTTTTACGTTTTGCAGTAATTTTTTTGAGGAATATATGGGTGCCAATTCCAGCACAATATCTTTATTAATGGTATTTAAAGAATCAAAATAGGTGTCTCCATTTAAATAGAGTAAGTCAAGAAATGCCCTTTCTTTAGTAGCGATATTCAGTCCATTAGCACTGGAAATTATACCTGTTGAATTAAGTAAAATAGCTGCTTTTAATTTTCTATACTTGATTTCGCGACCCACTATTTCCACCGATCTACTCAGGTAGCTCAATGCTGTAACTGTATTGCTGTATTGAAAAATAATTCCTTCTTTTTGTAGTACAAATTCCAATGATAAATAAGATGGGGTATATAAACTACAAGCCAAGGCTGCAAAATCAAAATTTGGTTTTGTGTATAATCCTTTACGAGGGTTGCCTAAATTACCTTTTTCAACTTGGTAATGAATTTTTTTTGTCAAGGAGATCGGGTCAAGTTCACCAATAATTAAAGCAATATCTGCCAATCTAAATACCGTTCTACTAGTTTGGTAGAGTTGCAATAACCAATCTTTATTTGCTTTTTGTGAACTCATTATACGAATTTACAGTATATTTAGTTCCCAATACATATTATTTGATCGTCGGGACGTCTTTCCTCAGATCGCCTTTCGTCTGGGCATCATTTGTCATTTGATTATAAGACAATTAATACTATTATGATTCATAAGAAAGCATATTTAGTTCTTTAATTGTTCTAAATTGTTTATCAGCTGTAAAAAGAGGCAGTTGGCTTTGCATTGCTGATGCTGCTATTATTGTATCTGCTAGTTTTAAATTGTATTTTTTTCTCAATTCCACGTAGCAGGATTTAATTGCATTATTTAAATGAATAATGGAACATTCATTGAGCAGTTGTTGAATTTCAATTTCTTCATGTGGAGTAAGCTTTTTAAAACCAATTAATTCTAACTCTGTAATAAAAGATATTAAAATGGTTTTACCTTGTAGTAAATTTTCAATAGTATCATTTCCATTAAGTAGGTAAAGCAGAATATTGGTGTCAACGAAGATTTCTTTGCCATTCATCGCGCATATTTTTTTGAATGGACAAAGGATTTTCTTCTAACTTGATGGTTCCATTGAATTTTTTAGCATTGAATCCTTCTGTAGATTTATGCTTAAATAATTTTTTTTCAATTGCTTTTACAACTGTTTTATCATCCCCATTTTTCAAAACAAGTACCATAAAAAGATTTTAATAAAGTTACCAAAAAAATGATCTCCCCAGTAAAAAATCAGGAAGCTTAGTTTTTTACTTATTGCAGCATACCCTACCGTGCAACCGGGACGAGGTTTCGCAATTCCATAAATACCAAGAACGTCGGGGCGTCATGCGTTGGGGCGTTCATCACTTTAGAATCTCTCCAGCCCAAAGTTTTTCTAAAAATATTTTCCAAGGCAGCACCAAAACATTACCCATTAAGCGTTCGAGTGGGTCATTGCTCACCACTATCAATTTTTTTGTGTTATATTCTTCTGAAAAATGGTGCAGTCCTTTTAAATGACGGGTTTGAACATTATCCGTACTTTTTACTTCAATAGCCACTTCATGATCACCTAAAATAAAGTCGACTTCAATTTGAGAAGTAGTTCGCCAGTAAGCAATGGGATAATTGAGGTTACTGTATTTGCTATGTGCATACAATTCTTGGTAAATAAAATGTTCGAAGCTGTTTCCGAATGCTTCGCTGCCCATTTCTATTTTGCCTCTTTTTAATAAGTAGTTGGCAATGCCAATATCAAAATAATAAAACTTAGGCGCCAGGATCACCCTTCTTTTAGGTTTTTTTTGAAAGGAAGGAAGGAAGCGACCAATTAAAGTATCTTCCAAAATTTGAAAATATTCTTTAACAGTAGGTGCGCTCACGCCACATTCGGCTGCAATATTGGTATGGTTAACCATTTCACCATTGGAGAAGGCAGCGGATTCTAAAAATTGGGAAAAGGCATTTGTAGGCTCCCCATTTTCAGTACGATTTAAAGGTAGCGCTTTTTCTTTTATTAATCATTCAATTGGTCGCAGTGAAGCGAAGGCGTAGCCGAAGCGCAACGGAGACCAATTGGAGAACTATTTTTTTCTCTATACA
>RDZY01000021.1 GCA_004294135.1 Sphingobacteriia bacterium
TTACGGTAGCCGCAGCCCGTGTTCAGATACTCCTGAATAATCTGGTCTTTGAGTTCCATTTTTGGTTGATTTGTAGACAACCTATTTCAGGACAAGACACACTGCCGATGATTGCTTCAACGTCAAACCCCAATTGCTCAAAACCTATTGTTGAACTAAACCTTCGGTAGCATTTGGTTAAGATAAGTAACTTTAAGCAAACAATTAATTATGACAACGAAAAAAAACTACCAGCGGAACCAAGGTACAATAAGTTTCTCAATCGAGCTTGTCGTGAAGTAGCAGGTTTTGAATTATTACTTCAACGCTTCGAGCGCAACGTTAGTATTCTTGGTCGAAGTGCACGAACCTTTGATAACTATAGTAGGCATATAGCTGCCTTGGCAATTCATTTTGGATGCCTGCCCACTGAACTGGATGAAGATCAGATAAAAGATTATCTCTACGAGTTGCAGCAGCGTAGTAAAACACCTTCACAAACCTATTTTAAACATACCGTTTATGGGTTAAGGTTTTTATTAAAAGGGGAGGGTCTTCCATACGATCATTTGCATTTACCCGCCATAAAAAAAGATACAAAGCTACCAACCGTATTGAGCAAGCAGGAGGTATGGCAGATGCTGCATCATTGTAATTTATTAAAACACAAAATACTGATTGGTTTGCTATACGGTTGTGGTTTACGGTGTATGGAAGTACGTAGTATTCGTTTGCAGGATATGGATTTTGATAGAAAAATATTACACATCAAGCAAAGCAAAGGGCGTAAAGACAGAATAGTTCCATTAAGTGAACACCTAATTCGTGGATTAAAAAAATACATAGCAGCCGAACATCCGCTAGATTGGTTGTTTAATGGCAATCCCAATGGTAGAGGCATGCCAATATTGAGACTACGATGGAATACCTGCACCTCTGCCAATTAGATGATCGAAAAATATTTAGTCCGCTTGATACACTCTTTGCCCAATGCGCGCCACATACGAAGTAGCAGATATGCTGCATTATTTAGGGAGTAGCATAGAAAGTATTGGACTAAACACATATCAGCTACGTACTTTAAGTGCTATTAAACATTGCCGAACACCTGCACTGGGTGGGCATGTAGATGTATGTAATGATTGTGGGGTAATAAAGATCAGCTACAACAGTTGCCGCAACAGACACTGTCCTAAATGCCAAGGACACAAGCGCGAAGAGTGGATACAAAAGCGGGAAGCTGATTTATTGCCTTGCAGTTATTACCATATCGTATTCACACTGCCCGATACACTTAATAGCCTTGCACTGCACCAGCCATCTCTGGTGTATCAGCTATTGTTCGAGAGTGTATGGCAAACGCTGGCTCAATTTGGTAAACATGCAGGTGTACACTTGGGTATGATAGCGGTACTGCATACTTGGGGACAAAACCTCATGCTACACCCACACTTGCATTGTATTGTACCAGGTGGAGGTGTAGATAATAATGGGAAGTGGCAAAAGTAATTACGCAGCAGTAAATATTTATTTGCGGTAAAAGCACTCAGTAAGGTATATAGGGCTAAGTATATGGCTTTATTAAGAGCGAATGGTATAAACGATAAGCTGCTGCTCAACAGCCTATTTGATAAAGATTGGGTAGTATATGCCAAGCGACCCTTTGGTGGGCCCAAGCAAGTGATAGAGTATTTGGGCAGGTATACCCATAAAGTGGCTATTAGCAATCATCGCTTACAAAAAGTAGATGAAACAAGTACCCTGTTCAGCTACAAAGATTATAAAAGTAGTGGCATCAAAAAAACAATATCATTGAGTAACTCGGAATTTATCCGACGATTTGCTATGCATATTTTACCGCATCGTTTTGTGCGTATTAGGCATTACGGAATCTTAAGCAGTACTTGGAAACGTGGTAAGTTGCAAGCACTCCAAGCAGGGCTGTTGGTGCAGCGACCAAAAGAAAGTATAAAAACAATGCTGCATAAATGCCCTTGTTGTAAAACGGGTAAGCTCATCATCATTGAATCGTTCGGCATACGTGGACCACCTGAAAAATATTTACTGAAAAAACAACTTGCTGCTGCTGTATAAAATAGTGGGTAGGGGGACTTATATGCTTTACTAAAAAAAAGAGTAGATAAATACGTAATCAGCTGCTGATAAAAATGATTAAAATAAAATCCTATCCAACTCTTTCGTTGGCAAGTAACAAGTTACAAAACAACAACCCCATAATTAACAATCACCCCAATAATTTACCGGTTCCGTTCAACATTAGACTTCATTGTAGGCGCTGCGCACCCAACGAAGTCTTAGTTATTGGCAGAAGTGCTTAGTAAGCCTGAATTAAAACCTCTGTAGGAATGTTTAATCTGTCATGTATTTGCCTAATCATTTCAAGAGAAAGTTTTCTCTTACGATTTAGAATTTCACTTGCTCTACTCTTCAGTCCAACTACATTTGCCAAATCAGTTTGGTTGTAACCAAGTTGTTCCATTCTAAATTTAATAGCTTCCACCGGGTCAGGAAAACCAATTGGAAATTTCTCGTTTTCATAATTGTCAATTAACATTCCCAATATTTCTAACTCGTCGCCCTTTTCTGTCCCTTTTTTTGCGTCAAAGATTAGTTCAAGCCTTTCAAGAGCTTGTTCATAATCTTTTTTTGTCTTAATTGGCTTGATATTCATTTTAAATTATTTTAGCATTTATTTTATCATACTCTGCATGTGTTCCAATAAATCGAATCCAAATCATTTGGTAGTCGTAACTGATTTTCACGATTAGTCTGTAATGATTGCCTTTGATATTAAAAACAACTCTATTGTCGACCAAAAAACTTGCACTCGGGTACTCAATTTTAATTTTAGTTGGCCCTGTCCATTCTGCTTTTGATGTTTCTTGATACCAAGCCTTTAGCTGTTGTTCACTGTCTGGATGTGCCTCCCAAAAATCTCGTAAAATTTTCTTTGCAATAATTCTCAACTTTCATGCGTTTTGTCAAAGCTAAGGAAAGTTCCCGATATGGGATAATTTATTTTTATCCCTTATGAAGTGTAGTGTGATTATGGTAGCATTTCTGCCAACACTTGGCTTATCTAATATTCTTCTACTAAACGAGGCCATTTAGTATTCGTAAATATTGTATTGTTTAGCTATTGCAATTGCACTCTTACATTCGCCAACTTGGCTTCAGGCGTATTGAGGTTTATTGGATTTTCATACCCTTGATTTAGCTGCTAATAAAAATCCAATTATTTTTCAATAAATTCATCATGTGAAAAAAACAAATACCCTTTCATCTGCCCGCATTCGCCAGCAATTGAAATACGATTTAATTGGCAAAGATTCTTACCGTGGCATCACTTTAAGTTATGCTTATTTGGCTAACCAGACTGGTCACTTCGCCCTCGCTTTTGCGCCTGCAGCCGGCTTGTTCATCATCTTAAAAAACTATACTGCACTTGCCGATCCAGGATTATGGTCGGGCCTTATCTCTACCCTGCTTTGGGTGGGTTTTGAACTTTACAATATTACGGTGCAATTAAAAGAAGCTAGGCAAGCCAATCAATCCTATATTTTTAAACCCGACTATAAAAATATTATTGCTGATACTTTAATTGACATGGGCTATTTTGCCTTTGGTGGCTTAACATTTGTGGCAGGTAGTACTGCGTTGTATAACGACTGGTTTTTTATATTACCCATCGTTCTATTATTTTTTTTATTGTATATCAGCCGCTCTTGGTATATCACTAAAATTTGTCAGCAAACTGCTTATTATCCTTATCAGTTAAGACTTAGTCAGTGGAAGCACGCTATTAGTGAATCTGATAAAAAAATAGTTGGACAGTATTTTTCAGCAGAAAAAAAAGGGCAGCATATATTCTTGTTTGGGCCTCAACAAAGTGGTAAAACAGGATTAGCTGTTGCATTAACAAATGAATTTTCTATTCAACGAAAAAAATGTTTGTACCTCACTGGAACTAAACTTTTAGCTCAGTTATACGATACAGATGCAGCTATTTTTGCAGAAGATGAATTTGCTTTGTGTACTTGGCGAACAGCGGATTACTTGGTTATAGATGATATTAATCCCGGTGATCCTATTTGGGATGAAACCATTACTGCGGGTTTATTTTTAAACCATTTAAACGCTCGACCAGAAAATGCTCTGGCATTGTGGGATAAAAATATTATTTGGGTATTGGGTAATATTAATAAAACTGACTTAAAAAAAGACTGGATTCAACTGTTGGAATCTATAAATATTCAACAAGAAAATATTCATACAATTCAACTAGGCATAGCTATTAGGGTAAAATAAAATTTTCATAAGCAAAGCTAATCAGTTGCGGGAGACTATTTACTTCAAATTTTTTGTACATAGGTCGAATGCGTTTCTCAACTGCCGATAAAGTTACACCATGTTTCTCAGCAATTTCTTTAAATGAAAGACCACTAGCAATAAATGAAATCGTTTCTTTTTCTTTTTCTGAAATAGCGATATGTTTAAACAATGCTTTATTCAATGCCTCTTCAAATTCCTCTCTATCTGGCCCATGAGAAGCATACCGAATTACTTTACCAAATCTCAATCCTTTGTTAATTTGAAATCTTCCAATAGCTTCTTTAACGCTCCCATTGCTTTCTATGCTGTACACACCTAGTTTTACCATCATGGGTACAAAGCTGCCATTTTTATGGATTTTATTAATCTCCATGGTAATATAATATTCAAGCAATTGATGGTTTCTGCTTAAGATAAATTTTACCGCATTGTCGTTCAAATCATAGGCGAATGGTGCGTGTAAAGGATCAGTTTGCATAACTATGGTCTGCAAGTCAATATATTGGTCTTCATAGCCCAAGGTTTCTTCCCAGCCAGCCGCATAAATCAGTCTATTTTCTTGAAAAGAATAAATATAAACGGCCTCTTCTGGAAAGCGATTGATTGTTTTACTGAAATTTAAATACTCATCACTTTCAATATCTATGGGGACTGTGGTGATTAATTTTGGGGTTGAATACTCATTTTGTTTATCTTTCATTGCAAAAACAGGTAATAATATTAAACACGTACTGCGTAAACACGCAGTTGACTGGTGTTATTATTAAAGTTAGTTTTGATTTTTATAAAAAACGAATAAATAGTATAATATTTTATAATTGATTATTCTGTTTTAAAATCCAATATACAGAAAACCAAGTCCTAGACTAACTATATAACTATTGGGGGATAGTTATTCATTGGGTCGTATTTCGCAAGAAGTACGGCCTTTTTTATACCCTATAACAAATGGCATTGATATTCATGCCAGCTCCTACAGAAGCAAACATCACTATATCTCCTGGTAAAACTTCGTGACCTGCTATCATACCTCGCATAACCAGATCGTATAATGTTGGAATAGTAGCTACCGAACTATTGCCCAACTTGTGAATGCTCATGGGCATTATATGCCCTGGAATATCTTTAATACCGTATAGTTTAAACAGTGCTTTAATAAAACCCTCGTCCATTTTTTCATTTGCTTGGTGGAGAAAGAATTTTTTCACAGCTGATACATGTATCCCACTATGATCTAGACATGCTTTCATGGCTAGAGGCACGTTTTTAAGTGCATATTCATATACTTTCCTTCCTTTCATTTTAATAAAACGAATGGAGGGATCAGAATTGGGTGAGTATGATTTACCCATTGAGATGTATTTAAGTTCATCGGTACAGTGACTTTGCATGCTCGAAGCAATAATGCCGCTGCTGTTTTCATCTCCCATTATTGCCTCAATTACAGTGGCACCTGCGCCGTCGCTAAAAATCATACTGTCGCGGTCGTACTGATCAATCACCCTGCTTAGGGTTTCAGTACCAATAACCAATATTTTTTTTGCCAGTCCCGCTTTAATAAATGCATCTGCTTGCGTGAGGGCTAGGATCCATCCAGGGCAACCAAATAGCACATCGTATGCTACACAATTTGGATTTATGATACCCAATTTATGCTTAATATGAGAACCAACAGAAGGAACTGCATCTGATTGAATGGTATGCTTGCGAACATTGCCAAAATTCTGCGCAACAATAATCTGGTCAAGGGTTTCAGGATCAATACCCGAGTTAATAATTGCATTTTTAGCAGCAATAGCACCCATATCTGCAGCAGTTAATTCATCACTGGCATAACGACGTTCTTCAATACCTGTTATGTCTTTAAATTTCTCTATAATTTCAGCCGATGGAGTAGCAATTGGCGCTTCATTTTCTGTATAAAATACCTGTGTTGTAAAATCTTTATTGATTTTAATTTGCGTAGGAATATAACTTCCCGATCCGGTGATGACTGTTCTGATTGATTGCATCCTATCCTATTTGGCTCTCTCAAAAGTAGGTAAAATTAAAAGGGATTGCATTGCAATCCCTTTTAATTTTGTATTGAACCAATTATTCGTACAATAGCTTATAGGTATTGATCGCCTTTATTGCGTTTTACTTCTGCAACATATTCTTTAATGGCTTGTTCTTTTTCTTTTTTACAGATCAATAAAACGTCTTTTGTATCTACTACAATAAAATCATCCATTCCCTGTAATACCACAAGTTTATCATGCGAAGCCGATACCATGCATTTGGTGGCATCAATTACAATTACATTATCAGACGTAACGGCATTTCCGAGGTAATCTTTTTCTAGGTTATCATAAGCACTGTTCCAAGTACCTAAATCGCTCCAGCCAAAAGAAGAAGGGATTACATATACATTATCTGCTTTCTCCATAATGGCAAAATCAATAGACACATTGGTACAGAGTGGATAAATTCTATTAATTGCTTCCTTTTCGGTAGGGGTATTGAAATGCGCTTTCTCAGCGTCAAAAAGTTCATACATTTCAGGCTGAAATTCTTCAAATGCCTTCATTACATTTTTTACCTGCCAAACGAATATACCAGCATTCCATAAAAAATCGCCACTGGCTAAAAAAGTCTTTGCCAGCTCCAGATTTGGCTTTTCAGTAAAGGTTTTAACCTGATAAATGCCATCAGCCACTTGCATGGGCTCATGCTGAATATAACCATAACCAGTATTTGGATGCGTGGGTTTAATGCCGAGGGTAACAAGCGACTTAATATGGGCTACAAAGTCCAGCGCCTGATTGGTAATTTTTCTAAAATTTTCATTATCCAAAATCATATGATCACTTGGAGCCACAATTAAGGAAGCTTCTGGATCTTTCTGTAACAATTTATAAGAAATATATGCCACACAAGGTGCTGTATTTTTTCTGCTCGGTTCGGCCAGAATATTAGCAGGATTTAATTCTGGTAATTGTTCTTTTACAATCTCTACGTATTCATCAGAAGTTACAATATAAATATTCTCATTGGGAATAAATGCTGCATAACGCTCATAGGTCCAACGTATCAGGGATTTTCCTGTATTCAATATATCCAAAAACTGTTTGGGATATGAGGCGCGGCTTTTAGGCCAAAAACGGCTTCCGATTCCGCCAGCCATAATGGCAACGTAGTGGTGTTGATTCATCGTTAGAATAGTTTTTACAGGTTGATAATGAACTTATAGAGTATAGGTTCTAAAACGAGTTTCAAGTAAACTTATTGCTTTAATTATACGATTCCTTCTCTAACTAAATCGTGTAAGTGCAGTATGCCTAGGTAATGGTTGTTTTCTGCTACTATGAGTTGACTGATATTGTGCTTTCTCAATATCTCTAAAGCTTCCACTGCCAATGACTGCGGCGAAACGGTGATTGGATGAAGTGATAAAATATCTTTTGCGGTAATGGTACTGATATCGGATGATTTTTCCAGCATCCTTCTCAGGTCTCCGTCGGTAATAATACCAATCATTTGTTGCTGTTCATCTACAACAGCGGTTACGCCCAATCTCTTCTCCGTTATTTCTACAATCACTTCTCTTAAGGTAGCGGTAGGTAAAACACTTGGCTTTTCATTGCTTGCTATCATAATATCTACCCTTAAATAGAGGCGTTTGCCCAGGTTGCCACCTGGATGAAAACGAGCAAAATCACGGTCTTTAAATCCATTCAATTCCATCAGGCAAATGGCCAGTACATCTCCCATCACCATCTGTGCAGTAGTGCTGCTGGTGGGTGCTAAATTATTGGGACATGCTTCTTTAGCAACAGTGGTATTGAGTATAAAGTCAGCATGATTGGCTAAAAAACTTTCAGTGGACCCAACCATACCTATTAATATATTGCCAAAACTTTTAATAAGTGGTACTAATACTTTTATTTCAGCACTTTCTCCGCTTTTACTAATGAGTAAAACAATATCATCAGCGGTAATCATTCCCAAATCACCATGAATGGCATCGGCTGCGTGCATGAAAAGAGCAGGTGTTCCAGTAGAGTTAAGCGTAGCCACAATTTTTTGTGCAACAATGGCACTTTTACCAATTCCACTCACAACCAACCTGCCTTTAGCACTGTGGATGGTTTCAATAATTGGTTCAAAAGCATCATCAATAAAGGATGCAAGCGCGCTTACTGATTCACTTTCCGTTTGAATGGTTTGCAAAGCTATATTGCGAATAGATTGTGTCATAACGTGCAAAGATAAACTTTAACAGCATAAGGAAGGTATTGACGTTATAGTTCGTTAACTTCGCTCCCCTTTGTCAAAAAAAATCATTTTGTCAAAATTTCATACAATTTTTATACACCAGTTCCAATTAATTAACTATCTTATACAAGCATAGAATGTTCTTAGCTAAAGAAAACTGATTCTTCCCAATGGCAACTAATACAAAAAAAGTGGTGACAAAAAAAGCAGCACTCAAAAAAACGACTATCAAAACCGCACAACCTGCACATGATTATCCTATTCACAGTGCTCTAGAACAATATTTTGGTTTCAAAGAATTTAAAGGAACACAGGAAAAAACCATTAACAGTCTGTTAGATGGTAATGACACTTTTGTGATTATGCCTACAGGTGGTGGTAAAAGTCTTTGCTACCAATTACCAGCACTAATTATGGAGGGCTGCGCAATTGTTGTTTCTCCATTAATTGCATTAATGAAAAACCAAGTTGATTTGGTAAGGGGCTATAGTGAAAATGATGAAGTGGCTCATTTTCTAAATTCTTCGCTCAATAAAGGCCAGATTAAAGCCGTGAAAGACGACTTAAATGCTGGCAAAACCAAATTGCTTTATGTGGCTCCAGAAACACTTACTAAACAAGAGAATCTGGAATATTTTAGCGACCTAAAGATTTCATTTTTTGCTGTAGATGAAGCGCATTGTATTTCAGAATGGGGACACGATTTTAGGCCAGAATACAGACGTTTGAGGGAGATGATGGACATCATCAACCCAGATATTCCTGTTATAGCATTAACGGCTACTGCAACACCTAAAGTGCAGAGTGATATTGTGAAAAACCTTGGGTTACGCAACGCAAATGTGTTTATTTCTTCTTTCAATCGCGATAATCTTTTTTATGAAATACAGCCTAAAATTGAGAAGGAACAAACCGTAAAAAGTATTGTAAAATTCATCAGTCAGCACAAAGGGAAGAGTGGTATTATTTATACACTCAACCGAAAAACTACCGAAGAACTTGCTGAATTATTGGTGGCGAATAAAATTAAGGCTGTTGCGTATCACGCAGGATTAGATCAAAAACTTAGAGCAGATAGACAGGATCAATTTTTGAATGAAGATGTGCAGGTAATTGTTGCTACCATTGCGTTTGGTATGGGTATTGACAAGCCAGATATTCGATTTGTAATTCATTTTAATATACCCAAATCCATCGAAAATTATTACCAAGAAACGGGTCGCGCGGGTAGGGATGGATTAGAAGGAATTTGTGTACTCTATTATTCTCATAAAGATGTTTCTAAGCTGGAGCATCTGATGCGTGATAAGCCATTGAGTGAAAGAGAAGTGGGCGCACAACTGATTGATGAAATGGTAGCTTATTCAGAAAGTGCTGTTTGTAGAAGAAAAATTCTGTTGCATTATTTTGGAGAAGATACTGATATAGAAAATTGTGGATTGTGCGATAACTGTAAAAATCCAAAAGAAAAATTTGAAGCAAAAACAGAAGTAATAAAAGTATTGAAAGTAGTAAATGCCTTAGATGGTAGGTTTATAACTGACTATGCCGTAAATATACTTTTGGGAAAACTGACCCCACAAAATACCATGTTTAAACACGATGCTTCGCCTGTTTTTGGGATAGGAAAAGACCAAGAGCCACATTTGTGGAATAGTTTAATTAGGCAATTGCTTTTAGAGAATTATTTAGATAAGGATATTGAAGAATATGGCCTAATAAAAGTAACACCCAAAGGAGATAAGTTTTTAAAGAAACCGACTTCTTTTAAAATGGTATTGAATAATTTGTTTGAAGACGCACATGCTGATGATGATGAGGGCGAGTCTGCATCTCAAACTGGTGCTGCAACTGATGAACAGCTATTCACTTTGTTGAAAGACCTTCGCCAGAAAGAAGCTAAGAAAAAAAACTTACCTCCCTTTGTTATTTTCTTAGAAAATTCTTTGCAGGATATGGCTACTTTATACCCAACCACACTAGAGGAAATGGAGAAATGCCAGGGTGTGAGTAAAGGTAAATCCATTAAATACGGTAAGCCATTTGTAGAGTTAATTGCTGTGTATGTAAAAGAACATAATATTGAGAAACCTGATGATTTTG
Organism: Sphingobacteriia bacterium; assembly: GCA_004294135.1. Lineage (GTDB taxonomy): Bacteria > Bacteroidota > Bacteroidia > Chitinophagales > Chitinophagaceae > Sediminibacterium. The sequence continues at coordinate 10,693 of RDZY01000021.1, forward strand.
TTATGCGCAGTGTAGCAAATTCTGCCAGTAATAAAATATATATTATTCAAAACGTTGACAAAAAAATACCACTAGAAACCATTGCCAAAAATAAGAGCTTGAAATTGGATGAACTCTTAGAAGAAATGGAAACCATTGCAGCAAGCGGCACCCGGCTTAATCTGGACTATGCCATTGATGAATGGCTGGATGAAGAAGACCAAGAAGAAATCATTGCTTATTTTAAAAGCTGTGAAACTTCTTCCCTAGAACTTGCAAAGGAGGAGCTGGCTGAGTATGACTATAACTTGGAACAACTAAAGATTATGAGAATTAAGTTCCTAAGTGTATATGGGAACTAAGCGGCTGTTTTATACTGCTTTAAAATTTATTCTAATTATAGCGGCTGCCTATTATTTTTTTAAATAAACCATTTTTCGCAATGCCACATTTTCTCTGATATTGAGATAATACAGATTCATATCTCCAATATGATAGTTTTTGGTAGTGTAAAATATATTACCAAAAAACTTTGGCTTACTACTCCATAAAATATTACCCGCTACCACAGCATTGGTTACCCTTGGAATTACCTTATTAAAATTCATGAGAACCCCACCCTTGTTTAACTCCCTTGCTGCCATTGGCTTATCTATTTCCCAAGTAATGGGATTGGTAACAATAGCCGTAAATTTTTCTTGCTGAATCTGTTCTGGAATATAGCCTGATTTATAAGTACGCCAGCTACAAATACAACCAGTTTGTTCAGGCTTTAAGCAAGCTTTTAACTTTGTAAAATAATTGTTTTCAATGGGCATGCCAACCAGATAAGCAACTACCAATTTGTTGCGTAAATTCGTGGTATCAAAAAAATCTTTTAGTAAGCGTTTGCCGTGGGTGGTACCTTGACTATGAGCTGCAATTACTATCGGCCTTCCATTATTGTGATTGGCTAAATAATATTCAAACGCTTTTTTAATGTCAACATAAGCCAAGTTGAATGCATCCATAGCAGCGATGCTATCGGCCAAGTTTTTCGGAAAATAAGCAGAAAAAATAGCCTGCCTATACCTTGGTGCGAATATTCTGCCCGCTTCATTAAAAATACTCGCTTGAAAAAGTATGGTGGAAAAGTCGGTCTTGGCATTGATTTTTATATTATTAATGGGCGCATTCCAACCGTAGGTTTTGGCTTCATCTATATAAGTAGTGGGATGTATAAAGAATACGTCAACCGTAGAATCGGGTTGGTAATTATTCATCAGCATTGCTGGAACACTATCTGATGCGTCAATTTTATAAGGATGCGCTGCCCAATAGTATAAGTCGCTGTAATTTGGAATAGCAGTTTTAGTTTGTACTAAATAGGTCTTTTCTACTGTTTTATATTGGTAACAGCAAGCAGAAAATAGTAATAAAGCTAGGAAGGAAAAAAAAATCAATAGTCGCATTTTCATCAGTTAAAGTTGAATGAAATTAGTGTAATTCACTGTGTTATTGAATTTCCTGTATTTTTGAAAAAAATTGTTATGGCCATACCAGTTGTTGATTTAGCCGATTTTACCCAAGGTAATGCTGTTCAAAAAGCATCTTTCGTAGAAGCATTGGGAAAAGCTTATGAAGAAGTGGGTTTTGTTGCAGTAAAAAATCATGGGGTACCCGATGAATTAATTGCGCATCAATATGAGTATGTGCAGCAATTTTTTTCACTGCCATTGTCCAAAAAATCTGGGTATGAAATTCCCGGTCTCGCAGGTCAGCGTGGATACACCAGTTTTGGTAGAGAGCATGCTAAGGGTAGCGAGGCTCCAGATTTAAAAGAGTTTTTTCAGTATGGACAAACGGTGGAAGATGCAGATCCCATCTCAGCAGATTACCCAGCAAATGTTCCCGTGAATGAAATAGCTGCTTTCAACGAAACGCTTTTTAATGCCTATCGTAATTTTGAAAAAAGCGGAAAAGCTTTACTACAAGCTATTGCCCTTTATTTGGGATTGAATGAAAACTATTTTGACCCTTATATTCACAATGGCAATTCAATTCTACGATGCATTCATTATCCGCCCATTACCATAGAGCCGAAGAGTGCTATTCGTGCGGAACAGCATGAAGATATTAATTTAATAACCTTGTTGGTAGGCGCTTCAGCGGATGGTTTGCAAATTCTAACCAAGCAAGGAGAATGGGTAAATGTTACTTCTTTGCCAGAACAAATTGTGGTGAATGTGGGTGATATGTTACAGCGACTCACCAATAATAAATTAAGAAGTACTACGCATCGTGTAGTGAATCCTGCTCGTGAACTTTGGCATACTAGTAGATTTTCTATGCCTTTTTTTCTACATCCAAGAAGTGAAATGAATCTGAATTGTTTAGAAAATTGTATAGATAAAGCCCATCCTAAAGCTTACCCCGATACTACGGCTGGAGCCTATTTAGATGAACGATTAAGAGAGATAGGGTTGAAGAAATGATGATTCTAAGGCATATACCTTTTTTAAGAGCTGTACTATTGCATAGCATTACTGCCTTTGGTGGTCCACAAGGTCATTTGGGGATGATGATGAAAACTTTTGTTCAGCAGCGAGGTGATTTAACAGAACAGGAATTGATTGAGTACAATGGATTCTGCCAGTTATTGCCGGGTGCATCTTCTACGCAAACGCTCACCCTTATTGGGTATAAGCGAGGTGGAGTTTCACTGGCATTGATCACGTTGTTAATTTGGATCTTACCAGCTTCTATATTAATGGCGAGCTTGTCATTTTTGCTGAATTATTTTGATCATACCCAAAACCCAGCTCATTTCTTTCGATTTATTCAACCAATGGCCATTGGGTTTATCAGCTATTCTACTTATCGTATTTTTGGTTTTTCTATTCACAATACCATTACTAGGGTCATAGTTATTATTGCAGCACTTGCTACTTTTATAGCTTTTAAAACGCCTTGGATTTTTCCTGTTTTAATACTTTTGGCAGGCGTTGCCACCAATTTTAGCGAAAAAAGAATCTTACAAAAAGGAGTGCCACCCAAACAAGTAAAATGGGGTAATTTGCTTATTTTTTTAGTCCTTTTTGGTACGGCAGGTTATTTGTCGGAAACTGCCACCACCAATAATTGGAAAAACAGAAAAGTATTTAATGTATTTGAAAATAATTATCGTTTTGGAAGCTTGGTTTTTGGGGGCGGCGATGTATTGATTCCATTGATGTATGAACAGTATAATACTCGGCCACAGTCCCAAAAAATCCAACAAAATAAGCGAGATGTCTTAAAAATCAAGAAAGAAGATTTATTAATAGGTTCGGGCATGGTTCGGGCAATTCCAGGGCCAGTATTTTCAATTGGCGCATTTACAGGAGGTATGGTATTGAGGGATCAGGGCACTGGAATTCAGTTATTAGGCTGTATAATAGGTGCCATTGGCATTTTTCTGCCCAGTGCATTATTGGTACTTTTTTTCTTTCCTGTTTGGCAAAATCTTAAAAAATATGCTGTCATTTTTCGATCCCTAGAAGGCATTCATGCGGCTGTAGTAGGTATTATGATGGGGTCTATAGCTTTTATGTTGAAAGACAATATTTTATTCGGTTTATTTGATCGGAATTGGTTGGCTTTGTGGGATATTTTAATTGTTTTCACTACTTTTTTTATCCTTAAGCTGAACCGTATTCCAGCCCCTTTTATAGTTATTGCTTGCTTAATATTGGGCGTGTTGCTATAATTTTACTATCTTACTTTATAGCATAAATATTTACCATGGTTACCATTGCATTATACAACCTGAAAGGTGGAGTAGGCAAAACTGCCTCAGCCATTAATTTAGCTTTTCTTGCAGCCAAAGCTGGGTATAAAACCCTTGTATGGGATTTGGATCCGCAGGGATCTGCTTCTTTTTATTTGGGCGCTAGTAGTGCAGCAAAAAATGAAGCAAAAAAAATATTGAATAATGAAATGGAATTGGCAGATGCCATTCAGCATACTTCTTATAATCATTTAGATATTATTCCAGCAGATTTATCTGCGAGGCATGCGGATATACTATTGAATGATATGAAGCAATCAAAAAAAAGGATTGCTGCTATATTATCTACGGTAAAAAAAGAGTACGACCTTGTTTTTCTGGATTGCCCTCCAGGTATTTCTGTTTTACACGACGCGGTATTTACAGGAGTTGATTGGGTATTGATGCCAAATATCCCTACTACATTATCTATTCGTTCTTATGAATCAGTGTTGAACTATTTCAAAGAAAATAATTTAGATATCAGCAAACTAAAATGCTTTTTTAGTATGGTAGATCATCGAAAAAATCTGCATCACGAAGTAATCAATGATTTTTATAAGGACAAAGTATTTCTTAAAAATTATATTCCTTATTTAAGTGATGTTGAGAAAATGGGAGTGAATGAAGCTCCGCTTGAAACCTTTGCTGCCAGCAGTTATGCGGCACAGTGCTATAGAGACTTGTGGAAGGAAATAAAAAAAACTTGTATTGACTAAAAGCTAATAATAAAAATGAATAGAGAAGTTTTATCGTGGTACAGTCCCGCACTTAATAGAGAAATGCCCATTGCAGTATATGGTCATTATGGTTTTGCCATCTTATTAATTCCTACAGCTGCAGCAGATTATCTGGAGTATGAACGTTTTCAACTGATAGATGCCTTGGCGCCTTTTATTGATGCTGGAAAATGTAGGGTATTCAGTATTGACAGTATGAATAAAGAGAGTTGGATGAATAATGAAATGATTCCATCTCACAAAGCCATCCGGCATAATCAGTTCAACCAATATGTATTTGATGAAGTAGTGCCGTTTATTCGAAATAGAACAAGTGCTGAAACCATGATTTATACTTGCGGAGCTTCATTTGGCGCATTACATGCTATGAATCTTTTTTTAAAACGCCCAGATATAATCAATGGAGTCATTAGTATGAGTGGTGTTTATGATCTTACAGAATATACGAAAGGCTTTTGGGACGATCAGGTGTACTACAATAGCCCTGCCCACTATATTCCAAGTTTGGGGGATGAATGGTATATAGATAGAATAAGAGCCAGCCACCATATACATATTTATACGGGGAGTGGGAATTTTGAAGATCCAGAGGCATCTAAACGATTTGCAGGCATATTGTACAACAAAAATATCTGGTATGACCTCGATGTTTGGGGCGGTGATATTCACCACGATTGGCCTACCTGGCGGTTGATGCTGCCCTATATTATTGACAAGAAGTTTTAGGTGTTCAATCAGTTCCTAACTGCAAAAAGCAAGTTAATTCCGTTGATTGTTATGGAACTATGCTGGGGCTGATTTAATATTACAGATTAATAACTGGTATTTGAAAAAACAATTACGCCTTTCTATTTTTATTGGGTGCCTATTACTGCTTTTCACGTTGAGTGAAATCAATGCCCAATATATTACTGTTAGTGGAACAGTGTACGATATTTCGGCACGGAGACCGCTAGAGGCGGTTGCAGTTCAGAGTACTTCGGGCAGGGGTACCATTACCGATTCAACCGGAAGGTATATCCTTACAGTATTGAAAAAAGATTCTATTTGGTTCTCATTAATTGGTAAGTCTACCATGAAATATTCGGTAGATACCATCAGCAATCAAGACAATTTCAATGTAATGATTCATGTGCGTTCTTATGATTTGCCCGAAGTAAAAGTGCGAAACAATTATTACAAGTATGATTCTTCAATGAATAGGCAGGATTATGCCAAGGTTTTTAATTTCAATAAGCCTGGCCTCTCTATTATTAGAAATAATACCTATAATCCTGGGGGGACTGCGGGCTTTGACTTAGAAAGCATCATCAATATGTTTCGGGTAAAAAGGAATAGGAGCATACTCACGCTGCAAAAAAGACTACTAGAGGAAGAAGCTGAAAAGTATGTAAACAATAGGTTTAGTAAAGCATTTGTTCGTAAAATCACCCATCTTCAATCTCCAGAGCTCGATTCCTTTATGAAGTATAACCGACCAGAATATGGAATGGTGAGGCTGTTAAATGATTTAGAGCTTGGATATTATATAGGCAAGAGCTATGAGCAATACAAATCGGCTAGGTATAATTGGCGGGGTGCCATGTATAGGCGAAGGGAGTAATATTGCCATCAACCACTTATACTTTGGTATTTATTTGGCAAGTAAATAATTCTATCTTTATTGCTTGCTAAAAACTAGTCTCTTGAAAAAAATGATGCTTATTTTGGTGCTGCCCAGTCTGCTCTTTTCCTGCAAGGCAAAAAAGAAAGAAGAAAATGCCCCAAAATCCAATATACCTAATGCAACTATTGTTGATGTAATTATTGCGAGTACCTCTAGTATTGCGAATACTATTGAAGTAAATGGTACTGTAATTCCCCGCGAAACGGTAAATATAAATCCAGAATTAAGTGGTCGCTTGGTATACCTTAACGCCCCCGATGGCGCTAAAGTTAGTCAGGGTGCTATTCTTGCCAAAGTGAACGACGCAGATTTACAGGCCACAAATCACAAGACCAAAGTATTGCTTGAGATGGCGCAGAAAACCGAAGAGCGCTTAAAAAAGTTATTGTCAATCAATGGCATTAATCAAGCGGATTATGATATGGCATTGAATCAAGTGAATAGCCTCAAAGCAGATTTAGCAGTTACACAAGCACAAATAGATAAAACAATATTACGCGCACCTTTTTCTGGCGTATTGGGTTTGCGGCAAATTAGTGCGGGCGCATATATTACACCAGCCACTATTATCACTACTTTGCAACAGGTAGATCAGGTAAAAATAGATTTTAACGTGCCTGAATTTTATACCAATCTCATTAAAACAGGCATGCGAGTTTCTATTCAAACCAATGAAAGCAATACCAAAAGAATAGCTCTAATTGTGGCCACAGATCCGCAAATCAATACTACAACCAGAAACCTCCGTGTAAGGGCTTTATTAGAGGGAGCTGCTATTGCACCGGGTACTTTTGTGAAAGTGCTACTCGAATCTGGCCGGGGTAAAAAAACCATTATGGTTCCTACCAATGCCATAATTCCAGACGCTACAGCTAAGAAATTAATTGTCGTAAAAAATGGCGAAGGCGTATTTATTGAAGTAGAAACAGGATTAAGAGGAACGGGACTTGCAGAAATTACCAGTGGCATTCATGAGGGAGATAGTATTGTGGTAACTGGCGTACTTTTTGTTCGTCCGAAACAGCCCGTTAAAATAAGAAGTATAAAACAATTGAATGAAATAGTAAAACAGTAGCAAATAACAATGAATATTTCCGCATTAGCATTAAAGAGGCCGATTCTGGCAACGGTGATGAATATTCTCATTGTTTTGTTTGGGGTAGTAGGATATAGTTTTTTGGCTGTACGTGAATATCCTGCCATAGATCCACCTGTTGTAAATATAAGAACGGTATATTCGGGTGCCAATGCGGATATTATTGAGAGTCAAATTACCGAACCTTTAGAGAAATCAATCAATGGCATACCCGGTATTAGAAGTATTTCTTCCTCCAGTTCAAATGGTTCAAGTAATATTACGGTTGAGTTTAATATTTCAGAAAATTTAGAAGCAGCGGCCAATGATGTGCGCGATAAGGTGAGTCAAGCTGTTAGAAACCTTCCCCAAGATATTGATGCACCTCCAGTAGTAAGCAAGTCCGACGCCAATAGTGATTTTATTATTTTAGTGGGTGTACAAAGTAATACAAAGGGATTATTAGCGTTGAGTGATTATGCGGAGAATGTGTTGCAGGAAAGATTTCAAACCATACCCGAAGTAAGTGCGGTGAATATTTTGGGACAAAAGCGCCCCGCTATGCGCATCTGGATTGATCCAGATAAATTAAATTCCTATCGAGTTTCATTCAGTGATATTAGGGTTGCATTGAATACAGAAAATGTTGAAATTCCTTCGGGTAAAATTTATGGAGATAATACGGAGCTTACCATTCGGGCATTGGGGCGATTGTCTACCGAAAAAGATTTTCGCGATTTAATTATTCGTCAAGACGGTACTGGTATTGTGCGTTTATCAAATATTGCCAAAGTTGAAATTGGGCCAGAGAATGATGAGTTCAGTTGGCGTTTGAATGGTGTAAATGCAGTGGGTATATCTATCATTCCGCAGCCAGGTGCCAACTATATTAAGATAGCAGATGAGTTTTATAAGCGACTAGCAGAAATTCAAAAATCAGAAAAGGGAGATTTTATAATGACTCCACTGATTGATCAAACCAAAAATGTGAGGGCATCTATTAAAGAAGTGGAAGAGACTTTAATGATTTCATTTGCGTTGGTAGTATTGGTAATTTTCTTCTTTTTTAGAAACTGGCTGATTGCCATTCGCCCACTTATTGATATTCCTATTTCACTAATTGCCACTTTCTTCATCATGTACTTATGTGGCTTTTCTATTAATGTGTTAACCTTGTTGGGAATAGTATTGGCAACAGGATTAGTAGTGGATGATGGAATAGTAGTAACGGAAAATATTTTTAGAAAACTAGAGAGTGGATTACCCATTAGAAAAGCAGCATTAGAAGGAAGTAAAGAAATTTTCTTTGCCGTTATTTCCACTTCTATTACACTTGCTGTGGTATTTCTACCTGTAATTTTTCTGGAAGGATTTGTCGGCAGCCTGTTTAGAGAATTTGGTATTGTAGTAGCTGCTGCTGTGTTGGTATCTGCTTTTGTATCATTAACCATTACCCCAGTATTGAATGTGTACTTGAATAAAAAAGATGCTGGTCACGGTAAATTTTATGAAATGACTGAACCATTCTTTAGTGGAATGGAATCTGGGTATAAAAATATGCTCGCGTATTTTTTAAAAATCAGGTGGATGGCATGGGTGATTGTTGCTGCTTGTGCGGGTATTATTTACTTTATTGGTTCAGGGTTACAGTCGGAGTTGGCTCCTATGGAAGATCGAAGTAGCATTCGTTTTCAGATGACAGGGCCTGAAGGTGCCAGTTATGGTTATATGGTAGAGACCAGCGATAAATTATTGAGTTATTTAACTGATTCTATACCTGAAAAAGCATTTGTATTTGCTGCTGTTCCTGGATTTGCTGGTAATGGTGGTGTGAATTCTGGCACTGCGCGAATAAAATTGGTAGAACCGGATCAAAGAACCCGAAGCCAGTCAGCCATTGTTCAGGATATAGCTAAAAAGCTGAATCGGTTTAACAATGCAAGAATTTTTCCGCTAGAAGAGCAAACCATTTCGGTGGGATTGGGATCGAGGGGCGCATTGCCTGTTCAGTATATTTTGCAGAACCTCGATTTTGAGAAAATAAAAAATATCATCCCTAAATTTTTAGATGAAGCCCGAAAAAATAAGACTTTTCAGAATGTAGATGCAAACCTAAAATTTACCAAGCCAGAATTACAAATGACCATTGATCGTATTAAGGCAAAAGACCTTGGATTGTCAATTACAGATGTAGCAGATGTGGTTTCTAGTGCATTCAGTGGAAGGCGATTGGCTTATTTTATCATGAATGGAAAGCAATACCAAGTTATTTCACAGGTAGAATATAAGGATCGGCAGCAGCCCGGTGATATTGAAAAGTTATACGTAAGAAACAATCGGGGTGAAAATATTCCGCTTAAGTCGGTCGTAAAACTGGAAGAAAATTCCAGTTCACCCACTCTATTTCATTTCAACCGATTTAAAGCAGCTACTATTTCTGCATCCTTGGCAGAGGGGATGACTATTGGAGACGGCGTAAAAGCCATGAGAGCCATTGGTGATAAGCTTTTGGATGAGAGTTTTCAAACTGCCTTAAACGGCCCTTCACGAGATTTTGAAGAAAGCGCTTCCAATACTAGTTTTGCATTTGGTTTTGCACTTTTATTAATTTATTTGGTATTGGCAGCTCAGTTTGAAAGTTTTAAAGATCCCTTTACCATTATGCTAACAGTGCCACTTGCACTAGCAGGCGCATTGCTGAGCTTGTGGATTTTTAATCAAACCCTCAATATCTTTTCGCAGATTGGAATGATTATGTTAATTGGACTGGTAACTAAAAACGGGATTTTAATTGTGGAGTTTGCCAACCAGAAACGTGCATTTGGACTGCCAAAGGCTGAAGCCGTTTTAGAAGCATCTGCTCAACGGTTGAGGCCAATTTTAATGACCAGTCTCGCAACTGCATTGGGTGCATTGCCCATAGCGTTGAGTTTGGGTGCGGCTGCTACAAGTAGAATGCCATTGGGAATAGTTATTGTAGGAGGAATTATGTTTTCATTATTGCTTACACTTTTTGTAATACCTGCTGTATATACTTATATTTCAGGGAAAAAGGAAATAAAGCAAACGGTCATTACTGAGTAATTTTATAAAAAAATTTATGCAACCTATTGCCGATATACGTCGCGATTACAAGTTAAAATCATTTGAGGAAACGGCTGCTGCCAACAACCCATTTGATCAATTTACCATTTGGTGGGAAGAAGCCATCAATTCAAGTATAGATGAAGTGAATGCAATGACTTTGGCTACGGTTAATAGTGAGGGAAAGCCCGCTGCTAGAACTGTTTTGCTGAAAGGGTATACTAGAGAAGGCCTTATTTTTTTTACCAATTATAACAGTGCGAAAGGTAAGGACATACTAGAAAATCCAAATGTGGCTTTGTTGTTTTTTTGGAAAGAGTTAGAGCGACAGGTAAGGGTTGAGGGTGTTGTAGAAAAAATTTCACCAGCAGAGAGTGATGCCTATTTTAATTCAAGACCAGTGGGGAGTCGCTTGGGTGCTTGGGCATCACCGCAGAGTGAAATAATACCCAATCGGCAATATTTAGAAGATCGTTTTCAGCAGATTACTGCGCAATATCCAGAAGCAGAAAAATTAGAACGGCCCGTATATTGGGGCGGTTATATAGTTAAACCCAATCGTTTTGAGTTTTGGCAGGGAAGGAGCAGTCGATTACACGATCGTATTTTATACAATCGTATCATGCCAGAGGAATGGAAAAGAGATCGAATGGCGCCTTAGTATTGGTAGGTGGTTAGAGTGAAAAATCAATCGTGAGTTCATCAAATACTAGGAAGAGTGTTTGGCGTAATTTTTCAAATAAGAATGGAATCTTATCTATTTGCTCATGTGTTTTAGCATAAAACTCCATGCTTTCAATGTTCTCGTATGCGTCTTTAATACCGAGACTGTAAATAGAGGATTTCATGCGATGTGAATACTGGTAAATCTCATTTAGATTCTGCTCAGTTACTGCCTTATTCAGTGCAATTAAATCAATTCGAGTATTTTTTACAAAGAGATCCGCTATCTCGGCAATAAAACCTTCATCAACTATTTCCATACTTTGTAAGGCAGATAAATCATAACTTTTTTCTAAGAATAATTTATTAGGCTCTTTCTTCGGATGAATAATTTGCAATGGTTTATGAAGGTTCAGGAGTCTTTGTATACAATCGAATAGTTTTTGTTCGGTAAATGGTTTGGTAATATAATCGTTAAAGCCTGCTTCTGCAAAACGGTCGGTCTCGTTTTTAAAAGCATTTGCAGTTAATGCCACAATTGGTATAGCAGCTTTTGCAGTATTACTTAGTTTGCGAATCATTTGGGTAGCTTCATATCCATCTACTTCGGGCATATGAATATCCATTAGAATTAAATCAAAATCTTGAAGTTTCAATTGATCAACGGCTTCTTGCCCATTCGGCACAATCACTACCTCATGACCCCATTCTTCTAGGGTTTGTTTCACAATAATTTGGTTGATTACCACGTCTTCGGCAACCAATATTTTCTTTTGTTCTGTTTGTCGAATGGGTTCATTTTCGCTTGGGGTATTTTCTAGTAATGAAGCATTGCCTTTTTCATAGATAAGGTTTACAATAAATGTAGTACCTACTTCTGGAACACTTTCTACACTAATGGTTCCGCCTTGCATTTCAATTAAGTTTTTTGAAATGGAGAGCCCCAGTCCAGTACCTCCAAATTTTCGACTGGTATCAGAAGAAGCCTGAACAAATTCCTGAAAAATTAGGGGCAACTGGTCGTTTGTAATACCAATGCCAGAATCAATCACTTTAAATTGAAATACTGGTTTTAGTTCATCTTCGGTTATTTGTTCAGCACTAATGGTAATGCTACCTTTTTCTGTGAATTTTACCGCATTACTAATAAGGTTGTTCAGCACTTGGCCCAATCTAAACGGATCCCCAATAATAATAGTATTGGGTTTTAGTTTATTGTTGAAATGAATTCTAAGTCCCTTTTCTTCTATTTTAAATATAAAAGTTTTGAGTGTATTATTTATTTTTTCTTCCAGATCAAATGCAATATGTTCAAGCTCTATTTTGCCAGATTCTATTTTTGTAAAGTCAAGCACATCATTTACAATATGTAAGAGATTGTTGGCCGATTCTAAAATAAGTTTGGTGTATTCGGCTTGTTTGGGATTGAGTTTGGTTTTGTATAAGAGTCCACCAATACCTAAAATTCCATTCATAGGAGTTCTTATTTCATGGCTGATATTGGCCATGAAAATCTCTTTTACTTTACTAGCTTTCTCTGTTACTTCTTTTGCATGAATTAATTCCTGTTCGGCTTGTACTCTTTTGGTAATATCTTGAGAAAATCCAATAATATAGGGGGTTAAGCCAGGCTCTTCTACTTTATAGTTTTGGTAGAGAAGGTAAAGTCTTTCATTGTTTTTATTAATGATGATGAAAACACCTTCGGCGCGCCCATTATCTAAAACGGTAGGAAGGTAAGTACTGTTGAACCGTTCTTTATTTTCTGCGGGAACAAATGCTGCTATATTTTTTCCAATCAATTCATTTTTCGAGTAACCCAATGCATCACAAATGGCAGGATTTACAGTCATTATAATACCAGTAATATCATGGGTGCAAATAAGGGCTTGACTATAATTGAAAATATCTCGATATCTTTTTTCATTGAGTTGTAATTGCTCTTCAATTTCCTTTCGAAGCGTAATATTTAATCCATACCCAATTACGAGCTTCACTTCATTTTTTTCATCCATTACTGGGAACATATTTCGGAGATGATATTCTTTTTTACCATCAGGAAGTATCAAAAGTTCTTCCCAAGAAACAAGTTGTTTTGAATTTAAAACTTTATTAAAACGCAAGCTTCTTTCTTCGGCAATTTTTTGAGGTTTCTTTTTTAAATTGAAATAGTCTTCGTCTTTTTTTCCAATCATCCATTTCCTCAATTCCTGATCTTTAATAGCAATTGGGTTAATGAAAAGGTAATGGTGTTGAGGATCAAATACAGCTATATCAGAAGGAATATTGTTAAGGATACTTTCATAAAAACTGCGCTGTGCTTCAAAAGCAGCTTCGGCTGCTTTTAGTTTAGTAATATCAGTATGGGTTCCAATAATTCTAATAGGGCTACCATCTGCTTTGGTTTCTGTAACAACACCTCGGTCTAGAATCCATCTAATATCACCATTGGCATTTACCATTCGGTATTCAACACTATGATGGTCAAGTAGACCTTTTTTGTATAATTCATCATTTTTAATCAACATCCATTTATCATCAGGATGTATAGAAATCCACCAACTATCGGCTGTGGATTTATTGGGTATGATGTATTCTAAAAATTCGGATTTGCCGTGTGAAAATTCAGTGATGCTGGTAGTAAAATCGTGCATCCAAACATTGTCGCCAATTTTTTCTAGTGCAAAACGCAATCTTTCATCGTATTCATTTTGTTTCAGGTTATCGGCTAATTGTACTTTTACTTCATTGGTTTCAATTTCTTTATTTTTTAAAACTTTTAGTAAATCTACCAATGGATTTTGAATAGCGAAATCATCAACAGAAAGATTTCTATCTTCTATATCTTTCAAAGAACTGAAAGAAGGCGAACCCATAAAAATAATTTCATGGTTGTTTTCGGTAAAAATGAGTTGACCTCTTAATTGAATGGAGTGATCGGTTTTTACCTCAATCACCACTAATTTATTTAGGTGCTGCTTCATCAATCCATAGGAATCTATTTTGGTGGCAGTTTCAATGAATGTAAAATAGTCAAAAAAAGCAGCTTCATTTTTTAAGCCAATCATTTTTTGAATGGTTTTACCATAGCCACAAATAATGCCCAATTCATTAATGCGAATATGAAAGGGAAATAATTGGTCAAATTGGTGAAGGTTAAAGCTAATATTCATAGTAACCCTCATTTGATTTTTTGGATATGGAAATATGGTTTTGGAGCATAATTGGTTATTGAACAAGTTAATATAATATATAACTATTTTACAAGATACGAAATTTGGAAATTAGGTAAAAATAAAATTAGGGAATAGGTAGTTATAATTAGGATAGTGCATACGAATATAAACCAATCTATACATAGGCTGGGGCTAGAATTAGCAGGTAAAAGCTATTATTGTTACTGTTCAACTGGGGATGAAGTGTATGCCGAGTAACCGTATCAAAACTGTTTTGTTTATTAACATTTCTAATCAGTGACAAAATTTGTTATGGTTCATTGCATTCCAATAATTTGATTATAATTGTAGCATCATTTTCTAACAATGGGTTTATATGCAAGAAGATATCATTATTCAAATAAGCAATCGGTTAAAAGGGATAAGAAAGAACAAGAATATTACCATTCAGGAATTGTCTGATTTAGCGGGTATTTCAAAAGGAATGCTGAGTCAAGTAGAAAACAATAGAACCATTCCCTCTCTTACTGTCTTCATTAATTTGATGAAAGCACTACAAATTGATTTTAATGATTTTTTTAAAGACATTAATCTACAAACACCTGATAGTAAAGTAATTTTTAAGAAAAAGATACAATACCAATCTTTTGAGAAAGAAAATGCTCAAGGGTTTCATTATCAACGCTTGTTTTCTACCACCTTTTATGAGTATCACTTAGATTTTGTACTCTTAACCTTGCAACCCAATGCAATGCGATTACCAGTAAGTACTGATGCCTACGAATTCAAATTACTGTTAAAAGGAGAAGTTGCATATATGATTGGGAATGAAACATTTTTAATGGAGGAAGGGGATTCTCTTTTTTTTGATGCCAATGAAATGCACAATCCAATTAATAATGGCAAGGATGATGCATTGCTATTGGTGGTGTACTTTTTTAAGCCAAAACAATAAATTCGATAACTATTCCTTAACAAAAGTTTAATTCAAGTAAACTTTTGAATCATTTTGGTAACAATTAGTTTACCTTGACTTAACTTTTCTGAAACTATTCGGTAACATTGGGGATATAGATTTGCGTTTCAATAACTAAAATTTGTTTATGAAACAGCAAAAGCTTCCCTCATTGCAATTATTGGTCGTCGCATTTTTATTAATGTTAACAACCAATAGCTTTTCGCAAAAATCTCCAATCCTTATTAAAGGAAAAATAGTAGAAGCCGATACCAGAAAAGTATTGTCTGGGGCTACAATTAAAAGTATTTCTAGCAGTAAAAAAACAGCTTCAAATGCTGCTGGAGAGTTTACCTTTACCGTGGAAGCAGGTGAAAAAATAGAAACCAGTTTTGTAGGATTTGAATCAATAATTACAACCATTTCAAATGATAAAACTGATTATATCATTGAACTCGTTCCTGTTTCAACGCAAGTGAATGAAGTAGTAGTAACTGCATTAGGTATAAAAAAAGACAAGAAAAAGCTTGGATATGCCTTACAAGAAGTGAAAGGAGATCAGCTTACTACTGCACGTGAAACGAATGTTGTAAGTCAGTTGGCAGGTAAAGTAGCAGGTGTTACAGTTGTAGGAGGTAATTCTGGTATTGGCGGCTCGGCAAGAGTATCTATAAGAGGGGAAAGATCCGTTGATTTAAATAAAAATCAACCCTTGTATGTGATAGATGGTGTGCCAGTTAGTAATGCTATATCTGGTGGCTCTGGTCGCGGTAATCTTGAAGTAGATTTTGGTAATGGTGCTGGTTTTATTAACCCTGATGATATTGAAACAATTTCAGTATTAAAAGGACCTGCTGCTTCAGCATTATATGGTTCTAGAGCTGCAAATGGGGTTATTCTTATTAAAACAAAAGCAGGAAAGTCAAGTAAAAAAAGCATAGGTGTTGAGGTTAATTCTAATATCACTTTTGAGAACGCATTAAAACTGCCAAAGTATCAGAATATTTATGGTCAAGGCAATGGTAATGGTGGACCATTTGCATTTGTTAATGGTGGTGGTGCAGGCCAAACGGATGGTACCGATGAAGGATGGGGGCCAGCTTTTAATGGTCAAAACTATCCTCAATTCAATTCGCCAAGAACTTTAAACGGTCAACCAACAGCCTTTTTGGGTGGAGATTTGAATGCGCCATCTGGCAGCATAATTACTGCAACACCTTGGGTAGCAGATAATGATAATTTAAAAAACTTTCTACAAACTGGCCTTACTTCTACAAATAACGTTGCAATAATGGGCGCAAATGCCAATGGTGATTTTAGATTAAGCTATACGAATCTAGACCAAAAAGGTACTGTGCCAAATACGGATTTAAAGCGTAGTACAGTATCACTTTCTAGCAGCTATAACTTTAATAAAAAATTATCTGTTCGTTCATTTGTAAGTTATATAAATAGTAAAAGTGGCAATAGACCTTCTATTAGTTACGGAACGGAAAACATAATGTATCTCTTTAATTGTTGGTTACCGGCATCAGTAAAAGTTAGTGACCTTAAACGTTTATGGATGATTGGAGAAGATGGTAGAAGACAATTTGGTTGGAACTATAACTATCATGACAATCCTTATTTAACGGTTCAAGAAAACACGAATGGTCAATATTATAATAGAATTATTGGTAATATTCTTATCAAATACGATTTCACAGATTGGCTTAGCTTACAATTGAGAACAGCTTCAGATAATAGCAATGAACGTAGAGAATATAGAAGAGGCTTTAGTACACAAAGATTTCCATTTGGTGAATACCGAGAAGTAAGAATTGAAAATGAAGAACGCAACTCTGATTTCTTATTATCTGCAAATAAAAATATCAATAAAGACTTTGCTTTTACTGCCAATTTGGGCGGTAACCAAATGAGTCAGGTATCTAGGTATAATGAAGATGTAGCAGGGCAATTAAATATTCCTAATATATATAGTTTAAATAATAGTAGAATTGCACTTGTAGTTGAACAAAATAATGTTGCTAAAAAAATCAACAGCTTATATGGCTCTGCTGGAGTATCGTATAAGAATAAATTGTTTGTAGATATTACAGGAAGAAATGACTGGAGTAGTGCACTTACTTTACCTGAAAATTTAAAAGCTTTTGGTAAGGAAGACAATGGCTATTTTTACTCATCTATAGCTTTTAGTGCAGTAATAAGTGAAATGGTAAAATTACCAACTGCAATTAGCTTTGCAAAGTTACGTGCTAGTTTTGCACAAGTTGGTAATGATACAGATCCATTTACTTTTACTCAAACATATAGCCGTAGTGATCCGTTCGGTGCCACTCAAATATATGGAGAAACAAACCGTTTAAGTAATCTTAACCTTAAGCCAGAAATCAGCTCCGCTTTTGAAGTAGGTGCAGATATTCGATTCCTAAAAAATAGAATAGGATTAGATTTAACCTATTACCAAAGTAAAACGGTGAATCAAATTTTAAATATTCCACTCTCTGGAACTTCTGGTTATGATAGTAGAGTAATTAATGCTGGCCTTATTCAAAACTGGGGTATTGAAGCAATCTTAAATATCAATGGTATTAAGACTAAGGATTTCAATTGGAACACTGATATTAACTTCTCTACGAATAGAAGTAAAGTAATAGAGTTAAGCGATAATTTAAATAATTATGTTATGGCTAGCAAGCATGCGGTAAGTATAGAAGCTAGGATAAA
This sequence comes from Sphingobacteriia bacterium, assembly GCA_004294135.1. GTDB lineage: Bacteria > Bacteroidota > Bacteroidia > Chitinophagales > Chitinophagaceae > Sediminibacterium. The sequence continues at coordinate 28,545 of RDZY01000021.1, forward strand.
TGAAAGAATGGGAGACATGTATGGATTAGCATTTGCAAGAGTACAAAATACAAATTCTGCCGCTCCTTATTTTGATGCAAAAAATGAGTTTGTAGGTCAAATGGTATTTGATGCAAATGGACGTCCGATAAGAACTACAAATAGAGTTAAATTAGGTAATTACAATCCTAACTGGTTAATGGGTATCAACAATAGATTTACTTACAAAAATTTTAATTTCAGTTGCTTATTTGATATTAGATCTGGAGGACAAATATATTCACAAACACAAACTGTTGGTAGAGAAGGGGGTATTATTGTTGAATCGCTAGAGGGACGAGCAAATGGCTATGATTTAACTCAAACTGGGAATGGTGTTATTGGAAATGGCGTTACCGTTTCTGGGAGTACATTTATACCAAATACAAAAAAAATAAGTGCACGTGAGTGGCATACAGCTTATACAAGTGGAAGAAATATTGCGGAAGGTGTTATGTATGATGCTTCTTTTGTAAAGCTTAGAGAATTGCAAATTGGGTATTCATTCTCCTCTACTCTTTTAAGTAAAACACCTTTTACCTCTATTAATATATCACTTGTGGGAAGAAATCTTTGGTTAAAAGATAATGTGCCGCATGTTGATCCAGAAAACATGTCATTCAATGGCGGTACTGCCTTGCCAGGCATTGAAGCAATGGCAATACCTTCTTCAAAAAGCTTCGGTGTAAATCTTAGCTTAAAGTTCTAAATCATTTTATTTAAAAAATATTTATATGAAAATTTCAAAACTACTTCTACCTATTATCCTAGTCGCAAGTTTAGTTGGCTGCACCAAGGATTTTAGAGATATAAATACCAATTATAATAACCCCACAGATGTAACACCTGATTTATTACTTAGTGGCGTTATACGGAATATGATGAATCAACAAGTATCAGATGCTTGGGGTATTGGTAACTTAGTTGCTCAATACCATGCAAAAATTCAGTTTGTAAATGAAGACAGGTATTTATGGAATGAACAAAATGGGTTATGGAATGCTGTTTATGCCAATAATAGGAATTTACAGAATATATTTATTGCAGTAGAAAAAGATACAAAAAGTCCTTATTTAGGGGTTGGCTTAATTCTAAAGTCTTGGATGTTTTCTTTGGCTACTAATGCCTACGGAGATATTCCTTATAAAGAGGCTGGTAAAGCCAAATCTGACGGTGTATATACCGCTGCTTACGACACTCAAGAAGAAATATATACAGCTATTTTAGCTGACTTAAAAAAGGCAAATGATTTATTAGCAACCAGTAATACAAATTTATCTGGTGATATCCTCTTTGGTGGTGGAGCTGCTGGTATAGTTAAGTGGAGAAAATTAGCCAATTCTCTTCGGTTGCGTTTGTTACTTCATCTTTCAAAGAAAAAAGATGTGAGCGCTGAAATGCAAGCCATAGTTAGTAATTCAACTGGTAATCCCATCTTTACAAGTAATGACGACAATGCAGAACTCAAATACCTAACCGCAGCACCAAATCAATGGCCTTTATACGGTTCTAGGGTAGGTTCCTTTGATGAAATTAGAGTAAGCAAAACATTAAGTGACAGATTAATTGCATTAAATGATACTCGAATTAATGTTTTTGGTAGGCCTTCACAATCTTCCATCACTGCAGGTTCACCAAAAGTAGAAGGTATTCCAAATGGACTAGGTGATGTAGCTGCACTTAACTATAATGGCGGACCACAAGGTGTTTCACGCGTTGGGTACACTTTTGCCTGCCTAGTATGTAACGACCCAGGACAAGCAGTTGCGGATCCTTCAGCACCTCGTGCCATTCTAATGAATTTTTCAGAATTACAATTTATTTTGGCGGAAGCCCGTGAAAAATCCCTTATTTCTACTGGTACAGCAGAAACATATTATACCAATGGAATAAATGCCAATTTTAGTTACTGGAAATCTCTAGTACCAACTCAATATAATGTGAATGTGAATATGCCAATTGGTTACTTAATACAACCACAAGTAGCCTTTACAGGATCACAGGCTGATAAATTGGCCAAAATTGCGTTGCAAAAATGGATAGCACTATACTTTAATGGATTAGAAGCATGGTTTGAGTGGAGAAGAACTGGTATGCCAGAAATTGTTCCAGGTGCAGCTAACCTAAACTCTAATAAAGTGCCAATCAGGTATATTTACCCATTATCAGAACAGTCTTTAAATGGGGTTAATCGTACTAAAGCAGTAACTGCACAAGGTGGTACTGATGATATAAATACGAAAATGTGGTTGCTTAAATAAGCCCCACTGTTATAATCAAATTAACTAATCAAGGCGAAGTATTTACACTTCGCCTTGATTGGTATTTAATAGTCACTATTTTGAGGGCAACAATTTTGTAAAAAATCAACTCATGCAAAAACTAATACTTTTTTCCCTCTTGTCCCTAGGATTTGTTGCAGCCAATGCACAGCAAAAACCTGCCACTATACTTCAAGTTCCAGCCAAGAATATGTATTGTTCAATAAATGAAAAAGGCATTTCTATTCTACCCAGTGGTCGCTTCCTAACCCCTGCTGGAGCATTTATACGAATTACCCACGACCCTTTTGGAATGGCTATTTCACCAGATGGCCAAAAAGCAGTTACCCTTCACAATGGCGTATTCACTATCATAGATATTGCCTCACTAAAAAATATTCGAGTACCCAGCTACGATAAAAAAATCACTTCCCCCCTTTCACAAGGTTCTTTTTTAGGTATCGCATTCTCCCCAGATTCAAAAACAATTTATCTAAGTGGTGGTGATAATGGCGCAGTAATAGTTTATGATATTGAAACCCTACAAAGAAAAGATTCCATTTCTTTAAATGGAATAATAAATGGTGAAAAATTTGAAGACAGTTTCACCTCCGATTTATTATTCAACAACCATGAATTACTGATTTTAGATAGAGGCAATTTTAGACTGGTGCGGTATAGCTTGACCGATAAAAAAATTACTGCTTCTATTCCTGCTGGTCGCCAGCCCTTTGGTCTTGCTATTAGTGCCGATAAACAAACAGCTTTTGTTGCCAATGTGGGTATGTATGCATATCCTTTAATTGAGGGGATGACGGAAAAAAATTATGATTCCATGTTAATCAGCCGCCACCCTTTTGGCGATAATACCAAAGAATCTATAGGAGGGACTATAGTTGAAGGGAAAAAAATTCCCGGTGTTGGTAGTCCCAACTCACCAGAAGCAATGAGCGTTTTTTCTATTGATTTAAAAACAAATAAAGTAATAGATAAATTTAAAACTGGGTATCAAATTGGAGAGATGGTGGAAGACGCTGAAGTAGTGGGTGGTGCTAGTCCCAACTCTATAGCAGTTGGAAAAAAATATATTTATGTAACCAATGCCACCAACGATAATATTGCTGTTATTGATTACAACAATCATAAAATTCTAGCTCATATTCCCATTAAAGTAGATAAACGAATTGATAAGTTTAGAGGCCTATTGCCTTTTGGCATTACACTTAGTAAAAATGAAAAAACATTATACGTTGCGCTTCTTGGATATAATGCAATTGCTGTTATTGACGTAGCCAGTAAACTTACTACTGGTTTAATACCAACGGGCTGGGGACCAACTCGGGTGCAATTGTCAAACGATGAAAAAGAATTGTATGTAATTTCTTGCCGAGGCTTAGGAGCTGGGCCGAATGGTGGCGCAGGATTTATTGCTCCTCCCCAAGGAACTTATATTGGTGATATTCAATTGGGTAGTTTTCAAAAAATTAGTGTACCCAATACTAAATCTTTAGCAGCGTACACCAAACAGACTATTGCCAATACATTTATAGAAACTACAATTAATAACGATAAAAAAAATCCACTACCCGCACTTCCAGGTTTGTATAAAAGTCCCATTAAACATATTGTTTACATTACCAAAGAAAACAGAACCTATGATGAAATTTTTGGTCAACTTCCAAATGCCAATGGAGATAGTACTTTAGCAAGATTTGGGGTGAATTGTGAATACACTTTACCAGAATTACTTCAAGCAAAAAACATACAATTAAAAGTTACTCCCAATCATCACAAAGCAGCAAAACAGTTTGCATTTAGCGATAATTTTTATTGCGATAGTGATGCATCCATTCATGGTCACCATTGGATGATGGGTGTAATACCCAATGAATGGGTAGAAGCCAATTCTGATGTAAGTAAAACGGCCAAATATTTCTCCAACGCTCCCGGTCGCCGTTTCCCAGGGTCGACTGGTAGTATGGATCCAGAAGATTATGCTGAAATTGGGGGATTGTGGGAAGCACTGGAAAGAAAAAAAATTGACTTCTATAACTTTGGTGAAGCAAATGAAACTGCTCACGTTCGAGAGAATTGGAATGATACTGCTACAGGAGCAGCACACGGTGTAATGGTGCCCATGCAAAAAGCATTGTACTATAAAACAAGTCATAACTACGCAGGTTATAATACCAATATTCCAGATCAATTCAGAATGAATCAATTTGAAGATGAGTTTACCAAGATGTGGATTAAGGGCAAACAAACAATGCCCGCATTGGTAACCATGCAAGTGCCGAACGACCATACAGCAGGGGCAAGACCTGAAGATGGCTATTTTTCTAGAAGTTCTTTTGTGGCTGATAATGATTTGGCTGTAGGTAGGATTTTACACTTTCTTTCGAGAACCAAATATTGGAAAAATATGTTGGTGATTATTACCGAAGACGACCCTCAAGGTGGTGTGGATCATATAGATGCTCATAGAAGTATTTTGATGATGGCAGGCCCTTTTGTAAAGCGAGGTTATATCAGTCATACCCATGCTAATTTTGGCTCAATACTTAAAACAATTTATAATATTCTCAGCGTTCCTTATGTAAACCAGTACGATGTTACTGCCTCCTTATTACAAGATTTTTTTACCAATAATCCCGACTATACCCCTTATACTTTAGAGCAACACGACCCACGTATTTTTGATGTTGATAAGGCTATGAAAAAATACAAACGTAGTATTGACTGGAGAAAAATAATTCAAGGTCCCGCAATGGATAATATAATTGACATGAAAAAAGAATTCAATAAATAGCAACTTTAATATGACAATAATAAAACAATCACTCGCTATTTTAATCAGCTTTATCTCTTTAATAGCTTCTGCACAGCATGCCAATGAAAAAAAGCTAACACTACCAAATGGTTGGTCGCTATCGCCTGCTGGTCGCTCTATACCCTTGGGAGATCTGCCATTAAATATTGCTGTTTCTAATTCTAAGCAATTAATGGCAGTCACCAATAATGGTCAAAGCACTCAGACCATTCAACTCATTCATCCAATTACAGAAAAAGTGTTGGATCAAATAGTAATAGGCAAAAGTTGGTATGGGCTAAAATTTAGTAAGGATGAAAAATCACTATTTGTAAGTGGTGGAAACGATAATTGGATTATTAAATACGCAATTAACAACAATAAGCTAGTACCAAAAGACACCATTGTATTGGGTGCAAAATGGCCCAATAAAATATCACCAGCTGGTATTGAAATAGATGAAGCAACAGAAAAAATATACATCGTTACTAAAGAAAATAATTCACTTTATACAATAGATATCACTACCAAGAAAATAATACAGCAACTTAGCTTGGGTGCAGAAGCTTATAGTTGTTTATTGGCTAAAAGTAAAAAGGAATTATATATTTCACTTTGGGGTGGTGATAAAATTTTGATCTACGATATTGCTACAAAAAGTATTAAAGATTCTGTATGGGTAGGCGATAATCCAAACGAAATTTTATTATCAAAGAATGGAAAATTTTTATTTGTTGCCAACGCAAACGACAACAGTGTTTCTATCATAAATATTACTACAAGAAAAGTAGTAGAAACTTTAAACGCTGCCCTATATCCCAATGCACCATTAGGTTCTGCCACTAATGGATTGGCACTCTCAGGCGATGAAAAAACTTTGTATATAGCCAATGCCGATAATAATTGCTTAGCCGTTTTTGACGTATCCGAAATTGGAGAAAGCAGGTCAAAAGGCTTTATCCCTGTAGGATGGTATCCTACGAATGTAAAGGTAGTAGCTAAAAAAATATTTGTAAGTAATGGCAAAGGATTTAGCTCATTCCCCAATCCCAATGGCCCTAATCCTATTAATAAAAAACAGGCTGTTCTGTATCAAAAAAGTGATAATGCTACACCAGTAAAAGTAGAATATATTGGTGGGTTAATGAAAGGAACAATGAGTATAATAGATGAACCAAACGAAGTCTTATTGGCAAACTATGCTAAAACTGTGTATGAAAATACGCCCTACTCCAAAGAAAAAGAATTAAATGCACAAGGTGAAGCAGGTAATCCAATTCCAATGAAAGTGGGAGATAAATCGCCCATTAAATATGTATTTTATATTGTTAAAGAAAATCGTACTTACGATCAAGTGCTGGGTGATATAGCAGCAGGAAATGGAGATACTAGTTTGGTTTTATTTGGCGAAAAAATTACTCCCAATCAGCATAAACTTGTGAATGAGTTTGTATTACTCGATAATTTTTATGTAGATGGAGAAGTAAGTGCCGATGGGCATAACTGGACTATGGGTGCCAACGCAAACGACTATTTAGAAAAAACTTGGGTAGCCAGTTATGGGGGCAGGGGTGGTAATTATGATGCAGAAGGTAATAGAGCAATTGCTAATCCCAAAAAAGGATTTTTATGGGACTATTGTAAAAGAGCCAATATAAGCTATAGAACTTACGGTGAATTTGCTGATAACTACAAAGCCAATATTCCGGTACTTGAAAATCATTTTTGTCCCTACTTTACCAGTTGGGATGAACGTGTGAGAGATACTACCAGGTTTTATCAATGGAGAAGAGAGTTTGATTCTTTATTGGCTATAAAACAAGTGCCGCAATTTAATTCACTCCGCTTTATAAATGACCATACTGAAGGGCAAAAACTGGGTAGACCAACACCATTTGCACACGTAGCCGATAATGATTTAGCGGTGGGACTATTTGTTGAACATTTATCAAAAAGCAGTATTTGGAATGAGAGCGTGGTTTTTATTGTTGAAGATGATGCGCAAAATGGCCCCGACCATGTAGACGCGCACAGATCAACTGCTTATATAGCTGGGGGCTTGGTGAAAACAAATTTTGTAGATCATACCATGTACTCCACTTCTTCAGTGCTGAGAACCATAGAGTTGATTTTAGGCTTACCACCAATGAGTCAGTATGATGCGGCAGCAGAACCTTTATGGCGTTGCTTTTCAGCAAAACCAAATGGAGTAAATTTTACGGCATTACCTGCTAATATAGATTTAAACCTCAAAAACGTAAAACCAACTCCGAGTGCAAAACTGAGTGCTGGTTTTGATTTTAGAAAAGAAGACAGTGTGCCTGATTTATTATTCAGTGAAGTAATTTGGAAAGCAGTTAAAGGAGAAGAAAGTATCATGCCAGCACCCAAAAGAAGTGCTTTTGTTAAACTTGTTAATCAGGAGGAAGAAGTAAAGCGGAAAGGAAAGTAGTAAGAAAGTATAAATAATCCAGATAGAATTAATAAATAGTCTTCATGTGGTATAAGTACAAAATTACATTACTTAGTTTGTGTATTCCCATACTTTGTATAGCTCAAAATGAAACGGATAGTACAACTTCATTACAAGAAATTATAGTAACTGCTACAAGAAAAAATAGTACTATTTTTTCTACGCCATATTCCATAAATGTAATACATAGAAGAGTATTGAATGAGTACAATTTCCGAACCATACCTGACGCTTTAGTTGGTATGGCAGGGGTATTTATACAGAAAACAAATCATGGTGGAGGTTCTCCGTTTGTGAGGGGACTAACAGGAAACCAAACCTTATTAATGATTGATGGTATTCGCTTCAACAACTCAACTTTTAGATTTGGCCCCAATCAATACTTGAATACTATTGATGCATATACGGTATCTAAAATTGAGATAGCTAGAGGTACAGGGTCGGTACAATTCGGCTCTGATGCTTTAGGGGGTGTGGTGCATATTCTTACGAAAGAACCTATTTTTAAAGATAGAAAAACCATTAATGCAATCATTACTGGCAAGGCAGCTTCGCAAAATATGGAATATACTGGAAGAGTTGAAGTGTTATATCAATCAAAAAAAATTGCTTTTTTAGTTGGGCATACCAATAGATATTTTGGCGACTTAGTTGGTGGAGACTCAACTGGAATACAAACTCCTTCCGGCTATAAAGAAAAAGCCTTTGATGTAAAGTTCAAATGGAAAATCAATACAAATGCTACCCTCACAGTAGCACACCAATATTTGCAGCAGCGAGATGTTCCTTTATACCATAGAGTGAAACTAGAGAATTTCAACTACTATTTTTTTGCTCCTCAACAAAGAACTTTAAGCTATGTAAAATTAGTGGTCAATACCAAATATAAGTTTGCAGATAAAATAACTTTCATTAACTCTTATCAAAGTACCCTAGAAAGAAGAAGCCATCAAAAAAATGGGTCTTCTAATAAATTTTTGGAAGAAGATAAGGTTAAAACGCTGGGCTTAACCTTAGATATCACATCTAATATTTTAAAAAACTGGACTGCAAATACGGGAATCGAATTTTATCATGATAAAGTAAATAGTATTAAACAGCAAATAGCCATATCGAATAATATAAGTATTAACCAACGTGGGCTATATCCAAATAATGCCAATACCAGCAATTTGTCTTTCTATAACTTAAATCATATACAATTCAACAAAATAACTATTGAAGCAGGCTTAAGATATAATAGTATTTCTCTAGCAATTCCAGATACAGCTACCAATAATTTTAGGTTGGGAAATATAATTATTAAGCCATCATCTTTGGTGGCAAATGCAGCTTTATCATTTCATATTGATAACAAACAAATCATATATAGCTCGTTTAGTACGGGCTATCGAACACCAAATATTGATGATATGGGTACACTTGGGTTGGTTGATTTCCGCTACGAAATTCCAGCTTATAATTTAGTACCAGAAAAAACATACAACTCAGAAATAGGATATCGATTCAATAATAAAAAACTACAGACTTCTGTCGCTGTTTTTTATATGTATCTGGCTAATTTAATTACTAGGGTACAAATTCCTGATCAGCAAGTAGCTGGATATAATATGTATACCAAAGTTAATAGCCAAACCTCTTTTTTGTATGGGGTTGAAGCAAATATTGATTATATGCTGTCGCCTTTGTTTTCTATCAAATCAGCATGGTCTTATGCATATGGACAAAATCGGTCACGCAATGAACCCATGCGAAGAATACCTCCTTTAAATGGAAGCATTTTATTGCGATATCAAAAAAATAAATGGCAAACAAGCATATCCTATTTATTGGCGGGCAAACAAAACAGATTGGCACAGGGCGATAAGGACGACAATCGGATTCCAACAGGAGGCACGCCTGGGTTTAGTATAATTAATATTTATGGCGGATACGTTTCTAAAACTTATACAATACGACTCGGGATACATAATATTTTGAATAACGACTATAGAACTCATGGCAGTGGTATTAATGGTGTTGGAAGAAGCGCGACAATTGGATTTGATATAAGTTTATAAGATTACAGTATACGAATATGAAATAAGTAATAAAAAAAAATATATATGCAACAAGAAGAAACTATTCAACAATCTGTAACTGAGATTATGGATATGTATAAAAAATTTGGCGACGAAGACTATGTGGGAGAACCAGTTTCGCAAATAGAACATATGTGTCAATGCGCTGAATTGGCAAGAGAGGCAGGATCTGATGATGAACTTATTTTGGCAGCTTTTTTACACGATATTGGTCATTTGTATGCGTTGGCATTTCCAGAAGTAGAAATTAATTATATGGATGGTTTTGGTATTGTAGATCATGAAAAAATTGGGGGTGCCTATTTATTAAGTAAAGGCTTTGCACCCTCAATTGCAAAAATGGTAGCTAGTCACGTAGAAGCCAAACGATACCTAACGTACAGCGATTCAAGCTATTACCATTTACTGTCAGAGGCAAGTAAAAAAACATTGGAATTTCAAGGAGGAAAAATGACCGAAATGGAGGCACTAGCTTTTGAAGCCGACCCCTTGCATACCAATTATATTATACTTAGAAAATGGGATGAGATGGCTAAAATGGTAAATATGCCATTACCAGAAATGGGTGATTATGAAGCAATGATGATTAAACATTTATCCCATCAAAAATCAAATGAAAAAATATGATAAAAATGGTTGTTTTTGATATGGCAGGTACTACAATTAATGAAGACAATATTGTGTACAAAACCTTACAGCAGAGTATCAATAATGCAGGGTTTAATTGTACATTAGAATTTGTGTTGACATATGGTGCTGGAAAAGAAAAAAGAAAAGCCATCAGCGATATTGTAAATAATATGGAAGAAAATATTGGGGCTGAGAAAATAGATGCCATTTTTAAAGACTTTCAGTTGCAGTTGAAAACAGCTTATTCAGTAGCAAATATCTCAGCCCAACCCGATGCGTTGATGGTATTTGATGCATTACACAGGCTTGGAATTAAAATAGTATTGAATACTGGTTATGATTCAAGTACAGCATTTTTATTATTAAATGAACTTGAGTGGGAAATTGGTTATGAAATTGACTTGGTAATAACAGCTTCTGATGTTGCCAACGGCAGACCTGCTCCCGATATGATTTTATTGGCTATGCAAGAATTTGGCATTACAAATGCTGCCGAAGTAGCCAAAGTTGGCGACTCCATGATTGATATTGAGGAGGGTTTAAATGCAGGCTGTAATATTGTGGTGGGTATTACAACTGGAGCGCACAACTATGAACAACTTTTAAGCGCAAAACCAACGTTTATCATACATAGGTTAAGTGAATTAATACCGATTTTAACTTAATGCTTCCTTATGCTTCTAGTTAATATTCCTCGGAATAAGCATATTGTTAGATACTTAAATAGCTCTCCAATAGCTTTTGTGAGCTATGTATCTGTGATGGCTTTTGTTATTTATTCATGCATGTACGGGTTTAGAAAACCTTATACGGTGGGAACCTATCATAATATTTATTTTTTAGGAGTATCTTATAAAGTGTGCTTAGTAATTGCGCAAGTAATAGGATATATGATTAGTAAATTTTACGGAATCAGATTTATAGCAGCTATGAAACCAGCAAATAGAGTTTCATATATTTTAGTCTGTATATTATTGGCTTGGCTTTCATTGCTTTTATTTGCTTTAATTCCACCACCTTATAGTTTGGTCTGCTTGTTTTTGAATGGCTTACCATTGGGTATGATTTTTGGTTTGGTTTTTGGGTTTTTAGAAGGTAGAAAAACTACTGAAATTATGGGTGCTTTTTTAGCAGTCAGTTTTATTTTTGCGTCAGGGCTTGCAAAAACAGTGGGTAAATGGATACTACAAATAGTGCATGTAAATGAGTTTTGGATGCCGTTTATGGCAGGTTTCTTTTTTATAATTCCGCTATTGCTCTCACTTTGGTTACTCAGCCAAACTCCACCGCCTACTTCAGAAGATATTACGCATAGAAATATTCGGAATCCGATGTCTAAAGCAGAGCGGATATCTTTTTTAAAAACATTTGGGTGGGTGATAATGCCAGTAGTAATTAGCTATGCCATATTTACCATTGTAAGAGATTTTTGTGAAGATTTTGCTAATGAATTATGGATAGAGACTGGCTACCAAAATAATATAGGAATTTTTGCACAAACAAGTACTATTATGGCTTTGATAGTATTATTGGTAGTGGGTAGTTTTTTCTTGATCAAAGATAATTTTAAAGCCTTTCGTGTTACCCATTATTTGGTAATTACGGGAATAGCTTTGTCCTGTTTATCAACATTGCTTTTTAACTTTGGTATAATCACGCCCATATTTTGGATGTTAACTGCAACAACAGGTTTGTATTTGAGCTATTTACCTTTTAATTGTTTGTATTTTGAAAGATTTATAGCAGCTTATAAAATAACAGGAAATGTTGGGTTTGTAATGTATATAGCCGATGCATTCGGGTATATGGGTACAGTATTGGTATTGCTTATTAAAGAATTTGTTCACCTACAATACAGCTGGGTAAATTTCTTCTCTTTTCTATTTTATACAGCTGCAATATTGGGCATACTATTAATAGTACTCACACTACAAATTCACAGAAAACTATTCCCTAATTTCATTAAAAGTATATGAGTAAAAATAAAGCAATTGTTATTGGTGCAGGTATAGTTGGCTTAGCTACAGCAAGAGCCTTAAGTTTAAAAGGGTTTGAAGTAACTATTATTGAAAAATCTGAAAAAGCTGTTGGTGCGTCTATTAGAAATTTTGGTATGATTTGGCCAATTGGTCAACCTACTGGTGAACTGTATAATAGAGCAATGCGCAGTAAAAATATTTGGAAAGAACTAGCCGATCAATCTGGTTTATGGTATCATGAATCGGGCAGCTTACACGCTGCGTATTTTAAAGATGAATGGCAAGTACTACAAGAGTTGTATGAAATATTTAAAAAGGAAGGAAGGCCAGTAGAATTACTAGATAAAGCTGCCGTTATCCGTAGATTTGAAAGTGTAAATTCCATGAATTTGATGGGAGGATTGTACAGTAGTACAGAAATGATTGTAGATCCCAGAGTAGCCATAAATAGTGTGTCAAACTATCTTTCAGCCTATTTAAATGTGCAATTTATTTTTGGCAAAGCGGTTACAAAAATAGAAACCCATAGTGTATGGGTAGATAATAAATTATACGAAGCAGATTTAATTTTTGTTTGTAGTGGAGCCGATTTTGAGACTTTGTATCCAGCAGTTTTTGAATCCTTTAATATTACCAAGTGTAAATTGCAAATGATGCGGTTTGTGAGTAAAACACCCGACTTTAAACTAGGTGTGTCTTTATGTGGTGGGTTATCGTTAATTCATTATAGTAGTTTTAAAGCCGCAGCATCAATCAATCATTTAAAAGAACGGTATGAAACTGAAATGCCAGCATATATAAAGCATGGTATTCATGTAATGGTAGCCCAAAATAATTATGGAGAACTTACGGTAGGAGATTCACACGAATATGGCTTAACCCACGATCCATTTGATAGTGCGGCAATTAATCAATTGATAGTTGATTATTTACAACAGTTCACTAAAAGTTGTAGTGGGGAACTGATACAAACATGGAATGGTATTTATCCTAAAATGACCAATGGAGCCAACCATATCTTACACAAAGTAACTGATGGTGTGTACATTTTAAACGGATTGGGAGGTGCAGGAATGACGCTTAGTTTTGGCCTAGCTGAAGAAATAGTTGGTGATATTTTAGCCTAAATAATATTGTTTTGAGGGTTGTGGAACTTTAAAGTTTAAAAGTCAGTAACCATTGCAATGGATCTATTAGCGTAACTTGAGTTGCTAAACCATTGCCACATGTCTTCTCTTGTTGAGCAACTCAATACAATGCGACTTTACTTTCAAACAGGCGCAACCAAAACGTATGCGTTTCGGAAGCAACAACTACTAAAACTTAAAAATGTTGTTGAAGTGTATGAACAAGAAATTTTTGATGCTCTTAATATAGATCTTCACAAAAGCAAGGAAGAAGTATGGGTTACAGAAAATGGGTTTTTTATGGCTGAATTAAAAAAAGCCATTTCAAACCTAAAAAAATGGATGCAGCCCGTACCCGTTGCCACCAATCTATTGAATTTGCCCAGTAGCAGTAAAATAATGCTAGAGCCGCTGGGGGTAGTATTGATTATTGCTCCTTGGAATTATCCGTTTCAATTATTGTTTACCCCATTAATGGGAGCTATTGCTGCCGGCAATTGCGTTGTTTTAAAACCCAGTGAATTTGCGCCTGCTACTGCAGCTATTATGCAGAAAATTATTGGAGCCTGTTTTACGCAAGAACAAGTAATATATATCCAGGGTGATGGGGCAGTGGTTATTCCCGAATTAATGAAGCATTTTAGTTTTGATCATGTATTTTATACAGGCAGTACCACTGTTGGTAAAATGGTTTATAAAATGGCTGCTGAAAAATTAGTACCAGTTACTTTAGAACTGGGTGGTAAAAGTCCCTGTGTGGTAGAGAGCGATGCGAATATTACCGTTGCTGCCAAACGAATTGCACTCACTAAGTTTTCCAATGCTGGTCAAATATGCGTAGCTCCCGATTATATACTGGTGCATCAAACTAAAAAGTTAGAATTAATAACAGCATTGAGAAAATTTATTCCTCAATTTTATGGTGTAGATGCTGCTAATAGCATAGGCTATGGAAGAATTATTAATGAAAAACAATTCAATCGTATTATTCAATATTTAAAGGATGGGAAAATTATTTACGGAGGTAATTATGATGCAACTACTTTATTTATTGAGCCTACTCTATTAGATGAACCAAGTACCGATGCAGCCATTATGAAGGAAGAAATTTTCGGGCCTATTTTACCCATTCTTTCTTTTAATACGATGGAAGAAGCCAAAGCCATTATTGCGCTCCATCCCAACCCATTGGCTTTCTATGTATTCACTGCCTCCAAAACAAAAGAAGATGCATGGATAGAAAGTGTGCCTTCTGGTGGGACTTGCATTAATACGGCCAGTCTTCATCTCACCAATCCCAATCTACCCTTTGGTGGCAGGGGTTATAGCGGAATGGGATCTTATCATGGTAAATTTAGTTTTGATACATTCAGTCATAAAAAAGCCATCATGAAAACTCCCACTTGGTTTGATCCTGCATTAAAGTATCCGCCGTTTACGGGAAAGTTAAAACTATTGAAATGGTTGGTGGGGTGAGGAAAAAGACGGTGGTAGCTTTAAATAATGATTATGATTAAACGATTTATTTTATTCATTGTAATACTACTGGTGGTAGTGCTGCTTATAAAACGAACTAATATGACTTGGAAACAATCTCTTTTAAAAACTTTTTACCCCCTTATAATGTATGCAAGTAAACTTGCAGGAAAGGAGAAAACTATGTCATTCAATACCAATAAAACCCCACCGCTGCAATCTTTCTATGCGTTGAGTGCTGTAAAAAATAATGGCGATACTTTAGATTTTAATATGCTGAAAGGGAAAAAAATAATGATTGTAAATACGGCCAGTGATTGTGGTTATACTGGCCAGTTTGATGAACTAGAGAAATTATACAAGCAATACGGCAATCAACTGGTAATAGTAGGATTTCCAGCAAACGATTTTAAGGAGCAAGAAAAAAAATCGGATCAAGCTATTGCGGAGTTTTGTAAGCTCAATTATGGCGTAACATTTCAATTGATGAAAAAAACATCAGTTATAAAATCTACCGCCCAAAACCCTGTTTTTGAATGGCTTAGTAACAACAAGGCTAATGGCTGGTGCAATACTGCTCCTGAATGGAATTTCTGTAAATATATAGTGGATGAGCAGGGTATATTACAAGCCTATTTCACCCAATCCATCTCACCCTTAGATGAACAAGTAATAAAGTTGGTGCAGTAAATTCCCCCCAAACTACACGGGACAATTCTGGTGATAATCTATTAACTCAATAGGCGTGCGCTCAAAGGTATAGCCTTGGTAATTGGTGGTTACTTCATCCAATACCGCTTCTATTTCCGCTGCTTCCATTAAAGTAACCAGTCGCCCCCGATACTCTTTAATACCCGGTAAACCCTTGAGGTAATTGGTATAATGCCTGCGCATTTCAAAAATGCCCACTTTAGGCCCTTTCCATTCTACCGATTTGCGCAAATGCTTTTTACAAACTTCTATACGCTCGGCTAAACTAGGTGCTGCTAGTATTTCTCCTGTGGCTAAATAGTGTTTTATTTCTCTAAAAATCCAAGGATAACCAATGGCTGCTCTTCCAATCATAATACCATCTACTCCATAAAGTTCTTTGTAACGTTTGGCTTTTTGGGGACTATCAATATCACCATTACCAAATATGGGGATTTTGATTCTAGGATTATTTTTTACTTTGGCAATCAGCGTCCAATCAGCTTCTCCCTTGTACATTTGGGCTCTTGTTCTTCCATGAATGGCCAATGCTTTAATACCCACATCTTGTAATCTTTCGGCTACTTCTTCAATATTTCTGTTGCTGTCATCCCAGCCCAGTCTCGTTTTTACGGTCACGGGTAGTTTGGTACTTTTAACGGTGGCTGCTGTGAGGCGAACCATCAAGTCAATATCTTTCAACACCCCAGCACCAGCGCCTCTGAGGGCTACTTTTTTAACGGGGCATCCGAAATTAATATCCAGTAAATCAGGATTTACGGCCTCCACAATTCTTGCACTCATGGACAGAGCTTCTTCATCTCCCCCAAAAATTTGAATACCTACGGGACGTTCATAGTCGAAAATATCCAGCTTCTGTCTGCTTTTAATGGCATCCCGAATCAAACCCTCACTGCTGATGAACTCGGTGTACATAAGGTCAGCACCATTGTCTTTGCATACCGCTCTAAAAGGCGGATCACTCACATCTTCCATGGGTGCCAACAGAAGTGGAAAATCAGGTAGTACTATTTGATCAATCTTAACCATATTGCTAGGAGATACCTTTTATCACTTTTTATATTGATTTTGATAAAAGAAACAACAAATTTACAATCTTATCTTTACATTAGTTATAGCAAGAAATATATGAATCAAAAGTCGGTTATTGGTTATGGAAGTCAGTTTGCAATATTACTTGGATTATTGGGGGTAGGATTAATGCTGAGTGGCTTACTTATGGGATTGGTGACGGCCCAGTTGCTGCACTTGCCAATTTCAAAAGCTGGGGATGCACTGCTAAAGCCTGAAAACCTGCAACTGTCGCGACTCCTGAATGTATTGGCATCATTTATTATTTTTTTTATACCAGCTTGGGCTGTCGCCAAAATCGGCTATAAAAAATCATTTCAAACGATGGGATTTAATGCCAATAGCTCGAGAAAACAGTGGTTTTTGGTTGTATTTATTTCAGTAGGTGCCTTATTTTTAAGTGGAGCATTGGGTGCTTTGAATGAAATAATTCCTATGCCAGCCGCTTTTTTACGAAAAGCACGTGAAATAGAAGCGCAGTACAAACAGGCAATGCTATCTATGGCTACTATGCGCAATTGGGGCGACTATCTGTTGAGTTTACTGGTAATAGCCGTTGCGCCTGCTGTTTTTGAAGAGGTATTGTTTAGGGGCGGAGTGCAGCGGATTATGGTAGGGTGGACAAAAAGTGCTTTCTGGGGAATTTTAATCAGTTCCATTATATTCAGTGCCATACATGGTTCTTATTTTGGCTTTTTACCTAGGGTTGGTCTCGGTATAGTATTGGGATTACTCTATTATCAGAGTAAGAATATTTGGTTGAATATAGCCATGCATTTTATTAATAATGGAATTGTGGTAACCCAGTTATATATACTCAATCGAATGAAAAAACCTATAGACCAAGCCATGGATGAAACCATGCCAATATGGATTGGGCTTATTGCCATTGCTTTTTTGGTAGCGGCATTTAAGGTATTTAAAAATGAAAGTAAAAAAATAGCAGAAAAAACGGATTTATTTAGGGCAACCAATCAGCCAGAAGCGCAATTCAATTCAACAGAAGAATAGGGGAAGTTCTAGTTTTATTATTCAAATAAAGTTATGGCATTAAATCTTAGCATACTCCGAACCCGTGCCATTACAGCCATAGTGTTTGTAATGGTGATGATGGGTGGATTATTGTACAATCAATGGAGTTTTTTATTACTCTTCAGTATTATTTTGGTGGGATGTTTTTATGAATACCATCAACTCATGGGAAAAATAAATGAGCAGTATCAGGCTACGCCATTCATATTCAAGCTTCAATCTATTTTGAGTGGGTTATGGTTGATGTTGATATTAGCAGGGAAAAGCCGTTTATACCAAGCAATACCATTGTGGGATTTGGCAATATGGATAATTATTTTGGCGGGAATTCTATTTGCAATCACGGCTATTTTTTTTAGGAATAGCCTCGGTTATCCTGTAAATTTTTACACCACATTGGGTATTTTATATATTACCATGCCCAGTGTAATGATGATTGATTTATACGATAAGAGCATTCAATATTTTACAGGGGCTAATTGGGTTTTACCAATGACCATCATAGCCACTATTTGGATTAATGATACCATGGCTTATTTGGTAGGATCACTTATTGGCAAAACGCCGCTCAGTTCCATCTCACCCAAAAAAACAAAGGAGGGAACTTATGGGGGAATGGTATTGGCAGTGTTGGTAGTAAGTTTAGGAGGCTATTTTATTGGGGGAATGGCCATAAAACCACTTTTATTTATCTCCATAACAGCCAGTATTGCTGGTACATTGGGCGATTTATTAGAGAGTAAAATAAAACGCAAAGCAGGGGTAAAAGACAGTGGAACATTTATGCCGGGACATGGTGGATTTTTAGATCGATTTGATTCACTCTTAATTGCAATACCCGCAGTATGGTTGGTTTTGTTCCTTTTTTTGTAAAAGGTTCACCATTTACCAACTACATTTGCCATTCAATTAAATAAAATGACAATACATAGAGAAGGATACCAAACCATCGCCATTACTGCACTCTTATTTGGTTTTATTAACCTGATTTCATTTAGCTTTTTAAGTGCGGCTATTCCTTGGCTGGCCATGCTTATTTTTATAGCCACGTTGGGCTTATTGTTGTTTATTATTTCTTTTTTTAGAATTCCAAATAGGGTGCTTACGATTGATGAGCGTAAAATTATTTGTCCCGCCGATGGAAAAGTTGTGGTAATTGAAGAAATTACAGATGTAGAATATTTTAAAGACCGCCGCATTCAGGTGAGTATTTTTATGAGTCCCGCCAATGTGCACGTAAATCGTCACCCTATGGATGGAGAAGTAACGTATAATCAGTACCATAAGGGTAAATATTTGGTGGCTTGGCATCCCAAATCATCTACTGAAAACGAAAGGTGGAGTGTTGCTGTTAAAAATAAATATGGTGAAATTTTGTACAAGCAAATAGCGGGGGCACTGGCGAAACGTATATGTAATTATACAAAAGTGTCACAAGCAGCAAAGCAGACTGAGGAGTATGGCTTTATTAAATTTGGCAGCAGGGTAGATGTGTTACTTCCTGTGGGCACTTCTATAAATGTAACATTGAATCAAGTGGTAAAGGGGGGTGTAACGGTATTGGCCAGTTGGTAAGGATACTGCATTAATTTAACAGTTTGGAACTGTTTTGAATACGCTAAAATGATTATCTTCAAATTATAAACCTAAAAATTAATGATATGAAAAAAGTATTTTTATTGGCAGCGGCCGCATTTATTATGAGTGGAGTAGCATTTGCCAGCGGTGATGGTAAAAAATGTGCTAAGGGAAAAGAATGCCATAAAGAAGGTAAAGAAATGAAGTGTGATATGAAAGGCAAGGATGGCAAGGAAATGAAAGAGTGTTGTAAAAAAGCTGATGAAGCTAAGAAAAAAGAAACCAAAGCTCCAAAAGCATAGTCCATTTATTTAGTTATCATTACCCTTCCTAATTTTACTAGGAGGGGTTTTGTATTTGGTGGAGATGAGTTTTGTAGTTGAATAGTGATAAGGCATTTTTACTACTTGGATATAATGGGCGCCTACATGATAGGTGCTGTAGTAGGTTGTGTATAGGGGTTATTGAGAGATATGAGCTTCCAAGCCTTTTTCTGTTGTGTCTGTACTCATAATTTGTTATTAATTTTCCTCATAATAGTAGGAGTAATCTATTCCTTTCATAAACATTTCTCGGCTGTTTATATCAGTTGTTACAGCTCTTTTTATCAATTTCAACAATTCGCTACTATCAACAGTACTAATTATCATTGCATTCATATAATTATTTTTACTTATTTTGCTCCAATCCACACATTTTTTCAGGCGTTTTTTCAATATCAAATCCAGCCATACACGGGTGCTTCTGCCATTGCCTTCCATAAATGGGTGAGCAATATTCATAGCACAATATTTATCTACTATTTCATCCAAATTAGTTTCTGGCATTGCTTCAATTTTTGCTAAATGCGTTTCTAAATAATGTGCTGGTGTAAATTGATAGTCCCCTTTAGAAATGCTTTTAGTTCTTATTTGTCCTGCAAAATCATATAAGCCGCCAAACAAATAGGCATGAATTTGTTGTAAACCTTTGGCTGTACCAACTTCTATGCTGTTAACAAAAGAACTTTCAAACAAGGCATACGCTTTTGTTTTACTCTTACCGTCTATGCTTTCATTGCTATAAGTAAACCATTCAATAAACTTGTTAGCTTTTGTTCCCGGAAAAGTTTTGCCCAAAGCAATAATGCCGTTATAGTCCAGCATATCTGCTAATCGTTTTTTGCCATCAGGTGCAAGAAATTTCAACTGGGTAGTGGCACTAACCACTTGGCTGCCCTTTTTCTTCAACTTGGCTTTTAGGTACTTCCAATAATTTCGGGTTTTGGTATAATCGTCTTGGTTGGTAAGCACAGACACAATATCCAACACCGAAAACCACCATTTGGCGTTTTGCTCGTCCCATAAGGCACGAACCTCTCGGTCGTCAAAAAAACGAATGGATATTTTTTGCTGCTCGTTCATTATTCCATTTCTTGTTTATTGTATTCCGCTTCATCTTCTGCGGCAATGTCCAGCTCATCTTCCAACTCTTCGTAGATTTCTTCTTCCTCCATATTTGAGAACGTATATTCTCTCACATCTATTTTTCCTGTTACTGCCTCCAAGATCCAAATTCACAAAAAAACTTTTTACGTGTACGAGTCTCATCCCAGTGTGTGCTTAACATGGAGTAGAATAAATGCCCTTTAAGAATGCCTCGTTATCAATGAAGATATTGGGGCATTTATTCTACTCCGCTTAATGTTAGGCGTTTGTTTTTTATTCATTCGCACCTTTTGTTGCATTCTCTTTTCGTGTCAATAGTTGTAAGTTGTCAAGTTTTGTTAGTCCGCCTTTGTGTGCCTCGTCCTGAAAATAGTTGACATTTTTTTGTTTTTAATCCTGCGACAGGTTTACAATTTGGTTTTAGTCCTGTAATAGGTTTACAATTCAAAGTTAGGGCAAGTAGATGAAAAAATATTTTGTAGCCATTTACTTCCAATGGCTTCCAGTGTTTTTGACAAGTATTAATAGGGGCATAAATTGGTAAGGTTTCCTTATATTTGCGTATGACAAAAAAAGATGGTCGACATCGCACTGCTTCTACGCAAGCTACCATTCGAGAACAAGTGGTGGATTTTTTAAAAAAGAAAAAGGGTACGCAGCTTCAGGCTGCGGATATTTTCGGATTGAGCAAAAGTGGTGTTGAAAAGATTTGGCGTAAATACAAGACAGACGGCAAGCGTGGAATTAGTAATAAGAAACGGGGCGTACAGGGCGGCAAAAAAATAAATGGCAAGCAATCCGCCGAAGTTCGGCAATTGATAAGGGATAAACTTCCCGATCAGTTAAAACTGGCTTTTGGCTTGTGGACAAGAGAAGCCGTACAACAATTGATACTGGTTAGGTTTGGGATTGAGCTGAGCCGGTGGCAAGTAGGCCGTTACTTAAAAAGTTGGGGATACACGCCTCAAAAGCCTATCAGTAAAGCCTTTGAGCAAAGCCCTGTGAAAGTGAAGGAGTGGTTAGAGAAAGAATATCCTGTCATCAAAAAGAAAGCGGTAAAAGAGAACGCGGTAATTTATTTTGAAGATGAAGTGGGTATGCATAGCGACCATCAGGCAGGTAAAAGTTATGCGCCCAAAGGACAAACTCCTGTAATAAAAAAGAAAGGGCAGCGGTTTTCCTTAAACATGGTGTCAGCGATCAGCAATAAGGGGCATGTCGAATTTATGATACTTGATGGCATATTTAATGGAGGTGTATTTCTTGAATTTTTAGCTCAACTCATCAAGTACAAACAACAAAAGATATTCCTGGTGGTAGATGGGCACTCGGGGCACAAAACCAAAATTGTAAATGCCTGACTGGAAGAATATAAAAATAGAATTGAACTATTTTTTCTACCGCCCTATAGTCCGGAGCTTAATGCCCAGAAGTATGTAAACCAAGATTTAAAAACAAATGTGATAGGGAAGAAACGCCCAGTCAGCAAGGATCAGATGAAAAATAATGTAGAAGAGTTTATGAATGGAAGAAAAAATGACAAAAGGCAAGTGCAAAAGTATTTTCATGGAAAGCACGTAAGATATGCAGCTTAACGAATTAGCCCTTACTAATTTACTAAACGATTAATAGAGCTCAATAGTTTATTTTCCTAAGTATATCTTACTAACTATATAGCCATCCCATTTTGTAAGCGTATTTTATCAAATCAATTTTGTTATTAATACCAATTTTAAGGTAAAGGTTATTGCGATAGTTTTCAACTGTTTTGGGAGCACAACAAAATTTAATAGCAATTTCATCTAGCGTAAAATCTGCTAATTTTAAACGAATGAATTCCATTTCTTTATGGTTTAGTTGAATAGTACCTTGAAATGGATATTTATCCCAGTTTAATAAGGTAGTTGTAGGCGATTTATAGAGCTGATTTTTTAAAAAACCAGTATCCATTATTTCTTGAAAAACCGATTCAAAATTTACTGTAGGATCGCATTTTTTAATGTATCCATTTATTCCTGAATTAAATAAGTGAAGCATTGCATTTGGTTCTTTAACATGAGATAGGATGAGTATTTTAATATTTGGATATTGTTTTTTAAGTTGAATAACAGTTTCATAGCCATTCATAATAGGCATGGTAATATCCATCATTATAATATCTGGTAATACTTTGGAACATTTAATGGCAGATAATAATTCTTGCCCATTATTAGCCTCCCCTACCACAATACAATTAGGGTAAGCATTAATTAAAGAAATATATCCCTGCCTATAAATAGGATATTGATCGGCAATAAAGATTTTTATTTGGCTCATAATACGTTCAATTAAAAGCCGCATAATAATGAAAAATCAAAAGCAAAACAACTGTGTAAACACGCAGTAGGTGTTTAATTTTTAACCCTATTAATCGACAATTTAATTAAACAAAACAAGCTATTTTAAAAATACAGGTGTACACCTCTATTTTTTATTGAAGGATTGTTTTTGTTTTACATCGTATTCAGGCCAGAATAACGGGTTTATTCCTTAATTCCCCGCAACTGCCGGCCAGCAGAAAATAAAAAAGGACGTTGGTAGCCACGATACTACTTGGGGTTTAACAATATACAGCCCAGCCAAAAGCGAACTGGAAGTTTTATTGCAGTATAAGCAAGTAAATAAACCGCTGAATATTCAAACCATGGCGTTAGACAGGGGGAGATGGAAACTAAATATAAATTAAAATGACACAACATTTAGAGTTAAAAAATATGGGCTTGTCCCCATTAACGGAAACCGAAAGTGATGAAAATAATGGCGGATTTTGGTGGCTCCCAGCAGCCTTAGTTGTTGGTTTAGTAGTTTCTGCAATGAACAACTTTGGTGATATTCGTCAAGGTCTATCAGATGGCTGGAATGGCAAATGTCGACACTGCTAATCATCATATGAAACACCACAAAAGGCAAATTCAAATGAATTTCTTAGAAATAATGGCTTTTGGTATCGTTATTTTTCTAATAATTTGGTTATTACAAAATTTACCAAATCTATTTCGTTCACTTAAAAATTTATTTTAAAATGGAATTAAAAAAAATTAATACAGAGTTAAGAGAGTTGACTTTTGATCAAGCTAGTAATATTAATGGCGGTGAATCTGGTTGGTATTGGGTTAGCTTGGGTATTGGAGCTACTGGGCGGGCAATTTGTAAGTTTCTTAATGCAGTTCATGATACTTGCAAACAACCAGATCATTTAATTGGTGTTAAGTAATATTTAGCATCCAAGAGGCCTTATTAACTTTTAATAAGGCCTCTTTTAAAAAAATCCAAATCTTTAATATATTGTTGTATAGGAGGTGTTTTTTAGAATTTACTAAATCTATTTCGGTAACTTAAAAATTCATTTAAAAATGGAATTACAAAAAATTAGTACAGAATTGAGAGAGTTGACTTTTGATCAAGTTAGCAATATTAATGGCGGTGAATCTGCTTGGTATTGGATTGGCTTAGGTATTGGATCTATAGGTCGTTCACTTAAAATTGCAGTAAGTAAGATTGACCACGATCCAAACCATATGTCTTCTTGGATTGACAAATAAAATTTATTTTGTAAGTGTATTGTTTATGAGCATAAAGCATAAAAAATTTCACTTGTTTGTTTTGTGCCTTATTGCTGCAATTACAAACGGGTATGTTTTTAACTATCTAAATGTAAAGTATTTTCATTATTCATCAAATGAAAATGGGCTGTCTGAATATTCAAAAAATTGGAAGATAATAATGATTATAATAGTAGTTCCAATAGTTGAAACTTTGGTTTTCAACATTATTCCAAATAAAGTATTAAAGAAATTTGGAGTCGAAAGTACTTTTATACTAGTGATTATTCCAAGTATTTTTTTTTCTATATTTCATTTTTATCATCCAATTTATGGAATGATGGCTTTATTTGGTGGAATCATAATGAATTATTATTTTCTTCATTCTCATAATAATCTTAAAACAGCTTTCTTATTAGCTGCCTTATTACATTCTAGTTACAATCTATATGGATACCTTTTTGTGAATTAATTTATTAGTGAAGGTCTCGGCTATTTTTTGAATGAATGCTCATGTTATTTTATCAGTTAGAGTAAAAGCTGTCCCGTACATAAGTGCTTTACTGAAGCTTGTTTATCGACTTTCATTATTTATGTTAAAATGGTTCAATATTTTTAAATAATTAATTTCTATCTCAATCATTATTTTCACGTCTAATTTAAATTAATGATTATTTCTACTCAAAATTTAAATGACTCTTTTTTGTTAAACAGAAAAAATTATTACAAAAATTCAAACTATTTCTATCTTTTTATTTTGCTTATTTCTGCTTTAATATTTATTTCACTGCCATATATTTTTCTTGACATTTCAATAAAAACTACAGGCATTACCCGCCCAGATAATGAAAGAACAGAAGTTAAATCTTCCCAATCAGGAGTGATAGAAGGAATATATGTGAAAGAAGGATCCTTGGTTAAGGCTGGTGATATATTACTGCGTATAAAAGATCCTAATTCTAAAAGTAAAAAAATATTAAATCAATACGAACTTTCACAGCGGAATGAATTTATACATGACATTGCTATTTTGGTAAATCAAACTAACCATTCAGAAAATGATTTGAAAAATTTACTTTCACCAGTATATAAGGAACAACTCAGTAAATTTTTATTTCAAAAAGAACAGCAATTGGCTGCCCTAAAAAAAGCCAATCAAGAAGTAGAAATGAATACCTCATTAGCCCATGATAAAGTAATCAGTAAAAAAGAATTTTTCGATATTCAAAATAATCACGAACGAATACTATCTGCTTACAATGCTTTTATTAGAGAACAAATTAGTACTTGGCAACAAGAACTTGTAAAATATAAACTGGAATCCTCACAATATCAACTTCAATCCCATGAAATTAATTCCGATGCTTCATTTTACGAAGTAAGAGCAGCAACAGGTGGAATTATTCAAGGTATCAACACCAAATATGCTGGCGGTACTATTGTAAATAATGAAATAGTCTGCACTATATCACCCGAAGGAGATTTAATTGGTGAGTGTTATGTACAATCAAGGGATATTGGATTGCTTAAACTTGGACAAAAAGCTAGGTTTCAAATAGAAGCGTTTGATTACAACTATTTTGGTGTACTTACGGGGAAAATTGTAGCTATTGATAATGACTTTACTGTTATTAATAATACACCAGTTTTTAAAGTACGGTGTAGTTTTGACAGCACTTTACTCAAATTGAAGAATGGCTTTACAGGTCAATTAAAAAAAGGAATGAATTTTCAAGCACGCTTTATTGTAGACAGGCGTAGTTTATGGCAATTGCTTTTCGATAATTTAAATGATTGGCTGAATCCTATTGCACCACCGAAAACCAATATCGCTTCAAATTGAGAAAAGCTATTAAAGTAAAGCAACGTGACATTACTGATTGTGGGGCTGCTTGCATCGCCTCAGTATCGGCATATTATAATTTGCAATTACCAGTAAGCCGTATTCGTCAGTATGCGGGCACAGATAAACGAGGTACTAATGTACTCGGAATGATAGAAGCTGCTGAAAGATTAGGTTTTCAGGCTAAAGGTGCAAAAGGCCCTTTAGAAAGCTTACAAAAAATTCCGCTACCTGCAATTGCACATGTAATAGTAAAAAATGGGTTGCATCATTTTGTGGTTATTTACAAGGTTACTACAAAATTTATAACCATCATGGATCCTGGGGATGGCCAAGTACATAAAAAATCAATTGCTGATTTTCAGAAAGAATGGACGGGTGTAATCATTCTTTTACTACCCGATGATGATTTTATTACTGGGAACCAAAAATCATCTATTTCTGGTCGTTTTTGGCAGTTAATAAAGCCGCATACTACAATGATGGTTCAGGCTTTTATTGGTGCATTAGTCTATACTATACTAGGCTTGTCGAGTTCTATCTACATGCAGAAAATAATTGATTTTGTTTTGCCAGAGGGTAATATGCAATTATTGAACTTACTCAGCATTGGAATGATTGTTCTTTTATTTATCCAAGTATTTATAGGAACTTTTAAAACCATAATTGGCCTTCAAACTGGTCAGCATATAGATGCTAAACTAATACTAGGTTATTACAAACACTTATTACAACTCCCACAACGATTTTTTGATACGATGCGAGTTGGTGAGATTATAAGTAGGGTTAATGATGCAGTTAAAATAAGAATGTTTATTAATGAAGTAGCACTTGATGTTTTGGTGAATATAATGATTGTATGCTTTTCCATTTTATTGATGTTTTTTTACTATTGGAAACTAGCACTTATCATGTTATCAATCATACCAATATATCTTTTATTGTATTGGATAAACAATAGAGTTAATAAATTATGGCAAAGAAAACTGATGGAGAACAGTGCTGATTTAGAAACCCAGTTGGTTGAGAGTATAACAGCAGCAGGAACCATTAAACGTTTTGGCTTAGAGGATTATGCCAATATTAAAACAGAAAGTAAATTCATTATTTTACTTCAAAGTATTTATAAGAGCGGAATAAGAGGCTTGTATTTAGGAACTGCCTCAGATTTTATTACAAAGTTTTTCACCATTATTATTCTTTGGGCTGGCTGCTATTTTGTGATGAATAGAGAATTAACTCCGGGAGAATTATTGTCTTTTTATGCATTGATTGGCTATTTCACTG
The DNA here is from genome assembly GCA_004294135.1 of Sphingobacteriia bacterium. GTDB lineage: Bacteria > Bacteroidota > Bacteroidia > Chitinophagales > Chitinophagaceae > Sediminibacterium. The sequence continues at coordinate 55,929 of RDZY01000021.1, forward strand.
GTCCGGCTTCTTCTCTAATTGGTGCCAATAAAAATATACAAGATGCGTTGATAGCGGCTGATCGATTATTTGAAATTATTGATTTAGAAACCGAAAGTTCGAATGAACAAAAAGTGGAGTTAAAGCCAGAATTAATTGGTGATATACAGTTTTCAAATATGCATTTTCGGTATGGAACCAGATTAACCGTTTTTGATGGATTAAACCTTATTATTGAAAAGGGGAAATCAACTGCCATAGTTGGAGAAAGTGGAAGTGGAAAATCAACTTTACTATCTTTATTACAAAATCTATATCCACTTAAAGAAGGAAATATTTCTATTGGTGGAATTGATTTGCAATATATCAGCAACAAAAGTCTTCGTAAGATGGTGTCTGTTGTTCCACAACAAATTGATTTATTTGTGGGAACAATTATTGAAAATATTGCTATTGGAGAATTTGAGCCAGACTTACAATTGGTATTACAATTATCTAAACTTTTGGGAATAGATGAATTTGTAGAACAGCTTCCAGCCACATACAACACCATTTTAAATGAGAATGGCGTAAATTTATCTGGAGGACAACGTCAAAGATTAGCTATCGCTAGGGCTTTATATAGAAACCCAGAAATATTAATTTTAGATGAAGCTACTGCATCACTAGATAGTGGCAGTGAACAAAAAGTTCAGCAAGCTATTGAATGGTTTAAGAGCCAAGGTAAAACAGTAATTGTGATTGCTCATCGTTTATCAACAATTCAAAATTGTGACGCTATAATAGTATTAGAAAAGGGAAAATTAGTGGAGCAGGGTGTACACAGCGAATTGTTATCAGAAAAAGGGATATACTATAAAATGTGGAATCAATTTAGTGGAAATACAGTTTAATGTAAATTAATTATTATGCAGAGAAAAATACTACTACTGGATCATATGCATTTAGGCTACCATTCAATTTAATACCCACTCCAAACTTTACAAATCAATTCAATAACAACTATGAAAAAAATTATTTGCTTTATTGCAATCGTTAGTAGCCTTCAGCTAAATGCACAGAAAGATACCAGTGTGTACAAACCGTTCACACTTGAATTAGGTACTAGTTTGATTTCATTACCTACTGGGTCATTCGCTGGTACAGGAAATAATGGTGGCTATGCCGCAAAAAACCTTGAGTCGATTGTGCTTAACAATATATCCGTATTTCTTGAATTAAAATATGCACCTAAAACGCCCATTGTCACTAATATTCTTGGATTTGTATAATCCTATCCATGTTGACCACCCATTCCGATGATTGTGACCACCCAATCCGGTGATGTTGACCACCCCCATTATTTATAAGATTTTTCAGGATCATTTTAATGTAACCGACAGCTCGCTATAATTTAGCATCCGCCATTCCGGCAATGCTGACCATCGTAAGTGTTTGTCAGTTTTTACACAATTAAAGACTGCAATAAATGGCTGGAAAAACGATTATCATGAGTAAATTAAAACAGGTGGTACGCCTTCGGGCTAATGGTGTAGCGCTCCAAGCTATTGCCAAAGCAGTTGCCTTATCGAGGAATACAGTAAAAAAATATGTTCGTTTAATTGAAGTTAAAGGACTTGATAGTGTTGAGCTTCTGTTGATGGAAGATGTAGCACTAGAAGCACTATTATTAGATCCTGAACCTACTGATCAACTAAGATTAGAAACGCTTGTGGCTATGTTCCCCTATTACCCGCTGGATATTATGGGGCGAGTATCGTCAACAGCACCCTGACGGGTATAGTTATTCTCAAGTATGTGATCACTACAAACTTTGGAAGATCAGTCGTTCAGGAACTTTACATTTTGAGCATGAGCCAGCCGATAAACTCTTCATTGATTTTACGGGTAAGAAGATCCAATTAGTGGATCCAAGAACAGGTGAAGTAACCGATGTAGAGGTTTTTGTT
>RDZY01000022.1 GCA_004294135.1 Sphingobacteriia bacterium
CTTCATCCAACTATTACAGAGTTTATTATTCTCAATGCCGGCGAATTAACTTTTACCGAAATAGGAGCGATTATGAATAAAGGTAAGGCAACTATAAAAGGCTACTCCAGCCAAGCAGCTGAATTATTTGGTGTAAAAGGCAGTGACGCAATAAAAAGCTTCTGTATTAAACACGGGTTAGTTAAACTGCCTTCCTATTATGATAAGTATTATTAATTGAACAAAGGTTTAATTGAAAGAAAATATATTAGAGAAAGGGATCATCAAATCTCACTCCTTATTTTCAATTTGCTTTTTTGAGATCTCTATTGCCTGATGAAGTTTCTGTTGTAGTAATTTTTTACTTGGTAATTCGGTTAGATATTCGGCTACTTTAATTCCGGCCTTGCTTAGCTGCAATAGCTCTATTTGTTCTTTATTCCCTTCGGCACAAAGTATTAAACCTATCGGTGTATGCTCTCCAGCTTGCATTTCATTTTTTTCAAGCAAACGCAGGTATAATTCCATTTGTCCTTTATAAGCAGCTTTGAACTTACCCAGCTTAAGGTCTATAGCAACAAGGCGTTTTAATTTACGATGATAAAATAGTAAATCTAATTTGAAGTCCTCACCATCAATTACCATTCTTTTTTGACGCTCTACAAAGCTAAATCCTTGCCCGAGTTCTAAAATAAAGCTTTCCAATTCGCTTAAAATGGCATCTTCGAGATTCTTCTCACTAAATGTGTTTTTTAATCCAAGGAAGTTCAAAAAATAAGGATCTCTAAATACTAGATCAGGTGTTAATTTATCACTCTCCCGAAGTTCTTTTATTTCTTTTTTAATAAGTTGTTTCGGTTTTTTACTGATAGCAGTTCGTTCATATAACATTGAATCTATCTTTTCCTGTAGCCTTCTTGTACTCCACTTTTCTAATATGCACATAGTTTTTATCTGCGTCCACCCCAATTGTCTCTGCACCGCGGAGACAATTAAATCCTCTGAAAAAGTCTCCGCACTGCGGAGACAATGACGAATTGTTTTCTCTTCCCAACCCTTACCATAGGTTTCTACCAATTGTTGCGATACACTGGAAATAATTTGTTTGCCATATTGTGCACGTTTATTTTGAAGTACTTCTGCATTTATACGCTTACCGATTTTCCAATATAAAAGAGATGTCTACCCTCTTCAATAAGATTGGCTAAATCTTTGAAAAGCTTTTGCTCAATTCCGTGTTTGACGACCTTAGCCATAAAGTTATAGTTGGTTTTATCAATACAATTAATAATTAAAAAAAATTCTACTTGATTCCTAATTCTTATTTTCTAATTATTTCTTCCTAGCAACCTTGTACAAAATCAATCCCATAGAAACAAAAAGAGCCGTACCCAGTAAGAAGTAACCACCTTGCGATAAGCTATGTATCAATCCCTCTTCGGCACTAACAGCAGCCAAGAATTTTTCACCGCCAGATGAGCCCGCAATAAACGCAATAATTACACCAGCTACCGCACCACCTGCCACTAAACCAGTCGCAAATAAATTACCCTTACCCAGCTCTTCTTCCTCAGCGGATAATGCAGTGTTTTCTTTTTTCTGTTTAGATTCTACTATACCACGAATAGCCCCTCCAATAAATATGGGTAAAGTAGTGGCCAGCGGTAAGTATGCACCTACTGCAAAGCTGAGCGATTTAATACCACAGAGCTCCATTGTAATGGCTAAAAAAACACCTGCAAAAACATACTGCCAATCTAGGTTCTGCGATAAAATTCCTTTAATTAATGTTGCCATTAACGTGGCTTGTGGTGCAGGATATTTTTCAGTGCCAATTGCGTGGTTAATACCTTGACTCAACATTTCAGAGCTGGGCTTATCTAGAAACTTAACAGTTAGCCCAATTACAACAGAAGAAACAATAGCTCCAACAAATAATGCTATTTGCTGATTGCGGGGCGTTGCTCCCACTATATAACCACTCTTTAAATCCTGAGAGGTAGCACCTGCATTGGCAGCAGCTATACAAATCATTCCTCCTACTACCAATACCAATGGCTCAAAAGATTGTCCCGTCCAACCGACACTTAAAAAAATCAAACTGGTTCCCATCACAGTAGCAATGGTCATTCCACTGATGGGATTATTAGAAGATCCTATCAACCCCACAATACGAGAGGAAACTGTTACAAACAAAGCCCCAAAAATAACAACCAATACACCAATTAATAATTTTTGTACAATAGTATCACCAGGCACCTGTGGCAAAAATGTAATCAATGCAATTAAGCCCAATGTACCCAGTCCCACTACTTTTAAACTCAAATCTTTTTCTGTACGAACCACCTGAACCCCACTATCTCCTGATTCTGATTTTAAAGAAGCTACACTTCCCTTAACGGATTTAACAATGGTAGGAATGGTTTTTATCAACGTAATAATACCGCCTGCTGCTACTGTTCCTGCACCTATTTGACGGATATATGCATAATAAACAGCCGCCGCATAATCCGAAAATTGATGGGTGATTGGATTCCATCCACCTTTACCACCCGCAGTAGTAATATTCATTAGATAGCCCAATTTTACCAACTGGCCTGCAATAATATCTGGCGGCACCAAAGAAGAAAATAATGGAATAAATACCAGCCAACTCAATACACCACCTGCTACCAATACACCGCCTATTTTGGGACCGATGATATAGCCTACCCCTAAGTATTCAGGCGTTATTTCTCCACTCACTTTTGCTGATGGAAAAAATTTATTGATTTGCTGCGTTGCATAATAAGGTGTCTCAGCAATTATATGCAACACTTTTTGCAGAATGGCATACACAAATGCCACGCCTAGCCCCCAAAAAGCAGTCTTTGCAAAATCACCCCCTTTCTCTCCCGCTTTTAATACGTCTCCGCAAGCTGTTCCTTCGGGATAAGGAAGATTATCGTGCTCATTTACAATCAATGCTTTTCGCAATGGCACCATCAATAGGGTTCCTAACAAGCCGCCTACAATAGCTAAAATTAAAATGGTGAGATAATTAAAATATTCAGCACTATCGGGCGATGATAAAAACAAAAAACCTGGCAGCGTAAATGCCACCCCTGCTGCAATACTTTCCCCGGCTGAACCCGTTGTTTGAATGATATTATTTTCGAGAATGGTGGTCTTTAAAAATTTCCTTCCCAGCGTTATGGCTATTACAGCAATGGGTATGGAAGCAGAAACAGTCAACCCCGCTTTTAGCGCCAGATAAACAGTGGCAGCACCAAAGATTACCCCGAAAAGGCTTCCTACTAAAACAGATTTTACGGTAAGCTCTGCCATCTTAGATTCAGGCGCGACAAAGGGTTTGAATGATTTTTTTTGATCAGGCATATCAAGTAATTTATTTAGAAATGGATAAAACAGTCACCAGTAAATTGATAACTTTCCAATACTTTTAATGTTCAAAATACAATATATGTCTGATATTCAAAAAGATAAGTTGAAAATAGGAATGCCAAAATCGGTCCCCTTTATCATTGGGAATGAAGCAGCAGAACGTTTTAGCTTTTATGGCATCAGATCTATTATGAGTACTTTTTTGGTGGCGCAATTCTTTAATCCCACCCACAACCCTGCATTACAAAATATGGCCGAAGCCAAGTCCAATGAGTTAACCCATCTTTTTGTAACCTTCGCTTATTTTATGCCGCTGGTAGGAGGCATTCTTGCAGATTGGTTTTTTGGAAAATATAAAATCATTTTTTACCTATCCATCGTGTATGCATTGGGAAATCTTACCCTTGCATTTTCTACGGGTAATCTCTCGGCATTTACAGTGGGATTAATTATTATAGCCATTGCAGCAGGCGGAATAAAATCATGTGTGTCTGCCAATGTAGGCGACCAGTTTGATAAAAGCAACCAGCATTTAATGACCAAAGTTTACAGTTGGTTTTATTTCAGCATCAATACGGGTTCTGTTGTTTCCACCCTATTCATTCCAATCGTCTACAATAAATATGGCCCTGAATGGGCTTTTGGTATTCCGGGTATATTGATGTGTTTGGCGACAATCATTTTCTGGACGGGAAGAAAAAAATATATACGCGTTCCTCCTACGGGTATTAAAAAAGAAAACTTTTTATTTATCAGTGCCTATGCCATCCAATGTTTTTTTATAAACCCAAAAGGCGAGCGTGTTTGGCAAGTCGTTGCCAAAAAATATTCAGCCGAATCCATTGATGGTGTACAGGCTGTTTACCGCATACTGATGGTGTTTGCATTCACGCCTATTTTTTGGGCCTTATGGGATCAGAACTTATCAGAATGGGTACTGCAATCGGCTAAAATGGATCGCACTATTTTTGGGTATGAATTACTTTCCGAACAAATACAAACCTTCAACCCCTTGTTTTTAATTACCATGATTCCTATTTGTTCTTACTTTATTTTTCCCTTCTTTAACAAAATAGGACTCAACCCTACCCCGCTCCGAAAAATAGGTTCGGGACTATTTCTAACGGGTATTTCATTTGTAGTAATTGCGCTGATACAAGAAAATATTGATGGCGGTGGAAGGCCTTCTGTATGGTGGCAGATACTAGCTTATTTAATACTTGCATTTGCAGAAATATTGGTCTCCATGACCTGCCTTGAATATGCCTATACCCAGTCGCCCAAATCAATGAAAAGTACCATGACGGCACTCTATTTATTGGGCATTGCTGCGGGCAATTTCTTTGTAAGCATTGTGAATGGAAGTATTGCGAATGGTGGCTTTTTTGCTCGTTTTACAGGAGCTGCTTACTATTGGTTTTTTATAGAAATTCTAGCAGTATTCTTCGTGCTTTACCTGCTGGTAGCGAAGCGACTGCCAGAAAAAAGTTATATCAATTCAGTGGAAACAGTTTCAGGTGAATAAGTATCCTTAAAAGCGCAGAAAATAGCTGCGTTTTTTTGTCAGCAGCATAGTACTTTCGCCCAGCTATTTTAATCTCTTTGAAAGGAGCTAAATCAATTAATAGAAACACATGAATATTTTATTGTTAGGAAGTGGGGGTCGCGAACACGCAATGGCTTGGAAAATGGTACAGAGTCACCATTGTGATCAACTATTTATTGCGCCTGGAAATGCGGGCACCAGTGCTTTTGGGCAGAATCTATCCATTGAAGTAACCGATTTCACCGCCATTAAACAAGCTTGTATTGATTGTAAAATAAATATGTTGGTAGTAGGCCCCGAAGAACCTTTGGTTAAGGGTATTTACGACTTTTTTCAGCAAGATGCTGAATTGACCCATATAATAGTAGTAGGACCATCTGCTGCTGCTGCACAGTTAGAAGGAAGCAAGGCTTTCAGTAAAAAGTTCATGCAGCGCCATGGCATACCTACGGCTGCTTATGCAGAATTTACCGCCGATAGCCTAGAAGCAGGAAAAGCTTATATCAGCGCACATTCACTGCCAGTAGTGCTGAAAGCGGACGGTCTGGCAGCGGGTAAAGGGGTGGTGATTGCCGCAACCACCGAGGAGGCATTACAGGTTTTTGAAGAAATGATTGTGGGCAAACAGTTTGGTGCCGCTAGTGAAAAAGTAGTTATTGAAGCTTTTTTAGCAGGCATTGAAGTAAGCGTTTTCGCCCTCACCAATGGGCAATCTTATCATATAATTGGTCACGCCAAAGATTATAAGCGAATTGGCGAGGGTGATACAGGGCCAAATACAGGCGGAATGGGCTGTGTGAGTCCCGTTCCCTTTATGAATCAAAGCTTTATGCAAAAAGTAGAAGAACGGATTATCGGCCCTACCGTAAGCGGGTTGGCGCAAGAAAACCTGAAATATCATGGTTTTATCTTCTTTGGGTTGATGAATATGAATGGAGAACCTTTTGTAATTGAATACAATTGTAGAATGGGCGATCCCGAAACAGAAGTGGTATTGCCCCGTCTGAAAACAGATTTGGTGGCGCTATTTGCCGCCATGGATAATGGAACATTGGAAGACGCAAATATCAGCTTTGATGAGCGAAGCGCAGCCACCATCATGGCTGTTAGCGGTGGATATCCGGGAGATTATGAAAAAAATAAGCCTATTAGCTTACCTGCTGCAACTGCTATTGCAAACGATACTATGGTATTTCACGCAGGCACTCGGCAAGAGGGAGAAATCATTTTAACAAATGGTGGCAGGGTTTTGGCAGTAACGGCTTATGGAAATAGCATAGCTGATGCCGCTGCCAAATCAAGGGCCATTTTGGCCGATATTCATTTTGAAGGAATGTATTTCCGCAAGGATATAGGCTATGAATTCCCTTGTTAATTCCACTAATTTCAAGCACCTTTGTACTTATCGCTAAAATTCAAGAACTTATTTATACAATGGGATTATTTAATTTTTTTACGCAGGAGATTGCCATGGATCTGGGTACAGCCAATACCCTTATCATTCACAATGATGATGTAGTAGTGAATGAACCATCTATTATTGCCCTCAACCGTAATAATATGAAAGAGGTGTTGGCCGTAGGCAAGAAAGCCTTGATGATGCACGAAAAAACGCACGAAAGCATCAAGACCATCCGCCCCTTAAAAGACGGTGTAATTGCCGACTTCAACGCTGCCGAACTAATGATTCGGGAGCTCATGAAAATGGTTTATCCTAAAAAACCTTTGTTCCCACCCAGTTGGAGAATGGTTATTTGTATTCCTTCTTCTATTACAGAAGTAGAAAAACGTGCCGTTCGTGATAGTGCCGAACAAGCAGGTGCCAAAGAAGTGTATATGATTCATGAACCTATGGCCGCTGCCCTTGGTATTGGTATTGACGTAGAGGAACCAGTTGGTAATATGATTATTGATATTGGTGGAGGTACTACTGGTATTACGGTTATTGCATTGGCTGGTATTGTATGCGATCAGAGTATTCGTATTGCTGGAGATGAATTTACCGCCGATATTATGGAAGCCCTCAGAAGATACCATAGTCTTCTTATTGGGGAACGTACTGCTGAACAGATTAAAATTAATGTGGGTGCTGCCATGAAAGATTTGGACAATCCTCCTGAAGATATGCCCGTAAATGGTCGCGATTTGGTTACTGGTATCCCTAAGCAAATCATGGTTAGCTATCAAGAAATTGCAGAAGCGCTGGACAAAAGCATTTTTAAAATAGAAGAAGCCATTCTCAAAGCATTGGAAACAACTCCTCCAGAGCTGGCCGCCGATATTTATAGAAGAGGTTTGTACCTTACTGGTGGTGGTGCTTTATTAAGGGGGTTAGATAAGCGTTTGAGTGCAAAAATTAAATTGCCTGTTCATGTTGCTGATGATCCACTTAAAAGCGTAGTGCGTGGTACTGGGCTTGCCTTAAAAAATTACCAACGGTTTCCATTCATCATGAGATAGAACGCATAAGCTGCCTTGAAAAATATTTTTCTATTCATACAGCAATACATCAATCTGATCAGCTTCTTAATTTTACAGTTGCTGTGTATTGTTTTATTGAGTTCAACCAGCAAAACACACGAAACTTATTTTGCCAATGCCAGCAACGGCATTACCGGCTATTTTAATGGGTATTATAGTAATTTTCGCAGCTATTTTGCATTGAAAGAAACCAACCGTAAACTGGCTGCAGAAAATACCCGTTTGCGCAACGCTTTGTCCACCAATTTCACTTCACCAAATACAGCCATCCTTGTAAAAACAGACACCACTCTTAAAGATAGTGTAGGCAGGTATCGGAAATTCAGTTATTTACCAGCCGAAGTAATCGGTAATTCATACGCTTTGCAGAACAACTACCTGATGCTAGAAAGAGGATCAGATCAAGGTATTAAAAAAGGAATGGCAGTAATTGGCCCTTCTGGTATTGTGGGTGTAGTAGTGGAAACCTCTAATAATATCAGTAAAGTAATGAGCCTCTTACATAGAAATAGTAAAGTAAGTGCCATGCTTAAAAAAGACAATACCGCTGGTAGCATTGAGTGGGATGGAGCAGATCCATCACTGTTGATACTGCGTAATATTTCTAAAAGCACAAAAGTTTTAAAAGGAGATACCGTACTTACCAGTACTTATTCTGCCAACTTTCCCTCTCATTTGATGGTTGGTACAGTTGCTGCAATTATAGTAGATCCTGCCACCAATTACTATACCCTTAAAATTAAGACAGCCACTAATTTTTTTACGCTGCAACAGGTTGATGTAATCAGCAATAGCCGCTATCAAGAACAGGTGCAACTTGAAAACAGCAATACCAATCAATGAGCAGCTTACTAAAAAATAGTATCCGTTTCGTCTTGTTTATCTTGATTCAAGTATATATACTAAATCAAGTTCCTCCACTTCATCGCTTTGTGGTTCCCTATCTGTACTTTCTTTATATACTTTGGTTGCCATTTAAAATGGGGAAACTTTCGCTTTTAATAATCGCATGCTTATTCGGATTAACACTTGATCTCTTCACAGGCACCCTCGGATTACACGCAGCAGCCTGCGTAATGATTGCTTATATCAGACCGTTTATACTCAGCTTATTGCTATCGCAAGAAACCACCGAACAAAGTTATACAGAACCCAGTATCAACAGCATGGGCTGGGCGCCTTACAGTTTATATGCTACACTACTCACCTTTTTTCACCACTTCTATTTGGTATTACTAGAGTGGTTACAATTTGGTGATTTTATTTACTTTATTGGTAAAGTAGGCGCAACTTCAGGCATCAGCTTGCTGCTTATTTTTTTAACAGAAATGCTTTTCAATAGGAAGGCAAAATACAGAACCAATAAATAATTTTACAAGCCATGTCGATCTCCCTTTATTACTTCAAATACATGTAGTATTTGTGGAAATAATGCAGCCAAATATTCTTGGGATCCTGACAAAGAACCGGGTAAAGTTAATACCAGTTTATTACCTATTAATCCCGCCACACTTCTAGAAAGCATGGCATAAGGCATCCGTTCTTGGCCATATCTTCTAGCGGTTTCCATCACCCCCTCTAGTTCCCTTTCCAGCATAGGTTTTACCGTTTCTGGTGTTATATCCCTTGCTGATACGCCTGTGCCGCCCACAAAAATTAGGAGCTGAATATTTTGCTGAGTAAGTTCATTTATTTGCTGGGTAATAGCTTGTCTATCATCCGAAATTACTTTATAATAAACAGAATCTATCTGGTATTTTTTTAATTGTTCTATCAATGCTGGACCTGAATGATCTACTCCTTTTTGCTGGAATACCGTATCTGAACAAACTACTAATGCTGCTTGTAAACGACCAACTTGCGCAATTAAGCGACTGCTCTTACCGCCTGTTTTTTGCACCAACCGCAATGCCTGTATTTCAATATTTGGGTCAATTGGTTTCAACATATCATACAGTGTAAGTGCTGCCACCGATGCACCATGCATGGCCTCTACTTCAACACCTGTTTTGTAAATGGTATGTACTTCTACTTCCACTTCAATTTTCAGTCCCCTTACTGCAAAGCGCACATCTGTAAACTCAATAGGAAGTGGGTGACAGTCAGGAATAATATCACTGGTTCTCTTTACTGCAAACAAGGCAGCAACTTTGGCAAAGGAGAAAACATCTCCTTTGGGCACCATTTTTTGCTCCACAGCTTTAATGGTTTCTTCAGAAGATACCAATACAGTTGCCGCCGCAATTGCCTTTCTAAGTGTGTTGGATTTATGCGTAATATTCACCATAGTCTTTACTTATTTTGTTTCCAATACTCAGCATCGTTTGAACAGATCTCTTTACCCCAAATAGGCAGTTCTTTTTTAATGGCTTCTACCATTGCTTCACACGCATCCATAGCAGCTTTTCGGTGTTTACTTGATACAAATACAAAGAGACAAATCTCACCTATATTCACCCTACCCAAACTATGGTGTACATGCATGCAAGTAAGCGGATAGCGTATAAATAAATCTGCCCTTATTTCAGCCATTTTCTCTAAAGCCATTTCGGGATACGCCGTATATTCAATAGCTGCTACTGAGTCAGTTTCTTTTTGATCGGCTCTAACTTGACCAATAAAAATGCTGTGAGCACCAATATCGGTATTGCTTGCATGCTGTTGAAGATCGGCTGCAATTTTATCGGCAGGTATTGGACCTTGGTAAAATATATTTCGAATTTTTTTTTCGCTCATGCTTTTACTTTATTAAAATAAGCCGTTAATCCACCTTTGAGACTGTACACTTTTAAATTACGCTTGGCGCGAATCAGTTGACCTGCATATATACTGCGAATACCTTGGTGGCAAATAATACAAAGTTCTTTTTCTGGCAGATCAAAAATAGCTTGCCGTAACTCAGACATTGGAATCTGTGCGTGAGAAAAATCAATTGCAGGATATTCATGTCTTTCTCTCACATCCAATACAAAAACATTCGGATTTGTCCTTAGCTGTATAAAAGATGCTGTATCTATTTCTTCAATATCTATATCCAAAGCATCGCAATCTACAACTGCACTTATATCCGTATTCATGGTATTAAAAAAAGCTTGGTCAATAGTTGGGGCATCCTTTATTTTTACCATTTCAATTTCATAACTATTTCCTTCTAATAAATTATAATTGAACATTCTTCCATACAATGGCTTACCAATACCAGTAATAATTTTAATAGCTTCAGCGGCTTGCATAGTGCCAATTATACCAGGTATTACACCCAATACACCCGCTGCTTCGCAGCTAGCTATTTCTCCGTTATAAGGCTTCTGTGGAAATATATCACGATAATTTATAAGTGGTTGAGTAAGCGGGAGACTGCCTAAATTAAAAACCGATACATGCCCTTCATACCGATACACCGCACCATAAATCCAAGGTTTATTCAATAGTACACAAGCATCATTGATTAAATACTTTGCAGAAAAATTATCGGTTCCGTCTATCACCAAATCATAGTCCTTTATTATTTGCAATGCATTCTGTTTGTTTATTGCATAAGCATATATTTCAATGGAAATGGCTGCATTTTGCTCTGATATTTTCTTTGCAGCAACCGTTGTTTTTAATTGTCCAATATCCGTTTCGCTGTACAATAACTGACGGTGCAGGTTGCTGATACTTACTTTATCAGCGTCCATGATTCCGATACTTCCTACCCCAGCACCAACCAAGTATTGTAATGCAGGGCAACCCAAGCCGCCCAGTCCCACCAATAACACTTTAGCAGCCCGCAATTTTTCTTGGGCTGCCAGTCCAAAACCTGGCAATATCATTTGTCTGCTGTATCTCTCGTTGTTACTCATATTTAGCCTCCAGAAAAAGGTGGCATCAAAGCCACAGTATCACTTGTTTTTAGCGGGGTATTCGCGCTGATCATTTTTTGATTCACTGCTATAAAATATTTGGCTGAACTAAGCATTGGATATTGCGCTTTTAAAAACTGCTGCAATGCATCCGTATCAGTAATGCCATTCAAACAAAGATCTGCTACACCAATGATATCGGTAAGCGAACCAAAAAATAATATTTTCATAGCGTTGTTCATCATTTTACAAAAAAGAGTTTTATTGCTGCCAACACCAATACGAAGGACAAGATATATTTCATATAAATTGACCGAAATCGTGTTGCTCCCAAATACGCTCCAAAAATACCACCCAACCCAACAAAAACAATAATAACCCCAATTTGAGCTCCTAATTGAAAGCCCTTGTTGAATTGTACCAGCAGGCCCACCGCTGAATTTATGAAGATAAAAATAGCCGTTACTGCTGCCGTCTGCTTCTGTCCACTCCATCCCATCAGCAATAAAAGTGGAGATAGTAGAATACCACCACCCATTCCAATCATGCCAGAAACCAATCCTATCAATGCTCCGGCTAAACTAAGCCAATACCATTTGGCACTGCTATATTCTCGCTCCGCCGCTTTAGTAAACAATAACCTCCATACAGCAATCAACAATACCACCCCTAATAATTGCTTGTAAAATAGTGCTGTAATATTTATTATGCTGCCCAAATAAGTAAAAGGAATGGAACCCAGTAAGAGTGGCCAAAGTAGGGACTGCTTAAAATGTTTTGCTTTATAAAATGAAATAAAAGCCACCAATGAAACCATCAAATTCAATAATAATGCGGTTGGCTTCATCACTGCCGTACTAAATCCAAACAAAGCCATTAATGCCAGATAACCGCTGGCACCACCGTGACCAACTGCTGCGTATAAAAAGGCGACTGTAAAAAAACAAAGTGAATATAATAACAGTACTTCCATATTGGTAATCCGTTAAAATCGATAAATGGGTACTGGTGTATTTTCTGCTACTACGGTAAGCGTTTCCTCCAATTCAATCCAGCAGTTGGCTTGGGTAAAGGCTGACAATTGAAAAGAAGCCTGCGCTGGCAATACACTTACCCGTCCATTGCTTACGTATGCTTTGAGAAAAAAACACAGTCCCGCTTTTTTTTCAAATGAATGTTGCAATGGAATCATTTCCGGTGAGGGAGGCAATTTACCAGTCAGCAATGCCAATGCAGGTAATACATATTGTTGAAAGCAACTCAATACAGAAGACGGGTTTCCAGGCAAACCAAATACCAAGCGACTGTTTATTTTACCAACAAACAAAGGCTTTCCAGGTTTTTGCAATACCCCATGAAATAGGGTTTCAATACCAACACTTGCGCAAGCAGTTGCTACAAAATCATAGTCCCCAACACTAATACCACCAGTGAGTAAAACCAAATCGGCCCATGCCAATGCTTGTTGAATACTATCCACTGTTTCGGTAAGGGTATCTTTTGCAAAAAAGATATTTACAGATTCAATACCTGCACTTTTTAGTGCTGCTTTCAACCCGAAAGAATTGGATTCATATACTTGACCTTTTAGCAAGCTATTACCGGGCTGCACCAATTCATTTCCAGTAATAATGATGGCAATATTCGGTTTTTTATACACGGCTATTTTTGTTAAGCCGAGACTTGCTAATAATGATATTTGAAAACTATTCAATACCGTGCCTTTTGCAATTACGAGTTCGTTTTTTTCTATTGCAGAACCTCGTTCGCGTATATTCAGCCCAGTTTGAATTTTGTTGCTAATGATTTTTTCTGCATCAATACTGATTTTATTTTCGCAAACACTTACCCATTCTTTTTGCACCACCATATTGGCATCATCTGGAATTGGACCTCCGGTAAATACTTTTATTGCCTGCCCTTCTTTTAATTGAATTTCTTTGGCTATGCCAGCAGGCAATTCATCTTGCACTATTAAAGTGTTCTGAATATCTTTAAACTGAATAGCATATCCATCCATAGAAGATTGCCTGAAATTTGGCAGTTGGAAGGGACTAAAAATGGAATCCGAAACGGTATAACCCAATGCGTCATTGAGGTTCAGCATTATACTGTGCAACCTTATTGCATTTTCAACTACTATATTTTTTGCTTCTTTTACAGATTTCATAATGCTACTTTATCCGCCTATTGCAATCATACTCCGATTATTCAGTTCATGGGTATTGATAGATTCAAAATCTTTGGAAAACTGTCCACCCAACTCTTTATGCTTGGCGTAGATAGTGTCCCGAATTAATGCGTTAATATCTTCTCCTTTTCTCCATGCAGTAAGTAAGTCAGTTTCACCAGCTGAAAAAAGGCAGTTTTTTATTTTCCCATCAGCAGTAAGTCTAATTCTATTGCAAGTACTACAAAATGGAGCACTCATGGTACTAATGACTGCAAAACTTCCCTTATGCCCTTTAATTTGATAATTTTTACTGGTATCGTTGGGACTATTCTCGGCCTCTGTAATTTCATAAGCAGCACCAATTGTTTGAAGCATTTGTTGCCAAGTAACCAGTTTATCGCTGTTCCATTTATTTCCATCAAATGGCATGAATTCAATAAACCGAATATGAATGGGAATATTTTTAGTCCACTCAATAAAATCGAGTAATTCATCCTCATTCAATCCTTTCACTACCACCATATTTATTTTCACTTTGAAAGCGTGATGGAGTAATATTTGAATATTATTTTTTACAGTATCAAATTGATCCCTTCTGGTGATGAGTTGAAATTTATGAGCTTGTAAAGTATCGAGACTGATATTGACTGATTCAATACCTGCGGCTTGAAAATCTGGAATAAAATGATGCACCCTTGTAGCATTGGTGGTAATGGTCAACTCAACTTTTAATTTACCCAAGGCAAGAATAATTTCAGCAGCATCTTTACGAACCAGTGGCTCCCCACCAGTAAGTCGAATTTTAGTAACTCCTAGAGCAATAAAAATTTTAGCGAATGCAATAATCTCCTCTTTTTGCATCATCTGCTCGCGGGGCATAAATGCATAATCCTCATTGGGCATACAATAAAAACAACGTAGGTTACAGTTATCCGTCAACGATATCCGTAAATAATTGTGCGCACGGTTGTACTTATCTTTCAGCATCTTACTGCAAGATAAGATCTGTGCATTTATTAACTGCTAATTTTTACAAATCAGCTTGGGCAGCTGATGAATTATTTTATTTTAAATTCCATTGGAATATTCATTCTTATACTAAAATTTCTGCCCATATTAAATACGCCTGTTCTACCTGTTGCTAAATTATCCGCCGTATATTTTAAACGGCTAAGGTGGTTTTGATAAGCAATATCAGCCATATTATTCAGCGCCAGTTGCATAGAAAATAGGGTTCTACCTTTTCGCACCATATCTGCGCCTATACCAAAGTTGAATAAAGTAAACCCATTGGTGGCAGTCTCCGTATTGTAGGCAGAGAACACCCTGTTTTGTGAAAACATATTATCCATCTCTAGTTTAACATACAAGTTGCGCATAGCTGCACCAGCTTTTTTAAAATCGCCTCTCAATTCAGTAATCAGTCTCGCTGGGGGTATAAAGGGTAACCTATTCACTCCTTCAAATGAGGTATTGAATTTACCAGCAACCATAGAAAAGGTATTGGCAAAATGAAGCCAGTCCAGCGGATGCGGATGAATATCAATTTTTGTTTCAAACCCATATAATGCAGCCGTATTTTGTTTGAAATTAAAAGCCAGTATATCATCTCCATTTACATTCACTAGTGAGTCGCCACCAGCAGTATTAGATAATTTACTGTAGAAAATATAGTTGTTGATATGATTATAAAAAACGTTAAAGAGAAAATTCATATGCTGGGTATTCACTTCAATACCAGCATCCAACTGCAAAGCGGTTTCGGTTTTTAGATTTTGGTTTCCGTATTCATAACGGTTAGTGCCTTCATGTGTGCCATTGCTGGCCAGTTCTGAAACAGAGGGCGCACGATAAGCTCTTGCCATATTTGCTTTAAGTGTTACAGCATCTGAAGCATTGTAACTAAAACCAATACTACCACTGAAATTACCGAAGGTTTTTTCAAATTCAGTAAATTTCGTGTCACCACCAGCTTCAATAAATCCTTTGCTATTAAGTTTTCTATAATCGCCCCTTAAGCCACCACTAAGTGTAAATTTATTATCAAATGTTTTTCGGGTATATACAAAAATGCCGGCATCCAACTGGTTGTATTCGGGTATCAATACTTCTTCGGCCTTATTGTTATTTTGTTGCCACATTCCATTCATTCCTAAAGCAGTTTTCCAACCATTTTTTTCAGCAAACTGGTATTGTACATTGTAATTAATGGTATGGAGATCAAAATATAATCCAGCAGTAGAAGGTGCTAGCGCATCCCCAAATTCTTTGCGCTGATTTCTTTGGTAGCCAATATTCAGATTTAGTCTTCCATTGCCCAATGCAATATTATTATCGCTTGCAATTTTAAAATGGTTAATTCCTTGTCCCGGAATTTGTATGTTTCGAGCATTTAAATCATTTTTATCTGCAATTTTTTCTAGGGATGTACCTGAGTTCATTAAAAATTGACCAGTAGTTGCGTCGCGGTCTCCTTCAACAAGTCCTAAATTTTGGTTGAAATTACTCACCAATAAGTGACTATATCCCCAAGATTTGTTGATGCCAATATAGCCACCAAAATTTCTTTCATTAAAGCGACTATTCAATACCCTACCATCGTATTTATTTTGGTAATCTTTGGCCGATTTAAAGGAGCCGTAAACATTCCAATTAAATCCATTTTTCAAATGCCCAGCAATATTGCCATTGTTAGAAAACAAGCCATTGTTGTTTATAAAACCACTGTTTAGGTTGGCTCTTACCACTCCCGCTTCAACGGGTATATTGGTAATAATATTTACTACGCCGCCCATTCCATCACTTCCATAAAGCAGTGATGCGGGGCCTTTCAGCAGTTCCACTCTTTGTACACTGGCTTCATCTATTTCAATTCCATGTTCATCACCCCATTGCTGACCCTCTTGGCGAACCCCATCGTGCATGGTAATCACCCGATTGTATCCAAGGCCTCTAATAATGGGTTTGCTGATGGCTGGCCCTGTATTTAGTGCTGCAACACCAGGCACCAATCTGCTTACTGCATCAATAATATTGGTAGATGAGGTTCTTTGCAAATCGCCGCGCTTAATAATAGAAACGGGTTGGGCAGTCTGTTTGGTTCTCATGGCAGAGGCAACGCCAGTTACAGTTACTGCTTCATTTTCTACTACTTCGGTTTTCAGTGCAAAGTCGCGAACCGTATTCACACCAATATCAATGGTTTGCAAAAAAGAAGCATACCCCATAAAACTTATTTCAACCAAGTATTTCCCAACGGGAACCAATGGGGTTTTAAAGCTCCCATCAGCAGCACTAATAGCACCGGTTCTAGATTCGTGCAAATAAATGGCAGCACCATTTAGAGGTAAGCCTGTATTGGCATCAAGTACTTTTCCGGAAAAGTTTACTTTGTCTATATAATACTCCTTATTGAAAACAGCTGGATTGGGTATCCCAAAAAACGCATTCGATTTTAAACAGATACCCAACAAAATAAAAATTAAGCTCTTTTTCATATTCCTATATTTGCTACAATGTTGCAAATATAGGAATAGTGAACCATTTATACATCATTGTTGCAAAAATTGGACAAAGTAAATAGAATAGGCTGTCCTATTGAGACAGCCTATTTATATTATATAGTTATATAGCTGGGGCTGTTACAACTGAAGCCCTACTCTCATAAAGAAACGCATTCCGTTTCCGCCCATTTGAACTGCATCCCAAGGACCACCTGTTTCTGTATTGAACGCCCAACCCTTGGCACCGGGCGCAACCCCAAGGTCTGGATGCACATTCAATAAATTATCAACGCCGCCAAATAAAGAAAGTTTAGAATTAATTTTATAACCAAGATATAAATCGGTTACGAATTTACCATTGTAAATGTATTGATCTGGAACATATTTACTCGGATCGGCATCTGAAGGCACCTGGGGATTAATACCAAGGCCGTCTTCACCGTAACCCAATAAATCTATTTTTCCAAAATAGGTAAACCGTGTTCCTACAGTTAGTTTACTATATCCATATTCAAAATTGAATGCATATTTTGCTTTGGGTGCGGATGCTAAAATAAATTTTTGTTCGCGATCACTTAAGAAAGTTGACCGTAAAAATGAAGAGCCACTTAATTTACTAGGAATATTAATTTGATCGATTGTCATGTTTTGAAAGTTGCCCGTGAATAACCCTCGAAAACGCTGTTTTCCAATTTGTTTATTATAATCTATAACAATATCAATTCCTTTATTGGTTGTATTAACTGCATTCACAAAAAATTGCGCATAACTCACATTAAGTGCTTGTAATTTAATTGCCAAAGCAGGATCTAGGTTGGGATCGGCAGCATCAAACTGTCCGCTTAATACCACCCTGTCTTTAACTTTTACAAGATACCCATCTATTGTTATACTCAATGCTGATATTGGTTTCCAAGTAAAACCAATACCCATATTTAAACTTTTTTCCTGCGTTAATGATGGGATACCCGCTAGCTTTGCTAATTCACTGTAATTAGGGGCAATTTTAACTTCTGCAATATTGCCTCCCTGCACCGTAGTAAAGGTTGAACTGAAATTTATTTGTTGCAATGATGGAGCACGGAATCCATTGCTGATAGATGCACGCAAATTAAAATTATTTGAAAGCTTTAAACGAGAAGCTAGTTTATAATTATGCGTAAACCCAAAATCGCTGTAATTTTCAAAACGCGCAGACATATTGATCATCCAATGATTAGTGATGTCAATTTCTGCATCCGCATAAGCACCCAACACAGAACGTTTTGCTTTTATCTCATCCGAAGGCTGATAACCAGGAAAACCCTGAGCCCCACCTGCTACATATTTATCAAAACCCGCATTGTACTTGCTGGGATTGTAATTCTTATAAGAAGCTTCTTCCCCAGCATACAACTGGTATTGCTCATAACGGTATTCAGCTCCAAATGCAAAATTTGTTTTATCATTTAATTCCTTACTAACATTTGCATTAAAAGTATTTTGAAAGAAGTTGAATCCTCCATCATCAAAATTGGTCTTGTTCGTACCCAGTGATGCATTAAAGGTTTTATCACCATAATAATGAAAATTATTTCGTCCCAAATTATTGCTGATATCCCAGTTCCATCCTTGCAAACTCTTACCTCTAATGCCTGTAGCCAATGAAAGATCACTTACTTTGGTCTGTATGAGTGGACTATAAGATGTATCATCTGCTGTTGCCTGCATAATTGAAGGGATATAAATCAATTGCCAATTAGCGTTGGTAGGAAACCTTTCAGGCCTAGCACTCCAATTACGGGTATATGCATAGGCCTCCGAACTTTTATAATTATATCCCCCAAATGCATACAATTCAGTACTACCTTTTAATGGAATTGCAGTATTCATAAATATACCACCAGCACTGAGAGAACCATCCCCATGTGCACGACGATAAATATTGGTATACATAAAATCGGCTTTGCTTGGGTTGGTTTCCAGCGCTTGGCGATAGGTTTTACCCTGACTTAAAAAATTGGCCGTTATATTCATAAAGCCCTTCCCTGCAATCTTAAATCCGTGGTTCATATTTACTGTAACCGCATTCCCATCTATGGCCTTATCATGCGTATATAATTGCTGTTCTTTTTTAAAATATGGATTGTATTTGGTATCATAAAACCCACTGTATCCTATGTTGGCAGTAAAAGTTGTAGCTTCTTTCAGAATAATATTAACAACACCAGCAATAGCATCCGAACCATATTGAGCAGATGCACCATCACGCAGTACTTCTACCCGATCAATTGCCGATAAAGGAATAGCACTTAAATCGGTGCCAGAATTACCCCTGCCTCTTGTGCCAAATATTGCTACAAAAGCCGTTTGATGCCTGCGTTTACCATTAATAAGTACAAGGGTTTGATCGGGGCCTAAACCCCGCAAAGTAGCAAGGTCAATATGATCTGCACCGTCGCTACCTGTTTGTTTATTGTAATTAAACGAAGGCGCAGCATAGTTCAAAATTGAAGTTAAATCCATTCTTGATGTGTGTAACGAAGCCTGGGCAATTTGTACAATATCTACTGGTACGGGTGTTTCTGTTTTTACCCTACCCAATCTCCTGGTTCCTATAAGTACCACTTCAGATAAATTATTCACAACAGTTTCAAGACTGATAGTAAACATATCGCCCATACCAGCTGATAATTCCAGCGATTTATACCCTATGGCTGTTATAATAAGTTTATCTGTAGCATTTGCTTCAATACTGAATTTGCCAAATTTGTCTGTTGTTGTTCCAGCTTTTGTAGACTTGATGATGACAGAAACATCGGCAATAGGTATATTACCCTTGTTGGTAACAATTCCCTGAAGCATTTTTTTTTGTGCAAAAACTGGAATGAAAAGGAATAGAAAAATAGCAGAAATAAACTGTTTTAGGCTAATCATAGCAGGTATTTTGGTGATCTGTCGAAATTACAAAAAAAAACAATGCAGCAGATTGATTCAGCTAAATGTCATATATTTAGGGTAAAGTTTTATCCTGCATGACGGAACAAGCCATTTTAGTAGGTTGTTTAAAAAATGATCCCACTGCTCAGCGGGAACTGTACAATCGTTACAGTCCCAAAATGCTCAGTGTATGTTATCGTTTCAGCAATAGCCGCGAAGATGCAGAAGACATATTACAGGAAGGTTTTATAAAAATTTTTACCCAAATCAACAGTTTCCAAAATAAAGGTGCATTTGAAGGATGGGTTCGTAAAATCATCGTTCATACTTGTATTAATTTTTTAAAGAAAAATAAAAAATTCAAAGAGAGTATTGATCTTGATCAAGCAACTTATCTAGAAGTTAAAGAAGAAACTATGCCTTCTATTATGCAGGCGAGGCAGGTAGTTGAATGTATTCGACTATTGCCTTTGGGATATAAAACGGTGTTGAATTTATATGCATTAGAAGGTTATAGTCACAAAGAAATTGGAACCATGTTAGACATTGAAGAGAGTACCAGCCGAAGCCAGTATACCAGGGCCAAAGTAATGCTCGAATCAATTTTATTGAAGAAAAAAATTATTGAACAACCAAGAGAACAACTCAATTGGGTAGCTGCCCTAAAAAAGTAGCTGAGGATATTATTTTATGGATCATAAGCATTACCAAGACGACGAATTTGAGCAATTCCTTCAGGATGAAGTGGGTCAGCATCGCATGTACCCCGCTGATCATATCTGGAAGAATATCCGCACTGAATTACACGGCAATCCTTCTTGGCATGCACTTACACTTATATCATTACTCGTCATCACCAGCCTTACCATTTCTACTTTTTTAATTGCGCCCTCTGCTGGTAGGTACCAGTTTAAACAATTGGCAGCAATACCAAAAAAAATATTGAAACCCCTTGAAGCTACAAGCATACATGCACCCATTGCTGAAGATGCTTATTTTAATCAAATAGAACCCCACCAACTTACGCAAGCAACCATTGCGTTTATTGCTCCTGTAGATAATATTGATTTGAATGCAGAAACAGCGTTCTTAAAACCATCAGAAATTACAACCCCCGCTGTGCCTGCAATAGAGCTGAAAAATACAGCAGTTAATAAATTGAAATCTATATCATTGAACAGGTCTGCATTATTTGTTGAAGCGTTCAACCCTAACAGCACTATTGAAGCAACTATTCCATCAATAACAAATAATGAATCCATTGATTTGTTGCAGCCTGCTAAACCTTTAATGGTGAAAAATTTAATGACCATTCAAGATGAAAAATTCAACGCAGTAAGAACCCCAAATAAAATTCAACAGCGCCAAAAAACATCCAGAATTGGTTACCAATTTTATATAACTCCTTCTAAAAGCTATCGTGTACTATCCGATGATGCAGTAAAAGAGATTATTCAACCTAGTACAGTAAGTAATATTGCTGCGCAAAATATACCATTGGGACTTAGCTATTCAGCTGGAGTAAATGATATTGTTAGGCATAGACCAGCTATTGGTCTCGAATTAGGCGTTTCAGCTTTGTACAGTATTACCAAAAGATTAAAATTAAAAACGGGTATACAAATGAATATTCGTCAGTATAATATTGAAACTTTTCAAACACTAACGCCCAATTTAACTACCGTTTCTTTACTCAATAACCGAAGCATTGAAAATATCAATTTATTTTCATCTTACAGCAACAATGCGGGTTTCAAAGCTACCCAACTAGAAAACAGAACCTACCAAATATCGGTACCCATTGGTATGCAACTGGAGTTGTTGAAGGGTAAACAGATGGGATTAAATATAGAAGCATCTGTTCAACCTACTTTTGCACTTAATACAAATACTTATCTATTGTCAACCGATTTTAAGAACTATACCGATGGCAATGGACTAATACGCAAATGGAATATTAATACCAGTATAGGAATTAACTTCTCCTTCAAATCAGGATCTAATACCTGGCAACTAGGCCCTCAAATAAGGTACCAACATCTTCCTACCTATTCCAATCGCTACCCTATTAAGGAACAGTTGGTAGATTATGGTATCCGTTTAGGATTTACGAGACAACGCTAATTGCAAGCATATTTTGGATAGTTTTGTAGGATGTATAGAATTATTGCACTACTATTGATTTGCTTTATAGTTGCTTGCAAGAGTAGCCCTAAGCCCACAAAAACGCAAGCCCTTCCTTCCGTTGATACTGCTCAATTTTATCCTATTGCTGATTTTATTGCTGCACAAATCAGGTATGTTGATCTACGTAATTTCACCATTCAAAAAAAAATAGGAGCTGCCAATTTCACCGATAGCATTGAAATTAACAAAGATACTTTCTTGCAAATAGCGGGAACCATATTGGCTAAAGTGCAAAATTGGAATCGGGTTAAGCACTTGTACAAAGAGTCCGTTTTTCAAGATTTAGGTACCGCCAGCTATACCATCAACTATACATCTATATCCCCATCTACACCTATTCAAAATATAGATATTCTACTGAATGAGCAAACCAATATCCTTAAAAGATTGTTTATCAAAGAGAAAACAGATATTCATGATACCACCATTATTACCCAATATAACTGGATAGCAGATCGTAGTTTTCAAATGAACCAATCAACAAGAACCGGCAATCATTTCAATGCCGAATCAAAACTTGAAATTAAGTGGGCTCAATAAACTCAAATGACACAAGAAGCTTTTCAGCAAATTTCACATACCATTCCTGTACAGCCCGGTATTTATAAATACTATGATGCTGAGCAAATATTATTGTATGTAGGCAAAGCAAAAAGTTTACGCAAAAGAGTCAGTTCATATTTTAATAAAACCAGTACCAGTTACAAAACACATGAACTGGTAAAACGAATTCACCATATTGAATTTACCATTGTAGGCTCTGAACAGGATGCTTTTCTATTAGAGAATGCGCTGATTAAAGAATACCAACCTCGGTTTAATATTAACCTGAAAGACGACAAGACCTATCCATTTATAGTCGTTAAAAAAGAAGCTTTCTCTCGTATTTTTTTAACCAGAAAGAAGTGGAATGATGGATCTGAATATTTGGGGCCCTTTACTTCATCGGGTAAGGTGCGTGAGCTCATCAACTTCATCAAACAATATATTCCACTGCGTACTTGCAAACTCAATTTGAGTGAAGAAAATATCAGTAAAAAAAAGTTTAAAGTCTGCCTCGAATACCACCTCGGCAATTGCAAAGGGCCTTGTGAAGGCTTACAAAGTTTAGCAGAATACAATGAGGGACTTCAACAGGTAAGAAATATGCTGAAAGGCAATCTAGGCTCTGTAATTCAACATTTTAAAACTATGATGCACGCCAGTGCGCTCGCCATGGAATTTGAAAAAGCCGAGCTGGTGCGAAAAAAAATTGAACACCTAGAAACCTATCAGTCCAGTTCTGTAATCGTAAGCAAACACCTGAATAACCTTGATGTATTTTCTATTGCCAAAGAAGATGACAAAGCTTATGTAAATTATTTGATGGTTCAGAACGGTACAATTGTTCAAACACATAGTGTTCCAGTGGAGACTAAATTGGAAGAATCTGAGGAAGAAGTGCTTGAATTTGTAATTGGCACTTTAAGAACTTCGTTCAACAGCCTTGCCAACGAAATCGTAGTGCCCTTTCCCATTCATTATCCCGATCCTACTATTGTAATTACGGTCCCTAAAGCCGGTGATAAGCGAAAACTCCTGGATTTATCAATGAAAAACGTGGCTTATTTTAAAGCTGAATTGCGTAGAAAAAAAATATTGCATTTAGCAGGTAAAACAGATATGGAACAGAAAAAAGTACTTTACGACCTACAACAATTTTTACACCTTTCAGAAGTACCCGTTCATATTGAATGTTTCGATAACTCTAATTTCCAAGGAGCATTTCCCGTTTCTGCCATGGTTTGCTTTAAAAATGGAATACCCGCAAAAGACGACTACCGCAAATTCAATGTGAAAACAGTAGCAGGTATCAATGACTTTGCTACCATGAAAGAAGTGGTATACAGGCGGTATAAACGACTCAAAGAAGAACAATCTCCATTTCCCCAACTGGTTATCATTGATGGCGGCAAAGGGCAGCTAAGTGCTGCTATGGAAGCTATACAAGAACTGGAGCTGTTGGGTGTTACTACTTTGGTGGGATTGGCAAAGCAAGAAGAAGAACTTTTTTTTGTAGGTGATCAGGAATCCCTCAAATTACCATGGAACAGTGATGCCCTCAATCTTGTACGAAGAATTCGGGATGAAGTGCATCGCTTTGGCATCAGCTTTCATCGGAATCAACGGTCAAAGGGTCAATTCAATACTGTTTTAGAAACCATTCCAGGTATTGGCAAACAAACGATTGATGATTTATTAAAAGCTTTTAAATCTGTGAAGCATATTAAAGAGAAAACAACAGCGGAGATAGCCTCAATAGTAGGACTTCATAAAGCGGGGATAATTACCAATTATTTTAAGGAATCGTGAAATGATGGGGGTTGTAGGGGTTTTTAAAAAAGAAAGGGGCCAGGATAGAAATCCAGCCCCGTTTTTAAAATCCAATATCCTATGAAAAACCGATGCTAAGTTAAGGAATAAGTATTTAATAAAAATATTTTTTTACGTACTGAATAAATGTTTTCAATTTTTTTAATACAAAAAGGGGCTAAAGCCCCTTTTTGTATTAAAAAATACCACCTGTTTGGTACTATATAATTTTAGTGTTGCCACAAATCCTGCTCGTAATTAAATATTTTTTGTTTGATATTCTCACCCTCCAATAAACGATACAATGGATCTTTTATTAAAGCAATCAAGTTTTTATCACCCGGATTACCCAAGGTAGTCTTAATGATATTACTAGAAAAAAACCTGCTCTCAAACAATTCTTCCCAAGTCATTCTCGCAGAAAAGTTCTTTGGATTATACACTTCGAACTTGGTTAGAGAAGGGCGCAAATCGGGATAGTACACCCAGAATAATACCCTTGCAAAAGACTTACCCGCAGCAACCTGCTTGGCTATAGGTGCAATACCAATAATCCGGGTAAATAACCTACTTGCTTCCTTATCAAAAACAATCTGCTCCTTAATCCGGAAAGTATATACTGAGTCGGGACTGAATTTGGCTTTCTTAGTAACTACTTTATCAATAACCCCAGTAATAGGATCGGCTACTTCTTGGGTATCAAGTGCCCCTCCCGTTAAGGCCATCACCTGATTGGTGGTAAGTGGAATTGTAAAACGATCGTTGTCTGCCGAAAAAGCCACCACACTATCGTTTTTAATAGCACTTAAAAGAATAGAGAAAAAACGTTGATCACCATTATTATCCTTGCCTGGATACATAAAACTTTGGTTAATTTTCTCCCTTCCATCTATTTCCCGCCATACAAACTGACTGTATAGCGCATCATCTTCCCTAAGATCTTCATATGCCAATGGTTTGCGATCTCTAACTTGACTTCTATCAACCGCATAATTATTACGGAGTGAGATTTCTGGCTTCGCATCAAATCCCCCTTGAATAGTTGTATCATAGGAAATAGTAGCAACACCCGAACCAGCGTTGCCATTTGAAGCACTTACTGATGGAGCTGCTGGGGTATTGTTGCCAGGACGATACCTAGACGATCCAGGTCCAGAAGGTGCTTTTTTAATTGTATCGCTCCCAATATTATTATTAGCACTGGCTACCTGCGAACCACTGTTTTTTTGTGCGGTCGCTTTTGTATTAGAAGGCTTTGCTATTGGGGCTGGAGTTGTAGATGTAGTTGTTGCTGGAGCTGCAACTGCCGGAGTAGGCGCTGCTCCAGACTTTCTATATTTGGACTGAGCTATTGCACCAGTACAAAGCACCAGTACAAGGCTCCCAACCAACCCGCTGAATAATAACTTTTTCATACGCACAATTATTGAAGTGTAAACGAAATATTCTGATCTAATAATCGGGTTCCACCAGGACCCGATACTTTAATTTCATCAATTACAACGGTAGACCCTGCCTGACATTTGCGTATTAAAGCTTGTGCTTCCCCATTAAAATAAGCTCCAAAAACTTCAGCAACTCCAAGCCCACTCTCCTCAAATCCTTTACCCGTACAAATAAGGGTATAAGAAACTACATCATATTTAACCCCTTCAAAAATAAAATCTTTCAATTCAGCAGCAACCCCTTTTTGTACACGGAACACATTCGCACCAATGGGACCACCCGCTTTACCACCCACAGTTGCCAAAGGATTTGGAACCCTTTTTACTGGAATAATAATTTTCTGGCTATTCTTTCCGTCAGTCGCATTCACTGTTGCCGATCCCAATGCTCCACAAGTAACCATATATTGACCAGCACCTGTCTTCCGAAAACTAATTCCGTTGCCATCAATGCTTACATTTACTTTTTCATCACCTCCTCCTCCAGTTACACTCAAAGGGTTTTCTAAACCCTGATAAAATACCCTTGTTTTATCGGTAGAAACCACCAAGCCAGAAGGAACACCTACGGTATATTTAATAGGCTTGGTTACTGTAGCCTTTGTACCATCGGGCTTTATAAATGTAATGGTAACATTCTTTTGTCCACTGCTGCTAGGCTTGAATTTGTACTCAAAAGATCCATCTTCAGTAGCACTCGCAGAAGCTCCATCTACCGTTACAGTTGGCTTTGAAGCACTATTGAAAGCACCAACACCCGCATTGATAATAATTTCCTCACCCGGCATTACATAACTTGCATTTGCGTTTGCAATGGCTTGAAATTCATCATATATCAATTCAACCGCACCAATCTGCTTATGGCAAAATTCTACTGACTGAGCTTCACTATTTTTAATATCATTTTGAAACTTACTCAAAATGGTGATACCTGCAATAGTAGGTGTCATATGAAAAAAAGTATAAGCCCATTCTATTTTATCATTGTCGTCTTTCATCACTGGCAAATCAAGTGGTAAAGTTGCACCAATCTCTTTGGCCAAATCTGGATCAATAGCAAGCAACTGTTGTTTGAAGTCGCTCAACCTATTGTACAATTCTTTACCCCTTCCCTTTCCACTGGGAGGCGCAGAAAGAAACATTCGAGTGGCTGCGTCTAGGTCGTCTTCCTTAAAAATTTCTTTTCCAGCTTCCATCTTTAAGCCAGATTCTTTTTTTAACTCCACTTTTAACCCTTCGAGGTAAGCATATATATCATCTGCTATTTTCTTTGCCTGTTGGGCTTTTGGTAGCCAGATCTGCGCTTTCTCCCTTGTGGTGGGATCGTCTACTTTTCGCTCGAAAGACTTAAAAATTTCTACATTCTTTTTCTCTGCTATTCCAGTGGCAGTCATCAAACTCCTGTCCACTGTTTTAAATGCGTTTAATATTTCAGAAGAAACATTCAGTGCAAGCAGTGCAGTCAACACTAGATACATCATGTTGATCATCTTCTGCCGCGGTTCCTTGGGTAGTGACATACTCTCTTTGGTTTTTCAAATACGTTTTAGAAATAAGTTTTGGTTGTGCGTGCAGTATTATCTTCCCTGCATGGCTGTTAGCATACTACCATATACCTGATTCAATTTACCCAGGTTAACTGCTAGAATTGCAATTTGCTCTTTTGCTTTAACTGCATCATCAGCACTACTGGTCATTGCAGCAGAAGCCTGTGACAGTTTACCATAAAACTGATTCAACGCTTTTAGATGGTTATTGCTTTCTTGTAGTTCTAATTCGTAAATGGTATTCAAAGAAGTTAAATTTTTTGTTAACCCTTGAACTTGCACATGAAACTGTTTATTTGCATCCGCCGCTGATCCGAATGAAGTAAATGATTGCGCTGCACCATTCAGGGCAGTAGCTACTGAACCCATTGCCATGGTAGCTTCTTTTGATTTAGTAGAAAAATCAGTAGTAGATTTTACTACATCGCCAATTTCTCCCATTTTATCAACCGTACCACCTAATTTTTTAAACCCTTCGCTCAATTTGCTCAGGTTTGTAGGGGTAATATCTGCTTCTTGCATCATTTTATCGAGGCTTTTTAAAGCTGGATTTCCTGCGTCAACTGCCGCAGGTGCGGCGTGCGAGTCCATATCAGGTGGAGGTAGAATTGCATAAATGATAAAGATCAATGCCTCTGTGGTAAGGCCAATCTTTAGTGCCCAGTCAGCCCAAGAAAGGTGCAAGATTTTAGCCATAGCACCGAAAATTACTACTGCTGCACCAAGACATACAAAAACGTTTACTGCACGATTTACTGCGGGAGAAACACCTGAAGCCATAATTGTTGATTTTTTAAGGGTTGATTTTTTAAAGGTTGATTTTATTTTTTCATTTTAGGCGCTAAGTCAATCACACAACGGAAACCAATATACGATTTTGCAGTATCTTGGTATTCATAGTTGCGGGTTGTTACTTGAATCATATAAGCTATATCCTTCCAGCTTCCACCTCTTATTACTTTGCGCTTCTCACGAGGACGGTCAGAATCCTTTGCATCATATCGAACATCGGGACTCATATCTGCCAAAAAGTTATACGCCCCTTCATAAAAATAAGAACCTGTCCACTCTGCCACATTACCACTCATATTATATAAACCATAGTCATTGGGCCAATATGCATCTGCACGAACAGTATAGAATCCACCATCTTCAGCATAATTACCCCTTCCTGGTTTGAAATTGGCCAACAAACAGCCCTTTTTATTTCTGGTGTAATAACTACCCCATGGGTACATTGAATTGGTGCGACCACCCCTTGCAGCGTACTCCCACTCAGCTTCACTCGGAAGCCGATAGTCCCCATCAATGGCCATTTTCTTTCTCGCCAAATAGCTATTTTGAATATGGGATCTCCAATGACAAAAAGCCATTGCCTGTTTCCAGTTTACGCCAACTACAGGATAATTTCCAAAAGAAGGGTGAGAGAAATACCTTTTGGTCATCGGCTCATTGTAAGAATACGAAAAATCACGCATCCACACCAATGTATCCGGATAAACACGTTGGTCTCTTTTAACAATGAATGATTTTCTAGATTGACCAGCATTTTCACGCTTTGCAGCTTCAGCAAGGTCAAAATATTCAACCCGATACATTATTTTTTCAGGATCTATTTCAGGCTTACCATACAACCTATTATCGGGCGCCAGATTCAATTCATTTAGTTTTTCAATGGTACTCTTATCCCATTTAATGGTGGCTACCTTCTTCCAGTCCACTGCCATGGTATCATCATCTTTATTTATTCCTTGCCCAAACAAAACTTTAAAAGCAAGAGAATCTCTTACCCAGTTTACAAACTGGCGATATTCATTATTGGTAATTTCAGTGGCATCCATCCAGAATCCTGGCATGGAGACTTGTCTATTTCGGCTGGTATAATTATAGCTGATGTCTTCATCACTTGGCCCCATATGAAAAGTTCCAGGTTGAATATAAACCATATTCTGGGGAGTATTCATATTTTGCTTGGCTGCGGGCGCTACTCCATGGAGCTGACCATCATCGGGTAGACCCTTAGATTTCTTACCCTTCCCCTTAAAACAGGAAACCATAGTAGTTGCAATAACCGCTGTTACTATTAAAGAAAGATGAATTTTCATGACCAATATTGATTTTGACAGGAGCAAATATATGTTCTAAATGCTTCTAAAGCAGTTTTACACCGCTTTAATTCCTTTTTATAAACATTAAGTAAAGTTAACGCCAATTAGTATCAAATTATTACTTTAATCAATATATAGCCATTTCGGACTCTGCAATGGCAATTTACAGATAAAAATGTTATACAATTGCTAAAGCAAATAAAAAATTGTGCGTTCTAACCTTGTCAACCCCAATAGACTGGTTTTGCCGCAACTAAAAAGCCTCACAACAGCAATAACGAAGATTTAGATGAATTAGTTTTTGGGGAGTGCTTGATTTTAAAAAAAATCCGATAAAAACCTCTTCTAAAATTTATTTAGGGGCTTTAACACTGCATAGAAACTGATCCAATGCAGCTACCATACTTGGCTTTTGAGGAGATGGAACTTTAATTTCAAGTTTGAAACCAGCGTCTTCAACGGCTTTCGAAGTATTGCCGCCAAACGCACTCATTACCGTCCCGTTTTGTTCAAACCCGGGAAAATTATCCAATAAACTCTTTACCCCACTGGGTGTGAAAAAACAAATCACGTCGTATGCATTTTGCTCAAAAACAGGCTTTATATCATTACTAATTGTGCGATACATAAACCCGAGTTGAAACTCACATTTATTGTTTTTAAGCCAACTAACAATTTCATTATCCTGCTGATTTTCGCTGCATACATACAAGAAACGCTCCGCCTCTTTGTGTCGATTAACTACATCAAATAGGCTTTTATTGGTGCCATCTGCACCATAAAAAACCTTGCGCTTCCGGTATAAAATAAATTTTTGCAAGTACAACGCAACTGCCTCTGTAATACAGAAATAGCGGGTATCTTGGCCAATACTGATCTTCATTTCTTCACTCATTCTAAAGAAATGATCAATGGCATTTCTACTGGTAAAAACAATAGCTGAGAAGTATGTTATATCAATTTTCTGCTTACGGAATTCTCTTGCGGCAATACCTTGCAATACAATGAAAGGATGAAATACCAATTCCACATTATGCTTCCGCTCCAAATCGAAATAAGGCGATTTTTCGCTCTCCGGTCTTGGCTGAGAAATAAGAATTTTTCTGGCTACTTTTGATTCTGCGGTTTGCTTCGTCCCGATTTTGCTCATGCTGCTTCCTGTATTTTGCAAAAATAAAATTTCAGCCAATATTATCTACCAATAGCTTATAAATCAATACCATTGGTAAAATTTCTACGGCGCAAAGGTAAAGGAAAAAATGAAAAGCATTGAGTTGAAGATCATTCTTCAACGAACCAAAAGATATTAAGTAGCGATATAAGAATAAAATAAGTCCCAATCCTGCTGCTACAGTTATCACAATTACAGCCAATTCAGCCTTTGCAAAGGCTAAAATTGCCGATAATGGCAATAATATCACCCCCAAAATACGGTTCACCATAAATACTTGAAATAAGTATCCGCTTGCAGCAGTCTTGCTATTGAAAACCCAGCCAATGAACTGAATAAATATATATTTACCCGCATAAATCAACACCAATACCCCACATATATATAAACTTAGTAAGGCAAATGGAAGTGGCGACCAATTTTTATACTGAATTAATAAGGTAATAAACAAGCCGCCAGAACTTATAAAAAGTAAATTAATAAGTATGGCAGCCACCCTTTCTTGTAATAACTGGTCTCTCGTTTGTTTTTGTCTCAAACTGGTCTGAAAAAAAAGTAGGAATACGTTTCTAAAATATTTGGGGAACAACAATTTAATCAGTGCCAATAAAAAACCAATACCCAATAATGTATAAAATAGACTGTCTTTCGACACCTGCTTCCGATAATCAATAAACATTTGAATAGGCGGCGCATTCAACGGAAGATAAGGATGAAAGGCAATGCTGCGATACGTAGCTGTATCCAATATATATTCATTGGATTGTATTAAACCCTTGTTGTTAGCTGATTTGAGACTGGAATCGGCCATCGCAATAGTATCAACCACCTCAGTTTTGAGGGCAGGAGGCAAGGAATCTATTTGCGCCTGCACTTGCATACAGCAACAACCAATGATCAAGCCGAAAAAAATTCTACGAAACAATACCATTGTTGCAAAATTATTGATTGCCCATCATTATTCGCATATCATGAAGGAACAATCTTATTTTTATTTATTATTGCTGATATGGCAGGTATCTATATTCATATTCCGTTTTGTAAAAAAGCCTGCAATTACTGCAACTTTCATTTTTCTACCCAGCAAAACTTGATGGATGAAATCATCGCCTGTATTATTGCTGAAATAACTTTGCAAAAGCAATATTTACAAACCCCTTTGTCCACCATTTATTTTGGAGGAGGTACCCCGTCTTTATTATCGCCGTTCCATTTGAACGCCATTTTTAATGCCATTCAAAAACAATTTAGCATCTTAACCAATGCAGAAATTAGTATAGAAGCCAACCCCGATGATATCAGTCCCACCCTTATCAAAACTTGGAAGGAAGTTGGTATCAACCGTATCAGTATTGGCATACAATCTTTTCAGCAAAATGATTTAATATGGATGAATCGGGCTCATAATGCAACGCAGGCTTTAGCAGTTATTCCTATGGCGCAAGATGGAGGTATTCATAATATTTCAATTGACTTGATTTATGGGGGGCCTACATTGAGCGAGACCAACTGGTTAAAGAACCTACAGACTGCTTTTGATTTTGATATACCACACTTATCTTGTTATGCACTTACAGTTGAACCCAAAACAGTATTGGCAAATAAAATCAATCGAAAAAAACTACCCGATATAGACCCCACTAAACAAGCATTGCATTTTAATTTATTGGTTCAACAAACTGCGGCAGCAGGTTATGAGCAATATGAAATTTCTAATTTTTCTAAGGATGGAAAACGAAGCAAGCATAATTCAAGTTATTGGGCAGGCAAATATTACCTAGGTATTGGGCCCTCTGCCCATTCTTATAATGGCGACAGTAGGCAATGGAATATTTCCAACAACAGCTTATATATTAAATCTATTGAAAAAGGAATGGTGCCCTATGAAATGGAAATACTTAGTGCCAATCAAAAAATAAATGAGTATATCATGACTGCACTCAGAACCATCGAAGGCATTCATTTTGAAACCTTGAATAAGATTGCAGGAAGCAGTTTATCTGTTATAGTTTTAGCAGAATCATCCAACTATTTAAAAGCGGGAATGATGGTTGAAACGGGCGAATACCTCTACCTGAGTAATAGCGGAAAATTTTATGCTGATGGCATAGCAGCGCATCTTTTTCGGGACTAATGAACTTGATCAATGGTATTATCTAGAGTAGAGATAAGCGACATTAATAAGGGGTAAAAATCGTGTTTTAAGGGATGTTTTGTCTCTAATTTTTCAGCTACCTTTTTTAAGTTCATCAGTAAGCTGTTCTTGGTGATACTTTCTTTTTGAATAAGACTAGGGGGATGAATTTCAAAATCATCTTTCAATAAATCCAATATCGAGACTTCTAAAACTTTCGATAATTTTTTTACATGCTTTACAGTGAGCTGTGTATAAGCATTTTCTATTTTACTGTAGGCGTTTTGCGACATACCCAGCCTTTTAGCAACATATGCTTGGGTATAATTGTGTTGTTCCCTTAACTGTCTGATGATTTTTGAAGGCACAAAAAATAAAATTTAGGGGAAAATAAAATAGTTTCTTTCGGGTGAAATTAAAGAAAAATACTTGCTATACAAGGTATTTTTCTATTTGCTTAAACCCTTCCACAGCTGCCAAATGCTCCCACAAAATGGCATAGATGGTACTCGCAATAGGCATTTCAGCCTGTATTACTGTATTGGCTTTGTAAATACATTTACTAGCATTATAGCCTTCAGCAACCATATTCAATTCTAGTTTTGCGGCTTTCACCGAATAACCTTTTCCCAACATATTGCCGAATGTTCGGTTGCGACTGTACAAGGAATAACAGGTTACCAATAAATCTCCTAAATACACAGAAGCTGCATAATTATTTTTGGTAAAATTGGCTGATTCGTTTTTTGAAATCAGTCTTAGAAACCTACACATTTCATTGGCACTTGCTGCAATATAAACGCTTAAGAAATTATCGCCATAATCCAATCCATGTGCAATACCAGCTCCCAATGCATAAATATTTTTCATTACGGCAGCATACTGAACACCTACCAAATCTGTATTTACTACTGTATTAATATATTCCGTTTGAAAGAAAGCAGCCACTTCAGCAACAGCCACTTCATTGATACCAGAAAAAGTAAGGTAAGAAAGTTTTTCGGCCGCCACTTCTTCTGCATGACAAGGTCCCAATAAGGTAAAATAATCTGCTGCAGGAAATTTAAACTGATCAGATAAATACTCGTCTAGAAGCTGATTGGAGCTGGGCAATATTCCTTTTACTGCTGAAATAATTTTTTTATTTTTCCATAAACCAGCGGGTACTTGTGCCAAGGTTTCTTCTACAAAGGCGGATGGAACAGCCACCACCAGTATATCTGATGCCTCCACTACTTCAATCAGATTTGAATTCAACTGTAATTGCGCTAGACTAAAGTATGCCCCACTTAAATAATGCGGATTGTGACGGCGTTTTCGCAAGTATTGTATAGTGTCTTCATTGCGTACCCACCAATTGATGGTACTACCGTTATCAGTAAGTATTTTAGCTATAGCAGTTGCCCAGCTTCCACTTCCTATAATTCCAAACTGCATATAGTTGTTTTATGCAGCAAATATATGGAAAAGACACTGGACAATTCAGGGTAGCCGATGAGCCGTGGATTCTTAATCCTTTTTCTTTTCTTCAAATAATTTTTCTTTCTCCACCACTTTCACTAGGTTACCATCTTTCAGTGTCTTGCTTACAATTGAGTAAGGTCCTGAAATTACTTTATCGCCTATTTTTAATCCTTCTAAAATTTCAATATTATTCAAATCTTGAATGGCCGTTTTTACTTTTATTTTTTTAACAGTATTGTCTTTTTGTAAAATAAATACCACTTCTTCAATGCCATCGTCTGAGCTTACCGATTTGGGTGCTTCTTTAGCAGTATTAGCAGCTTTATCCTCTTTCTTTGCATCTTTTTTATCTGTATCATTTTTTTCCTTGCTATCACGAGTTGTTACTGCATTCAAAGGAACCGATATTACATTGATTCTACTTTTTGTTTGAATATCGGCACTGGCAGTCATCCCAGGACGAAATGGAAACCCTCTTCCTATTACAATTAAATCTTTGTAACTATCTGGCAGCAAACGAATATGTACTTTATAATTGGTTACTTCTACATTGGTATTACCTCCTAATGCTGAGCCTGTATTTGGGTTGGCAATCTTATACACCAATCCTTTGAATTTTCTATTGGAATATGCATCTACTTCTACAACAGCGGTATCACCCAATTTTACTTTTGGAATATCATTTTCACCCACATCAACCCTTACTTCAATACTGCGCATATCGGCCACACGCATCATTTCTGTACCCACATTAAAACTATTACCTGCAACCCTTTCTCCTTTTTTAATGGCCAATAAACTAATCACTCCATTCATAGGTGATACAATAACCGTTCTCCCAATATCTTTATTGGCTCTATTCAATTGAGCTTGCACACTGGTTACGCCAGCTTTCGCACTTTTAATGCCTTCCATGGCTGCAGTATAATTTGCTTTTGCAGCTCTAAATGCTTGTTCTGCTTGTTCAAATTCTAGTCGGCTGATTACTTTTTCTTCTAATAATTTTTTCTGCCGATTGTACTGGGTTTCTGCCTGATCCAACGTGGCTTTTATAGCAAAAGATTGCGCAGTTGAATTAGAAACCTGTGCTTCTTGCTGTTGAACACCAGCAGCTACTTGGTCGCGCTGTGATCCCAATATATCTGCATATATTCTAGCCAAAACCTGTCCCTTATGAACACTATCGCCTTCATTTACATTTAACTCCACTATTTCACCGCTTACATCGGGACTGATTTTAACTTCTACTTCGGGGTATACTTTACCACTTGCATTTACCGTTTCTGTTATGGTTCTCAGTTGAACGTCTTCGGCAGTCACTTTTATACCTTCCTCCTTACCAATTACCCCGGCTTTTTTAAGACCAATCATCACTCCGATTATTACAATCAATCCAACAATAATCCAAATTAATTTCTTACTCATAACTGTATTTTACTTTTGTGCTTTGAAACCAGTACTATAATTTAATGCCTTGTCCTTTATAAAATTCTAATAACTTAATTCTAAATATATAATCAAATTGATTATTCAGTCGATCTAGTTTTGACCGCAACAGGTTATTCTGATTGGTAATTAAATCGAGTGTATTCGACAATCCTGCTTCAAATCTTTTTCTACCAAAATCGTATGCTTTTTGTGCCGCTTCTACACTTTTATCGCTTGCATTAAAGCGCTTCATAGCTGCAATTGCATTGGTATAAGAAGTATAAATATTTTGTTGTAGTATTAAGTCAGTTTGT
This sequence comes from Sphingobacteriia bacterium, assembly GCA_004294135.1. GTDB lineage: Bacteria > Bacteroidota > Bacteroidia > Chitinophagales > Chitinophagaceae > Sediminibacterium. The sequence goes on from RDZY01000022.1 coordinate 35,981, forward strand.
TGACTGGTGATTTGTGCAGAACGTAAGTTTAGTTTTGACCGCTCATAAGCCAACCGGGCATTGCCTCCGTTGAAGATAGGTACTTGAAGATTCACCCCAAAATTCTGCCTAAAATTCTGTTCAAGCTGTCCACCCCATCCACTCCACATACCGAAAAAATTTCTTTTAGATTGTACAATTTGCACATCGGGTTGCAATACCGTATAATTGGTTCCACCCACATTTACAAACCCGCTGGTAGGGCGGATTCCAACAATATTTACCCCAGTTACTTCACGAGCTGAATTGGCAAAATTCGATCCCAATCCGCCAAAGGCAGAAATAATGGGATAATAAGCTGCACGGGCTCGTTTGATGGATTCGTCCGCCGATTTAACCCTTAAATTATTGAGCTTTTGAGCGGGCTGATTGCTCAATGCCAATTGGTATAATGCAGCTGGCTCTAGGTCTGCAAGTGCAGCCAAAGAAATATTTTCAACAGCAGGAATGACTGGTTCAAAAGGCGTAGCCATGTCTAAATTAATGGCTGCTTTAAGTTGAATAATAGATTGCGAAAAGCTGGCTTCTGCATTCACTAAAATGGTGCTATCCCTTGCCAACTGGGCTTCCACTTCTGCGGCACTTAATTCAGGAAGCGCTCCTGCTTCTACCCGCTTGCGAGTAAACCCTAGCTGTGTAAGTGTTTGTGAGATTTGTACTTTGGCAATACCAATTTGCTGCTTTGCGGCCACAACTTGCAAAAAGAAGGATGCAATATTTAAGGAGATATCGTTGCCAATTCTTTCAATATCAATTAAGGCAGCCTGAGCATTAAAACCTGCAATTTTTTTATCGGACTGCAATGCGCCCCAGTTAAAAATAGGCGCGCTTAGGTTTACATTCAGTCCCTGAAACAATAATTGAGTGGTTGTAAATTGGTTGGTAGTAGGATCTATAGAGCGACCAAATTGGGTACCCAAGTTACTATTGAAATTGGCCGATGGATATAAAGCCAGTTTTGTTCGTTCTGTTTCCAGCTTAGCCAGCCTAGCTTGCACATCTGCTTGCTTGAGTGAAATATTATTCTTAGCCGCATATTCTATACAACGGTGTATATCCCAAAGATTATTTTCTTGTGCTTGAACTGCTGCTGAACCAATAAAACAACCCAATATCAGTATAAAGGTCTTAGTCATGATACAAAAATAAGTGAATGAATTGCTGCTTTTAAAAAAATAGACAGACGGAAAGGATAGCTATTCTTTTGTGTTAAAATTAGTATGAAAGGCGATTGCTCTCTCAATTAAGTCTTTTTTCTAACGCCTAATACAAAATAAAGTCCCACAAACGCCCCCAATACCAAAACACCAACCAAGGCAGTTTCTGGTGTTTGTATGGCAATACTTATTCCCACAAATAAATAGGCAAGCATAAAGACAATGGGTAAGAATGGATACCATTTCATTTTATAAATACCTGTACCGTCTAAATATTGGGTTCGTTTTCGGAGTATAAAAATGGTAGCGCTGGAAGCAACCATCCCAAAACAGTCCAAGAAAATGGTGAAATTGAGTATTTTCTCAAAAGTCTGTGCAAAAAATAAAATGACGATACATATGGCGGCAAAAACGGTGAGTGAAACCACCAGTACATTGTTTTTTTCACTTTGCTTAGAGAATATTTTTGGTAGGCTTCCCTCTTCACTCATTGCATACATTACGCGTGGATTACTCATAAGTATGGCATTTACATAGGCCAGCACTCCTAAAAAAAGTAAAAAAGAGAAAATAGCCGCCCCTCGATCACCAAATACTTTTTGAATTAGGGTATAGGCAATTTCTCTTTCCCCCTTCATTTGTTCAAAGCCAATGATTTGGTAATAGCTAAAATTGACCAACAAATAGAGGCTAATAATAATGGCAATTCCAAAGAAAATACCCCTAGGAATATTTTTAGCGGGATTGCTTACTTCATTCCCAAAATTGATGGTTTGCTGGTACCCGCCATAGGTAAAAGAGACGGCAATTAGACTTACACCGAGGCTTTGCAACCATCCCATAGCTGGAACAGGCATATTGGCTATAATAGGTGTGGGATTGGTTGAATAGGGGAAAAAAAGTGCAGCAATCAGCACCAATATCATACCGATTTTAATCAACATTAAAATATTCTGTGCCCTAGAACTCATCTTTAATCCTTGCAAATTAATGCCATAAAAAATTACGATTGCAATGCAACTAATCAGTGCTTTATCTATATCTCCCCACTGAACTTCCGGAAAAAGTTTGGTGATATAACCCGCTCCAATTAAAGCTACTCCACTTAGGCTGGCAGCATTGCTGATGAGGATGATGCAGTTGATGGCAAATGCAATACTGGGATGGTAGGCATAGGAAAATATTTTATAATATCCCCCGGTAACGGGGTATCGGCTACCAATTTCCGCATAGGTAAGTGCGCCACATAAAGCAACAAAGCCGCCCAATATCCAAGCTGTGAAGTACACCGAAGGATCTATTGCAGTTTTTGCGCTGGTAGCAGCTGACCTAAATATGCCCATTCCAATAACCAGTCCCACTACAATCATGGTGAAACTGAAAATATTTAGTTTTTGATTGCCCTTCATTGGGTGAATGTAAGGAAAAGACTGTGGACTGTGGACTGTAGACCTTGGCCCGTGGATAAAAAATAATCTACTCAAAACAGTTCAACCCCCTACATTTGCGATGTATTTGGTTCACTTGCCTCAGGCAAGTGATTAAAAGGGAAGTCCGGTGTAATTCCGGCGCTATCCCCGTAGCTGTAATCCCGCCGCTTTGTCGGCGAACTTTTAGACAACTGCAACCACTGTTCCAAAAAAGAATGGGAAGGGAAGTTTAAAAGGCGGGAGAGCCAGAAGACCTGCCAACTGCAACTAATTATTCACGGCTTTCGGGTGAAAAGCATGGAACGTAAAGCGCTGCGGCAGCAGTAATTTATTTTTCGCCGTTTTTTTATTTTCCTGGAAGCTCATTTGTTGTACCATTAAAATCAACACAATGAGCAAAAAATTAACGCTCTTAACCATGGTGCTGGCAGCAACAAGTCTGCATGCCCAACGAGACAGTCTCCGTACACGCGTACTGGACGAAGTAGTAGTTACTGCCAATAAGCAGGAACAAAAACAAAGCACTACTGGTAAAGTAATTACGGTAATTGACAAGCATGTGCTGGAAAAAAGTGCAGGCAGATCTGTAGCACAAGTGCTGAATGAAACCGTGGGAATCACCATCAATGGTGCATTCAACAATGCTGGCACCAACCAGACGGTCTTTATGCGTGGCGCAGGCAGCGGTAGAACACTGATACTGATGGATGGCATTCCCGTAAACGATCCTTCACAAATCAACAATGAATTTGATTTAAATCTTTTCTCCATCAATGATGTTGAACGCATTGAAGTATGTAGGGGTGCTCAAAGCACGCTCTATGGAAGCGATGCGGTAGCTGGTGTAATCAATATTATTACCATCAAAAACAATATTTCAAAACCCGTTAACCTAAAAGCTACATTCTCGGCTGGCAATCTAAATACGTTTAGAACCAATGCACAAGTTTATGGAAAACTGAATAAGCTTACTTATACCGCAAGACATGCCCGTTTAAATACCAATGGCTTTAGCACGGCTTACGACAGTACGGGAAGTAAGAATTTTGACAAAGATGGTTACCATGGAAATACCTCCAGCGGAAGTTTTCAGTACGCACTTACCAACCGCTTTTTAATTAAAGGTTTTGTTTTACACAGTGGCTATACCAGTAATATTGATGCTGGGGTTTTTAACGATGATAGGCAGTATCAACTGAAAAGTAATATGCTTAATACGGGTGGTGGATTTCAATACAAATCGCCTAAAATAACAGTTACAGGTAATTACCAGTTTAACGAGACAACTCGCGCTTTTGAACGTGATAGTGCCGACAAAACCGCATTCAATTATTTTCTTAGAAATAATTATTTTGGTAAAACCCAGTTTGTAGAATTGTATGCCAATATACCAATTACCAAAAATTTATCGTTATTACAAGGAGTCGAATATCGTTTTGCAAATATGAATAACCAGTTTAGATCAGTAAGTAGTTTTGGCCCTTATAATAGTGGATTTAGAGACACGGGTGTTTCACAATCTTCTTTGTATACCTCTATTTTGTTCAACAATAAAAAAGGGTTTGCAACAGATATGGGTATTCGATTGAATAAACATTCAATGTATGGCAATAATCATACCCTTACTTTCAATCCGTCCTATCAAGTAAATGAAAATATACGGGTATTTGGAAGCATTGCAACTGCTTTTAAAGCGCCATCGCTGTACCAACTTTTTGATGGGTTCAGTGGCAGCAAAGATTTGCAGCCAGAGCGAAGTACTACTATAGAAGCAGGCTTATCGAATGCTACAAAACTATTTTCGAGTCGCCTCGTAGTTTTTTACAGAACCACGCGGAATGGTATTGACTTTGATTATGTAAGAAGTAAGTACTTCAACCTAGTTAAACAAACTGCTTTTGGAGTAGAATATGAAACCAGTGCTGCCATTACAAATGAGTTGACTGTACGCGCTAATTTTACTTTTTTAAGTATTGCGGATTCCACACAGAGTCGCTTAAATTTTAAGGACACTGCATACAATTATGGGTTGAGAAGACCGGGCATCAATGCCAATATAGTATTGAATTATACGCATGAAAAATTAACGGTAAGCATAAGCGGAAAATATATCAGCAGTCGCTCCGATGTTGGAGGTTATAAAAAACAGGATGTGAACTTACCAGAATATTTTTTATTAAATGCTTACACAGAATATCGATTCAACAATAAATTAAAGTTATTTGTGGATGCGCAAAATATGACCAATAAGAAATTTTTCGATCTTAGGGGCTTTAACAGCATACCATTTATTGTTCATACCGGAATTAATATCAATCTTTAGCATATGGCATCATTACAAACACAGTTGCAGCATAAAATAAATACTAAGACCAAACCAGTGGGAGCATTGGGAATGTTAGAAACCATTGCATTACAGGTTGGTCTTATTCAAGAAACATTATGTCCATCCATTCAATCACCCGCAATTATTGTATTTGCGGGTGATCATGGAATTGCTGCAAACGGTTTGGTGAATCCATATCCACAGGCAGTAACTGCCCAAATGGTTTTAAATTTTTTAGCAGGAGGTGCTGCTATTAATGTGTTTACAAAGCAAAATAATATTCAGCTTTTTGTGGTAGATGCTGGCGTAAAAGCAGATTTTTCAAAGGTTACCGATCATTCCTCGTTTATTCATGCCAAGCAAGCAATGGGGACAGAAAATTATTTTGCAACAGCAGCAATGACAGAAGTCCAAGCATTGGCATCTATAGAAGCGGGCAAAAAAATAGTGACGGATATAGCAGCAAAAGGAACCAATTGCATTGGTTTTGGGGAAATGGGTATTGGCAACACATCTTCTGCTGCATTAATTATGAGTGCTATTACTGGCTTTTCTATTGAAGAATGTACTGGCAGGGGTACTGGCGCTTCAGATGAGCAACTTGCAAACAAAATAGATGCACTTCGCATTTGCTTACTCAAACACCAAGTTTTTAATTTAGGAGAAGCGCCCATCCAGCTATTGTCAAAAATAGGAGGATTTGAAATTGCTATGATGGTAGGCGCATATCTTTCAGCAGCCGAGAATAAGATGATTATTGTAGTGGACGGATTCATTGCCACGGCGGCTTTATTAATTGCGCAAAAGATAGCACCCTCCGTTTTAAACAATTGTATTTTTGCGCATACCAGTGGGGAACAAGGCCATGAAAAAATGCTCGACTACCTGAAAATAAAACCCATACTCAATTGGGGAATGCGACTTGGAGAAGGAACAGGTGCTGCACTAGCAATTCCATTGGTGAGAAGTGCTGTAGCATTTTTAAATGAGATGGCTTCCTTTGAGCAGGCTGGTGTGAGTTCGAAAGCAGAATAATGTAATTTTAATAGTTGGCATTAAAACGTTCAAAAAACATCTTCACTATGCTGCACCAATGGATAATTTTTCGGACTGCGCTGATGTTTCTCACCCGAATTCCGGTGGGTCGTCTCCCTTTTTCGCAAGCAAACTTGCAAGCTTCGGCGCGTTATTTTAGTTGGGTAGGAATACTGGTGGGATTGGTAAGTGCAATGGTATGTATTGTAGCAAATTATTTATTTTCAATGCCATTGAGTATTGCCATTTCTATGATGGCCAGTATTTTGTTAACGGGTGCTTTTCATGAAGATGGATGGGCAGATTGTTGTGATGCTTTTGGGGGTGGATGGACTAAAGAAAAAATTCTCACCATCATGAAAGACAGTCGCCTCGGTACTTATGGTGTGGTGGGATTGATTGGCATGCTGGCAATTAAATTTTTATTGTTGCTCGAAATAAGCAATAATACAAGTGCAATACTACTGGGTATGGTGATGATTACAGCGCATAGTAGCAGTCGCTTTTTTGCAGTAACCATCATGCAAAAACTACCTTATGTGCAAGATATTGATAGCAGTAAAAGCAAGCCACTGGCCAATAGAAAATTAACGAAAATAGAAATGGGGGTCTTGCTAATCGGTATGGCAATTCCCTTAATTGTATTATCACAAATATCCACGGACTATCGTCTACCGTTCACTGTCTACCATTTACCGTCTACCGTCTATTTCCTCCTCCTCCTACCCTGCTATATTTTTTGTATTTTTGCCAGACGATATTTTAAGAAGTGGATCGGAGGTTATACTGGCGATTGTTTAGGAGCTACCCAACAAATTACAGAACTTATTTTTTACCTAGGATTTTTATTGCTATGGAAATTTATTTAATAAGACATACTACTCCAAAAATTGAGAAAGGCATTTGTTATGGACAAAGTGACCTAGATATAACAGAAAGTTTTGAAGAAGAACTGGGCTTTATAAAACCACACTTACCAGCAACTGCATTGCGTATTTATTCCAGCCCCTTACAGCGTTGTAAGAAACTGGCAGATGCATTGTTTGCTGATCAGGAAATTAATTGTTATGCTGACTTAATGGAGTTGAATTGTGGCGACTGGGAGTTGATGAAATGGGATGATATTCCCAAGCCAGAAATACAACCTTGGATGGATGATTTTGTAAACGTAGCAGTTCCCAATGGAGAGAGTTATCTGCATTTATACGAAAGGGTGGTGAGCCGTTTTGAAGCCATCGCAGCAGCAGGGCAAGATGCAGTAATAGTGGCTCATGGCGGGGTACTCAGAAGTATTTTATCGCATATTACACAAACCCCACTGAAAGCATCTTTTGATGTATTCACCTTGCATTATGGTTGTGTAGTAAAGATAGAATTGAAGGAAGGTGTACATCAACATGAGATGCTGTACAATATATCGAGACAAGGAAAAGAATGGCACCGGCCGAGTTATTAATTAGTACTTCATTTTATTAAAATATTTCAGCTATGAACTTTCAACTAGATGCATTACTAACGGTTACTTTTACGCTTTTTGCGGTAATAGATATTGTAGGTTCTATTCCTTTATTGATATCACTGAAAGAGAAAATGGGAGGCATTCGTTCTACGCAAGCCACTGTTATTTCTGGGGGATTGATGATTTTATTTTTGTTTGCTGGAAAACCATTTTTAAAAATACTGGGCTTAGATATTCGTTCATTTGCAGTGGGTGGATCGGTGGTAATTTTTTTATTGGGTTTAGAAATGGTGTTGGGGCATGAAATATTCAAGGGCGATAAAAATGCCAAATCGAGTAGTATGGTTCCCATTGCGTTCCCTATAATAGCAGGAAGTGGAACACTTACCACTATTATGTCGCTCAAAGCCAATTACGATGAACTGTATATACTCAGTGGCATCCTCATTAATTTAATGATTGTGTATGCAACATTAAAGTCGCTGAAAGTAATAGAACGAGCTTTGGGAGAATCGGGGTTATTGGCGGTACGAAAATTCTTTGGTGTGATCTTATTGGCCATAGCAGTAAAAATATTCAGCAGTAATATAGCGGTGTTTGGGAAATAGGTTGGTTTCTAGGTATTATCAAAACATTCATTATGGAGCTAAAATTAATTAAGACTAAGAAGCAGTACGAAGCCTATTTGTGTTGGATTGACGCCATGTTTGATAAAAAGGTAAAACCGAATACAACAGAAGGTAATAAAGTAGATATAGCCCTCTTATTGATTAAACAATACGAAGATGCACACTACCCAATACCGATGCCCAATCCTATTGACGCCATTCGTATAAAAATGGATGAGATTGGATTAAAGAACAAAGATTTAGTTGGTAAATTTGGAAGTAAAGGATATGTATCTGCGCTTTTAAATAAACGAAAACCACTTACACTCGAATTGGCCAAACGCTTTCACTAAGAGTTGAATATTCCTGCTGAAATTATATTATCCTAAATTAGTGATTCAGTTTCTACAAATTAAACAAAATTTGAGCAAATTTTTGAAAAACGAGAATTTTATCTGTCTTATTGGTAGAGGAGATTCAGGCAAGACCTCAATTTTAGATGCCATATCGTTTGTTCTTTCTCCAAACTTGAATGTTGCCTTTTTTGATACAGATGTTTTTAATTGTGAAGTAGAAAATCCTATCGTAATTGAGGCTTCAGTAATTGAGCCTCCTGAATATCTTCTTCAAGACAATAAATATGGAATGTATTTATGAGGCTTGGATTCGAAAACAAATGTCATTCATGATGATATCCAAGAAGGCTAGGATGATGTGCTAACAATACGCCTAACACTCACAAAAGATCTTGAGCCTTTATGGGAGGTGCTTACAAATCAACAAGACCCAATTGAAATAAAAGTTCTGACAGTATGAAGTAATCGGTGATAGTCCGTAGCTGACGCCATATTAGTCGGAATGGTTCATACCGCTCATAGATTAGAATTAAAAGGAGAAACTTTACTTTTATCACACAGCTCTTAGAAATTATTACAGAAACTGCCCTGACACGACTTTTAAATAAGGGTGGTCAACATCATCAGATTGGTGGTCACGATGGCCGGATTATACAGCTAATAAAATGGTCTTCATAATATCTGTTTTAGTTTAAAATATTTTACGATTAACTTTCTGTTGTAAAAGGCATACTTATATATAACATTAATAGCTATCTCCAAACTAGTATTTTGATAAAACTCTTATTATAAAATTGAATTTGTAAAGGCTCACCAGCATCGTTGATAGTTTCTTCATTTACGTCGCTATCAGTACTTTTAATCCACCTTGCGGCATTCAGCTATCTTAATGAATGTATCACTAATAACCTATTCTACATTTAACGGCTCAATTCTTTTAAATAATGTGTCTATTGTAGCATGAAGAGAGGGATTTGTTAGCCGGTATAATTCATCTAAAAAATCTGTTGAAACAGGTTTGGGATTGGGATATTTATGCTTCACAATAAAATTTCTCAGCACTTCATTTAATTTTTGCTCGCCTGTTAACTCACTTAAAAGATACATGACCACGGCTCCTTTTGAATAGGATATATGCGTTTCTCCTGGCTGAACCTTATACAATGGTTGCTCTATTGAAAAGCCTTTACTGAAGGAATAAATACCGAGGTGCATTCTTATGCGATCCAACATTTTTTCTTTGCCATGCATTTTTTTAAGTAACATCATTTCGGTGTACATGGCCATTGTTTCAGTAAGCATGGCCGACCCATCTCTGTCATCTGGATTTATTTGATTATTACCCCACCATAAATGTGAAAGTTCATGTCCGGCTAATTCATTGATCACATCCTGTTGCTTATCAGCGTTAATATTTGAGTGAAAAACCATATTTTCTGTCATGTAAATAGTTGCAGGATAAGCCGTAGCTGCAAAGCCGCTTGTAAAGCCCGATACCTCTGCAAATCTGATGGTTTTGAATGGATAGTTTCCAAAATTTGATTCGCAATAATCCATGGTTAAGCGTGCGTTATTCATGAGATGATTTACATTCTCTGCATGTGTTGGATGATAATAGATTTCAAAATTTTTGCCTTTATAGTTTTCCTTTTTTATAGCATATTGAGCAGAAGAAACAGCAAACCTGAACGGAATGGGGCTATCGGTTTTGAACTGAAAGTAATTCCTGTTTTGTTGTTTCCAGCTTTTGGTCAACTCTCCAACGCCAAGGGCCGTTTGATTGCTTGATGTGGATATCGTCATGTCAAGTGTAATAAAATCATTATTGGCAGTTTTTGGTGCATCAAATGCAGTGATTGTTGATTTGGTTCCCAGTTTGTATTTTTTCCTGGTTATTTCATCTTCAATTTCATTTTCAAGTACGTATCCAAAATGTGGATAGTAGCGACTAATGCGCATAAAGGAACCATTTTCAATAATAGCATTAACAGAGTTATGACCGTTCACCGCTTTCCATTCATAAGAAATATTGAAATGAAATATTATTTTTTGATTTGGTAGTAATGCTTTTTGAAGGGCAATAACCTTGTATTGGTCTTTAACTATAATTATTTCGTTGCCAGTATGAAGAGCTGCGCTATTGATGTTAAAACCATTTGCAAAATTGACCAGGATGCTGTCTATATTTAAATTGGTCTTGTTTTCAAGCATGTATGTACCTTTTATATAGTACTTATTTTCCTCCGGAAATAAATCTACTGTTGTGATTATTCTGGTAACAGTTGGCTGGGGGCGGTTACTGTATTTACGATAAAGGTTTTCATAATTTACCTGTGCTAAAATGCTAGCTGTTTCATTTTTGGGTTTATATCCATCCACTAGTTTTATTCCAGAATAGGAACCAACTAAAATCGCTATAATTAATATCATCCATACATACCACCTTCTATTGGTTTTCTTTACTAGGTAAGAGATGGTGAGCAAAATTATCAAACAAGAAAATCCAAAGAACATTCCTTTTGCAAAGTCAGAACCGTATAGGCCGAAACCATTCATATCACTGTAGTGTACTCGAATGCCGTAGAATATCTTCGCCAGCGGATAGGTGATAAATTTTTTACCAATTGAAGTTGCCATTATGAAAACAAATACTATTGCAAAACCAAGTCCTACATACTTCCGGTTGATCATTTTCTTAATCAACAATAGAAATCCGCTCATGAGTATTAATGGCAGCGAAACAAAAAGAAACATGTTATTATACACTTTCCATTCAATGATTGGGTAATTGTATAATAATTGGAATGCAATTCCTTCAAAAATTAATGCAATAGTAAAAATTAATGTTACTACTGTTAATGAGATCCACTTTGCAAAATAAGCGGTTGAGGTATTGGCGGTGCTGTTTTCAATCAGGTTAAAACGTGTATTGCTGCTTCGCCAAAAAATATCAAATGCATAATATAATACCATGATTAACCCCAATTCGTAAAAATGCTGAATAATGGTAGCGGTCATTAATCCTGTATTCACATATTGCTGTGGAATTCTGAGGCCCTTTTCAATTGCTGCATACATTTCCATTCCTACCCCAAAAAGTACGTACAAGAAAGCCAGTATAAAGGGTATGCTTTTTACAATATAGGTTAAATACATTTTAGTAAAAGAAAGCAAAGCTATTAAGTGTGCTTGGGCATGATGTTGTGTGGGTGTGCCTTTGTAGCTGTAACTTAAATTCTTCTCTTTGGCGTTTTCTTTTGATTTCGATTGGAGCTTTGATTGTTTTTTTGAAAAACTAAATTTCCTTATACTCATATAAAGAAGCACTAAAGAGATAAGTATAATAATCAGCCTGTTCAGGGCAAATAATCCGTTCAACAAAATAAGTTGAGTGTTTCTTTGTTCAACAGTCCAGGGTGATGTTTGATAAAAGTATGCGGACATACCAAATGGATCAACCATAGCACTGATTAACCTTGCTTGTTCCGATTGGGGCAATGAACCCGCCATTAAAGGTGAGCCCGAATAAATGAGAGTTACCGTATAAAGCATATATAACAATAGTCCAGTAACGTAAATAATCAGTTTGTTTTTTGATATCCATCCTGCAAAGCTTAACACAGCCGTAGTAAAAAGCGTGTTGATGAAAGTAAACAACACAACTGGTTGTATATAATAAAGCAATGAAACAGACTCATACTTTAGATTGGATGCCGATAATTGATGGCCAAACAAAAAGCTTAATGTAAATAAAACGGTGGGGAAAAAGCTGATGGTTAAAAGTGATGCAAATCTTGCTGCAATAAATTGATTTTTCCTGATTGGAGTGCTGAAAAATATCTGCTGAAAATTATTATCTATCTCTTTGTTTGCATGCTGGGCTACAAAAATGGTTGAAAACAATATAGCTGATAAACTGAAGAGTGCAGTGATAAAAGCAATTTGATAAGGTGAATTTTGATAAACACTTTCACTTATTGTAAAGTGTGCATCTTTCCCCATCACCACACCTAATGCAACAATCAAAATCAACAATACCCAGGTGGCCCATCTTTTGAAAAGACGTTTTATATCGAATAAGAATAAGGTATTCATCATTAGTTTGAGTTTTGATTGAGTATAGAGAAGTACACATCTTCCAGGCTGGGATCTATGATTTGGAAGTCAGATGGTATCCTATCAGCCAGGATATGAATATTTAAATTACCTGTTATGAATTGCGTGGATATAACCCTGTGACCTCTTTTATGATCATCAAGCTCTTGCTTAATAATTTGTTTTCTTCCGATGCGCCCTTGTAAATCAGCTATAAGATCATTGGGGTTACCTTGTTGCAAAACAGACCCGTTATTGATGATGGCCATTTGCGAACACAAATTGCGAACATCCTCTACCAGATGTGTAGAAAGAATGATGATGATGTCTTCTCCAAGTTCGCTGAGCAAACTGTTAAACCTGTTACGTTCTTCAGGATCGAGTCCTGCTGTGGGCTCATCAACAATAATAATTTTCGGATTACCCAATAATGCCTGCGCTACGCCAAATCTTTGCTTCATGCCACCTGAGAAAGTATGCACTTCTTTTTTTCGGTAAGCAAATAAATTCACTTTTTGCAGCAGCGACAATATTTGTTCCTTTCTATCTTGTATGTTAGTAACTCCTTTCAAAATAGCGAGGTGGTTCAACAGATCGTACGCAGATATTTTTGGATACACGCCAAAGTCTTGCGGTAAAAAGCCCAACTGCTTTTTTAAGAAGGAAGAATCATCAACAACATTTACATTGTTGAAAAGGATCTGACCACTATCAGCAGTTTGAAGGCCAACTATAGTTCGCATAAGCGATGATTTTCCAGCACCATTTGGCCCCAATAATCCAAACAAACCATTGCTTATTTCTAATGAAATATTGTTGATGGCTTTTACTCCATTAGGGTAAGTCTTAGTAAGATTTCTGATAATTAACTTATTCATAGCGTAAATTTTTGGGCAATAGAATTTTAGAAACAAACTGGACTTCTTTTACAGACACGAACCCTTTAGCAGTCACTTATTTAGATGTTTTAGGCTTTTGCTTATTAGTTTCAAATCATATTGCTAATATGTATAACAAAGATATATGTTATATATTATACTATGTAATACATAATACTTAATTGGTTCATAGGCCTGATGGGTGGTAATTTTTATTCCTATTGCGTTCGATTAATGAAGTACAGCTTTCATTTTTAAGTGCTTTGTAATCTTTTTTTACAAATCATTTTTTTAATTACTGAAAGTGTATAGCGTTTATTTTCCATATTTAATTTTTCCAAACTGGTATTCTAATAAAACTATCATTATACCACTTTATCACTAAGAGTTCTCCTGCATCTTTTATTGTTTCTTCACTTACATCCTTGCCTGTACCATAGTTAATTTGTTCAGATGAACTCTTGTTTACATTTACTATTACTACAAGTTTGCTGCCTTTACTCAATTTTCTACTTGTAAAATAACTATTAGAAAAAGGCAGCGCTGTTTTTTTATCTGGAGTTAACAACTCTCTTTTTTTATTGTCTTTAGCATAACTTGCTCTGCCCATAAAATAAGTGAGATAGTAGTATTTACCGTCAGGCATTTGTTCGAATAATACAATACTATAATCCACATCTCTCTTATTAATTGAAACATTCATTTGCCCCGTAAAACAGCCCGTAAACTCAACATCATCAAGCAATGGAGCTGATTTATACATTACCCCTCCACCAGCATTTAACTCCTCCCAAATAAGCCTGAAAGCGTAATAATAGCTATTCATAAAATCTCTATTAGTATAATCAACTTTCATTTTGGCAAAATCAATTTTCCTTGCTTTTTGAGGCGTTAGTTGATACTTATTTGCATTGTCTAAGAAAAAAGTAAGACTATCATTACTTACACTGGATAATGATTTTGCATGTTTCCATGTATTGGTACCCATCAATTGATAATTAATTCGATTTTGCAGGAATGCAGGTTTTTCTTTATTTTTTAGAATGTAATCAAACCATTGAAATATAATATTCGTTATAGAAATATTAGCAACCGAATCAATTTTGTATCCATTGTACACACTGTCGGGCGACCCTTGTGAACCGAAGTGCCCATAAGGTCCAATAATCAGATATTGATTGGCATTGGGATTATGCTTATCTAATTCTCTCATATAATAAAGAGCACCTACTTGCCCCCCATCAAAATAACCCGTTGTGGTAAGTACAGGAATGTTAATTTTAGCAAATTGGGCTTTGTTTGGGATCATATTTTGCCAATAATCATCATAGGTAGGATGATCAAGCCATCGATTGAATATTTTGTTTTTAGGCCTTCCTAATAGGCTATCGAATGTGCGATAGGAGCTGCCTGTTTTAAACCATTTCTGCTCCATATCATTCCATTGTTTTCGATTATTGTAATCGTCATTGTCTAAGTACTTATTATTTGAAACATAATAAGTCCAAGAGAATTGAAAGTTCATTACTACATTATTCATCATAGGCGCATCTAGGCCTGGTGCAGCAGAAGCAGAGGGTACAATCGTTTTTAATGCAGGATGTAATTTTTTGGTGGAAGCCCATTGAGAAAAGCCATTATAACTGCCGCCGTACATTCCCACACTTCCATTGCACCATTCTTGTTTGCTTATCCAATCAATTACATCATAAGCGTCATCACCATCGTGCTCATAGGGAATTACTTCATTGGGGCTGTTTTTTTTCCCTCTAGTGTATGCATAGACAACAACATATCCTTTATCAGCCGCTTGCTTAGCCTTATTTACATCTGTTTTTCTGGCATAAATAGTAAACCCAAAGATTACTGGCAAAGGTTTATCTTCTCCATTTTTCCGAACTAATAAAACAGAAATGCTCGCTCCATCTCTAGATTTAATGAGTATACTATCTTGAATGTTGTAAAGACTATCAGGTAGATTAGATTGCTGCCCCTGTAAAATTGAGCAGGCAAAAAGCATTAGAAAGAGTAATTTAAATATTTTGTTCATGATGTGATTTATTTAATTATTTTATTAATTATTTTTTTATCCCAAATAATATGCTCAAAAATTTAATCCTTTTGATTAATTCATAGCAAAGCAAGCTGCCAACAATCGTACCTGTCAATACGCCATAAAATTTAATTTGAGCATTCAGTTCCAGCGGCAATATCAAGCTACATGATAGTCCTAGAAATATCATATGCAAGATATAAACAGGATATGCCGCTTTTGAATAGTATGTTAACTTTCGATGAGGAATATTTAGATATTGTTTTGCGAATGAAAAAATGGTAAAAACCCAAAGACAGGTTTCTATTGGCAGGTGTACTTTTTTAGGTAATGATACATAATTATTTACCCTTGCTATAAAAAATAAAATTACCAGAGGCATAAAAAGCCATCTAAATTTTACCAGATTATTCCAAAACCCTTCACCAGAAATAGCAAAGAAACATCCAAATATAAATGCTAACCACCCAAGAAAGAATCCGTGTGTAGTTGAGGCGTACATTTCATAAATTGGTGGATTGACAATTATTGTTTCTAAAACAAAACATATAATTACTATTAGAAATACAATTGGATTACTAAATAACTTACGAAGCTTAGTAACAAATAAGCTATTTGCCTCTCTTTTTATATAGTACAAGGGCACAATACTTAAAATAACATAGCAAAGAATATTTCCCAAAAACCAAAGATGTGATGCCTGTGGAATGTATTGAAGCTTCCAGTCATAATAATTTTGTATTATTAGTAGATAAACTGGTGCAATAAATACTATTCCGAATACCAATGGTATGCCTATTCGTTGTCCTCTTTCTTTTAATAATTGATGCCAGTTTCTATTTTTAAATGAATAGAAAACACCTATACCTGCAATGAAAAACAGAATAGGTATTCGCCAAACGTTCAGCATGGTCATAGGAATCCATAGTGAATCCCATGGTTCTGTATTTACCATGAACCCAATCATAAGCCCCCATGGTTGAAAAACAATTGCCACATGATATACCATCAATAAGGCAATGGCTATCACCCGTATCCAATCAATAAAGTATTTTCTATCTTGCATTATCTTTTATTTTAGCATTGCTGCTATAACCGGCCTGGTTTTTTTCAGATATTCATAGTCTAATTTCAACCCTAACGGAGCCAATGAACTACCCAACATATCATATATGGGTTTTGCATCTTGAAAGGAAGCTGAAACAGTTTCAAGAGCGGTATTGCCAAATTTATTTCTAATTGTTTTATCAGCTTTTTTTGCTAATAACATTTTCACTATTTCAGGTCTGCAAAAAAAGGCTGCTGTAATAAGTGCTGTAGAACCTTCATTATTTTGAATATTGAGCATTGCCCCAGCATCAATCAGTAATTTTGCAATTTCAGTTTTGCCAAATATTGTTGCACTTATTAATGGAGTGCTACCGCCATATTTTTCCTTTTCATTTAAGTCTGGTTTTGCTGCAATATGTTGCTTTATGGCAGTAATATCGCCTTTCATAACAGCAGTATGAATATCAATAGACGGTGCTATTTGTTTTGCACCCACTTTGTTACTTTGATTATTTTGTCCACAGGCAGGTAATGCAAGGACTGAGATTATCATTACAAGGAATGAAAGTTGTTTAATACTGGAAATTGTTTTTAAAATCATTGTTTTATTTTTTTTTGGTTTTAAAATTGGTTTCTAAAAAAGAGAAAACTTTATCAAAATCCTTTGTTGGCTCTTCGTGTGAACCTTCAAGGATAATATGTTCGTAGGGATGTATAAATCCGCTATTTTTTAATTTGAAGATCATTTTTTGGCTCATTTCTACAGCCGGTATTATTTCGTCGTTTGTGGCGGAAAGCAAGAGTATAGGGCCGTTAATATTTTCTACTTTTATCAGTGCTTTTTGTTCTGCGATAGTGTCTTTTAGCATCGCTTCATAAGTTCCTCTCAAATCTCTTTTCATCATAAATGGGATTGCTTCATCATTAACAGGAATAAACGGCAATTCTTTTCCTTCAAAAGTCCAACAGGGAGTTATAAACTCCATTGTGTGACCAGGAAAAACTGCATGACTTGAAGACATAGCCACTACGGCTGTAATTTCTTTATAATAGCTGCCTAAAAGCAATGCTAAATCTGCACCCCTTGAGCCTCCAATTACTGCAATTTATTTATTGTTTATATTTTTATTTTTTTTGCTATTGTTATAGCATTATACACATCATTTATTGCAATCTTGTTTAAGATTTTTGGCGTTCCTTGGCACCCAAAATATCCGATGGCTAAAAAAGCATAACCATTCTCTAAAAAAGCATCTCTTGTTTTTTTCCATCGACTGCTTGCCCAGGCATTCCCTCCTTCTGAACCACCCAAACCAACTATTAATGGCTGGTTTGAGTTCTCGCCGGTATATAAGATTGCTTCTACATTTGCTACCGTTAAAGTGTCTTTTTTTATACTATCATTTTGCCCAAGAGCAGGTAAGGCAAAGGCTATAATTATCACTATAAAAAATGATAGTTTTTTAGTTGTTTTAATTGATTTTAAAATCATTATTTTATTTGTTGTTAATTAATGAGCAGATATTTTTATTTTTCATTCTTAAACTCTATTATCTCTTTATAGAATTCCATTGCTTTTAATACCTGTTTCCCTCCTGAACCAGCAATCATATTCTTAAACCATTCTTTGTTTAAATTCTCGATAGTATGATTTTTATACAACCAGTAAGATAGATAAACGAATGAACCTGTAAGTATAACTTGAAACATAATATACCCTATGCCAACTTCTTGCGGAAACCATTTATTACTTAAATAAAATGTGGTGAAAAAAGGAAACTGTAAGCACATAATTCTTGTATGGCTTATGATAGAGAATTGCAATTTCGACAATTGCTGTTGTATATCGGAAATACTCCCGTTGTAGTTAATTCTTTGCGCCCATATTAAGTGCTTAATGTAATCATACATTGCTTTTAAATTCACAATAAAAATTGCCATCACTGAAAAAATAAAATATGCCTTTTCGGGTTTATATTCTGCAATAGAAAAGAACAGTAAGATCCCAAGAATGAGCAAATAAACTGTTACAGCTATGATGCCTCTCTGCTTATGCCGTATCAACGACTGCATACTGGATTCCGCTTTTTGATTAGTTATCTCACGCAGCAACTGCTTATTAATTGCCAGCGACTGGTCAATTTTTTCATAGTGCCCCTTCCATAACTTCACAAAGTCTGTATCTTCCATGTTTATAAATTTTGTTTTATAAATTTATCGTTAAGTAAACCTTTCAGTCTGCTGATTTTAGTGCCTACATTGCTTTCAGAAATGCCTAATATTTCTGCTATTTCTTTATGATTTTTTCCGTCAAGATACAGTAGCATCAGTGCTTTATCCAATTCTTTTAATTCAGAAATAAATTGTTGGAGTAACACATAATTATGCTCTGTTTCGGTTGAATCCTTTGTATCTTCATGTTCAAAAAAAGGCTCCGATATTGGCGTAAAATATTTTTTTCTAACTTTTTCTTTTCGGTAATTTGAAATGGCCGTATTTAACGTAATCCGGTATATCCATGTAGAATGTTTAAATTCGTTATTATACGTGTCAAAAGCTTGCCATAGTTTCATAATAATTTCTTGTACAAGATCATTTCTATCCTCAGTATCCTTACAATAGCTGTTGGCTATTTTGTAAATAATACCTTTGTTTGATTCTATAACAGAAAGAAATATCTTTGGATTGTCAATTTTTTCCATTGCTACTTTTTGTCAACTTTTTGCTGTTTTTTACGCCTTAATTAATTATACGCACAGAGGTATTTAAAATCACAGATTGTGAAATTTATTTTGACTAAAAGATTTGATGATTCACTTTATTTTGCTATGGGCTAGCTTCATTAACATATTCTAAAATATCAGCAGGCTGACAATCAAGTGCCTTACATATAGCTTCTAAAGTGCTAAAACGAATTGCTTTGGCTTTACCCGTTTTTAAAATAGATAAATTAGAAAGCGTCAACTCAACTCTTTCTGATAGCTGATTAAGGGATATCTTTCGCTTTGCCATCACTACATCCAAGTTTACAATGATTGGCATAGTTTATACAGTTAAATCATTTTCATGTTGAATTTCAATCCCTTTCTTGAAAATAACCGCTATGATATAAACTATTGCAGCCATCAAAATAAAAGCTTCACTATCCACCCAAAATTGATTGAGTTTGTCAATTTCGAAATTATGAGACAAGTACTTAGCTATTTCCTTTGCTATATGACTAAATATTCCAATAGCAAAAGTAAAGTAGCTGATTTGTAAAATTTTTTGGGAAACAAAACTACTAAATGGCTTTGCTAAATCTATTTTGTGAAGCAGATCTATAACACTATAAAAAAGCATTGCCTTAAATACTGCAATAAATAATACAAAACTATACATTCCGTAAAAAGCCCACACGTTTTGCTGATACATTAAACTTAAATCCAGTTTTTGGTACAGATTCCCAACAAATTCTGGCTTGATTATGCTAAAAACAAAGTTTACAATCAATCCGCCGGCTTCTATACTCAAGCCTACAAAAATTATCCAGACTATGACATACAAGACCATAAATACAAGGTTGTCAAACTTTTTCATCTTTTCAAATTTAAAATTGATAAAGTAAAGATAATATATATTTATTGATAAACAAAAAATTTGCATTTATTTTCAAAAAAATATCATTAACTGTTCAAACGGCAAATTTGTGGATTTGACGGTTTTTGAGTCGCCCTTTTTACTTTATTCGACTCATTGGGAAAATTTGCTTTCGCTCTTTACCGTTTTTAGTGCCAGCAATTTCAGCAACTAAATCGTTAGCATTGATTTTTGAGTAAGATATTATTTGAGGAAAATCGTGGTTAGGATTTTCAAAGACCAGTTCTTTGTCGGAAACCGTTTTCGCTATAAATCGTACAGGCATATTATCATTCTGATTTTTCACATTCGGAATATAGAATAAGCTTTTTTGTTCCTGAATCAATCGAATTGTCTCAAAAACTATTGTATCTTTTTCTTTAAGCATATAGCTTTTTCCTGAAAGTTCTACATCACTTACTTTAGACCATGTTTCATATATACTTCCATGTTGAGTTTTGTTTTCCCAAGTGCCTATAAGCCATTCCGCTTTCTCAATTTCATTTTTTTGTAGTAATGACCAACTGCAAAAAATAATGACACTAAAAATTGCCAATACTGTTTTCTTACACATATGAATGAGTTTTTATTTATGCTGACGAAGTTGAGCTGAGTTTCAAACTTAAAATTGTAAGAATGCGACAAGACTAATCTGTTCCATAAAATAGAGAAGACATTCTAAGGTTGTTTCCGTAAAATTCCTTTGGCGTAAGTCCTGTAAACTCCCTGAAATCTTTTATAAAATGTGCCTGATCATAGTAATCACCTTCATAGGCCAAAGCTGTAAGACTTGTAAACTTTTTATTTATTAGCAATTTTAGTGTATTCTGTAGTCTTATTATTTTGGAGAGTTGTTTCGGGCTTAAGCCAATAGCAGATGTGAATTTTCGCTCCAATTGCCTACGGTTTATATTGATTTTTTTAGAAAGTTCGGCAACAGAGAGTTGCCCATTAGCAGTTAAAATAGTGTCGATCGTAGATTTGATGATACTGTTTATTGTTTCCAATAATACTAAACTGCCTAATAAAAATGTTTCAATATGATTTATTTTTTCAGCAGTTGAGATGGCATTTACTATTAGTTGTTCAATTTTGAGTCCGTCTATACCATATAATTGTTCTAAAGAAATGGCTTTATTCTCCATTTCTTTTATCGGGATAGTTGCAAATGGTAAAAACCCTTCAGGATAAAAGCGAACCGAAAAAATTCCAGTCTCCCCCATTGGCTCAATATCAAGTGGTCGGGTAAGTTGTCCTATTACAAAACATTTAGGTTGAAATATGTGGTTTCCATTTTCTACATATTGCTTGTATAAATCTCCATAATGAAAAATCATTTCCATACAACCGTCAGGTACAATGGTCTGTCTTTCAGGATTATCTTCTTTCGGGCTTTCTAATGTCCAATAGCATTTTACTAGCGTAGAAAGATCCTTACATGGATCAAAAACTTGATAATTCATTGCTCATTATTTTTGGAAAGTTGTACTAAAGTGACTCGTCCTGATAAAACCTTACATTTTAAAAAATTAATCCTGGTATTACTTTACAGTGGTATTTCTTAGTCCTGGATTTTGTTTACAATTAAAGA
>RDZY01000041.1 GCA_004294135.1 Sphingobacteriia bacterium
AAAACTTTTTTAATCAACCTTGTGCAGGATGATTTATCTTAGTCAACCAATGCAAGGATTTAGTATTAATAACCAGACAACTTTTTTCAGGACGGGTCAGTGCATATCCAGGCTTTGGTTTCGGCGGACGTAATTCTGCCGGGCTTTTGTTGGTTAAATTCGGCTTTTAGTTATTAATTTAGCTTCAGTTCCAGGCGGACACTTGGTCAATTCCCCAACTGCACAAAGCCTCGAACGATAACCTTGTAGAGAAATCACGGAAAATAAATGAGAATTACACCATACGATTTCGCATTTATAATGGAGATATTCAAAACATCTACTTAGTAGACAAACAAATCCTAATACCCCCGCACATTTTTTCCATCTATATAATTCAGAAAAGCTTTATTCACTACCTTATTACCGCCTGGTGTGGGATAATTGCCCGTAAAATACCAGTCGCCCGTATTAGTAGGGCAGCTATCATGCAAGTCTTCTATGGTTTGGTATATTACTTCTACTGGTAGTGTTACGCCTGGCGGTGTAATAAGCTGTGCTATTTTATCGGATATCTCCAGTGTTGTAAATGGCTTGTATATATGCCTTACAAGGTTTTCTGAATGCAACTGGTTATTGCTTTCTAACACAATAATTTGATCCCGAATATCTGTGAGTACCTGCTCCATTCCCCTTTCCTTCAACAATGCCACTGCTGCCCTAAACGCAATAAAATCTCCCAGCTTACTCATATCTATTCCATAACAATCCGGATAACGAATTTGCGGAGCAGATGATACTACAATAATTTTTTTAGGAAGTAAGCGCGATAACATTCTAACTATACTTTCTTTTAACGTGGTTCCCCTAACTATACTATCATCAATCACCACCAATGTATCTTCATTCTTACAGACTGTACCATACGTAATATCATACACGTGCTGCACCATTTCATTGCGGTTACTGTCTTCCGTTATAAAAGTTCGCAACTTCACGTCTTTGATGGCTATTTTTTCTTGCCGAATTTTACGCGTTACCATCTCCTCTAATTTCTCTGGCGTAAAATTATTACCCCAACTCAATATCCGTTCTACCTTAATTTTATTTAAGTACTCTTCCATTCCTTTTACCAATCCGTAAAAAGCTACTTCGGCTGTATTGGGAATATAAGAGAAAATGGTGTTTTTTAAATCGTAACTAATACTTTCTAATACTCTTTTACTGAGGTGGTGACCGAGTGCAATTCTCTCTCTATAAATTTTTTCATCACTACCCCGTGAAAAATAAATGCGCTCAAAACTACACGCCCTTCGCTCTTTAGGCTCTAGTATTTTTTCTATTCGATAATTGCCTGCATCATCTACCAACAAGGCAGTACCTGGCATTAATTCTAATACCTCATTCTCTCCTACATTAAAAGTTGTACGTATGGCAGCACGCTCACTGGCAGCCACAATTACTTCCTCGTTAATATAATAATAAGCGGGACGAATACCATGCGCATCTCGCATCACAAAACTATGCCCATTCCCTAACAATCCTCCAATAGTATAACCCCCATCAAATAATGGCGTTGCTTTTTTTAACAATGCTGCCATATCGGCTCCATTGGGATTTAATGCATCTTCTTGGGTAAGAAAATAATGCAATACCTCTAGCATGGCTGCCAAATCACTCTGCTTTTGAAAATCACCCGGCACTTTGTGAATTGCTTCAAAAAGCTCGTCGGTATTTACAAGGTTGAAATTTCCTGCTAATGCCAGATTTTTCCCCGGCATAAGGTCGCGCTTTATAAAAGGATGACAAAACTCTACATTGTTTTTACCTTGGGTGCCATATCTTAAGTGACCCAACAATAATTCCCCTAAGAATGGCAGGTGCCCTTTCATTAACCCCGGATGTTGCTTAATATCAGGCTGGTATTTTTCCAGTTCCTGAACTTCTTGCCCTATTTTAAAGAATAAATCTGCAATTGGCTGGGGCGCATTGCTGCGCATGCGATGCAAGAAAGGATTACCTGGTTCTGTGTTTAGCTTAACCGTTGCTAATCCCGCACCGTCTTGACCGCGATTGTGTTGTTTCTCCATCAACAGGTACAGCTTATTCAAGCCATAGGTTACCGATCCGTGCTGTTGCAGGTAGTAGGAGAATGGTTTTCTTAAACGAATATAGGCTAGGCCACATTCGTGTTTTATTTCATCGCTCATGGTACTTATTAAAAGAGGGGCGAAGTTACAACTCCAACGCCCTTTTTTAAAAAGTTAATTATCTACTTGGCTAATTGGGGTTTTAAGCTATTGGCTAGCCACAAAAATTCACTCAGAAAATTATCGACTGATTTTTTAAATCCATCATCTAATAAATTGCCCTCGGCATCAAATTTCTTGTCCACAAATGGCGTAATAAGCATATGGGGAGAAGCTATGCCAAAAAGCCCAGGGATTAATAAAAGCAACTGTTGGGAGGAACGAATTCCGCCCAATGCACCTGTTGATGCTGTTACTACGCCAAAAGCTTTGCGTGCTTGTTTGGGAAAATGATCCATCAAATTTTGTAGTGCGGGGGAATAACTGCCATTATACTCTGGGGTTACAAACATGAAAGCATCAGCGGCAAATATGCGTTGCGTTAATGGCTTAAATTCATCGGGGGTTTTCTCCACCGAGGAGAATACATTTTGTAATAAGGGCAAATTCCATTCACGCACATCAATAATACCAACGGTATGATTGGTGGTTTGATGAAGGTAGTTTTTGAGGTGAAGCGCCAATCTAAACGTAATACTATTGTTTCTAGGGCTTCCGGAAATGATTTCTATCTGCATGATATATTTAACAAAAATGGATCAATTGAGTTCAAAGCGGAATATCTATTAATAAAATTTCTGTATTGGTATCGGCTTTAATAAATAATTGTTCTGTTTCCCAAATACCCAACCCATCTCTTTCTAATAATGCTACTCCATTAATAGTGGTATTTCCGCTGATAACAAATGCATAAACCCCATTATTTTTCTTACGGATTGTATATTCTTTTTCTATTCCTTCCAATAAGTTTGCTAGGGAGAACCATGCGTTTTGGTTAATCCATACTGCTTCATCATCATCTGGTGCTACTACGGTAAGCACTTGGTTGAGTCGATCTTTGGGATTAAATGATTTTTGCTGATAACGTGGTTCAATATTTTCCTCTTTCGGCAGCACCCAAATCTGTAATAGTTTTACTGCTTGGTCTTTATTAGCATTGATCTCACTATGTGCTATTCCACTACCTGCGCTCATAATTTGCACATCATGCTGGCGAATAATTTCGTCTCTCCCCGTAGAATCTTTATGGTGCAAAGCGCCGTTCAATGGAATAGTCACGATTTCCATATTATCGTGTGGATGTTTACCAAAACCCATTCCAGCACTAATGGTATCATCATTCAGCACGCGAAGCGTACCAAATCCCATGCGCTCGGGATTATAATATTGTCCAAAACTAAAGCTGTGATAAGTATTTAGCCATGCAAAGCTGTTGTAACCTCTTGTATTTGCTTTGTGTAATATTGTTTTCATATTGAGCCTAATTTATCCTTCCTTTGGCTGCTTTTTCAGCCGCTTCTCGCCACTGGCCTAAGTCGGGACAAGCCGAATACTCTTTGTCAATCAACACATAATAATTGGGAATATGTTCTTTAAACCATTTTTCGAGTGTATTGGATTTTTTTTCTTCCAATGCTCTTTGCGACACCCGATTATAATCGTCTCTTAGGTTCTCACGATGCGGCTCTTTTCTGGTTTTGTAATAAATAATACGAACCATTTTACGCTGGCGTTCATCTGAATAAACCTGTGGTTTAGAAATATCACCCACTTTCATTTCGCTGATGGGCTTTATCATTTCTTTATCAAGCGCATCCATGGCAATAAAAGTAGAGCCATCCCTTCCTACCAATGCACCTGCACTAAACTTACTACCTTCATCATCACTATGCTTATTCACTGATTCTGCAAAGCTCATTCTGCCAGCTTTGATCTGATTGCGAATGGTATCTAATTTATCTACCGTCTCCTTTATTTCATCATCTGTAATTGGAGGTATGCGAAGAATATGTCTTACAATAGCTTCATCACCAGAGCGACTGATCATCATAATAATATGCAGCCCAAATTTTGATTTAATTACGGGAGAGATTTGTCCTTCTTTCAAACGAAATGCACCAGCTAAAAAAGCAGGATCCCAAAATTTGTCGTTTCTATTGAGTGTGTATTGACCCCCATTCTCTTTTACTGCTGGATCTTCCGAATAATTTTTGGCCAGCTGCTCAAATTTTTTAGGCCCCTGTGCTTCCGCTTGTTTTTTATAATCGTAGAGTTGCTTTGATACGTACTCTTCTACGTCTTTATTAGCTTTGGGAATGATTACTATTTGACTAACTTCTATTTCACTTTCATAAAATGAGAGACTATCTGCTGCCACTTTATTATAATACAGCTTTACTTCCGTAGGCGTAATTTTAATATTATCTACAATCTTACGCTGCATCTGCTCAGCCAATTTCTGCTCTTTAAAGGCTTCGCGAAAATCGTCTTTAAGTTGATAAATGGTTTTACCTGCAATCTCTTCCAGTATATCTTTTGAGCCATACTGCTGAATGGTTTGTCGAATCCGATTGTCTAAATCAGCTTCTATCTCCGTTTCACTCACTTCCAAAGAGTCTTTTTGAGCTTGAAGTAAAAGGGCTTTTCTGATTAACTGGGTCTCTAAAATCTGGCACTCAGTAGGCAGTACAACATTCTCCTGCCCTTGTGATTGACGCTTAGCATCGGCAATAGCATTCATAATTTCTGAGCGAAGTATGATTTTATCACCAACTTGACCAACAATTTTATCTGCAACCACTTTCTTTGATTGGGCATGGGTAGTAGTAATTGTTCCTACTAAAACTATTGCACCAAAGATTATAAGCTTTCTCATCTGCTTCATATAATTCAAAAATAATCAAAGAGGGGTTAATATGAGGTTAAACCTTATAAAGTACGCTTCACTTCTTCCTCTTCAAAAGCTTCTACAATATCACCCACTTTAATATTATCATAATTCTTAATGGTTAATCCACATTCCATACTAGAAGTTACTTCTTTCACATCATCTTTGAAACGTTTCAAGCTGCCAAGCTCCGCACTTTGGTTTTCTCCTTTTGGATATTCCACAATACCATCTCTGATGATTCTGATCTTGCTGTTTCTGGCCAATTTTCCATCCAATACAAAACATCCTGCAACAGTAGCTTTATCAAATTTATATACCTCACGTATTTCCACGTTGGCAATAATTTTCTCTTGGTATTTAGGCTCCAACATTCCCTCCATGGCACTTTTGATTTCATCAATGGCCTGGTAAATAATAGAGTAGAGCTTAATTTCAACGCCTTCGGTTTCTGCCAATTTATTGGCTTGCATAGAAGGACGAACATTAAAGCCAATAATGATGGCATCGGATGCAGTAGCAAGTAGTACATCACTCTCAGAAATTTGTCCCACTCCTTTCAATACTACCCTTATTGCAATTTCTGGTGTACTTAATTTCTGCAATGAATCGCTTAACGCTTCTACAGAACCATCCACATCACCTTTAATAATGATATTGAGCTCTTTAAAGTTACCCAATGCCAAACGGCGACCAATTTCATCAAGTGTAATATGTTTTCTTGCACGAAGCCCTTGCTCACGCATGATTTGCGCTCGCTTGGTAGCTACTTCTTTGGCCTCAGCCTCATCTGTAAATACTTTGAATTTTTCACCAGCCTGTGGAGCACCATTCAATCCGAGTAATACTACTGGTGTTGATGGTGGCGCTTCTTCAATTCGTTGATTGCGCTCGTTAAACATGGCTTTCACCCTTCCATAATACTGACCCGATACAATCAGATCACCTTGACGCAAAGTACCATTCTGTACTAAAATTGTTGCTACATACCCGCGACCTTTATCAAGCGATGCTTCAATAATAGTTCCTGTTGCTTCTTTTTTAGCATTCGCTTTCAAATCCAATATCTCTGCTTCTAACAAAACTTTCTCTAACAATAGATCAACATTCAGCCCTTGCTTAGCAGATAATTCTTGGTTTTGGAATTTACCTCCCCAAGCTTCTACCAGAATATTCATCTGAGAAAGTTGTTCGTATATTTTCTGCGGATTGGCTCCGTCCTTGTCAATTTTATTTACCGCAAAAATCATGGGTACTCCTGCTGCCTGTGCGTGACTGATTGCTTCCTTCGTTTGTGGCATTACCGCATCATCTGCTGCTACCACAATAATGGCAATATCGGTTACTTTAGCACCCCTAGCACGCATGGCGGTAAATGCTTCGTGACCGGGTGTATCTAAGAAAGTGATGGCTTTGCCACTCGGCAATGTTACCTCATAAGCCCCAATATGCTGGGTAATACCCCCTGCTTCACCTGCTACTACATTGGCACTACGAATATAGTCTAGTAAAGATGTTTTACCATGATCTACGTGTCCCATAATAGTAACGATTGGTGCACGTTCTGCTTGTTCTGCTTCCTCATCTTCCTCCTCATCATCCTCCAAATCGTCTATTTCTTCCAGTCCAATAAACTCTACTTCAAAACCAAATTCACTGGATACCAGTTCAATTACTTCTGCATCTAAGCGCTGGTTGATAGATACCATAATACCCAAGTTCATACACTTGCCAATTACATCGGCAAAGCTTACGTCCATCAAGTTGGCCAACTCACTCACCGTAACAAATTCTGTTACTTGTAATTTGTTGTCGTCCATCATATCATCACCCATTGACTCTGCAGCTTCATCTCGCTTAGCCCTTCTATATTTTGCTTTCAGGCTCTTTCCACGACCACCTGTTCCAGCAAGCTTGGCCTGCGTCTCACGAATTTTTTCCTGTATGGCTTTCTGATCAATCTCCTTGTCTTCCGTACGAGGTGCGTTGCGATCATTTCTGTTTCCACCGCGACTACCGCCACCACCACCTTGTCCACCACGGCTGAATCCACCGCCGCCTTGTCCTCCGCGACTGAATCCGCCGCCACCACCACTGCCACCACCGCTATTTCGAGCAGCAACAATTGGTCGGTTCGGACCTGTTAATGGCCTACCTTCTGCATCTTTAGCTACAGGTGGAGTAGGTGTATTTGTATCCCCTTTTTTATCAACTGGAATGCGTTTACGTTTGCGTTTTTCTTCCCTAGCCATTGGCTTAGGACGGGTATCACTGTTGATGGGTAATTCAATTTTACCCAAAATTTTTGGTCCCTCTAATTTCTCTGCACGAATATTTTCAATGGTAGGCGGTATATCTACTATAGGTACTTCAGCAACAACCAATGGTTTCAATGCCTCAGGGGCTGGTACTGATACCGCAACTGGTGCTGGTGCCCGAACTGCTTGAACGGGTGGTGCTGCTACCACAGGCTTGGCTACTGGTTTGGGCTCTTCTTTCTTAACTGTCTTTCTAGGACGAGTAGAAGAATCAATAGTAGACAAATCTATTTTATGAATAATCTTTGGCCCTTCTAATTCAGGTGCTTCTATATTTGATTTTTCAACCACAACTATTACTGGTGCTGCCTCAACAGGTTTCTCTACTGGAATTTCAACAACAGGAATAGGTGCAGGTTGCTCAACAACTATTTCTACTATAGGTATAGATGCTTCTATAACTTCGGGTGGAGCCGGCGGTGGCGGTGCTGGAACTGGTATCTCCACAACTTGTGGCTCTTCCTTAGGAGCCATTACTGGAGCAGATTTTTTCTCTTCCTTTCTAAAAGTGATTTCCTCCTCGTCTCTTTTCTTCTTCACTTCGCCGTGACCACCTTTCGGTATTTCTACCAAATCGGCCTTATTCTTGGCTACTTTATCGCCTTGAAATTCTGCCTGTAGGGCACGATAGTGGTCTTCCTGTAGCTTTGCAGTCGGCTTCAGGTCGTCCCGGTTAAATCCTTTTTTCACCAAAAATTCGATCAGGGTATCCTGACCAACGTTGAATTCTTTGGCGGCTGCTAACAGTCTCGGTAATTTCAGTTCTGACATTCTTTGTTTTTAAGTCCCGGTATTTTATTTTCCATGGGCTATACATTGATCCATAGACAAATATACAGTGTTATATGCTGCTTATTCCTCTCTTTGGAATTCTTCTTCCAATACCTTTCTTACTTCTTCAATGGTTTCGCGCTCCAGATCTGTTCTTCTTTCCAGCTCATCCACCGTTAATTTAAGAATACTTCGTCCAGTATCACATCCGATTTTTTTGAATTCATCAATGATCCAAGTTTCAATTTCATCACTGAATTCATCCATATCTATATCGAATTCCGTACTCACTTCTTCATCTTCTCTATACACATCAATTTCATATCCAGTAAGCTCACAAGCCAGTTTAATATTTACACCACGACGACCAATAGCCAACGAAACCTGATCGGCTTTAAGGTATACATTGGCTTGCTTCTTATCATTGTCCAGTTCCATATAACTGATTTTTGCAGGCGTTAATGAACGCTGAATCAGTAATTGGGTGTTGGTAGTAAAATTAATTACATCAATATTTTCATTTTTCAATTCTCGTACTATTCCATGAATACGACTTCCCTTCATCCCTACGCAAGCACCAACAGGATCAATACGATCGTCGTAAGACTCTACCGCTACCTTAGCACGATCTCCTGGATCACGTACAATTTTTTTAATGGCAATCAGTCCGTCAAAAATTTCGGGCACTTCAATTTCCAATAATTTAGCAAGGAAAAGGGGACTGGTTCTGGATAAAATAATCACTGGTGTATTATTTTTCATATCTACCCTAGCCACTACTGAACGTATATTCTCTCCTTTTTTGAAATAATCCTGCGGAATCTGTTCAGATTTTGGCAGAATCAATTCATTGCCTTCTTCATCTAATAATAATACTTCTTTTTTCCAAACTTGGTACACTTCTGCGTTGATGATATCACCAATTCTATCACCATATTTTTTTATCAATACATTCTTCTTCAAATCGCTGATACGGCTTGCCAGGGTTTGCTTTGCGGCCAGAATTGCACGGCGACCAAAATCTAGAATATCTACTTCTTGATAGAGTTCTTCACCCACTTCAAAATCGGGTTCAATTTTAGCAGCATCAGTGTAAGCTATTTCTGCCAATGGATCCATTACTTCACCATCTTCTACAATCATACGCCTACGAATGATTTCCAAATCTCCTTTTTCGGCATTTACGATTACATCGAAATTATCATCGGCGCCAAATTTCTTGCGGAGTAAAGTTTTAAATACGTCTTCCACCACTTTCATCATCGTGGGACGATCTATATTCTCCGCATCTTTAAACTCCTGAAACGCCTCTATTAAGTTGATACTTGCCATAACGCTGTTTTTTGTTCTGCTAAAATTTAATTTGAACGATTGTTGATTTGATATTATTATATGGAATTACCAATGTTTCAGTAACTGCTTTTTTTCCTTTGCCGCTGGTGCATTTCAGCGTTATTTCTAACTCTGTTGAATTTTCTAATACCCCTTCTTTAATGCCCTCATCCAACAATTCAACTTGTACAGATCTGCCAATATTTTTAAGGTATTGGCGGGTTAATTTCAGCGGCTCATCTATACCTGGGGATGATACTTCTAGCGAAAAATCTCCTTCAGGATACCAAGCACTTTCTTCAATATAATGGTAAAGCTTGCGATTAAAATATACACATCTTTCAATGGGCAATCCTGCATCTCCATCCAGAAAAACTTTGATATTATTGGTAGGTTTTACCTGTACGGATACAATAAAATAAGCTGGATCTTCTGCCAGAAGCTCTATTAGAAACTGCTCAATCTTTACTGTATTATTGTCTGTTGCCATATAAAAAAGGAGAAGGGAACGAAATTCGTTCCCTTCATAATTAACTCTTGTTGCTGCAAATATAGGATAAGTGAGGTATATAGACCAAATTTTTACCATTCAACTAATTTTAGGCGGTTTTAACAGTGTAATAATTGCTTTCTTGGTATTTTTGTGATCCTATGTTTAAGATTTTATTTTGGTGCCTATTTATATACTTGGCCTATCGTTTTATTTTTGAATTGGTAATACCCATTTCAAAAACTGCTGGTCAGCTCAAACGGAAGATGACTGAAATGCAGCAGAATCAAGCATTCCAACAAGAAACACACAACCGTTCGCAATCACAGCAACCCCAATCACAGCAACGCAACGGCGGCAATACGGCTGTAAAAAAAGACGATTATATTGAATTTGAAGAAGTGAAGTAGGGATTTTGAAGCGTTAAAGCTCTAAATCCAGTACAGTATTAGGTGCTACCAAATGTATTGTTTGTAGTCCCGCTTCTTTTGCCCCTTCGATATTTTTGATGGTATCGTCTATAAACAAGGTTTCGGCAGGAATTAAACCCTGCTCTTGAATAATTGCCTTGTAAGAAGCCACAGATGGTTTTCTCAACCCCAAGGTTTGAGAATAGTAGGCTTTAATAAAATAGCTGTTGAAATCTTTGCCACCAAAGGTTTTGCCAAAATCTGCCATAAAAGCGTCATAGTGTATTTGGTTGGTATTGCTGAATAAATAAATATTGTATCGTTTTTTAATTTGCGCCAACCATTCAATACGTTCGGGTGGAAAATCAAGCAGCAGCGCATTCCAAGCATTTCGAATGGCATCATCACTTATATTGGTTCCGCTTTCTTTTCTAAATGCTTCATAAAATGCAGGGGCACTTATTTCACCTTTTTCCAGCATTTCAAACAAGTCATTGGAATGATGCTGGTTAAACATTTCGGCAAATCTATCAACACCCAAATTGGCAAATGCACTGTTGGTGAGTTGAAAATTGATGTTGAGAAAAACACCGCCTAAATCGAAAATTATATTTTTAATGGGTTGCATAAGTTGTAAAATTAGTCATGTCGAGGGGTTTTGGAAGCGTCTGCAAGCAACAATCTTTTACAAAGGTTAGCTTCTGTGTGTGGGCTTGTGTGCTTTTGTAAATATGTGAGACTTTTGTTGAGCCAATTACAAAAACAGATACAAGTCCTGTCAAACCGCCGCCGCTTAAAATGCACCAGACCATTCATGTCCAAGCAAAATACAAGCTACGCCGCCAAGTATTGCAGTAAGTCCTATTAACAAACCAAACGTCTGCCCCCTTTTGCTTTGAGTAAGTTGTTCATTAATGGCTTTTGTTTCAAGTGCCTGTCTATGGTCTTGCTGCTTTTCAGCTATTGCCATTATTCTATCTGCCCGGTTTGGTATTATTTGTCCATACTTTTCCAAATCTTCCCATTGAGGTAGTGGTTCATGATGTGCAGTAATATTCCTTTCAATTGTTTGCTCAATAGATAAAGTCAAAGAAAACACTTTTAATATTTCTTCTTTCTTTGGTTCTGGAATACCCTTAAATAAGTTGGGATTAGTCTTGATTAGCTGCTTCTCAATTTTTTTCAATTCATTATCTCTCCCATTTTCAAGTTGGGGTTGATTTGTATCTTGGGACATTTAGCGGGAGATTTCTTTTTGGTCGTTATCACTTGTGCATTCATGGTATGCTTCACTTATATCTTGCCCAGTAACGCCCCAGTCAGAGCGGAGTGCTTTTAAATCAGCGGCACTTTCGCTTTTTGAAGTAGCGAAATCAAAATAGCCGCCTGCAATATTCAAAACAGAACCCAACCCTATAACAAAATCAGTATCAGGGAATAAAAAGTCAGACATGAATATTTGCTTTTTTTTCATACAATTTCAAATTTGTGTTTGTAAGTTACCAAATTTAGACTTCTAAGGTAAGCCGTTTATAAGTATTTAACAATCTACAGTTTTTGATAGCTTAAGCATAGTAAATAAATGCAAATGAGCAAATATTGTTGTGATATCCAGTCGTTTTATTCAGATTTAAGGTCAGCCAATTCGTAATTTGCGTTTCGTCCGCCTTCCTCTGTTTGTTGCAATATGCCTTTCTCCACTAAGTCTTTTATATCTCTTAGAGATGTGTCAGTAGAGGTTCTGGTAATTTTTGCCCATTTTGAGGTTTGCAATTTGCCTTCAAAACCGTCAAAAAGTTTATTAAGCATTAATCGTTGTCTTTCGTTGATAGGCGTGTGTTCGTGCAGTTTCCAAAATTTGGCTTTACGTAATATTCTTTGCGTGGTATTTTCGGTAGAAAGCATTGCGTTTTTCAGGCAATGTAAAAACCATTCAAGCCACTCGGTAATGTCGCTTGTGCTGTGTTGAACTTTTTGCAATACTTCATAGTACTGTTTGCGTTCTACTAAAATTTGGCTCGACATACTGTAAAAGCGTTCGCCACTACCTTCGGCACGGGCAAGCAACATATCTGTTATAGCACGACCAATTCGACCGTTTCCATCATCAAAAGGGTGAACGATGATAAACCAAAAGTGTGCTATGGCAGCTTTCAATACAGGGTCAAGACTATTATCGTTGTTGAACCAATCCAAAAACCCGTCCATTTCCCGTTTTACAAGTTGCGGTTTTACAGCTTCATAATGCACTTTTTCTTTACCCATTGCTCCCGAAACCACTTGCATTTCGCCTGTACGATATCTGCCTACTTCTATTTCATAAGGTCCGCTGTGTCCTGTTGGGAAAAGTGCTGCATGCCAGCCAAATAAACGTTTTTTTGTCAAAGGAAAGTTATAGCGTTGGGTAGCATCAAGCATCATTTCTACGATGCCTTCAATGTGGCGACTACTCGGCACAAGTGCTGCGGTATTGATGCCCAAACGTCTTGCTATGGACGAACGCACTTGCTCGTAGTTCAGTAATTCACCTTCTATTTCCGATGATTTTACTACGTCTAAGGTAAGTGCGTTAAGCGTAGCTTCTTCTTTTGCAGAAAAGCCCAAAGCGTTCATTTGCCCGATGATTTTTCCCTGCATAAGGCGAACTTTCCCAAAAACAGCATTTATGGCTTTATCATTCCAAGTAAAATCTGTCCAGTTTTTGTGTTCATAGACGTATTTTTCCATCGCTACAAATCAATTATGCGGCAAATATATAAATTATTTACCGCAAATTTGCGGCATTTATTTTGTTTTTTCACCGCAGTGGGGTAACTGTTATTCTTCTTCGTTTGTTGGTATATGTTTTTCTCTACAATAATTTTCTACCTCAGTATCATTTTTAAAGTAG
Source organism: Sphingobacteriia bacterium (assembly GCA_004294135.1). GTDB lineage: Bacteria > Bacteroidota > Bacteroidia > Chitinophagales > Chitinophagaceae > Sediminibacterium. The sequence goes on from RDZY01000041.1 coordinate 13,168, forward strand.
CGGTCACAAAACTGAGCAGTTAAAAGGGGTATCGGATATTTTTATAAGAGTTAGCTGTCATTCTACACGACCACTCTGCAAATTTCAAGCAGACAGATAATACCTCGGCAAAAACTGTTATTTTAGCAGTCAAATATCAACGCAAGAAATTAGATGAAAAATAAGTACGTAAACTTTATATCGGACAAGCATTTATTAAGTTGCATTGGTAATCTTTACAAGGCATATTTGAAAGCCAAAAACAATATCACTAAAAAGAATTTCTACACAAATAAGGTTGATACAATCAAGTTAACATTTGACGCAAAATTCAATGACATTGACGAGGAAAGTCTTATCCAATCTGAAATTTTACGGCAAATAGATAAATCCATCAATAATTCTATTGGTACTTTTCATGAGCAAGTTTTGGGCGGCATCAATGGATTTGAAGTTGGTAATTTAAGTGGCTTTGATATCAAAGCCAAAGACAATACTTTATTTGCCGACATCAAAAATAAACACAACACGATGAACAGCAGTGCAGCCGAAGCTCTGTTTCAAAAATTGGCACGGTATGCAAACGATTATAAAAAAGCAAAATGTTATTGGGTTCAAATTTTAGCGAAAGGAAGTTTTTGTGAGTTATGGAGTGGCGACATAAATGGAAAAGAGTATAGCCACAGTAGAGTTTATAAAATTTCAGGCGACCAGTTTTATGCTTTGCTTTCAGGACAAGAAAATGCAATGTTTCAACTTTATAAAGCTTTGCCAGTTGCTATTAAAGACTATTTAAAATCTGCCGACAAAGGTGAAGATGTTGCAGAAAATTCTGCATTAGACGAACTAAAAGTTCAAACCAAGAAAAGTAAACGCAGCATTTTAGACCAAATAACTTTTGAGAATTACAGCTACTATTTAGGTTTTGACAAGCTGTAATATTCATTGAGAAATTTCACAATTGAGTAACCAACTTCTCTACCAAGGTTTACAGGAACTGCATTACCAATTTGTTTGTATTGTTGGGCAGTTGAACCTTCAAATTTCCAATCATCTGGGAAGGTTTGAATACGGGCATATTCACGAACTGTGAAAGGACGGGTTTCTTCGGGATGGCAACGTTCAGTTTGCTTTTGAGCAGGGCTGCAGGTTAAAGTAAGACATGGCTCATCCCATCCTATTCTACGAGCAATTCCAGTTTTACCGCCACTTAAATGAAAGCTGCCACCCATAAATTGCTTTTGAATTTTCAAAGGCAAATCACGCCAATAACCTTTTTGAGGCACTAAGTCCAAAACATCAATTTTACTTTTTGGATATTTAGCACCTTCTGATTTTGGTACATTTTTTTCAAACAATTCACCTTTTTTTAAAGCATCTTTTAAGTTGTATATTTTTTTGTATGGCTTTGGGTATTCATATTTCAAATCAATATCCTTTCTTATACCAACTAAAATTAGTCGCTCTCTTTTTTGTGGCACTTTAAAATTGATAGCCTTTAGAACTTGCACAGGAACAACATTGTAGCCAATTTCATTTAAAATAGAAATCATGCCTTTCAAAGTCTTTCCATTCTCATGGCTCAATAAACCACGGACGTTTTCGCCAATGCAAATTGGAGGGTTTACTTCTTTTACAACTCTTGCAAACTCATAAAAAAGTGTTCCCCTTGCATCTGCTAAACCTAATTTCTTGCCTGCATAACTAAATGCCTGACATGGAAAGCCACCCGTTACGACATCAACTTTATTATGGTACTTAGAAAACTTAAACGCTTTAATATCGCCTTCTAACACTTCCCAGGCTGGACGGTTTTTGCGTAAAGTTTGGCAAGCCCATTTATCAATTTCATTTAGTGCGACACATTTTAATCCAGCTTTTTCCATACCAACAGCCAAGCCGCCAGCACCTGCAAATAATTCCAAAACCCGATATTCATTTTTGGGTTCAACATAATTTGACACAGTTTCTTTTGTATCTTGACTTAGAAAGTTGGTAAACAAAGTTTGCACTTCTGCTTTTCTGTAAACTCGGTAATTGCTCATAGGCTCACGGACAGCAGATAATTTGCCTTCTCTATCCCAACGCATTAGCGTTTCTTTGCTTTTTCCAATTAGTTCAGACGCTTCTGACAACGATAAATATTCACTCATAACCAAGTTGTTTAACCTTATACAATGGTTACAAATTTACAACATAAATTGAAACTTCCAAACACCGAGAGAAAGTAAGCTAAATCGTTTCTTTTTCCTGACAGATGTAAGGACAATACACTGCAAAATTAATTGCAACTGAACGGAATCAATGGTAGCAAAGCCGCTATTGGCTGCAATGGAGGGAAGTTCATACACCCCTTTTTCTAATCGCTTATAGTATATGGCCAGACCATCACCCTCCCAGGTAAGTAGTTTTATTTGATTGCGCTTTTTGTTAACGAAAATATATACGCCACCCTGTAATGTATTAATTTTTTCTAGAAGTGCAGTTATTTCTGTATTGACCTTTGATTTAAGTATCTCATTTTTAAGATTATAAAAAATTTTAACTGTTTCATTTGATAATTATGTCTTTATGATGGTTATTTATTTAACTGATTTTCCTTTTTTTAAGATATCAACTAAAGACTCCATGACTCTGTCTGCACATTGAGAATTTAACATACTCATTTTATATGTAAATGTTGCTACTATATTGCCTTCATTTAATAAATCTATAATTTGTCCAGAAATATTGGCTAGTCCAACTCCATTTCCACAGCCCAAAACAGCTACTGTCGAATATTGCATTGAAACGACATAAACCGATTTAATATAAGTAGTTTTTCCAACTGATATTTCTTGTTTAAATTCAGAACTATCTACTTGCCCTTTATTTTTCAATTCTAATTTCTCTTGTGCAACTCTTTCTGAAATAACTTTAAAACCGCCCATCAAGAGTGCAGTGCGTAATGCATTACCTACTCCTTCTGCATCATTTGATAAACCTTCGACTGTGATTGAAGATTTGGGATTAAAATCAGAAGCTATATATACTTTCATTTTCCTAATTTTTTTTTGAGCAATCAAATCATTTGAATAACTGATAAAAAAAAGTAGGGAAAAGATTAATGATATTTTTTTCATTTTTAAATTTTTTAATATAAGTGAATTTTGTTTCTGACTGAGTTACTGCCCCAACATTGCAAAATCAATTTTGGCTGCAGCTTATTCGTAATATTTTAATTTTTCTCTTAGTAATGAAGTCATTTTTAAATATTTTTTTCGTATTGAATTACTGAAGGCAACTAAATTTTCTACATTTTCTGCTAATGCTTTTTCATTCAAGTCTATCACTCCTTCTAACTTAGTATACTCTTGATTATTGGGTGCTGTTTTCAATAATTCATATCCAAAATTAATGTCGTGAGTTAATTGGTTAATTGTCCCCAACAATACCCAAAAAAGTTGAGTGTCTTCGACTTCTTTATCATCGTGGTTCAAGTCAACATACAGGTCAATTGAACCTGCAATTTCCTGTGTCACCTGATAAATCTGGTCAATGTTTTTCTGCAATCTGCCTAAAATATCCTGATTTTGTTCACCAGTAAATGTTACGTTTTCATTCATTGCTGTTTTGAGTAGGACCGCAATATTTGTAATTGAAGTATGTGCAATAGTTATATACGATACAGTTTTTTCAAAAACTTTTAACTTTCGTAAAAAAAATTCTTTTTTTAGCGATAATTTATGTGACTGACTGGCTTGAAAGTATTCAAAAACCTTTGTCACAATAATTGTAAATGAAGAGCCAACTAATCCCCCTAAAATTGCTATGTATTTATCGTCCATCTAGGTAGTTTTTTTAATTGCAGTCAACTCTTATAAAAATATCCGATACCTCCTTTAAAAAAACCTTGATTGCAAAGGGCTATCAAGGGGGGGGGTGGTAATGATTTTGTGTTGACCGATTCGTTTTAGCAGGCTATGGTATAAATCATAGTTTGCTTATTTTGTTTACTGTAAACTTTGGGGGCTAATATTTGAGTTCGGTTTGCTTTTTCATTGATTTGGGTCTGTTATTTCTATAAATATAGTTTTTATTTTAGTTGGTTATACTTCCATCAGCCAATTTTTTCACTTGTGAATATACCATTCCTATTCTGCCCATCACCATTCCGTTATACATTTTGTATTGTTGCCTTCTAGGGCTCCCAGTACCTGCCACCTGAAGGATTTCAAGTTTTAGTTTGCTTTAAAAGAAGAATAATTTTTTAAATGCTACATCGGCAAAGTGCAATCTACTATGGGGTCGGGTAAGCCATCAAAAAAAGATAGCATGGTATTTTAATACCCTTTAACTTATATTTTAGCTAAATCCTTCTATCCTCATTAAATTTAAATGCGTTTACCCTTCCCTCATTTGTTAGCTCGCAGTAATTTCTATGAGTTGTATGGCATTTACCAATGCATTCACTTTATTACATGGAATTTTATAAATCAGTTCATGGGGATTGTCGCGCTTTTGTGAACCTGCTGTATAAACCCGGTCGTAGTATTTTAGTAGAATGGTAAAGCATCCCTGAATATCATCTTCCAATAAAAAATTAATGGCAGTTTTTGTTTCCAGTCCCCCCAACCTTTTCTTAATTCGAATAATGGCATTCACCAATTTTTCTTTTTCAAATTTTCCATATGTTTTTAGAATATGGTTGAGCCGTTCTTCAAAAGCAATATCCATAAATAATACGCGCTTGGTGCGCATTTGCTTAAATAAAGTAGTGGGGATATTTACTTTGCCAATGCGTTGACTTTCGTCTTCCATCCAAATAGTATTGTTAGCAAGTACGAGCTCTTTGGCCAATAGATTTTCAAACTGTTCCTGTGTGGGTTGTTCGGGTTCACCCATATTGCCAAATGCAGATCCTTTGTGATTTGCCAATGCTTCTAAATCTATCACTTGCTGCCCGCGTTGTTTTAATTCTTTTAATACTTCTGTTTTACCACTTCCAGTATAGCCCCCAACAATTTCAATAGGATAAGGTTTATTAAATTGTTCCAGTACCCAAGTTCTATAAATTTTATATCCTCCAGCCAGCGTATACACTTTAAACCCGTATAAATCTAGCAACCAAGCCACGCCAGCACTTCGCATACCACCACGCCAGCAATGTACTAGAATAATATCTGGTGAAAGATTTGCTGGCAATTTTTTTAGGATGGTTTCAACCTGCTCTACCAGTTGAACCATATTGGTTCCAAAATATTTCAGTCCAATCTTAATGGCTTTCTGCTTACTCTCTTGCTTATAGGCAGTACCTACCCATTTTCTTTCCTCATCACTAAATAGGGGAAGACTTAAAGCACCTGGAATATGGGCGTGACTGTATTCTGATGGGCTTCTCACATCAAATATAGGATACTGAGCTCCCAGTTTTAAAAATGCGTCTATTGTTACCCTTGTAATGGCCATTACTACAAATGTACTGGTGATTTGAACGAATTATATATCTACAGCAGTAGAACCATCTCCTTTTTTAAAATTAACCAAGTACACACCTGTAAAAATTAAGAAAGCAGCTATTCCTTTTGTTATACTAAACTGTTCTCCCATAAAAATAGCGGCAAGGATGGCGGCAAAAATAGGCTGCATATAAATGAATGCACCTGTTGCAGAAGATCCAATGGCAGAAATACTATACACAGTAAGCAAATAAGCTACAAACGTTCCAAGAACCGAAATATAAGCGAGTGCAATAATATGAGTGGTTTCAAAAGCATCCCAGTTAGTCGTTAATAAATGCGGCAAACCAAAAGGCAATATACCAATAGCTCCCAGCGTAAAAATCCAACGCATTACTTGAATACTAGAATATTTGGCCATGAGAGGACGAACCATTACTAGGTAAAATGCATAAGCAATTGCATTGATTAATACCAAGCAATCTCCCAATAAAATATTATTTCCGGTATGGGTATTATCTTTCATTAATACCAGCAGTGCCGCACCACTAATACCGCAGATCAATCCTAAGGCTTTTGGAAAAGTAAACCGCTCTCTTAACAACCATGCAGCAATAATGGTAATAAATATAGGAGCCCCCAGCGATAGTAGCGAGCTATGCATTACTGTGGTTAGCGATAGTCCCTTTATAAATAACAATTGATTTATTACAATTCCAGTGAGTGCGCACCATAAAAATCTCGGAATATCTTTTTTATCGATGGCTATTTTGCCAGGCTTAAATAAAAAAAGTGTCCAAAATAAAACTATACATACTACCACCCGAACTAAGTTTAATGCAAAGGGATGAATAAAACCCGGTGTGATATATTTTACAATTGCATAGCTGCTACCAAAAATAAAGTTGGCCGCAATGGCGGAGATATATGCTTTAGTAGTGGACTGCATTTTGGTGAAGATACCATTGGAATTTTATGGAATCAAGCTTTGAAGCAATGGAATAATATCTTTTTTAGAAAAAAGAGGAGCATCCACAAATTGATAAGGAAATGATGCTGCCAATTCCATTGCTTTTTCTGTATCGAATTCATACTGCGTTATGGCCAAGGCCCTACATTGCATCAATAATTGTTGGGATAAGTATTCCTGTTCTGTTTGTGCAGGTGTGGGCACAATGATTAATTTTTTTCTCAACGAAAACAATTCCATCAGTGAAGTATATCCACCGCGACAAATAATATAATCTGTCTTGGCAATCAGTGCCTGCAATTCAATGGTATCTAAATGATTAAATACGGTAACGGAAGAAGGAAGATGGATGATTTCTTTTGAAGCAGGTTTTCCTCTGACTAAAAAAACAGGCTCTTTTATTTTTTGTAGATCCAACACCAATTTATTTTCTAAAATACTGCGTTGTGGTTCGGGACCAGATAAGATGATGCCAAATGCAAATATTGACTGTATTGGTTGTGGAACAAAGCGCGATAATAAATTAATATAATGCACTGGTATGGAAGGCATATGCGTAGGATGCGATAGTTTGGCTGCCAATCCTGGAAAAGCTGCCATATCTGGAATCCAGCATGCACTGAAACGATTGATATACCTATAATTAAGTTTTTGCAGCAATTTTTCTACCCAAAGTAATGGGGTTTTGATGGTGAGCTGGTGTGTAATAAATACCGATGGCACGGTTGAATGATAGCAGCCAAAGCGATTGTCGGCAATGATCAGGTCTATCTTTTCTGTGCGTACTATTTTTTTAATCCATTCGTTTTCATACTGGATGGTGCTGTAAATTTTAGGTAGTTGTGCAAGAAGTTTAAACAATAAAGTGTAAGATTTGCTGGCATATTGCACTCGATACCCTTTTAGGGGAATAATTTTTAGTGATGGGAATGCCTCCCTTAAAAGGGCAGCCACCGAGCCTTCGGCGGCTATTATTACAGTAAGCTCCTGGATTAAGAGGGCTTCAATAATGGGTATACAGCGTGTGGCATGACCCAACCCCCAATCCAGCGGTGCAATAAGTACTTTTTGTATAGTGGCATTAATGGGCAAGCACCAAAATTATTGGATAAATAATTTTGAGATAGGTACTATTTTGCGAGTGCCGCCCTCTACTTGCATTTTTAGTTCAAGTGATTGCCCACCTAAAGCTTCAAAATATTCTATTGATATGCGATGGTATCCTTTGGAAAGTCTTAAAGAACCCATGCCTGTTTGGGTTCCGTGCATACCGTCTATTATTGCTACTTGTTTGCCATCAAGTAATAATCGGCTTCCATCATCTGAACTCAAGTAAAAACTATAATTGGCTTCTTCGTCTATCAACAAATTAGAAGTATATACAATTCCCCAATGATCTTCTCGCTTATTAATTCCATCAAACAATAAGCCACTACAAACACCCTTATTCAATACCATTTCTTTTGTAAAATCGGGTATCATTTTCCATTCTCCTTCATAATAAGTATAATTCCAGCCATTTATTTCGGGATTATACAATTCTATATTAGATACTGCAATGGAGCTTTGAGGCAAACTGTTTTTAGTAGATATTGCTTTTACTACCGTAGATTTTGTTATCACAAATGGCTCAGTATATTGTTTTGATTTGATGGTTGGCTCGCTTCCATCGGTGGTATAATATAAGGTGGCGTTTGTGCTATTTGGTTTTAGTTGGACCACCTGATGAAGGTTTGCAAAAGTGGCATCTGCTGGAATAATAGTAGGCTTAAAATTATTTTCTTGAATGCTAGGCGGCACTATATTGGCAGCATTAAAAGCATATTTACCTGAACCTACTTCAAATATTGCTCTGCCATGCTCCATTTTTATAAATTGAATGCCTGCTACTTTACTATAGGCTTTGCCATTTACCATTACCCTACCTTCATTTTCTGCAGGCATATATACCAGCGCCGTTGTATTTACAGGGACTTCAATATTCCAGCTAAAATTTTTATTTACTAGTTTCCATTCGCTTACAATATTACCATAGAGTGAGTTGTGGCTTGCTTTTACATAGCTTAGTTTATCGCTAAGATCTGGCTTCATGATTATTTTTTTAAACCCAGGCGCGTCATCATCAGCGCGTATTCCAGCTACATTTTCATACATCCAGATAATTACATCTCCTAATAGCATTACATGATTTCCCGAATTCATATCTGGGCGGGCTTTATCACCATTCCAGAGTTCCCATATTGTAGTGGCTCCCTTTGTTATTTGGTAGCCCCAACTGGGATAATCTGTATTGGTGGCCAAAATATATGCTAAATCTGGTCGCCCGTTTTCAGCCAGTACTTTCATTTGCCACTGCCCACCTATTAGTCCCGTCGCAATTTTGGTGTTTAAATCGACAATTAATTTTTCAATTGTCGTTTGAAAAACAGCACCCCTATCTTTTTCGGGTACAATACCTGCTCCTAGTGGAATGATACTAGAAGCTATAGAATTATTATCGTACCTGAATTTTTCTGAATCGTATAAAATATTATTGATAGCATCTTTAATTTTCAGTGCTTCTTTTTTATAAAAAACTGCATCGTCTTTATTACCCAATATTGTAGCGTATATATTTAACAAGCTGAAATCATAATATAAATAGCAGGAACTTAAAAGTACTCCAGAAGTAGCCCTAGCAGGGTCTTCGCTAATAATCATATCTAATTTTTCTGGTGGCATACACCAGTCGCCATAAGTATTTTTTTCTATCAGTCCATTTTTTAGCTGTGAGATTACCATGTTTGCATATTTTTTCATGGCATCATAATTGCGACTTATTCCAGATTTATTGCCTGTTTGTAAGTACAACGCATAGGGCAAAATCACAAAACAAGAGGGCCAAACCACTCCATCATTATATACTTTTATCAGATTATTGTGCGTTGGTGCTACATCGGAAATTGAGCCGTTTTCTAGTTGAGTATCATTTATATCTTGTAGCCATTTGTTGTAAAAGCTGGTATTCCTGAAAATAAATGCTTCCCCTTTTACTTCAATAGACCTATCACCAAGCCAGCCAAAACGTTCATCCCTTTGTGGACAGTCAGTAGGCATACTTCTGTAATTGCCACGAATACCCCAATAGGCATTTTTGTGTAATTGCGTCATAATAGGATTAGAACATTCAAACTTGCCAATGGTTTCTACCGCATCATGTACAACTCTTCCCTCAATGGTATTCAAATCGGGCTTATATCCCAGCCCTGTAATTTCCACATACCTAAATCCATGATATACAAAACGAGGTTCCCATATTTCACCATTCACATCTCCTTTTAGAATATATTGATCGGTAACCTCAGCGCTACGCATATTATCGAGGTATAAAGATCCATCTGGTTTTAATAATTCCGCAAACACCATTTTTACCCTGGTTCCTTTCTTTCCTTTTACTTTTAGTTTAGCCCAACCTACCATATTTTGACCCATATCATAAATAAAAACGCCGGGTTTTATTTGCTTTACTGTGATGGGTTTTAAGGTTTCCATTACTTTAATGGGTTCTTTATTTTCAGCTGATAGAACGGGGCTTGGGGTGGAGACCAGTTGGGCATTGCTCCAAGACTTATCATTAAATGCTGCTTTATTCCAGCCAGCCATTTCTTTGGTGGCGTCATAAAATTCGCCATCGTATTCGTTGTTTTTGGTGATGGGGCCATCCGCAGTTATTTTCCAAGTATTGTCTGTGGCTATTGTTTGTTTGCTACCATCTGTATAAGTTATATTTATCTGTGCCAATAATTTGGGGTATCGGGGAGTAAATCCTGAAATGGTATCGTTGTTGGTATCATCTACCCATTTACCAGTAGCTTCTTGAAGGGGGCGAACACTAGCCCACCTGCCAGATCCTATATAAGTTCCAAAAGCGTTTTTACCCGTTTTTAATAAGTTTGCTACATCATAAGTATTGTAAAATAATCGTTTCTCGGTTTGCGATAGGGCGGGAGTAAGTACAGCATCGCCCACTTTATGGTCATTAATATAGAATTCATATAATCCAGCGGCGCTTATATATAGTACAGCCGATTTTACTGTTTTTTTAATCTCAGTCTCTTTTCGCACCATGCGAGCCGATATTATGGGATGAAAAATTTTTGGCTTGTCGCCCCCCACTGCTTGGTCTAAGCCAATCCAATGAGCTACCCAATCGGCCGGATTTAGCAGCCCCATTGTAAAGAAACCGGGAATACTCCACTCACTTTCTTTGTCATTTTTATCCCAGATTTTTATTTTCCAATAGGCTTTGGTTTCAGAAACCAGTGCTTTTCCTTTGTATTTTATTTGGGTGGATTGGTCTGAAATTATTTTATCACTATCCCATAAATCAGCTTTACCCAACGCTAAATTATCTTCCGAACTGGCTACTAAAATACGATAAGCAGTTTGCTTTTGCGCATTGGTTTTAGACACAGCATTCCAGAAGAGCAGCGGTTGTTTTACATCTATTCCAATAGGGTTTATCAAATATTCACAACGTAAATTTTTTGGATGAATTATATCTTGTGCCTTTATAGAAACGAAAAGTACAAGAAGTGGAATAAGGCATAAAAGCGGTTTTTTCATAATACTTGAAAGAGAATTTTTAAAAATAATAGAGGGCATAAAAGGAGTTTGGTGGGGTTATGAACTTAAAAGGGATATTGAAGATATATCATTTCTTGAATTACGAACAACAAGTATAACTAAGCGTCTACAGGATTAATTTAATAGGGTATACTTACCCAAATAAGTGGGGGTTTTATGCAAATCTTATCATAATTTAGCTTCAACCGCTTTGATATTAATGCTATTTTACTATTTTAGACTATTATGATTAAAGGTAAATTAAACCAAATGCTTGTTTTAATGTTATTAATAATGGCGACTACTGCTGCTTGTAGTGTGCTTAAGCATTCTAATAAAACCAAATTCTGTGGTTGTCCCAAACATTAGTCAAGCTACGTGTATGAACAGAGACCTACTGGTTTTATCTAACCAAAATTACCTTACACCAGAACAGGTTAATCTTGAGCTTGCTGCTCTGGATCGTATTTTGTTCTCGGTTGAAAATTGGCCTAGCTTCTGTACCGCCAACGATATCATTGATATTAACAGGCATAAAATAATCACCAAAACATATTTGGTACAAAAAATTCTACAGGATAATCCTAATAAATCCTTCCTCTTTATCTGTAACAAAAATTAGGTTCCGCATTAATACCATCCCAAATAAGTATTTATATTGTTGCATTCGCCCCGACGGTGATTTCTAAAAAAATTGTATTTTTAATACATGAAAAATCCATGGCGACTTATTTTATTAACCATATTCTGCTTATTTTCTTTGGCTGAATTGTTTGCGTCCGATTCCCTTCAAATAAATCTTTCAAAGAAAAATTACTTGCAAAAAGATTCATTAGAAGTCCATATTATTTTACCCGATGAGCTACAAAAAAAGTTCAAATCGGTCACAATGCACGTTTGGATAGATGATTTAAAAACCAAAAAAAGGTGGAAGTTCAGGTATCCTGTAATTGAAGGTGAAGTGAATGCTGCTTTGCTCATTAACACCAATATTCCAGATGGGAATTATGCAATTAGCTGCCTTGTTCAAAACGGATTTTACCGCATGCAAGGAATGGTTACGGAAAGTGATAAAAAAGATTCCATCATTAATTATATGATGAGAACAGCTAATAAAAAAACGATGGTAGATCAGGTTAAAGTAGACCAAAATGGTCGCTTCAATATGAAACCTATATTGTTTCAAGATACGGCTAGATTTTATTTTTCTCCCTTAACTAAAACTAAAAATAATTACCTGTCTGTAATATTAAAAACACCGATCGACTCTGCTTTTGAACCACTTGCTAGCAATACCGCTTTTTTTAGTATTGGTAATGCAACTGAATTTAAAAAAGCCATTGATGGTTATGAATTATTACTAGACGATCCAGAAGAAATCAGCGATTTGCCCAATGTAACCGTATACAGTAAAATTAAAACCAAGGTAGAGCAATACGAGGAAGCCTATGTGAGTGGCTTATTTAAAAATGAAAATGCAACAGTATTTGATGGATTAGAAAACGACCAGATTGCCAACTCACAAACTTTAAGCTGGTTTCTACAGCAGTATATTACTGGATTAACAATAGCAGTTGACGCCGATAATAATGAAGTATATAAATGGCGTGAAGAAATTTGCTCTATTTTTATTGACGAATTTGAAGTCTTACCAGGCGAGCAAACCATGGTATTTCCGCGCGATATTGCTATGATTAAAGTGTTTAGGCCTCCTTTTTCGTTCAGCTCTAGTACTGGTTTTGCTGGTGCTATTGCCATCTACACTAAAAAAGGGAAGTTCACAGATAATCACGCGGCTAAATTTTCTTTCGTACTAAAAGGCTATACCCCATTCGATGGTATCTGGAAATAATTTTAACTAAATCTGTAAGGACTAAGGAAGCTGTTTGAGTTAATTATTTGATTTACCATAACTTCATACAAAATATCAGATCATGGGAAAAGCAAAATCTTCTAGAAAAACTACCAAAAAGCCAACAACTGCATCGGGAATGGTTTCAAAACCAGCAGGACCAACTGGAGGACCAACTGGTGGTTTTGGCAAGACAAGTGGCATGATGGCCAATCAAAATTTTTCTTCTTCAAAAAAGAAAGGCGGATTCAACGTAACACCCAGAAAAGCTTCTTAATTTCTGGTTCGTTGGTTTCTATTGATCATATGTTTTGCAAAACATTTTTCTTGAGTTTGACACCTAATTGACCTAACTAATTGATTATCAGTCATTGTTCTCCCTGATCGGCTCTCTACAACTTATTTATATCAGATACTAA
>RDZY01000023.1 GCA_004294135.1 Sphingobacteriia bacterium
TAATCCGACACTGGTAAATGCTGTAGAACCTGCTGCACCTGTAAGTGTTTGTCCGTAAGTTTTATTCGCAACATTTGCTGTGATGGTTAAATTAGCGCGACCTACTGTACTGCTTGCCATTGCAATATTTTGACTCACCGCATTGGTACTAGATACCACTACATTGCCCGTATAAGGAGAACCAGCAACTGTATTATTTGCTTTTAGCCTTATATAGATTGTAGTGGTATTTACAGTACCCGCTACGGGGGATAAGCTAACTGAAACTGCATAACCAGATGCCGCACTGGTACTTACTTCAAACCCACTGGGCGGTGTTACCACTATATTATTGGTTAAACTTCCGCCACCTACCGTAAAACTTTGTGCAGTAGAAGCCGTTCCGTATATGGTTGACATGGCTGTTAAACTACCAGTTGTTGCAATATTAATAGCATTGCTTACGGTGAGCGCATTACCCGTTAAGTCGGCATTGCCAGAAACTGCTGTATTCCAGTTCGCATCTGCCCCTATATTATATACCGTGCTGCTGTGTGAAATGCTGCCATTTTTATTCAATACTGAAATTAACGCCGCTTTATCAGTTGCGTTCAAGCTAACAGTAAAACTGGTGGCACTGCTGATTTCTACATTAGAACTGGCTAAAGTATAGGTAGAAGCGTTTTGACCAGTAATAGTTATTTTAGAAATATCAATATCATTATTAGCCCCAGTAGTAGCTGCAAAATAATTACCTGTCACTACCAACTCACCCGTAGTTACATTATAAGTAGCTGATCCAATGGTGGGTGCTGCTACAGTAAAACTGGCTGTTGGCAATGAAGTACAGCCTGTGCTGGTTTCTGTAAAAGCAAAGCTAGTACTACCTGCTGCTACACCCGTAATGGCTCCTGCATTGTTTACCGATGCAACCGCTGTATTATTGCTGGTCCATACACCCCCAGTGATGGGCGACAAACTAGAGCCTGTATTTACCGCAATTGTGTTTGAACCAGTTATACTTACAACTGGCAAGCTATTTACAGTAACAGCTACAGGTATGCGATTAGAGGAAGTTGCACCTGTTTCAACTATGCGGATAATATTTGAAGACGCTTGATTCCCTACTAAAATACTCCCATCTGGATGAAGAGCCACGCTTAAAGGTCGATTAATACCACTTCCCAAAACCACAATATTAGCACCATTGGCATCCATTCTTTTAATTTGGTTGTTGAATCGATCTGCCACCACAATTTTCCCATCGGCTTGTACGGCAATACTGGAAGGTTTATTAAACCCTGAACCCAATACTACCATATTGCTTCCATCTGCATTATAGCGTTTAATGGCATTGTTATTATAATCTGCTATTAAAAATTTACCATCGGATTGTAGAGCGATATCACCGGGACTAATTAATCCCGACACGATTACAACTTGATTGCTGCCATCGGCATCCATTCTTGTAATGGCGTCACTAGACAATACCAAAATTTTTCCATTGGCTTCTATGGCAACCGCCGTTGGATTGTTGAGTCCTGTACCCAGCAAAACCATATTAGAACCATCCGCATTAAAACGTTTTACAATATTGTCTGACACATCAGCTACATAAATTTTACCATCTGCTTGTACAGTAATACCAGTAGGCAAATTAAATCCAGATGCCAGTTCTACCCGATTGGCTCCATTCACATCCATCCGATATAATTTACTAGTTCCCATATCGGTTACTAAAACCTTACCATCTGCTTGTGCTCTCACACCAAAAGGATTGCTAAAACTGCCGATATCTGTAGAATTATTTATTGACTGTTGTTGCTCAATATAGTAATTGCCTGTGCTTAATAAGCTTGTATTGGCCAAGGCAGTGCCACCACTAGCAGTACCATACCAAACAGGCGTAAAGCCTGCACTGGCTGAACTGCTTAAACTAGCAACCGTTTCATTGGCACATTTTGTTGCGCTGCTGGCACTTATTTGTTGTACAGCTACCGCCAAGCGGGTTGCCGATTCACAACTGTTGGTGGTTTGGCTGGCATAGTAACTTGTACCATTTGCCAATGCTGTTGTATTTGCCAATGCAGTACCGCCCGATGCAGCTGCATACCACTGTATATTGGTACCTGTTGCCGTTAGATTGGCAAGGGTGGCCGAACCGGTATAAACCTGACTGGCAATACCAGTTGGCACTGAAGTATTGTTTACAGTAATAGCCACCGCTACCCGATTGGAATTGCTGGCAGTAGTAATCTGCTGAATTCTACCGTTGTCTTGGTCTGCAACCAATATTTTACCATCTGCCTGAGAGGCAACACCAAGTGGATATAGAAATCCAGCGGCAATCTCAACCAGGTTGGAACCATCCGCATCCATCCTTAAGAGTTTATTGTCAGAAGTGGTCATTAAGATTTTACCATCCGCTTCAATGGCAACCGCAGAAATAAAACTGATAAAAGACCTTAATGTTACGAGACTTGTACCATCTGCATTCATTCTTTTAAAAGTGTTATCAGATTCATCTGTTAGTACAATTTTTCCATCCGCTTCAATGGCTATACATTTAGGATATAATCCACTTCCAGCTAATAGGGTAGTATTGAGGCTTCCATCTATATTAAAGCGTTTAATAACTTGAGCGCTATAGTCGGCCACTAAAATTTTTCCATCTGCTTCAACAGCTATACCTGTTGGCTCTGTGAAACCGATGGCAAAAGTAACTAGATTAGTACCATTTGCATCCATTCGTCGCACTACATTAGTTATACCGGGATCTAACATTAGAATTTTCCCATCTGCTTGAACGGCAATAGCAGATATACCATTTAATCCAGTAGCCAATGTTATCAAACCAGTACCATCTGCATTCATTCTTTTTATGGTTGCATCGGAACAAGAAAATACCACTTTCCCATCGGGTTGAACAGCCAAAGCAACAGCAGAAGTACCACCCATGCTAAAGTCGATTGTACTGAATGCTTTTTGTTGTTCTATATAATAACTGCCAGTGCTTAGTGCCGCAGTATTGGCTAAGGCAGTGCCACCTGTGGCAGCCGCAAACCAAGCTGCTGTTGTTCCCGCTGTAGTTGTGCTGCTCAGAGCAGCTACAGTATTTGCATTACAAAGTGCTTGACTGGCATTGCTTATTTGTTTTGCAGTTACCCCAAAACGACCTACAGATTCACAACCTCCCGCACTTTGGCTGGCATAATACACCGTACCATTTACTAAATTGGTGGTATTCACCAGCGCAGCACCACCACTAGCTGCTGCATACCATTGTATGGAACTACCATTGGCGGTTAAAGCAGCTACTGTTGCTGTACCTGAATACACTTGTACCCTTGTTGCCGAAGGTGGT
Source organism: Sphingobacteriia bacterium (assembly GCA_004294135.1). Lineage (GTDB taxonomy): Bacteria > Bacteroidota > Bacteroidia > Chitinophagales > Chitinophagaceae > Sediminibacterium. The sequence continues at coordinate 3,344 of RDZY01000023.1, forward strand.
ACTAGTGGACTAACCAATCCCGATACCGCTTTATTTTGGGTTACCGCGTTGGTAGATGCTGCGCTAATATTCCCCGTTGGCGATCCCATTGCGGTTGTGGTTAACCTGGCATATATGGTTGTGCTGCTTACCACCCCACTTGATTGGGTTAGCGTTAAACTGTTTGCATAGCCACTGCCTGAGCTGGTTGAAATTTCATAGCCTGTAGGAGCCGTTAATAGGATATTAGCCGTTAAATCAACTCCACTTATTGTGAAATTTTGTGCAGCAGAATTAAAGCCTGGGCAAGCATTAAATTGAGTAAGTGCACCAGCAATACTAATTGTTGATACATGGTTTACCGTAATGCCATTACCCGTTAAATCGGCATTGCCGGGCTGATTCACCAACCAATTGGCTGCTGCGGATACATTATATACGGTGGCATCATTGGCTGTAGTTCCATTTTTATTCAATAGGGTTAATAAGCCAGCTTTATCGGTTGCATTTAGGGTTACACTAAAATGGCTTGCGTCTGTAATATCTACATTATTGCTTGTAAGGGTATAGGTTGCACCAGCTTGTCCGCTGATGGTAAACTTAGAAATATCTATATCATTATTAGTACCAGCGGTAGCAAGAAAATCTATTCCTGTTGCGGTTAATACCCCTGTGGTAATATTGTAAACTGCCGAACTGATAGAAGGTGCTGGGTTAGCTCTTGTTACCGTTAGGGTATATACTTTTTGCGTAGTGCTATTTAATGCAGTCACCCGAATATCAATCGTATTGGCTCCCACATTTAAATTAAGCGGATTTGATGCGGTTGCATTGTTGATACTGGTATAACTACCCCCATTTAATCTCAGCTCAATATTAGCGGAACTATTAGATAAGGTTGGCGTAACTGTGGTTGAATTTACTGAGTAAATAACTGACTTACTGTATGCTATTGTTGTAGATGAAAAACCGGTATTGAAAGCTCCTGTATTTGAACTAAGATTGGTTAAAAAAGCGTCTGAATTAGGGTTGATTGCGAAAATACTGTTTAGTGATAACCCTTGGTTGGGCACTGATGTTTTATTGGGCCTTACCCGATAATAATTATTGGGAGCTGATAGTCCCGTTACAATATGGCTGGTATTGGAACCTGAAATGGGCAAGCCATTGTAGCCGCTCACAAAACTAGAGAAATCGCTATTGGTTGAAATATCCAGCAAATAATTATCAACGGTTCCAGCGGTTGGGGCAGTCCAGTTGGCCGTAAAGCCATTGGCGGTATAAGCAGTTGCAGCGGTAGCTGTAGTAGCCATCATGGCATAGCTCTCAATCCAGTTACTGGTAGTGCCGCTAAGTGCAAAATTGGTAAGGGTGGCGTCTAAGCCCGCACCAGTTCCGAGGTTGGCAGCGGTTGTAATGCCTGAATTGGTAGCACCAGCTACACCTTCATTAAATTTGTAATAAGCAAAGAGACTAGTAGGTATAGTAGAAATAGAATTGAGCATATCCGTTTTAACTTCGGCGGCTGTTCTTGAATCGGCAAATACCCTTAGCTCATCAATACTTCCTTTGAATTTAAAAGAAAGTTCGTATCGAGATCCTATATTAAAATTATTGGTGCTTGTTGTAATAATATCGCCAATATTGGCATAAGAAGTATTGGATCTTACTAGGGTTACCTCAACCCCATTAATATATAATTTGGCAGTTAAATTATCTGGATTGTAAATGGCTGCTATATGGGTCCACTGGTTGGTTGGCAATACCCCAGCGGCATCTAAATACAGACCCGGGCGAGGAATAAACCGTAAGGTATTGGGAGTTACTCCGGTGTGCAATTCCATCAACGCATCTCCTTTGCTGGTAATAAACTGTAAATCGGTATTGGAGGCTGGCGTCCAATACACCCATGTTTCAATGGTGAATTTTGAAACATTAAATGCAGTTGAATTGGGTGCTGATGCATAATCATCAACCCCATCAAAATTTAAGGTATTGCCTGTTTGAGCAAAAGTGGAGCTTAGAAAAAGTAGGGTGGTCGCAATCAGAAGCCAAAGACGTTTTTCCATATAATTAAAACTAAGTTCGGGCGAAACTAGTTATATGGAAAGCGCCAAAGCCCCTATATGGGTGAACAGAGGAATTGGGTGGGTGAACGCTTAAATTGGGTGGGTGAGGGAAGTATTAGTAAAAGCTATTTGAGCTGTACAGACTTGGTTTTAGGGAGGCCAGCTTTATTGCTTGCTAAATATACTTTTTACCGATAATGGCAGGTGAGCGTATTTTTTAATAATAAAAAGGGTTTCTATTTCTCTTAGTACCCCTATAAAAAAAGCCAAATAATACAGCCAATGAACCAATTCATGAAAAAATAGCACCACTAAAAAAATGCTCTGTATATAGAATGTGATTTTTGCCAAAATAGTATGCAGCCCAAATAATACTACCCCATATTTACGATACAAACGAATGGTATTTAGTATAATTAATGAAGCAAAAAAAATAAAAAAAAGCGATCGTGGAAATACAAAAAATTCGTGGTAGTAGAAAACCATAGCGGTGAAAGCAATTAAATAACTGCATAGATCGCCCCAGGAATCGAGTATGGCACCCATTTTTGTCTGCATATTGTATTTACGAGCAATATAGCCATCTGCTATATCAGTCAACTGAAAAACAATAAAAATGATTGCAAAATGCTGCTTACTTATATAGAAAATTAAAAAGAGAATTATTGGAGTGAATACAATTCTTGAACATGAAAGCATATTGGGAATATTCCAAATAATTTTATATTTCATACGCTAAGAATTTAAGTAAATAAGCTACACATCCCGCTACCAGAAAACTATCAAACCTATCCAATACCCCACCATGGCCGGGAATAATTTTACTATAATCTTTTATAAATACCCTTCTTTTATAAACTGAAAACAACAAATCGCCCAACTGGTAACTCACCACAATAATCAAGGTTGTAAAAAGAGAGGGCAAACTAGCTTGACCCCTAAAGATGATAAAATAGTTGATAAAAACCAATAGCATCCCTCCCAGCAATCCCTCTAAAGTTTTATTGGGACTGGTATTCACCACAAATTTAAATTTACCAAAAAGTTGACCAGCGGCTTGACTAAACCCATCAAATGTAATGGCAAAGCAATACACTATTAAAATGCCAAATGTTGAGGTATTGAATATAAAATTTACAAATAAAAACGAAATACAGGTATACACAAACAAACCAAATATGAGTATTTTCCAATGCTGAATACCATTGTTTATAATTTCATATAAGCCCAATAAAAGAACTAAAACAAAAACAAAATTAAACCAAAACTGGGTGAATTGCAATAAGCATATCACTGAACTGTTTATTAGGAAAAAGAAAAAATACTTGATCCATAACTGTTTCTTTTTTTCTGGCGACTTAGAACGTAAGTGTATAAAAGTTAAAACACCCCCAATAATCGTATTTATTAAAAAAAGAATAAGTATGATAAGCCTAGTAGTTTCCATAAATTATTTTATTAATATAAAGACATTAAAAATGATTATGCATGAATGCTAAGCGTATTTCCCATTTTATTAACAACATTTTCAAAGTCTTTAAAACTAGAATACATCAGACATATTTTTTTTCCCAATATAGGATGTTGAATCGCATCGTTTGATATTTTTTTAAAACCTATACGCTGGTAATAGCCTACTAATTTTTCAATAGCATTCATTACAATTCCTTCGTATTCAAAATGATGTTTCAAATAGGTTTCGGCATGGTAAATAATTAACTTGGTGTACCTACCCTGCCTATAATCTTTCCTCGTAACCAGTCTTGTAATTTCAAAAAGCCTTTCCTTATCAGAGTAATCACGGTATTTAAATTCCAATGAGGTAAAATCACTATGCGTAGCCCTTAGTGTAGCAATACATTTTCCATTACACAATAACATAAATACCAAACTGCCATCCCTATTGCAATCTAAGGTTTCTGCTTTAAGGCAAACCCCTTTATAGAAAGGATATTCCAGTTCTTGAATATACACTTCATACCAAAGTTTTGTGGCAAGTACCATGTCTGGATGGTTATCTGAGATTACTTGCACGGTAATCTGCTCATCATTCAGGGTATGAGCTGCTAATATTTTGTGGAATGTATTCTCCATTATTGTTTACTTTTTAAATAGAAAGTAGGTTGACTGTTTTCTGAATTTACAGCCTGAAATTAGTTCTGAATAGAAAGTAAAATATTGGCGGGTGGGCGAATAGCCAAATTGGGTGGGTGAACGGCTGAATTCGGGTGGTGTAAAATAGAACAAATAGGGTCTATCCTTGTATGATTTTTAATTTTTCAACCAATAAGGGATAAAAACTTTTCCCCATTGGAATTGCATGGCTGGCAATAGTTACTTCTTCTGTATCAAACCCCTTAAGGTGATGCAGGTTAATTAAATAAGAACGATGGGTGCGCCAAAAAAATTCGGGCAAGACGGCGATTAGGTTTTTGAGGCTGGTCTTAATGGTGTATTTTCCTTTGTTGGTTACCAAGGTAGCATAATTGTCGTTAGCTTCTATCAAGAGAAGATCTGCAATCTGTATTTTTATATATTTATTTTTTTGTTTAATAAAAATGCCGTCATTAATAATTACAGGGTTGTCATCCAATTCTGTTTGCTCTTTTTGCTGTAATCGTCCAAAATGCATCAATGCCATTTCAATTACAGCATACAAATCTTCTTCACTAAATGGCTTTATTAAATAGGCATACGGCACTGCTTGTTTTGCTCTATCAATGGTGTCTTTATCGTTGTGGCTGGTAGCAAATACAAAGGGTACGGCAAAATGCTGTTTAATATAATGTCCTAATTCAATGCCCGACTTACTCCCTTTTAAGTTAATATCAACCAATACTAAATCGGGTGTTTTCTTAGATAATGCTGTAATGGCTTCGTCGTAATTAATACAAATATCTTGAACCTCATAACCCAGTTTTTGTAAGCAATCCTGCATATAATCTGCAATAATTAATTCATCTTCCACCAATAAAATACTTACCCTATTATTTTCCATTATGCGGCTATTGAATCATTAAAGAAAATAGTTACTACCGTACCATCCTCATTGGTAAATTGCACTTGACCGTTTAACTGCCGAGCCATATTTTTCACCAAACGAACTCCTAAAGAATTTTTTTGATCAAACTCAAGCGGGAGCCCGCAACCATTATCTCGTACGGTTAATAAAAAACCTTTTTCCTTTGGTTGAATATGAACGGCAATATTGCCATCATTTTGAGATTGAAATGCGTATTTACAACTATTGGTAATTAGTTCATTCAATATTAATCCCACTGAAATAGAAGTGTCTAGCGACAATTGAATAGATTCAGTTGCCATAATTTCTAACCCAATATTTTTTCCATTAGGGGTATTGGCTGCTAAAATACCCACTGCCAAATCGGCTATATACTCTTTTAAATAAATATGCACTACGTCGTTTGACTCATACAATTTATTATGTACCAGCGCCATACTTTTAATTCTTTCCTGGGCTTGTTTTAATTGAGCCATCATTACGGGATTATTACTGTCTTTAAACTGCATATACAGTAAGCTGCTGATAATTTGTAAATTATTTTTTACGCGATGGTGAATCTCTTTGAGGAATACATCTTTTTCTTGGTTGCTTTGTTGCAGCGCTTTGCTGAGTTTGTTTTTATTCTTATAACTGGCAAATGCAAAACCAGCGGCTACTATAGCTAAAAACAAAGCTATTCCTATTACCCATTCTGTAATTCTCTGTTGTTTATTAATGGCAGCTAAATATTCTATTTGTTTTTCCTTTTTTCCAGTTTCAAACATAATATTGGCTGTAGTTGTTTGAGCGGCTACTTCTGCTTCTTTTAGTGCTTCATTGGCATCATAGGCTTTTTGCTTGAATAAGTAAGCCTGATCATAATTACCAAAATAAGCATATACAGACGCCCAAGTATTAAAAACCTCTACTTGTTTATTAGTCATATTACTGCTGTCGGCCCATTTTTCGGTTAGTTTTGCATAGTAAAAAGCAGAATCACCCAACTTATTTTTTGCAAATGCCCGAGCCATTTGTGCATAAAACATTACCCGATAATGATTCACATTGTTCGCTTCGCATATTTGCTTCCCTGCCCTAGCCGCAGCAATTAGCTCAGTATTTGTTCCTACTTGTTCTAATGCACTTGCTTTTAGCAAAAGTAGATTACTTGACAAGTCTGGATTGAGATTAGATTTAGTAAAAGGTTCAGCCAAATTGCAATAATAAATTACGCTATCATATTTTTTTTTCTGTTGATATACATAGGCAATTGCATCATAGGTTACCAGAAAGCAAAAGTTTTTATTCTTTTTAGCTTTAACATTAAGAAGTTCCGCTTTTTTATAATATTCTAGCGCTTTATCAAACTTGGGCAACTGTACAAAAATATTACCCAGTGCAATTAAAGCTTTTATGCTTTTTTCGTTCTCCCCCAAAGAATCATATATGGCTATACTTTTTTGAGCAAAAGGAATTGCTTTGTTAAACCGCTGGGTTTGACTATATACATTCGCTGCATTTAAATAAGCATTAGCCATTGTATAAACATCTTTACTGCCTTCAGACAGCTCTATAGACTTGGTCATCCACTGCTCTGCCTCTTGTGCTCTTCCCAAGACAAAACAAACCTGCACCATTGAATTGGCTGCATATGCCTTATTAGCTAGATCTTTTAACTTGGGTGTAATGGTGGTTTGATTTGATTTTAAGAACCACTTTTCGCTTTCTTTGGGGTCGGTAAACAAATAATACTCTCCAAGTGCTATTTGATACTTAACCTTATTACTGTCGATCGTCGATTTTTTTAAAAGAGCTTGTAAACTATCGACAAAATGGTTTTTTTGAGCCTTTAAAGCAGGTAACAAGGCAAGCAGGGCAGCAATAAATAAAATACGCATAACTTATAAGGGAATTAAAGCAGCACAAACTTAAATGAAGATCGCCAATAATTTATATCTTCATTTAACGACAGTGGGCAGTGGACGGTGAACCGTAGAAGAATAACTCAATAACTTAATTAACCCAATAACTGGTCTTATGGCGACTATTCTCCCTGTTCTTGGCAAGCATCCCCAATTTGGCAGCGACTGCTTTATAGCCCCCAACGCAACTATTGTAGGAGATGTGGTAATGGGCAATGAATGCAGCGTATGGTTCAATACCGTTGTTAGAGGCGATGTGAACTATATAAAAATTGGTGACAAAGTAAATATCCAAGATGGTGCTGTAATTCACTGTACTTATGAAAAAAACGGGACTGATATTGGCAATCGGGTTTCTATTGGCCACAATGCCTTGGTTCACGGCTGCACCATTCACGATGATGTATTAATTGGCATGGGATCTATTGTAATGGACAGATGCATGGTGCATTCTAATTCTATTATTGCCGCTGGAGCGGTGCTGTTAGAAGGCACTGTGGTTGAAGCTGGCAGCATTTATGCAGGTGTTCCTGCCAAAAAAGTAAAAGATATTTCACAAGATTTAATCAGCGGCGAAATTGATCGCATTTCTAATAATTATATTAAATATGCTTCTTGGTTTAGCGATTATAACCACAACTTTATAAAATGAAAAAAATATTTATCCTTAGCTGCATTATACTGATTGGCTTTTCTTCCTGCAAACTACTTGGCATTGGCAAAAAAAGCAGTCCCAAAGAAGTAAAACAAGATGGTGGCTGCCCCACCGATGGTAAAAATGTGGGCGCTGAGAAATTGTTGAGCGATAATCCTAAAATAAAAAAAGCTCCCAAATATACCAAGGGCAAAACACTTAGTTATCAATAATCAATATCGGTCATTGTATCTAAAATAGTAAGATAACTTACATACCTGTCTTCGGAAACAGATCCAATACCCACTTGTTGTTTCACGGCGCAGCCTGGCTCATTAATATGCATACAGTTGTTGAAATGGCAGTGCTTCATGAGCTTTAGCATCTCAGGAAAATAGTGGCTTAGCTCATTTTTTTTAATATCTACCAGTCCAAATTCACGCACACCCGGTGTATCAACAATACTGCTAGAAATATCCATATCAAACATTTCAGCAAAAGTGGTGGTATGCAAACCTTTGCCACTCCAGTCGCTCACCTCCTGTGTACGCAGGTTGAATTCGGGAAAAAGATGATTGATAAAACTAGATTTTCCCACCCCACTATGCCCACTTAATAAAGTGGTTTTATTTTTTAGTAAATCTTTCAACGCATCCAAGCCCTCGCCTTTTTCAATGCTGGTAGGTAAAACCGTATAACCCGCGTTCTGGTAAATGGCCGTAACATGCTCCAATTTTGCCAACTCTTTGGCTCGATACAAATCCACTTTATTAAATACAATTATAGCAGGTATATGGAAAGATTCACAGGAAATTAAAAACCGATCAATAAATCCCTGTGAGGTTTTAGGATCTTTTAAGGTCGCAAATAATAGGCTCTGGTGCAAATTAGATGCAATAATATGGTGCTGTCTTTTATTGTGCGGAGAAACCCTGGCCACATAATTTTTTCTATCGCATATTTTATGAATGATCGCACTTTCTTCTTGTACATCTTCCACCAGCATTTCTACCCGGTCGCCTACGGCAATAGGATTGGTAGAAGTGATCCCCCCAATCTTAAAAATACCCTTTGCTCGAGCATTATAAAATTGTCCGTTCTCCCCTTTGGCAATATACCAACTGCCTGTTGATTTATAAATGATGGCTTTCACGCATGGCGAAGATAAAGGGCTGGCGATAATTTTTGCTAAATATTAACCCAAATAATCAGGTTGATATTTGAACAGTAGGGGTAAAAGAAATTAAAATGAATACCTTTGGCCAATGGGTAAGTTTGCACATGATGAGATTATGCCTTTTAAAGAGAGCACACTGGAGAAAAAAGACCAGGTTGCCAATATGTTCAATGATATTGCTTTTAGATACGATTTTCTCAACCGTTTCCTAAGTGCTGGCATTGATATAGGCTGGAGAAAAAAAGCCATCGCTGAAATCAAATCCATCCAACCAAAAAAAATATTGGATGTAGCTACTGGTACTGCCGACGTAGCCCTTCTTTCGGCTTCTATACTTAAGCCCGATCAAATTATAGGGATTGATATTTCTGATGGCATGCTCCAACTGGGTAGAAAAAAAATTACTGCCAAAAAATTAGATCATATGATTTCACTGTACAATGGCGACAGTGAACATATCCGTTATATTGATCATTATTTTGATGCCATCACCGTTGCTTTTGGGGTAAGAAATTTTCAACATCTTGATAAAGGACTTTCCGAAATATATCGCGTATTAAAGCCTGGAGGTAAACTGGTAGTGCTCGAATTTTCTAGACCAACCGCTTTCGGAATGAAACAACTGTACAGTCTATACATGAATATTATTACCCCCACCATTGGCAAACTCTTTGCAAAAAACAAAGACGCTTATCAATACCTGAATGATAGTGTACAGGCATTTGCGGAGGGACAATCATTTTTAAATATTTTGAATGAAGCAGGATTTACGCAAACCTATTTGAAAAAATTAAGTTTCGGAATATGTACCATCTATTGCGGAAGCAAATAGTCCTGCTCCTACTATCCTTCACGGGAATAGTACACTACAGTTATGCCCAGTCCCCACTCTACCGATTGCATCGGGAAGACCAGACTTATTATTTTGGAATTACACTGGGTTATAATTCGTCGTACTTACAAAGCTCTAAATCGAATAATTTTTTACTGAACGATAGTATTTTATTAGCCGAACCGGGATCTAGTGGTGGCATTAGTATGGGACTGGTGGCGACTGCCCGCCTCAGTGATCATTTTCAAGTAAGAGCCAACCCTCAATTGATTATTGGCGGCGCAAAAACCATTGCTTTCACACTAGGCTCTACCCGCTTGGGTGAAGCAAGTAATCAGCTTCAATCATTGCCCTCTACTTTGGTAAGCTTTCCTTTTCAACTCAAATTCAACTCAGATAGAATTGGTAATTTCAGAACCTATCTTTTGGGTGGTGTAAAGTTTGATCTTGACCTGTCCAGCAATTCTTCGGCCCGGAATGCAGAAGACCTTATTAAATTAAGAAGAGGTGATTTTGGCATTGAAGCTGGACTAGGATTTAATTTTTACTTACCCTTTGTTACCGTTTCTCCTGAAATAAAAATTAGTTATGGCATTCGCAATCTTCACCAAGTAGATGATGCCTTAAAATATTCTAATATACTCGATAAAATACAATCGCGCATGATTGTATTCTCCATACATTTAGAGGATTAAAGTCCATTCTCTAAAATGGAAACTCTCGCCTTGCCATATTCCATCGTATACCCCCAGAAAAAATAGTTGCGTCGGGACTCATACCACCCAGCGCTGTTTTAAAACTCCTTCTATTCAGCGTGAGATCAATAAATAAATTCTCTGCAATTTCATAAGAAGCCTGAAGGGTTAGCATAAGTGAAGTAGCCAAGTTACCACTGCCCACTTCTAAAGCAGTACCTCGAAATCTGGTTTGATAAGACCGAAGTGGATTGGCTCCAAAATTCAATCCCAAAGAATCCAACCCCTGCTGGTAATAAATAGCTCGGGCATTGAGGTACAATCGCTTCAATGGCTGCGCCTTTATAATGGCTATATATTCTTGAAAATTAGCACCCAACGGATGCGCAAATGCTTGGTTATAATGCGTCCAGTTACTCGAACTATCTAAATGCGAGTAAGTAAAAGGACGAACCCGATTCAATTCCAACTGCAGGTCTACATTTTTTACTCCAAGTATATCTATATATTTTAGTCCCAACTGATACCCATATTTATTGTTCCAACTTTTAGGATCTTCTTTTAAGGTTTTGGTAAAAAATTCGTCGAAATTAACTTGACCATATAACTGTATTTTTTTTGCAATATTGGCTTTAAAATCTATCCCCAACATGGTATTATCGGGGCTTCCAATTTGTTGTTGACCAGGCATTAAAAATATAACTGGATTGAGGTACATAAAATCAAATCGATCTCCCCTGCCAAACATCACCGCATCAAATATGCCAACGTTTAACCACTTGGTAGCATTGATGCTTAAGTGATTCATTCTAAAATATTTTCGAGGCAATAGTCTACCACCATTGGCAATAAATGCATTCGGCTGAATCAACTCCATGAACAGATTTTCGTAATTCAATTTCCAAATCCGAGTATTGATTTTCATAAACAAGCCATTGTTGCTAAAATCGCTCATAAATAAACTTCTAAATCCATTCCCAATAAAATTTCTATCATATCCAAATTGCATGTCAATAAACTTGGTTACTTTCCAATTTACTGACCCCCGCACTTCTGTATAATCATACCCATCTATTACCCCCAATGGCTTATAAAATCCCGCACCGGGTATGGCTTTTATATTTTGAACATACTGTTGCACATAACGCGGATCACGCTCTTGATTATCGGTAAAATAAACATCAAACCCTATTTTATCCGCTATTCTTCCGCGGATATAAACGCCACGCGTATTTTGAAAAACAGGTCTCCCATATCCATTTTCTCTGCCATATTGTAGATTCAACAAAGGACTGGCCTGTATGTAAAAATCAGGGGTCTTGGCTTCAAAAAAATTACCTTTTGATTTAAAAAAATGACTAAATATATTTTGTGGTTTATTCAAATCTTCCCTGCGCGTCCACTCCGCATTATTGGTTAAAAAACGCTCTATATTGTATTCATCTACCTTACTCAACTGATCTGCCATTTCCTCATTGGTATATCTGAGGCTATCAATCCGCTCAATATAACGGGTATAATTTTTTCTGTTGAAAGGTTTTATGGTAGAAAAATACAGATCTGGATCTTTCACCTTAATTTCTAGTCGCTCTATCAACGTATAATCTTTCATGCCAATGGGAATATAAGTGGACTGCCCCATTAGCAATACTGGAAATAGAAAAAACACCAACGTGTAAACAGATTTAATAAATTGCATCATCATAGAATTAAAGACTCAAACAAACAAGTATATGCAGCATACCATAATTAAAGATACGTGCATCATTAACGAGGGACAAGAAATTTATGGTGATTTACTCATCAATAAGGATCGAATAGAAAAAATTGGGGGTAGTATTGATATAAAGGGCAAAGCACTAGAGATAGATGGCAGGGGGCAATACCTTATTCCCGGTGTAATTGACGATCAGGTGCATTTTAGAGAGCCAGGACTCACCCACAAAGCCAATATTTATTCGGAAGCCAAAGCAGCCATTGCCGGCGGCACTACCAGTTTTATGGAAATGCCCAATACAAATCCGCCTGCTACTTCGCTTGATTTATTGGAACAGAAATATGCCATTGCCCAAAAAAGTTCTCTGGCTAATTATTCCTTTTTTATGGGTACTTCCAATAACAATTTGGAAGAAATTCTAAAAGCCAACAAACAAAAGAATGATATCTGCGGCGTAAAAATATTTATGGGTTCCAGTACTGGTAATTTATTGGTGGACAATCCACTGAGCTTAGAAAAAATATTCGGTAGCAGTGAAATGTTGATTGCTACACACTGCGAAGACGAAGCCATATTCAGCGCTAGGTTTCAAGAATTGAAAAAAAGCAAGGGCATATTAACGCCTTCCGACCACCCCATTATTCGCAATGAAGAAGTATGTTTCGAATCTTCTTTCAAAGCCATTCAACTGGCCAAACGCAATGGCAGCAGGTTGCATATTCTGCATATTAGTACCGAAAAGGAATTGCAGTTGTTCACCAATATGATTCCATTGAAAGACAAACGCATTACCGCAGAAGTATGTGTACACCACCTTCATTTTACCGCAGATGATTATGAAAAACTGGGCAACCGCATCAAATGCAATCCCGCCATCAAAGCCCCGCATCATAAAGAAGCACTTTGGAAAGCTTTGCTAGATGATAGATTAGATATTATTGCTACAGACCACGCCCCACATACTTGGGAAGAAAAGCAGGAAGATTATGAGCACGCACACGCTGGCCTCCCCTTGGTACAACACGCGCTATCACTGATGCTTTACTATGTGCAGGAGGGAAGAATTAGCATGACCAAAATGGTTGAGAAAATGAGCCACGCCGTAGCCGATTGCTTTCAAATAGAAAATAGGGGTTATATACGCGAAGGTTATTTTGCCGATCTTGTATTGGTAAATACGCACCAGCCCCTTACCATCAGCAAAGAAAATATATTGTACAAATGCGGCTGGAGCCCACTGGAAGGGTTCACTGTTCCTGCTACCATCAACTATACTTTTGTAAATGGACATCCAGTTTATGGAAAAGGGGTATTCGATGAATCTCAGTGGGGAGCAAGAATTCGTTTCAATAGAGATTAATGATCAGCCCCAACCAATAACGCTTATGCAAATTGACAAGACCACGCTTACCGATCTATCCATTTTTCATTCGGATGAATACCAGTCCGTTTTTCATCACCTTAACCATACACAAACCAATGGAGGTCGAGAATACCTTCGTTACTTACTGGGCAACCCGTTGAATACCGTAAAAGCCATTCAACAAACCCAAGAAACCATTCAGCATTTGAGCGAAGTAATGAATGAATGGCCAGTGAGCCCCTCCAACGGTACCATTATGGTGATGGAAAAATTTTATGAATCGCAAATTGCCAACTATCCATTAAATCCTGGATTACTGGATAGCCTATGGTATAAATTTTTCTACGGATCCGATTTCTCACTCACCAATTTTACCATCAAACATGCCATTGATTTTTTTCAAGGTATGGAAAAAATTAGGATACTGATTGGTGGAATAGCAAAAGCCAATCAGCTTTTTTTAATAGCGCAGCGCATTGAAATTCTATTAAATAAAGTATCCATCAAAAGAATGCTTTTGCAAGATAAAACTACACTATCAGCCACCGATATATTGGTGTATGCAAGTTTTATTAGATTGCAATTTAAATCGCAGTTATTTGAGCTAATAGATATCTACAGCAAGCTAGACGCTTATATGAGTATGGCGAAAGCGGGTGAAAAATACGAGTTCTGTTACCCAGAAATAATAGAACAGCAACAGCCTTATTTAGAATCGAAGGGGCTGTTTCATTTTTTATTGGAAACACCTATTTCGTATGATATTAGCTTGACAGAAAAAGACAATTTTTTATTCCTCACAGGCGCCAATATGGCCGGCAAAAGCACTTTTATCAAGGCGGCAGGATTGGGTGTTTACCTCGCCCATATTGGAATGGGAGTGCCAGCAAAAATGATGCGATTAAGTGTATTTGATGGCTTGCTGAGTAATATTCAAGTGCAAGATAATATGATGAAGGGCGAGAGTTTTTTCTTTAATGAAGTACAAAGAATAAAAAATACCATTGAGCGCATCAGTGATGGAAAAAAATGGTTGATATTGATTGATGAATTGTTCAAAGGAACCAATCAGCAAGACGCTGTAAAGTGCAGCACAACGGTAATAGAGGGATTGCGTAAATTACCCAATGCGCTGTTTATTCTATCTACCCATTTGTATGAAATTGGAGACAACCTTCGGCAATATAAAAATATCCAGTTTATGTATTTTGAAACTGCGGTAGAAAACGACCAATTGGTTTTCAGCTATCAACTAAAAGAAGGCATTAGTAACGACCGAATAGGCTACCTGATTTTAAAAAGAGAGGGTGTAATAAACTTGTTAGAGAAATTATAGTATCTTGAATTAAAATAGGTAAAATGAAATTTTTTATTAGCGGAATTATTACCCTGATTGTATTCATAGGAATCTATAATATTTGGGTAGTAGTAGGGGTTCCACCTACCGATGATATGCTGGTAAAAATTGAAGTGGACAGTGCTTCCATTCAAGCTATTGGTAAAGATTCGGGCAGGGGTAATACACTTTGTATTCAACCCTTTATGACTGCAATTAATTATGCCAATGAACCCAGTTTTCGGGAGAGTATTCGACCATACCTGATTGCAGCCCGCAGCAAGCAATTACTCAACGCAAAAACCTTAGTGGTATTACCCGAAAATATTGGCAATTTTTTGGTTGCTTATGAGGAAAAAGAAAGTCTCTATAAAAAAAATACAGTAGAAGAAGCAGTGAACGCTATTATTGCTGGCAATATTTTTAAATTTTCAATCGCATATTTCAACGCACCATCTATGGGTGATAAGAAAAAATATGCGCTATTTCAAATGAAAGCCAAACAGATAGTAGAAGTGTATAACCGGGTATTTAGTAATCTTGCTAAAGAGTTCAAAGTTTCTATCGCCGCAGGCTCTATTGTATTACCCAATCCATCCATTGCAAGCGATTGCAGTATAAAATTAAATAAGGGTGAATTGTACCATACTTATGCGGTATTTAACCCTGATGGAAAAATAGTAAGCCCATTAGAAAAGAAGATTTTTGAGTTAAAAGATTCAGCGTCTTTTGGTTTTAGTGTGGAAAACAGAAAAATTAAAGTGGATGAAAAAAATATAGTTTCTGTCGGCTTTTCTGGACTATTATGGAATAGTAAAGGAAGCGGGGAAATAGTGGTAAACACCAATAATACCCAGACTGTATTAGTACCTATTGAACAGGGTAGGATGGTGAATATTTGGAATTAAAACCCTATTTGATTTATATTAGCTATTTGCGGGCTCAATTAAGTCCCAAAGATTACCATATAAATCTTCAAATACGGCAACTGTTCCATAAAGCTCAGTTGAAGGTTCTCTTATAATCTTTATATTATTCGCGATAAGGTTTTCATAATCCCGCTGAAAATTATCCGTATGCAAAAACAAAAAAACACGCCCACCAGTTTGATTTCCTATTCTAGTTTCCTGCTCCAATGTGGCTGCTTTGGCCAGTAGGATGGCGCACTCTTTGGCACCTTGGGGTTTAACCAACACCCACCTTTTTGTGGCAGACATTACAGTATCTTCTACCAATACAAAATGTAATATTTGGGTATAAAATGCAATGGCTTTGTCATAATCATCTACTACAATTGCAATATGGGCTATATACTGGTTCATTAGATTGCAATTTCATTAATTTTTTATTCACGCATCCACAAAATCAGAAAATATAATTTCATCCGAGCGTTTAATCAATTCAATTGTCGCATCTTCAACAAATATTAATTTTGATTTCGTTTTTTCATATACTTCGCAATAAAATAGATGATTCTAACTAATATTATTAGCGTAAGAATTTGGTAGATAAAGAGACTTGGACTGAAAAATGTTCGTTCCATATAAAATGAGTTTCTGTTAACCTTAGCCACCCGATTTTGGATTAAATATTATTGAAGGTCAGCTATTTTTATTTATTAAATAAATCAAAGAAGTTGATTTTTTGAGCGTTCGCTATTTTCCAAAAAAAGCTTTTTAATCCTCAAACGATCATACTTTGAACGCTTGTAGGTGGCATCAACTCACTCACCCTCCCCATCCTTCTCTATCCAAACTTCTGTACTGTATTGCTTCTGCAATATGCTCGGGTTTTATGGTGGCACTATCTTCCAAGTCGGCGATGGTTCTGCTTACTTTTAAAATTCTATCATAGGCCCTTGCACTTAAATTCAATCGCTCCATGGCTCGCTTTAACAATGCGTCACCTGCCGTACTCAGTTGGCAAATTTCCCTTAGCAAACCGGCTCCCATTTGCGCGTTGGCATAAATACCAGGGTGTGCTACCAGTCGCCCCATTTGTATGGCTCTTGCACTAATTACGCGCGCTCTTATCTGCGCAGAGCTTTCTCCTTTCTGTTGGTTATTCAACGCATTAAATGCAACTGGCGTTACTTCTACATGCAAATCAATTCTATCTAACAATGGCCCTGATACTCTGTTCAAATATTTTTGCACCATACCAGCTCCACAAGTGCAGTCTTTTTCAGGATGATTGTAATATCCACAGGGACAAGGATTCATAGACGCAATCAACATAAAATTGGCGGGGAAATCAAGCGCTATCCTTGTTCTAGAAATACTTACTTTTCTTTCTTCCATGGGCTGACGCATTACTTCTAATACCGTGCGTTTAAATTCTGGTAACTCATCTAAAAACAATACCCCATTATGAGAAAGCGATATTTCACCCGGCTGGGGTATGCTACCTCCTCCTACCAATGCCACATCGGATATAGTATGATGGGGTGAACGAAATGGCCGCTTGCTAATTAATGAACTATTCAATGGAAGCTTGCCAGCTACACTGTGAATTTTGGTGGTCTCCAATGCTTCGGGTAAACTGAGTGGAGGCAATATCGTTGGCAAACGCTTTGCCAGCATGGTTTTTCCCGCACCTGGGGGACCAATCAATATCGCATTATGCGCACCCGCTGCTGCTATCTCTAGTGCTCGTTTAATATTTTCCTGTCCCCGCACTTCATCAAAATCAAATTCAAAATCATATTGATTGCTAAAAAAATCTGCTCTGGTATTCACCGATTCAGGTTGTAAAGATTGTTCATCAGCAAAAAAATCGACTACCTCTTTTACATTCGTCACCCCATATACCAATAGATTATTTACCATACCAGCTTCCATTGCATTGGCTCTGGGTACAATCAATCCTTTAAAACCTTCTTTACGCGCCTGAATGGCGATGGGCAACGCGCCTCTTATGGATTGCACAGATCCATCAAGACCCAATTCACCCATAATAATATAATCTTTTAGTCGCTCCGGATGCTCCAATTGCTCACTGGCTCCTAACACACTTAATGCAATGGGCAGATCCAATGCCGACCCTGTTTTTTTAATATCAGCAGGCGCAAGATTTACCACTACTTTGGTTCTTGGCATATGAAAATGATTGGTCTTAATAGCACTCTCGGTGCGATGCAGACTTTCACGCACTGCATTATCGGGTAGACCAACAATGGAATAACCCTGTCCCATACTCACATTTACTTCAATGGTAATAGTAATGGCTTCAACGCCATAAACGGCACTGCCAAAGGCTTTAACAAGCATATACAATAATTTGTACCGCAAGTAAGGGCGACAGAATTGCTAGGAATTTTAAACAATACAAGCCACTCACAGTCATGAATAATGAGTGGTTACAAACAACTGTAATTTCAGTTATTTTTAATGAAAAACTGAAATATTTTTTCTAAAAAATATAATCCAACCGCAGGTAATTGCTTTGATGCTCCCGAACAATGGTCTGCACAATCTCTTTGTTTAACTCATTGTCTTTTGTACTGATCAACAATCGAATACTAAAAGCTCGCAACGCATCTGCCACACTTAGGGTTCCCTCTGCACTGTCTTTTCTACCATTAAATGGATACATATCTGGGCCACGTTGACACTGTGCGTTGATATTTATTCTGCCCACCTGATTGGCCAATTCATCTATAAGGTGACCAATAGTGGCTGAATTTTTTCCGAAAATACTTAGTTGCTGACCAAAGTTTGACTGCACTACATAATCCACCGTTTCTGCTATGTCTATATAAGAAACAATAGGAACAACGGGACCAAATTGCTCTTCCGAATAAATACGCATTTGATTGTTTACGGGATACAATACAGCAGGATAAAAAAATGTATCATCTACCAAGCCCCCATTTTCATTTACTATTTTAGCGCCAAAATTCTGTGCGTCTTTTACCAAAGCAGTTAAATAAGCAGCTTTACCCGGTTCAGGTAAAGGCGTTATTTTAGCCCCCTTATCCCAAGGCATTCCAATAGCCAATTGATTTACAGCAGCTGTAAACTTTGGTAGAAATGCGTTCACCAATGATTCGTGTACAAAAATTATTTTTAATGCTGTACAACGTTGCCCATTAAAAGAAAGTGATCCTGCAACCGCTTCGGATACCGCAATATCTAAATCCGCATCTGGTAAAATAATGGCAGGATTCTTAGCATCCAATCCCAATACACTTCTTAACCTATGTGGCTTGGGATGTAATTTTTTAATATCACTGGCTCCTTTATTGGTTCCAATAAAAGCAAATACATCTATTTTTCCCGACTCCATCATCACCCCAACCGTTTCTCTTCCCCTACCATAAATAATATTAATAACACCTTTGGGAAAACAATTTTTAAAAGCTTCTAACAATGGCTGAATAAGCAACACACCATATTTAGCTGGTTTAAATACCACCGTATTCCCCATAATTAATGCAGGAATAAGCGTACTAAATGTTTCATTCAACGGATAATTATAGGGCCCCATACATAAGGCAACACCCAATGGCACTCTTCTAATTTGTGCAATAATACCCTCTTCGTTTTCAAATTTGGCATTGCGGCGATCCATATTCTTAAGCTCACGTATGGTATCTTCCATATAGAGACAGGTTCTATCGAATTCCTTTTCACTATCAGACAATACTTTTCCAATCTCCCACATCAACAATTTTACCACTGCATTGCGTTGCTTTTTCATCTCTACCAGAAAGCGTTCAACATGCGCAATACGATCGGCTATAGCCATAGTAGGCCATTCACCTGTGCCGTTATTATAAGCCGCTACTGCAGCGTCTAAGGCTTCTAAAGATTCTTTCTCAGTTAGCAAGGGCGTGCTGCCAATACTATTCGGCATTGGCTTGCCATCTATAACCAGCGATACAGGAGAAATCACTTCATTCATAGGGCCATCCCAGTTGCGGAGTTCCCCATTTATCAAATAAGCTCTTTGCTCAATAAATGCTTCCAATTGCCATGCTGCTGGCACTTCTGTTGCAGAAGGAAAAATAGTTTTGATTGATAACATAGTAATTAATATTGACCGGTATTTAGCAACACCAATGTACAGGCTTCAAGGCACTGTATTCCATGGTGTTTTGCCAAGTCTTCCAACGCTTCGTTTTCCGTACCGGGATTAAAAATAATTCTTTTCGGTTCGAGTGAAATAAAATAGGAATAATAAGCTTCTTGTGCCAATGGATTGAGGTAAAGCGTTACCGTATCTACCCCCTGTTCCGCAATAGTTGAACCATGAATAATTGTATCTCCAATTGTAGCAGCTTTGCGCCCAATAGCCAGTACTGGATGTCCGTATTTTTTCAGCAATGCTACGGCCATATAACTGTAACGCTCCGGGTTATTGGAAGCACCTAATACCAATGTTTTTTTCACTTACAATTGATTAATAGCTAAATTTTTATGACTCCCATCGCAGTATGGTTTGTTGGCAGATGCACCACATCCACACAACGATGTTTTTTCTTTGATATCAACCGTACCATCGGCCTTGGTAATCACACACTTGGAACTGATTACAATTGGCCCTGCTGCTTTAATAAGGATGGCAGCACCATCTACTTTATTTATGAGATTTGTATTTTCGTGCATAGATTTTTTCGTTGCAAAAATTGATTGCTTCGCAAAGATACAAAATTGAGATTGATAGCTGGTAAGGGATATTATTACCAATCATTTAATAAGGTAACGCAAACCCAAAAAACCCCGAATACCTTGATTGGGTGCATATATATAATTAGGATCAAAACTAAGTGCATAGGGATTGTCTACAGTCGGCACTACCTGCCCCGCAGGATTAAATTGCACCCGCTTATCAAAAGGATCATCTGCCCTTGCAATAATAAATGGATTACCTTTTGTTGGAAGATAATTCAACAGATTTTTTATACCTCCATAGAGTTCCCATTTTGTTCCAGAATGAAAACTGATTTGTATATTCTGTATACTCCACCAAGGTGAATAAAGGCTGCGCGGATCGAGGCTTCCCAATAAAGGCAAACGCATGGGACTGTATATATTACCCGTATAATCTATATCTATATGCAAGAATGGAATTTTAAAACTGGCAGACCAAGTTGCAGTAAAACGCTCTGTGAGCAATTGACTTGTTTTGACTTGTTTTTCATTCACCGATACATCTAAATAAGTTGCCCCCACTAAAAATTTCATGCCATTCTGTAAATTCAAATCATAATTCACCGACACTCCCTTACTCACCGCAAACCCTTCCAGATTAGCGTAAATGATTAGGTTGGGATCGGTATCAAAATTTCCTATAATTCTATTGTTGAAATAAGTATAAAAAGCAGTTGCATCGAGACTGGATGAAGTTGCACCTAAAAATTTGTGAATATAATTCAGGTTCACATTTATGGAACGCTCTGGTTGAAGATCGGATGCAACCAAAACCTTTCGCGCACCAGTTAATGCAGCATGATCTTCAGAGAAAACATTTACTACCCTAAAACCTGTACCTGCATTTAAACGGAACAAATTATTTTCATTCAATACAAACTTATATGCCAGCCGAGGCGTGAAAATATTTCCATGTACTGAATTATAATCGTACCGTATTCCCAATAACAATTTATGCTTTGAATGGATATTAATTTCGTCTTGTGCAAACAATCCTGGCAGCCAAATTCGTTGCGGATCCAAACCAAAACTTGCTGGGTCTAGAGCACCAGTAGCTGGGGTATTATCGTTGTAGTAAGTATGTCTTATGGCTGCTCCAATTAACCAGTCGTGACGGTTCAACGTTTTATCCCAAGTTATTTGCGCAAATGAAATCTTTTGTTTAGCGAGGTAAGCATTGTTTCCATAGCGACTGTCCTGCTCATGCTGATTGAAAGAAAATCCGAATATTATTTTTTCACGAACCGGTAATTGATAATTCCCAATCAATTCCCATCGATTGGTATAAATACTTTCCCCATAAATACGATCACCTCCTCTAAAATTTTTATTCCAACGCATATCACCACCCCATCTATCTTCGTAAAAATACCTGCCTGCCATGCTGAACAATCGGTTCGATGCTCGGTTAAAATTCCACTTCTGAAAAATAGATACCCGATCTTGTAAAGTCACATCTGTAAATCCATCTTTATTTTGATCTTTTGGGTTGCTGTAATTATAATAATTCAATCCCGTTAATATCGTGGCTTTATTTCCTGCATTAAACTTAAAACCCAAATCTGTATTCAATTCTGCCCAAGTGGTCGAAAAAATATCGGCTGAAAAAATGGGTGCAGTCTTTGGCTTTTTGGTAATGATATTAATAAGACCTCCAATGGCTTCACTCCCATATAGCGACGAGGCCGGGCCTTTTACTATTTCTATTCGCTCTACAAGAGAAGCAGGAATTCCTGAAAGTCCATACACCGTGGAGAGACTACTTACAATGGGCATTCCATCAATTAATACCATGGTATATGGCCCTGGCAATCCATTAATTCTTATATCGCCCGTATTGCAAACATTACAATTTATTTGAGGCCTTACCCCATTGATCTGCTGCATCCCATCAAAAATATTGGGACTTGGATTTTTACGAAAAAAAGCGGGACTGTATACTTCAACCGCCACGGGACTTTCAGCACGTTTCACTTCTTTCATTGTTCCCGTTACCACCACTTCACTAAGCGTTCCACCCATTGGTTTTAACCTGGTAGTATCTTGTATTGCCCAAACTGAATTGGTAAAAAAGCAAAGCACTGAAATGCGCAATACTCCTATAAAGACTGTATTTTTCATTGTTATGGAGACAAAATTATAATTGTTAGGCTAATCTAACAAATTTAGTTTGAGATAATTTGCTATTTTTAACCCATGTTATCTTTTACTGAAGAGAATTATCTCAAGTCTTTGTTTCAGCTTACGGTAGAATCCAATGAAAAAGTGGAAGCTGGCACCAATGAAATTGCTGCTCATTTGGGCGTAAAACCAGCATCTGCCAATGATATGCTTAAGAAACTGAAAGACAAAAAACTCATCCATTACGAGAAATATGGTAAGTCAACCCTCACCAAAGAAGGCAGGAAATACGCGCTTGAAATTGTGAGGAAACACCGTTTGTGGGAGACTTTTCTATATGAAAAATTAGAATTCAGTTGGGATGAAGTACACGAAGTAGCCGAACAACTAGAGCATATACAGAGTAAAAAATTGATCGACAAACTCGATAAATTTTTGAACTATCCTGAAGTGGATCCGCATGGCGACGCCATTCCAAATGCCAAAGGTGAGTTGGAAATTAGCCAGCGTAAATCTCTATTGGAAGAAGAGATAGGACACGCGTGCAAAATGGTAGGGGTTAAAGATAATTCAGCAGCTTTTCTGCAGTATGTAGACAGTATTGGTCTCTCCATTAACCAGATCATCCGCATTAAAGCAAGAGAGGAATTTGACGACTTACTAGAAATTGAAGTGAACGGAAAAAAAAATAGGGTGAGCCCCAAATTTGCCGAGAATATCATCATCACTTGTTCGGAATGCAATAGACTTAGAAAAAATTAATATTAGAATAATGAGCTTCTTCATTGAATGCAAACACCACCCTTAATAATCAATTTCTAATCTCAACTTTTCTTTTAATTCACGAACTAAGGGATACTGTTCTGAAATGCGTTCAAATTTTTGTTTGCTATTTAAACGCATATGCAAGGGAACATCTTCTTTTTCTCCCGCATCTACCAATATGGTAAAACCAAGTGCCCTATTGTTAAACTGCTGGTGCAGTTGATCTAGTAATACCATTTTTTCCTGCTCTATAAATTTCTGTGCAGTAATGGCAGAAACCGATACCGTAAAATGAATATCACTATCAATTTCTAGTCCCGCTATTTTAAAAGTACCCGCTGCAGAATGTTTCAACTGCTGCTCTAATTGAATGGTATATGCATTCCAAAACTGTTGCAGTTTCTCTAAGGTAAGCGTCTCCGCCTCTTTTACTTCTTCAATAGCATATTTATTACCTGCTTTTTCGCGAAGCGCATCTAACAATGATATTTTAGCGTTTGAACTTGGTAATGGCGCATTAATAGTAGCACGAGTTTCTCCAATGGTTTTAGGCAATGCTATGGAGCCTTCTTTTGCAATATATAATTTTGCCGCGTCAGCTGCAACCTTTGTTGCAGGTGGTGCTGGCGGCGCTAATGGCTGAATTAGTTGGGTCTTAAAAGCTATGGGGCCATCAATTCGCTTTTTTTTTACCACCACCCCTTTTTCACTTGCCATATCAATGGCTTGTTGTAAAAAGCTGAGTTTAATCAGTGCCAATTCTACATGAAGGCGCTTATTACGCGCCATCTTATAATTCACTTCTGTCTCATTCAAAATATTCAACGCACTCACCAAATAAGCTATACCTGTATGGGCAGCAACAGCAATATACTTCTCTCGCATTCCTTCTACCACTTCAAGCAGTGATGCTGACTTAATATCTTTGCATACCAGTAAGTTTCGTATAAATTCTGCAAACCCATTCAATACCAGATCTCCTTCAAAACCCTTTCTATTAATAGCATCATACAATAATATAGCTCCAGCCATATCTTGCTGCTGCATAGATTCGAGTAGTTTGAAAAAATAATCTTCGTCTAAAATATTCAGGTGCTCCAGTGTATTCTGATAAGTAAGTTCTCCGTTGGTAAAACTTACAATTTTATCTAAAATACTCAATGAATCACGCATACAACCTTCACTCTTTTGGGCAATTACTTGCAAGGCCGCTTTCTCTGCTTTTATAGATTCTTTTTTAGCAATCTCTTGTAAATGTTCTACCGTATCATCATTGGTAATTCTTTTGAAATCGAAAATTTGGCAGCGACTTAAAATGGTCGGAAGAATTTTATGTTTCTCTGTAGTAGCCAAAATAAAAATAGCATGCGTCGGTGGCTCTTCCAATGTTTTTAGAAAAGCATTAAAAGCACTTGAGCTAAGCATATGAACCTCATCTACAATATATACTTTATACTTTCCTGCCTGTGGTGCAAAACGAACCTGTTCTACCAAGGAACGAATATCATCCACTGAGTTATTGCTGGCTGCATCCAACTCATGAATATTCATAGAGATGCCCGCGTCAAATGAAACACAACTATTACAAGTATTGCAAGCTTCCGATTCGGGTGTTTGATTGGTACAGTTGATGGTTTTAGCTAAAATTCTTGCACAAGTAGTCTTTCCCACACCCCTTGGTCCGCAAAATAAAAATGCATGCGCCAACTGGTTGTTGCGAATGGCATTTTTTAGCGTAGTGGTTATATGCTGTTGACCCACAACCGTACTAAAATTCTGGGGGCGATATTTTCTTGCTGATACTATAAAATTCTCCATAAACGCTTGCAAGTTAATTTATTTATACTCCATCTCTGGATGTCTTTCAAAATTGATTGCGGAATTGAATATATACCTAAATGTAACCAGTCTGCGACTCTGTTTTCCACCCAAACTTTTATAGATATTTACCATTTTAGGGTTCCAATCGCCCGCCCAGCCCATTTCATATTGTTCATACCATCCCTTTCCCACCAATTTTAAATAACAGGCGTTGATTAAATAACTGTCAACCCCCAACGCTTGGTACTTTGGCACAACCCCAAATGCCAGTCCCGTTAATCGCTTATTGGTACCCCTAAACTTCATCCACAACAATTGTAGTTTCTGCCACCACCCAAAATTGCCATCAAAATATTTAAAATATTGATTCAGGTCTGGAATATTAATAAACATAGCAATAGGCTCTTCTTTATAATAGGCAAACCATACCGTACGTTCATCCATAATCGGTTTCATCTTTTTAAAAAGCTTTACTACCTGCTCTTTGCTGATTTCTTTGGCTTCTCCATGTTGTGCCCACGCAGCATTGTAAACAGTGGCAAAATCACCCGCATACTTTTCTAACTCGCTTAACTTTACGTGCTTTGCGCTGTAGCCCGGCTTGTTACTAAACTTAGCATAGCGCTCTGGAAACCGCTCTGGCAAAGGATCATCTACATTCATGAAATAATAATACTGGTTGTAATAATTCTTAAACCCATAGTTCACAAATAGCTGTTCATAGTAAGGTGGGTTGAATGACATTCCATATACTGGATCCCGATCAAAACCTTCCACCATCAGCCCCCACCACTTATCCCTATCACCAAAGTTAATGGGACCATCCATAGCCTCCATTCCCTTTTCTTGCAACCATTGTTTGGCCGTATTAAAAAGCAGATCAGCCGTAGATTGATCGTTGATGCAATCAAAAAAACCGATACCACCCGTATTAAAATCTGTGCCTTTATTAATGTATTTATTATTGGTGAATGCTGCAATACTTCCTACCAATTCCCCGCCATCAGTTTTTGCAATCCACCTATTTACCTCCCCATAATTAAAATACTTATTCTTTGCCGCATCAAACACTTCATTTACCTCATTGTTGAGCGGCTTAATATAATAGGCGTTGCCCCTATTCATTAGGGGATTTACCTTCAAAAATTCATTCGCCGTTTGCGCATCTTTCACTTCAATTATCTGCATCTATCCATTGGTTTAATAATTAAATAATTTAGTCAGCATTTTTTTATCGTGACCATAAATGTCTTTCCTAAAATTCAGCTCCCCTTTTTTATCTACCCAAGCTGTAAAATAAACTAAAAAAACAGGAATGGACTTTTTCAGGGTCACCCATTTTTCTTTTTCAAGGTGCATTAGGCTATCAATTATTTTATGGCTATAAACAGCAGTATCCTCTCGCAATAAATATCGCGCAAATTTAACGGGTTCTGCCAAACGAATACAACCGTGACTAAGGCTGCGGCTTGACTGGCTAAAAAGATTTCTATTCGGCGTATCATGCAAGTAAATACTATAGTTATTAGGGAATAAAAACTTGACTAACCCAAGCGAATTTTTTACTCCTGGTTTTTGCCTCACCAGTGGCAGTCCACCACTCTTACCCGTTATTTCCATATTGTGTTTGGCAATATAATTGGGATCTTTTCGCATAGCTGGTACTATTTCATCACGCACAATACTTTCAGGTATATTCCAAAAAGGACTAAAAACAATGTATTTCAATTTGCCATTAAAGATCACAGAGTTATTGGCCGCTGATCCCACAATAACATTCATATCATAAGCGGGCAGACCGCCTTCAAAAACATGCATCCGATATTCGGGAATATTCACCAATATATAATTACTATCATTCGCTGCGGGCATCCAACGCATTCTTTCCATATTTACCAATAATTGCTGCACCCTATAACGTACTGGTGTGTTTAATTCAGCAATCATTTTATTTCCTACTGCACCATCAACCGCAATACCCAATAGCTGCTGGTATTTCCGCACCGATAGCAACATAGCTGAATCATATATATTACCATCTTTAAGTGTTACAGTGGTTTCATATAATTTTAGTCGCTGCTTAATAATACCAATAATTTCGGTTGAATCGCCCAGCCGTAATGCTTTCTTCAACATGGGAATAGTATCCCCATTGTCTCTTTTCTGCAACTCAATATATTTCGTTAAAAATTGCTCCAGTGCTTTATACTGTGGATTCAATGGTGCGTATTGATCTGGGCTGCTCGATTTTTTTAACATCATTGAATCGAGTAATGCAGATAAATCAATTTTCTTCCTTGGAATAAACCAGCCCAATTCAGCAGCATCAATATCCGCACCTTTGTAAACTTTAGCAGCATACTTAAAAAATTGTCCCGTCAACATCAACTCAGTTTCTAATAAGCTGGGGTTTTTTAAAATAGACGCAACGGGTTTTCTATCCAATGCGTGGTATAAACCACTTAATTCAGCGGAGAATAAAGAACTGTCTTCATTGGAGTTGATATAGTTGTTCTGTAAATTAAAAAAGTTATGCGCTTGCTCGGATAGCCCTGTAGAATCAAACCAAGCATATTCAAAATTTCGATCCGCATAAAAATCAATATACTGAGCCTGAAATTTTTGTAGGTCGGCATGAATATTAAAAAAATGAGTCATGGAAGCACTGTCAAAAAAAAGTGGGTTGAATGAGGTCTCATGGTTAATAGTAATATCTCGCTGGGGTTTTCTTTTTGCCGTTTTACAAGCACTGCCAAGCAAGAGTACTAGGGCAGCAAAAAGGTATAAAAAATTAGATTTTATAGGCATAGTATACATTGTAAAAGCGTTATTTATGCTGCATTAATGTAACTGCTACCAATCCAGCAGTCTCTGTTCTTAATCGGGTATTACCGAGACTAATAGGAAGGCATTTGTGCTGTAAGGCAAGGGCAATTTCTTCCTTGGTAAAATCGCCTTCAGGTCCAATTAAAATAAGGGTTTCAGCAGACGACTTTATATTTTGCAAAGCCATTTTTTCTCCTATTTCACAGTGTGCAATCAGTGCAGTACCAGAGAATGGCAGTTTAAATAAATCTGAAAAATTTATAGGCGAATACAGAATTGGTTTCCATACCTGTTGGCTCTGCAACATGGCAGCAATTAAAATACTTTCCCAGCGATCCACTTTAAAAATTGTTCGTTCCGTACGAGTTGTAACCAATGGATAAATAGCAGCGATACCGATCTCGGTAGCTTTCTCTAAAAACCATTCCATGCGAGAAGCGTTTTTAATAAAAGAAATGGCAATTGAATTTTTAGGAGTAGGTTGTTCATGCCATTCCCGATTCATTAATTGAACCACCGTTTTTCTTTTATCGGGAGAGCGTATAGCTGCTGAATACCTCAACCCGCAGCCGTTGGTAAGTGAAATAATTTCACCAATTTTCATGCGGAGTACCTGAACGCAATGCTTACTCGTTTCCTCGGAGAGTGTAAAATGCGCGGGTGTATCCGGCAATATTTTTTCGTAGAAAAAAGGGGCAGTCATTTAGTAGGTATAATTTAAAAAGGCGCATCGGGTTCAATATCAAACCCTTTATCAAATTCATCCTGATTCATTTTACTGCCTTTCTGAATATAGAATTTTGCTTCCCCGCCACTGCCAGGTGCAGAAGGAGTAGAAGGTGGCATGGGCTTCCAGCTAGAGCCATTCCCATCTCCATCCCAATCTTCAAATTTCTGTATATCCAGCTTAGCGCGTAATTTAATGGTCTCAAGAGAACCGTTCCTATGTTTGGCTATTCGAATATGTGTCTCACCACTGGTACTTTCGCCCATTTCATTGTTCATCACCTCGTAATATTCGGGCCGATAAATAAACATTACCATATCCGCATCTTGCTCAATGGCACCGGATTCACGGAGATCACTCAACTGCGGCATTTTACTTTCTTTTCTGGTTTCCACCGCACGGCTAAGCTGACTCAAAGCAATAATCGGCACTTTTAATTCTTTGGCCAATGCTTTCAAGTTACGCGAGATATTACTGATCTCTTGTTCACGGTTGCTGCCCCTATCACTATTGCCACTCATCAACTGTAGGTAATCGATAATAATAACGCCTACCCGGTGTTTGTTCACCAGTCGCCTTGCTTTGGCACGAAACTCAAAAATATTCAATGCAGCCGTATCATCAATATAGATAGGAGCACGTTCTAATTTTTTAATCCCTTTGCTGTGAAGCTGTTGGTATTCATAATCTTCCAGTTTACCGCGACTGATTTTCTCCATCTTGATTTCACTTTCAGCGCTCAGTATCCGCTGCACCAATTGCGCAGCACTCATTTCAAGAGAGAAAAAACCGACTGCAACTGGCTTGGTAGGATGCAAAGCAGCATTGCGGGCAAGGTTGAGCGCAAAAGCGGTTTTACCCACAGAGGGACGAGCAGCCAAGATGATTAAATCTGTAGGTTGCCATCCATAAGTAACCCTATCTAAGGAAGTAAAGCCACTGGGCACGCCCGAAATTTCATCGGTTTTAGTTCTCAGCTCATCAATTTTGTTGATGGCTTCCACCAAAACATTGCCTATATCTTCAAAATTCTTTTTTAAATAATTGTTGGTGATTTCAAACATTTTGGTCTCACTAGAGTCCAGTAAATCAAACACATCAGTACTGTCTTCATAGGCATCTCCAATCACTTCCCCACTGATTCGAATCAATTCGCGTTGAATGAATTTTTGCAATACAATTCTAGCGTGTGCATCAATATTGGCGGTAGAAACTACAGAGTTGGTTAGTTTGGTCACAAAATAAGGGCCACCCACCATATCCAGCTTCTCTTGCATTTTAAGCTCTTCTACCACCGTAAGGATATCAATGGGAACGCTCTTGTTTTGCAGTGATTGCATAGCTTCATAAATGTATTTATGGGCATCCACGTAAAAACATTCAGGTTTTATGATTTCCGAAACGGTATCAAAAGCACTTTTTTCGAGCATGATGGCACCCAATACCGCTTCTTCCAGTTCTTTAGCCTGTGGCGGCACTTTACCATACATCATGGTACTTAGGTCAATGGATGGTTTTCTTCGTTTCCGGTCTTTATTGAGGCTTGATATATCCATTCTAGCTGCTGTACTTAAGGCGTTAAAAAAATTGCTGGTCACTTACACGATCTGTCAACCCATGTTAAGAAATTGTTTCTTCGGAAGTAAGGGGAGCGAATATAGGTTGAAGGAACTGGTAGTTGAAATTTTTTCTTGTTCTATTTATTCCACAGCCTATTCAGTGGTTATCCACCATAAAATAGGGCTGATTCACACAAATTACGAAGGTTATCCCCCATTTTCAAAAGTTTTACGCTTTTATTTTAGATAATTAACAAATGGGTGTGCAGAAAGAATTTTTAAAAAAAGGTGCTTAGTTCGAAGAGAAATACTTACCTGTGTAGGGAAATCACTACTTGCCACTGTCTACCATTTACCGACCGTGGTCTATATTAATATCCGAATTTTGAAATTTCAAAACCAATCTGAATAAACTGAGCAGGCGCTTATTTTTGGATTTTGAATAATTGAATGGTATAATTAAGTAATTTTTCATTCCCATAATCACCGTGACCGGGAACAACTATTTTAATAGTTGGGTATTGGCTTTTAACTTTTTCCACTGTACTAGACCAATCTGCAATATTTGCATCACCTAAATAACCTTTACCAGCTTCTAATTCTTTTATTAAACAACCGCCAAACAGTATATTATCGCTAGGAAAATAGCCCACAATATTATCTTTTGTGTGACCTTCTCCGAAAAATTTCGCGACAATAAACTTACTCCCAATTTTTAAGATAAGCGAATCATTGAAGCTATTTTTGGGAACAACGGCACTGTCTTTTATGGCAAGTTCAATTGTTTTAAAATAAGCGTAGGAAGGAATATCGCTATCATGAAAGGCTTTCAGTCCCCCTAAACAATCGTCGTGAAAATGGGTAGGAATAATTGCGTTTATTTTGCAGTGCAGAAATTTTTTTATCCATTGAATCAGTTCATTGGCGCTTTCATTATTGGTTGGAGTATCAAAAATAATGGCTTCACTACTATTTCTAACGAGGAGACCATTACAAGGAACATTCCCAAAATCATTGGTTTGTTTGTATGATGTATGTAGAAAAGAGTTTGGGGCAATTTGGGTGACCACCAAATTTTTGGATCTGTAAACCAATTTGGAGTTAAATATTGCTCTTTTTTGGGAAACGCCATCCTTAAAATTTGTAATAAGGATTACAAATACCAAGAGCGTTTTAATAGTAGTGTTCATGGTTGATATTGTTTTGTTATTTATAAAGTAAATATTTTTCCGCATGCGTTTATATTCAGATCATTTGGTTCCAAAGACGCTTGTATTTATCCAACTGTTTGCCCATTCATAATCAATTTTTTAAATTTAGATACTCCTACAAGAAAATCAATATTACCCATTTGATTACTTTGTGTTCTGTCGAAGAACTTTTCTTTTACTGGTTGCTCATTTTGTTTTTAAGTTTACTCTCTCCATATAAATCTCAGGCTCTGGAATTTCTACGAACTTAAATTGTTTATATAAATCGTGTGCATCTCGTGTTGCTAAAAACCATTTTCCAATGCCTGAAAATTCTGGATAATTTAGTATTTCACTTAATAATATTTTAGAATAACCTTTCTTTCGATGTTTATCTAATATGAAAACATCCATAAGATATGCAAACACAACCCTATCAGTTAAAACTCTTGCAAATCCTACTTGTTCTTCATTTACGTATATGCCAAAGCAAGTTGAATTTTTAATTGATTCCTCTATCTGTTCAATTGTTCGTTCTTTTGCCCAATAAGAATGGGAGAGAAAATTATGGATTAAAGTAAGGTCCAGTATATTTTTATTAGATGAAACTACTATAGATTCTTTGTTGATATTACCCATTTTGGTTGATTTATTTTAAATTTTTATTTACATTTTGTTTAACTGGAAAAGTAATAAAGTACGCCTGGTTCTTAAATAATTGCTGAGTTGTGCACTCGCCTATATTTTAGGCTTCACAACGCCATATTAATATAAGAAATAACTGCACCCTAAAATAACTTTTTATTCTTGAACACATTAATTCACATGTTGAACAAAGCAGATTTTTAAGACCCTCAGTGAATCATTTTGCATACAAGAACCGCTTGAAAATATTTACTAACAAACAACTTGTTGATGCTATATAAATAGTGGGTTGGGATGAAAAAAACTCCCCGATAATTTACGGGTTTCGTTCAATATTAGACTGTATTGCTGTTGCTGTACTGCCAACGAAGTCTAAGTTATATGAGGCTGGGCTTGGGTTATTTTGTATAATTTTTTACAAAGCTTTCAAAATCTGGTAATTTTTTGTTCTCATAAATTTCAACAAATTGCGAAAACTGAATATAGCCATATTTGTATGGATCTGATGAAAGCTCTTGGTAGTGCTTGGTGATATATTCTTTAAAGTTTTCTTTCTCAGGTACCGGGTTTTTTAAATTAGCAAGTATCTTTTTTGCATAGGAATAACATGCTTTTAATTGATCCTTACTGTCTGTTGTTCGCCAATACAAAATGGCAAAAATATTAGCGTCATACTCACTATCATAAGCATTGTCAAATTTTTTTCCTACACTAATAGAAATAGAATGCCCCATTTCGTGAACCACATAAAAGCCATTGAAAAATAAGCCAAAAACTTTTTTACCTTCAGTTTCCCCTCCCGAAACTTCTGCGAAAAATTTCTTCTGTGGTTCAATTACTTCTTGCCACAATGGAAGATTTATTGTATCATTTTCAATATATATTAAGTATGGAGAAGTATTTTTAACGACTACATTGTTACGCAATTTAATAGCTGCATTTGCATGGTGAATTTTAGTTGTCATTTGCTTGACTATTTTATAAGCATCTGCCACTAAAGCGGTTTGGTCGTTGTAAGTTGAAAACCATTTATTTTGTGCATTTGTGTATGTAATGGTAGAAATAGTCAATAGAAATGTAATGATGTTTTTCATTTTATCTATATTTTAATTAAAGTTGTTATGTCGTTAGCCTCACTACTAATAGTTAAATATACAGCAGTACAAAATAATTATCAAAAATATCACCCACTGTTTTCTATTACCCGTCTACCTCTTCCACCATCCATCATCAACAGTGAACGGTCTTCCCCCTCTCTCCTCCTTTTTCCCTAAATTTGCCGACTAACAGCGCAGTAAAATGACTATAAGTTACCATTGGTTAAGCAACTATTTACCCGAAATAATAGAGCCCACCACATTGTCTAAAATATTGACTTCCATCGGCCTCGAAGTTGAAAGCTTAACCTATTATGAAAAAATAAAAGGATCACTGGCTGGTGTTGTTATTGGCGAGGTAGTAGATTGCCAACCCCATCCCAATGCCGATAAACTCAAACTTACCCTAGTAAATATTGGTACCACCACCCCGCTTAAAGTGGTTTGTGGCGCTGCCAATATTGCCTTTGGTCAAAAAGTAGTGGTGGCTACCGTTGGTGCTACCATCTACCCCACCACTGGCGATCCTCTCACCATGAAACTCGCTAAAATAAGAGGCGAAGAAAGTCAAGGCATGATCTGCGCCGAAGATGAACTCGGAATGGGCTTTAGTCACGATGGCATTCTTGTTCTTCCCCAAAACTCCATTCCTGGCACACCTGCCAGTGAATATTTTAAGCCTTACAGCGACTGGATTTTTGAAATTGGCCTCACACCCAACCGCATGGATGCCATGAGTCATATGGGTGTTGCTAGAGATATTTGCGCTTACCTCAGCCATCACCAGAAAGAATGCAGCATTAAATCTCCTTTCAACAAGATTTTTAAAGTTGACAATACCTCAAACCCCATCAAAGTATCAGTTGAAAATACCACAGATTGCCCTCGCTATTCAGGCCTCACCATCAGCGGCGTTACGGTAGGCCCTTCTCCAGAATGGTTGGTGAACCAACTCACCGCCATCGGCGTGCGCAGCATCAATAATATTGTTGATATTACCAATTTCATTCTACACGAAACTGGTCAACCACTCCACGCTTTTGATTTGGCCGCTATTGCGGGACAAGAAATTATTGTTAAGAACCTGCCCGCCGATTCCCTTTTTACCACTTTAGATGATAAAGAAAGAAAATTGTATGCGGATGACCTCATGATTTGCAATGCCACCGATGGAATGTGCATTGCTGGTGTTTTTGGCGGTATCAACAGCGGTATCAACACCCGTACCAAAGCTATTTTTTTAGAAAGTGCTTGCTTTAACGCCACCAGTATCCGCAAAACATCTTTGCGTCACGGTTTGAGAACCGATGCCGCCACCCGTTTCGAAAAAGGAATTGATATTTCCAATTCCGTAAATGTGCTGAAACGCGCAGCACTGCTGATTAAAGAACTCGCCGGCGGAGAAATTTCTAGTGAGATCACCGATATTTATCCCAACCCAAAACCTAGGGTTACCGTATCCATAAAAAACCATTACCTCAAAAAATTAAGTGGCAAAAACTACCACGCTGATAAAGTAAAAAGAATTCTTACTGCACTGGGTTTTAATATTGTAAAAGAAGGATTAGATGAATTGATGGTTGAAGTGCCTTATAGCAAACCAGATATCAGCATTCCCGCCGATCTGGTAGAAGAAATATTGCGCATTGATGGGCTCGATAATGTTGCCATCCCATCTAGGATCAGTATCAGCCCCGCCGTAGAAAACTTGGGCATTAAAGAAAACCTCCGTGAGAAAATTTCCAATTTTTTAGTCGGCAAAGGCTTTACAGAAATCCTTACCAACTCCATTACCAACAGCAAATATTATGATGAAGCCGAATCCGTTTCCTTGGTTAAAATGATCAATAACCTCAGCGCAGATCTGGATGCAATGCGCCCTTCCATGCTAGAAACTGGCCTCGAAACCATTGCTTATAATATCAACCGAAGACAAAATAACCTCCAGTTGTTTGAATTTGGAAAAACCTACCTCACAGCAGAAACAGGTTTTATAGAGACGGAACATTTTAGCTTATTAACTACCGGTAATTTACAAGAACAAGGCTGGAGAACAAAAACTGCTCCTCACGACTTTTATGCAATGAAGGGATTGGCATCTGCCATTCTTCAGTGGTGCGGTCTTGCTAAAATAAAGTTTGAAGAAAACCTCGAAACTCCCAATACTTGCACTGTTTTCGCAGAACGCAAAGCCATAGCAACCATTGTAACGGTTGCAACTTCCAAACTAAAGCAATTCGATATTAAACAGCCCGTTTACCAGCTTAATATTCCTTTTGAACCCCTGTTACAAGCAGTGGCACAAAAGAAAATAGTGTACAAAGAAGTCAATAAATTTCCGCTAGTACAGCGAGATCTGGCACTGGTAGTGAATAAATCAACCCCTTTTGCAGCCATTGAAAAAGCGGTTCAACAATTGAATATAAAAAAGTTGCAGCAGGTTCATTTGTTCGATGTTTTTGAAAGCGATAAATTGGGGGCTGATAAAAAATCAATGGCAGTAAATTTCACCTTCGCCGATGATGCTAAAACACTTACCGACACTGAGATTGATGGTATGATGAACAAGCTAATTCAGTGTTTTGAGAAAGAAATAAATGCGGAAATCAGAAAATAAGCCCTTAATTTTCAACCATGGTGGTATTGAATGAATCTATTGCTCAATTACAGGAGAAAATACAACTCCTCTTGAAAGCCTATAAATCTATTCAAAAAGAAAACCAGCAGCTTCAAAAAGAAGCAGTTGCACTGCAACAACAGCAAGCGTTGGGAAAACAAACACTTGCACAATTAGAACAACAACTGGCTGCTGCACAATTATCTGGTGGGGGTATTAGCAGTGATGCTGAAAAACAGAAACTTCAGCAAAAAATAGACGCTTACCTAAAGGAAATTGACAAATGCATTGCGTTGTTACACGCTTAATTAAGTTGACTTATGCCCGAATTAATCCCCATAAATATTGTTGTTGCAGACCGCAGTTATCGACTCAAAATTGAGCCGACAGACGAAGAGCAAGTCCGCAAAACCGCCCTACTGATCAACGATAAGATCAATGAATTCAAAACCCATTTCGCGGGTAAGGACATACAGGACTATATTGCCATGGTTCTACTCTGGTTTGCTACCCAACAAAAAGAAAACAGCCATTCAGTCCTGCTTACACAAGACGCAGCTCAGCAAATTACCGATCTCACTAAATTGATTGACAAAGCACTTACCGAAATCTAAAATCTTCTTGTTATCTTCGTATCAAATCATTACTTATTATTATAAAATGAGATGTGATAAGATAAATAGGATTGTGAACAATTTAAAACCTTGCCAAAATCATGGATTCAGGAATATTATTAGTCATATCAGCCGCAATAGCCCTTATTGTAGGAGTTGTAGCTGGTAGGTTTATTTTCGCCAAAAACACCAAAAAACAACTGGAAGACGCCGAATACCAGTCGCAAAACATCATAAAAGAAGCAGAATTAAGGGCCGAGACCATAAAAAAAGAAAAGCAACTCGAAGCCAAAGAGCGTTTTGTACAGTTGAAGAGCGATCACGATCGTGAAGTGCTTGATAGGAACCGAAAAATGGGCGAAGCGGAGAACCGCGTCAAACAAAAAGAGACCACCATCAACCAGAAAGAAGCTTCTTTGGAAAAACAATCCAAAGAAAACGAAGCCATTAAGGAGAACCTAAATCGCCAGATTGAACTGGTGAACCAGAAAAGAACCGAATTGGAGAAACACCAAGAAGAACATATTCGTAAGTTGGAAAAAGTGGCTGGATTAAGTGCAGAAGACGCCAAATCCCAACTCATTGAAAGCATGAAGCAGGAAGCCCATACACAGGCACTTTCTCTGCAGCAAGAAATTATTGAAGACGCCAAGTTGAAAGCCAATAAAGAAGCGCGTAAAATTGTAATCCAAAGTATTCAACGAACCGCTGCTGAACAAACCATTGAGAATACAGTTACCGTTTTCAACCTAGAAACAGATGAGATCAAAGGGCAGATTATTGGCCGCGAAGGTCGTAATATCCGCGCCATTGAAGCTGCTACTGGGGTAGATCTGATTGTAGATGATACGCCAGAAGCCATCATCCTATCTTCATTCGACCCATTGAGAAGAGAAATAGCTCGCTTAAGCTTACAGCGATTGGTTTCTGATGGTCGAATTCACCCTGCTCGTATTGAAGAAGTGGTGGAGAAAACCCGTCGCCAATTAGAAGAACAAGTAATGGAGATTGGAGAACGCACCGTTATTGAAATGGGCATTCACGGCCTCCACAAAGAACTGATTAGAATTGTAGGTAAAATGCGTTTCCGTTCTTCTTATGGGCAGAATTTGCTGATGCACAGTCGCGAGACTGCCAACCTCTGCGGAATTATGGCTGCTGAACTGGGCATGAACCCCAAACTGGCCAAAAGAGCTGGATTACTCCATGATATAGGTAAAGTACCCGATGAAGAAACAGAATTGAGTCACGCCCTCCTCGGTGCTAAGCTAGCAGAGAAATATGGTGAAAACCCTGCTGTTATCAATGCAATTGGGGCTCACCACGATGAAATGGAAATGTTATACGTAATTTCTCCCATTGTACAAGCTTGTGACGCCATCAGCGGTGCTAGGCCTGGTGCTAGAAGAGAAATTATGCAGCAATACCTGCAAAGAATCAAGGATTTGGAGAACCTAGCCTTAGCTTATCAGGGTGTTGAAAAAGCTTATGCAATTCAAGCGGGACGTGAGTTACGCGTAATTGTAGAAGCCGATAAAGTATCCGATGTTGACAGTGACAAGCTGAGTTTTGAAATTGCCCAGAAGATACAGACTGAGATGACTTATCCCGGTCAAATTAAAGTAACAGTAATCAGAGAAAAAAGAGCGGTAAACGTAGCTAGATAGAAAAAGAAGTTTCAAATTTGAAACTATCAATTATTTGCTTACCTTTGCCGTCCGCAAAAAACAACTATATGGACGCCGCAGTAAAATTTGTGCACGAACAACTGACCACAACAAAAGAACACCCTAAATTTAAAGCAGGTGACAACGTCACTGTGAATTATAAGATTGTAGAAGGTGGTAAAGAACGTATCCAGAGCTTTCGTGGAGATGTAATTAAATTACAAGGTACTGGTGCTACCGTATCTTTTACGGTACGTAAAATTTCTGATGGAATTGGTGTAGAACGTTTGTTCCCCATCCTTTCTCCCAATATCGATTCTATTCTATTGAATAAGGTTGGTAAAGTACGCCGTGCTAAACTATTCTACTTGCGTGAGCGCAGTGGTAAGCGTGCACGTATTAAAGAAAAACGTTTCTAATAAGTTTTATAAGTTACTGAACGTTCCGATAAAATCGGAACGTTTTTTTATGCCCTCCTAATTTTAGCATATATTTTATTTGTCGGGGGTAGATTTGTCCTAACTTCACATCCTTAAAATAATCACTATGGGTAACTTCGGCTTTCAAGAACTACTAATCATTGGTGTTGTAGTTTTAGTTTTATTTGGTGGTAGAAAAATTCCTGAATTTATGAGGGGTTTGGGTAAGGGTATCCGTGAGTTTAATGATGCCAAAAATAATGTGAAGAAAGAACTAGAAGAAGGTATCAAAGAAAAAGACAGTACGCCTGCTTAATGTTTCGCTTTAGCACTATTCAAGATTACCATACCGCATTACAGAACGGCCAAACCACCTGTGTGGAAGCCGTTCACTTTTATTTGAATGCCATTCACCAAAATGCTGGTCTCAACGCTTTCCTTACCATATATAAAGCAGAAGCACTTGCCAAAGCTGCAATACTAGATGCATCAAGAATGGCTGGCGAACCCATTCAAGCCCTGCATGGTGTAATTGTGGGTTTAAAAGATGTGATCTGTTACAAAGACCATCCTGTTTCTGCCGCTTCTAAAATCTTAGCCAATTTCAGCGCTGTTTACAATGCTACTGCTACCCAACGTTTACTAGATGCTGGAGCTATTATTATCGGCCGCCAGAACTGTGATGAATTTGCCATGGGCAGCAGCAACGAGAACTCCGCTTTTGGGGTAGTGAAAAACGCAGCCGATCATACCCGCGTTCCTGGTGGATCTTCTGGTGGATCTGCTGTTGCCATACAAGCTGGCCTTTGCATGATTAGCTTAGGTAGCGACACTGGCGGCTCCGTTCGCCAGCCCGCCGATTTCTGTGGTGTTATTGGCATGAAACCTTCTTACGGTAGAATTTCTCGTTACGGACTGATTGCCTATGCTTCTTCTTTTGATCAGATTGGCATTTTCTCGGCTTCCCTACAAGATGCTGCACTGGTATTGGAAACTATTGCTGGTGAAGACGATT
Source organism: Sphingobacteriia bacterium (assembly GCA_004294135.1). Classification (GTDB taxonomy): domain Bacteria; phylum Bacteroidota; class Bacteroidia; order Chitinophagales; family Chitinophagaceae; genus Sediminibacterium. Next base: position 42,809 of record RDZY01000023.1, read on the forward strand.
TTGACAGTACTGTCTCCCAACGTCCTGTAGAAAAATATACCGCTGCTATTCAAACCAATCCCGAAAAAAAATACCGAATCGCTTATTTTAAAGAAGCACTAAACCATCCCGCTTTAGATACAGATATACAAAGACAAACCGCTGCTTTTATTCAAAAAATGATTCAAGCGGGACATACCGTGGAAGCAGTCGATTTTTCCTTACTTAACTTTGTTGTGCCCACTTACTACGTGCTTACTACTGCCGAAGCCTCCAGTAATTTATCGCGTTTTGATGGGGTGCGTTACGGTCACCGAACCAATCAAGAAAATATTGACCTTACCACGCTTTACAAAGCATCTAGGAGTGAAGGCTTTGGCGATGAAGTAAAAAGAAGAATTCTACTCGGCACTTTTGTATTAAGTGAGGGTTATTTTGATGCTTATTTTACCAAAGCACAGCAAGTGCGGAGGCTACTGAAAAATAAAACCGACGAAATTTTTGCTTCCTATGATGCCATTATTTCTCCCACCGTTCCCGCCCCCGCCTTTAAAATAGGCGAGAAATCGAACGATCCTATTGAAATGTTCCTAGCCGATATTTATACAGTTTATCCCAACCTAGTTGGCATTCCAGCCATTTCCATTCCGCTTTTTACACATCCCAATAATATGCCTTTTGGTCTGCAAGTAATGACCAAAGCTTTTGATGAATTAACTTTGTTCCAAGTTTCGCAGCAGATGATGGAACTTAAATAGCTACCATGCGCATCTTATTCTTCATACTTATTACTACCAGCCTTTATGCGCAAAGCGATAGTAGTATGGACAAGCTTAATTTTAAATCACTCTTCAGAAATAAATTCGAAGCGGATAAACCCTATGCCGCACAACTCAATCCAAAAGCCATTTCTTTTGTGGACGAGTATATGCGGAAATATGGCAAATCACTCGAAAAAATGAAATCCTGGGGCAAACCCTATTTTGATTTGTACGATCAAATTCTAGCAATCTATGGCATACCTAAAGAAATGAAATACCTAAGTGTAATTGAAAGCAGGTTAAATGCGGGTATTATTTCTTGGGCAGGTGCCGCTGGCCCTTGGCAACTGATGGATTTTGAAGCCAAGCGCTTGGGGCTCCGTGTAAGTTTTCCAGATGAACGAATGGACTATATTAAAAGTACCCATGCTGCTGCTAGAATTATGCGCGAACGCTTTGCTGAATTCAATGATTGGCTATTGGTAGTAGCTGCTTACAATGGCGGGGCAGGAAGGGTGCGGCAGGCTATTCGCAAAACGGGTACCAGAGATTTCTGGGAACTACAATACCATTTACCCGAAGAAACCCGTAACCACGTTAAAAAATTTATTGCCACTCATTATGTGATGGAAGGCGGCGGCGGGTGGACCACCCTCACTGCCGCAGAAACCAAATATGCTAAAGAAAATACGCCCACCACAATTACCAACCTCAGCACTGAAGACGCTGCCAATACCACCACCATAGAAATAAGCGGACGATTTCATTCCTTAATTGTGGCCAATGAATTACTCATGGATATTAAGCAATTCACCCTATGGAATCCGGGCTTTGATAAAGTATTGGGGGAAGGCAAGAAATACAATTTCCGTTTAGAGAAATCCAAACTGCATTTATTCGAGGCCAAAAGAAACCAACTACTCGCAGCATCTATACGAGCATTAATAGAAGGTTCCCTTCCAAAATAAATCACCCTAATTAATTCACCGCCTTATCTGCGCAACAACTGCTGGCAAAAGCTTCTGGCTTGGCCTTGAACGCAAAACCCATACCCAGAATATAACCCATGGCTTCACGCAGTGCGTCGTTGCTTTTGAACTGAGGATTGGTATTTATATCAGCATGCACTTCCATATCTACCCCATATTCAATAAAAAGATTGCAGAGCTCATAAGCAATTTCAATGCTCTTGGCTACTTCTACCAACATCCTTTCTTTAATATGGTACTTTAGTTTGGTGCGCTCATTGTGGATATACATAAAGCCCCCATTGTGCTCACGCAGAAAAACTATTACGGTGGCAAACTCTGTATCATCGCCTTTAACTTGACTATCAGTGCCGATGCACACTTTTAGTTTGGTACCTGCTGCTGTTTCTTTTTTGATGGCTTCTTCTACCGCATCTTTGATGGGTAAAACAATGTTTTCTCCATTGAATTTTCTCCAACGCATAATTATAAGGTTTCTGTAAGTTACCCATCATTGCATTCAAATGCGCCAAATCAAGATGATCTTATTATTAACAGCAGTGGATAAACCGCTTTTATGAGCAAGTTTGTCAGTTTTTAAAAATTTGTACGGATATTGACATTTCAAATAACTCGCAACCTTACACTCCCTCTATGCAACTACTGCTACAATACCTCAAACCTTATAAATGGTTAATTGCTTTGGCTCTTGTTCTTGCCGCCATGAACCAGTCTTTCTCCATGCTGGATCCCTATTTTTTTGGTAAGCTACTGGATCAATATGGCATGCACCCCTTGCAGACAGGCTATTTCAACCAATCCAAACAATTTGTTGCCACTGGCACCCGCACTGAATCGGAATTTATTTGGGGCGTTCTGGGCTTCTTAGGTATTTTAATAAGTGTTGCCATGGTATCTAGAATTGCCAAAGCTTTTCAGGACTATTTCAGCAATGTAATTGTGCAGAAATTTGGTGCTAAAATTTTTACCGATGGCCTGAAACACTCCATGCAATTGCCTTACCAAGAATTTGAAGACCAGCGCAGTGGTGAAACCCTATCCATCTTATCTAAAGTACGAACCGATACTGAACGCTTTATTATTGCTTTTATAAATGTGCTTTTCAGTATTCTGGTAGGCATTGTATTTATATCGGTGTATTCATTTCGATTGCATTGGAGTATCATGCCCATTTATGCAGTAGGCATTGTATGTTTATCGGTGTTGACCAGTTTCTTAAGCAAACGCATCAAAGCCATTCAAAAAGATATTGTAAAAGAAACCACTACCCTTGCAGGTACTACCACTGAAAGTCTCCGAAATATTGAACTCGTAAAAAGTTTGGGGTTGACTGACCAAGAAATCAATCGCCTCAATAAAAATACCTATAAAATTTTAGGACTTGAACTGCGTAAAGTAAAAAGTATTCGTTCACTCAGTTTTGTACAAGGCACTTTTGTAAACCTGCTCAGACAAATTATTATGTTCACTTTATTGTGGTTGGTCTTTCAAGGAAAACTAACGGCTGGTGAAGTAATGACCTTGACTTTTTATTCCTTTTTTATCTTTGGTCCTTTGCAAGAAATAGGTAATATTATTCTGGCTTATAGAGAAGCAGAAGCATCGCTGAATAATTTTCATACCTTAATGCAGAAGCCATCAGAGGCCAAGCCCATCAACCCAAAAAATATTGGAATTATTAGCACTTTAACTTTCAACGATATTTATTTCAAACACAATACATCTAAATACTATGCATTAGATGGTATTAGTTTCAATGCCAAAAAAGGAGAAACCATTGCATTTGTAGGCCCGTCAGGAGCTGGTAAAAGTACGTTGGTAAAAATGCTGGTGGGCTTATACAACCCAGAGCAAGGTGCAGTGGAATACAACGGAATCAATAGCAAAGACATCAACTTAGATGAGTTGCGCAACCAGATTGGTTTTGTAACACAAGACACGCAATTGTTTGCAGGTACCATTAGAGAAAATCTTTTATTCGTATGCCCCAATGCCAGCGATGCCGAAATAATAGAAGCCCTGCACAAGTCTAGTTGCGACAACTTATTACAGCGCGCCGAAAACGGTATTGATTCTATGATTGGTGAAGGGGGGCTGAAACTAAGTGGTGGTGAAAAGCAGCGACTGTCAATTGCAAGGGCATTGATCAGACATCCACAATTGCTTATTTTTGATGAAGCCACTTCTTCACTTGATAGTATTACCGAAGAAGAAATTACCAATACCATTCGCAGCATCTCTTCTTTAAAAGAGCAGATTACAGTAATGATTGCGCATAGGCTTAGTACCATCATGCACGCAGATAGGATTTATGTGCTTGAAAAAGGCAAAGTGGTAGAAACAGGAAACCACCATCAATTGCTAGAAGAGAAAGGTTTGTATTATGCCATGTGGAGGCAGCAGATTGGAGAACGAAAAGCTTGATAGTATTCGCCCTTAATCCTTCAACATTTGGCTGATTTTATCTACCAACTCACCTTTGGTAATGGGTACTCCCATAATTTTATTATAGGCTTTCGCATCTACCATAAATTGGTCGCGGATAATTTTTATCAATTGTCCATTGTTGATTTCTGGTATCAGCACCTGATCAAAAGCAGCAATAATATCACCCAAATTTTTAGGGAATGGTCGCATATAACGGATATGGGCGTGACTCACAGCGTGGCCTTCTGCCTGTAATTCCAATACAGCACTCTTAATTGCGCCATAGGTTGAACCCCATCCAATCACCAATATTTTACCAGTTTCAGGGCCGCTATCAATGGTTTGTAAAGGAATATAATCGGCTATCATATCTACTTTTGCTTGACGAGTTTTCACCATATGCTGGTGGTTCTCTGCATCATAGCTGATATTGCCCGTGATATCTTGTTTTTCCAATCCACCAATTCTATGTTCCAGCCCAGGTGTACCCGGAACAGCCCAAGGACGAGCTAGTTTTTCATCGCGTTTGTAAGGAAGGTACTTGTCTTCATCTTTCGCCAATGCTTGCTTAAACACCACTTTAATAGGGGTTAAATCGGCACTTTGCGGAAACTTCCAAGGCTCTGCGCCATTGGCAATATAGCCATCACTCAACAAAATTACAGGTGTCATATGCTCTACTGCAATTCGCACCGCTTCATAAGCAACGTCAAAACAATCGCTCGGTGTAGATGATGCTATGATGGGCATGGGACATTCCCCATTTCTGCCATAATAGGCCTGCATTAAATCGCTTTGTTCGGTCTTTGTAGGTAAGCCAGTAGAGGGTCCACCGCGTTGAATATTTATAATCAACAGCGGAATCTCTAACATTACAGCCAGCCCCATTGCTTCGGTCTTTAAAGCCATGCCGGGACCAGAAGTGGTGGTGATACCTAAAGAACCACCATAAGCTGCGCCAATTGCGGCGGTAATACCCGCAATTTCATCTTCGGCTTGAAAAGTACGGATACCAAAAGTTTTGTACTTACTTAAATCGTGCAGAATATCCGATGCAGGCGTAATGGGATAAGTTCCAAGAAAAATAGGTAGTCCACTTTTTTCGCTGGCGGCAATTAATCCCATACTCAAAGCTTGGTTACCCATGATGCTGCGGTATAGACCGGGTGCCATTTTGGCTTTTTCTACTGTATATCGAGTAGTGAAAGTCTCGGTAGTATCCCCATAATTATATCCTGCCTGAAGCACTTTAATATTACTCTGTAAAATATTTTCTTTCTTGCCAAATTTCTCCTGTAAAAAGTCGATCGTATTATCGAGTTTTCTGTTGTACATCCAATAAATAAAGCCCAGTACAAACATATTCTTAGCCCGATCTCTTTCTTTGGTACCCAAATCGGTGAATTCTTTCAGTGCCTCGCGGGTAAGTTTGGTGACGTCAATTTTAATCAATTCAAAAGCATCAAGGCTTCCATCTTCCAATGGGTTAATTCCATCGGGATAATTGGCCAGTCGCAAATTCTTTGCATCAAATCCATCAATATTGGCGATGATTTTTCCGCCAGGCTTGATGGCTTTTAAGTTCACTTTTAAAGCAGCCGCATTCATGGCTACCAATACATCGGCTATATCACCCGGTGTAAATACTTTATTGGAAGAGAAATGCAACTGAAAACCACTTACACCGGGGAGGGTTCCTATTGGAGCACGGATCTCGGCAGGGAAATCAGGGAAAGTAGCCAAGTCAATCCCCAACATGGCCGTATTATTGGTAAATTGTTGTCCCGTTAATTGCATTCCATCTCCACTATCTCCTGCAAATTTGATTACCACATTCTGTAAAATTGCTGCTGTATTATTCATCGCCATTTTTTGTGGCTGCGAAGGTACTATTTCTAGACAGGTTTTTTTCTGCCCTTTCGGCATCTTTTTATGGATTTCCCCCTTTCGCAAGTAGTTCCAACCCCAAAAACATGCTTTTAAAGTTAAAAATGATCATACAAAAGCAGTTGGAATGAATTTTGTTTATTGTAAATTTGAAATAGAAAAATTTTAGCACTATGGCAATTTTTAAATCGGGTAACCCTACCCTTACAGAGAAAATGTTCGATAAAAGTCAAGGACTAGACGCTGCATCGCAAGGTGTGATGACGGTAAAAGGTTCTATGAACAAGTTCGGTTTTATGATGATCATGCTCATGGCTGGAGCTGTTTACAACTGGCATTTATTTGAAGAGATGAAGCAGGGCACCATGAATACTTTAATGATGGTGGGTATAATTGGTGGCTTAATTGCAGCAATTGGGATTATGTTTAAACCCAATTGGGCGCCAGTATTGGCACCTATTTACGCCTTATTAGAAGGTTTATTTGTGGGCGGTATTTCTGCCATTATGAATGCAGCTTTTGCCGAAAAGTATCCAGGCCTAGTAATGCAGGCTGTTGGCCTCACTTTTGGCGTGGCACTGTCTATGTTCTTATTGTATAATTTTCGCGTAATTAAAGCTACTGAGCGTTTCAAATCAATTATCATGATGGCCACTTTGGGCATTGGTATTTTTTACTTAATCACCATGGTATTGGGTTTTTTTGGCGTGAATGTGAGTTTTATGCGTGACAGTAGTATGTTGAGTATTGGTATTTCTTTATTCGTTGTAGCCATTGCCGCATTGAATCTTATTCTTGATTTTGATATGATTGAACAAGGCGCAGAAAGAGGAGCTCCTAAATTCATGGAATGGTATGGAGCTTTCGGATTAATGGTTACCATTGTTTGGTTGTATATTGAAATGCTAAAGCTGTTGAGTAAGTTGGGCAGTCGCGACTAAACCTCTCTTTATATAATTTTAAAAAAACCCTTCCCACCAGTAAGGGTTTTTTTATATCACTGCCTTTTGAAATAACTTTAACTTAGCGCAGAAAATTAACAGCGCATGGACTTTAACAGACAGTCATTCAGCAACGAAGAGTTGGTATATATATACAGAAATCTTTTGCTTCCTAGAATGATTGAAGAAAAAATGTTGGTACTATTGCGCCAAGGAAAAATAAGCAAATGGTTCAGTGGCATTGGTCAAGAAGCCATTTCAGTAGGCGCTACATTAGCATTAAAACCAGATGAGTGGATCATGCCTTTGCATAGAAATCTGGGGGTATTTACTGCTCGTCAAATGCCGTTGGAGAAATTATTCATGCAATGGCAGGGTAATAAAGCGGGTTATAGCAAAGGCCGGGAACGCAGTTTTCATTTTGGCTCCAAGCCCTATCATATCTGCGGAATGATTTCTCATTTGGGCCCCCAATTGGCTATTGCAGATGGAGTGGCATTGGCTTATAAATTGCGCAATGAAGAAAAAGTATCCCTTGCTTTTTCGGGTGATGGCGGTACCAGCGAAGGTGATTTTCATGAGGCTTTAAATGTAGCGGCTGTTTGGAATTTACCCGTAATTTTTGTGATTGAAAACAATGGCTATGGACTCAGCACGCCCGTTAATGAACAGTATCGTTGCGAAAATTTGGTGGACAAAGCAAAGGGCTATGGCATGGAAGGAGTTAAAATTGATGGCAATAATATTCTTACTGTTCTAGAAACCATTAAAGGTGTTCGAGACTATTGCATAAAAAACCAGCGACCTTATTTAATTGAGTGCAGTACTTTTAGAATGCGTGGTCACGAAGAAGCCAGTGGCATTAAATATATTCCCAAAGATTTATTGGCAGAGTGGGGTAAGAAAGATCCTATAAAAAAATATGAGCAGTTTTTACTGAATGAAAGAATTATTTCAGAAATGGATATTGCCGATATCCGTAATGAGTTTAAAAAATATATTGATGATGAGCTGGCGTTGGCCAATCAAGCTACTGCAATGGTGGTAGATGAGGAGGAAGAGTTGGCGGATGTGTACGCGAAGAAGACAGTGGACGGTGGACCGTGGACGGTGGATGGAGAGGAGACCGTGGGAGGAACCAGCCGAGAAGCGAGATTGATTGATGGTATTTCAGAAGGACTAAAGCAAAGTATGAAAACCCATGATAACCTTGTATTGATGGGTCAAGACATTGCAGAATATGGTGGGGCTTTTAAAATAACAGAAGGCTTTGTAGCGCAATTTGGGAAAGATCGTGTTCGCAATACCCCTTTATGCGAAAGTGCCATTGTAGGTGCCTGCCTAGGAATGAGTCTCGAAGGATACAAAACCGTTATGGAAATGCAGTTCGCAGATTTTGTAACCGTTGGGTTTAACCAGATTGTAAATAACCTTGCTAAAATTCATTATAGGTGGGGGCAAAACGCTGATGTGGTAATTCGTATGCCTACAGGTGGTGGCGTAGGTGCAGGGCCTTTTCATTCACAAAGCAATGAAGCTTGGTTTACCCATGTACCCGGATTGAAAATAGTTTATCCCTCCAATCCACGAGACGCAAAAGGCTTGCTTATTGCTGCCATCAATGATCCCAATCCCGTACTCTATTTTGAACACAAAGCACTCTATAGAAGCATCAGCGGTGAACTGCCTTCCAACTACTATGAAGTTGAAATTGGTAAAGCAGCCATTGTTCAAGAAGGAGATGATATTGCTGTAATTACTTATGGCGCTGCGGTGCATTGGGCTACAGAATACCAATTGGAACATCCAGAAATATCGCTGCATATTATTGACCTAAGAACTTTATTGCCACTAGATTATGAGGCTATTAAAGTAGCCGTTAAAAAAACAGGCAAAGTACTCTTGTTGCATGAAGACAGTCTGATGGGTGGCATTGGCGGAGAAATCAGCGCATGGATTAATGAACACTGTTTTGAATTACTTGATGCGCCAGTATTGCGATGCGCATCACTGGATACACCCATTCCCTTCAACCTAGAATTGGAGAAAAACTTTATGGCCAAAAGCAGATTAGCAGCAAAAATTGACCAATTAATTCACTATTAATTTTCAACAACCCCATGTACACAAGATTAATTTTAATACTGGCAGCCTCCCTTTTTCAGTCGCAAATATTTGCCCAAAGCAATCCCAATATTGGATATGCACCTCCTTTTTTTGCAGATACTGCTCGTGCTACAAAAATTAAATCATTGGCGCCAATCATTCAAAAAATGTATGCTGATTATGCACTGGCCAATCATTTGCCCGGCTATGCTTATGGCATTGTGGTTGATGGTGAATTATTGGTATCTGGTGCGGGTGGCTTTACCGATATCAGTAAAAAAATAAATGCCAATACCCGCTCTATGTTCAGAATAGCTTCTATGAGTAAAAGCTTTACTGCTATGGCTATCATAAAACTTCGCGATGATGGCAAACTGAAATTAGACGACCCAATATCAATGTATATTCCTGCATTAAAAGCACAAAAACTTACCAACGATGCCGCTGAAATTACCATCAGAGAATTGATGACGCACGCAGCCGGATTTCCGGAAGACAATCCTTGGGGCGACCGACAGTTAGCCGATACCGAAGAGGATTTGATAGCACTTTTTAAAAAAGGCCTCTCTTTTTCTAATGTGAACGGAACAGTCTATGAATACAGTAATGTGGGCTTTGCTACATTGGGGCTTCTTATTAAAAAAGTAACGGGCATTTCATACAATGAATATATTGAACAAAATATTTGGAAAAGATTGGGTATGCAAGCTTCTTGGGAATACAGTAAAGTGCCCGAAACTCAATTGGCAAAAGGATATAGATGGATGAATCAAAATTGGAAAGAAGAAGCATTATTACACGATGGTATTTATGGAGCTATGGGTGGCATGATCAGTTCCATTGAATCGTTTAGCAAATACCTTGCCTTGCACCAACAGGCATGGCCAGCAAGAAATGAGGAAGAAAATATGATTATCAAAAGAAGTTCTTTGCGCGAAATGCACCAAGCTTGGCGATTCAATACATTAAACCCGCTGTATAAATATTCGGATGGAAGAAATTGTGCAGTGGTAAACGCATATGGTTATGGACTAGCTATCATGCGCGATTGTGATAATAAGGTAATAGTGGGACATAGTGGTGGCCTACCCGGATTTGGCAGTAACTGGCGCTTTATGCCCGATTATGGGATTGGATTAATGTTCTTTGCCAATCTTACCTATGCTCCTACAGCCGCCTTTAATACTCGAGTAATAGATACACTGCTAAAACTGGCTGCACTTAAACCAAGAGCGCTTAATGCATCGTCCATTTTACGACAAAGAAAAAATGAGTTGGTAAAATTATTACCCTCATTTAATGGAGCAGTTCAATCAGAAATTTTTGCAGAGAATTTTTTTATGGATTATGATACTGACTCGTTAAAGCAGCAGGCAATCGGTATTTATAAAAGCATTGGAAAAATTATTTCTATCGGTGAAATCATACCAGAGAACCAGTTAAGGGGCAGCTTTACCATTAATGGAGAAAAAGGAAAAGCAATGGTTTTTTTCACCCTCACACCCGAGAATCCAGCATTGATACAAGAATACAATATTAGGTTATTGAACTAGGTTGAATGCGTTTGATTTGTTTGTTCATGATGTAAAAAAATAGGGGTGGTATATGTGCCAGAATCATCATGCCAGGATAGCCTGTTGGCATTTGCGGTGCATCATCGTGGTGTTTAAGAACCTGGTATTTTCTGCTGGCCAAATAATGGTGATCACTGTGTCGGCTTAGTTCAAACAGTGTAAGTCGCCCAATAATATGATTGCTATTCCAACTATGGATAGGCAATGCACGCTCAAATTTACCCGGTGCAATTTCTTTTCTACGCAACCCATAGTGTTCAATATAATTTACAGATTCTAATAAGGCAATGCCCATAGCTGCAGCCAATAAATAAAAGCCGAGTATTTGCGTACCAAAAATAAAAGCAATCAATCCAATAAAAATAAATTGAATAAGGGTGTACTGAATCATTTCATGCTCCCAATTCCAAATAGAAAGCCCCTTCCGTTTTGCTTCTTTATTGGCAATTTCCCAGGCACCCAAGTAAGAGTAAAAAATAGTTCTGGGATAGAAAGCAAAAACAGATTCACCCAGTCGCGCACTTGCCGGATCCGCATCAGTGGCAACCCTTTTGTGATGCCCTTTATTGTGTTCAATAAAAAAGTGCATATAGAGGGAAGTGAGCAATAAAGCTTTGGCCAACAACTGTTCGAATTGATTGGCACGGTGACCCAATTCGTGGCCCACATTAATTCCAAAAATACCACAAAGCAACCCCATGCTCAGCACTCTTCCAGTAATATCAACAGCGGTTAATTCAGTAGATTTTAAAGAGGAGAGAAAAAAACCAAGTGAAATGAATTGACAAACAACAACAGCATATAAGAGAAAGTCGTAGCGCCGATCCGCACGAGCCAATTCTTCTTCTGCGGTGCTCAAATTCAGTTGATTGGGCGGAACCACCAATTCCAATAAGGGGATAAAAATATAAGCCCAAATCATGGGGAGAAAGCAGAGCCAGCCTTTGTTAGAAAAGGCAATACCAGCCAATAAGAAGACTATAAAAGAAGAACAAAATTTAAAAATCCGCCAATGCATACCATCGCTTTGGTTCAAGTTAGTTAAAATAGTTGAAAACCGAAAACAGTGGGGGCATAAGCCGCTCTAATTCAATGATAAAACAGGGTATAACTCATATATAACCCATACCTTATAGATATGACTTATATATGAGTTATCTATAGCTTATATATGACTTGTCTATGGGTTATGGTTATATTTGAGTAAACTTTATTTAATGAAAAAGTTGTGCTTACTAACTATAGTCTTTTGCATTATTGGTACTTCTATATTGGGGCAGTCCATCAAAAGAATCGACGGTAGTAAAATCAGTATTGATAGCCTAAACTCAAAAATTGAGTGTCTCATGAATGCAGCTAAGGTTTCAGGTGTTGCCATTGCTGTTTTCAATCAAAATAAGTCCGTATTCAGCAGGACTTACGGACTTGCTAATGTTCAAAAAAATATTCCATTCCTTGCATCATCAGTAATGTATGGAGCTTCTTTTGCAAAAACAGTATTCGCTTATATTGCCATGCAGTTGCTGGACGAAAAACTAATTGAGCTAGACAAACCACTTGTGGATTATTTACCCAAAGACTTAACCGACTATAAATTAAACGGTTGGCGAAGGGGTTATCAAGATTTAAAAGGTGACGACCGTTATAAAAAAATAACGGCTCGCATATGCTTAATGCATACCACAGGTTTTCCCAATTGGCGTTGGTTTGAAGCAGATAAAAAAATAAAAATAAAGTTTGAGCCAGGTACTCGATACAGCTATTCAGGTGAGGGACTTTATCTGTTGCAATTTGTAATAGAACAAATAACAGGTAAGGACTATGAAACCCTTTCACAAGAGCGGGTATTTAAGCCCTTAGGGATGGTGAATACCAGTCAAGTTTGGCAAACTCGTTTTGATTCAAGTATCTGCTATGGTCACAACGCAATGGGCAACCCTTATGAGCTTATGAAATGGAAAGAAGCTAGTGCTGGGGGTTCTATGAGTACCACTTTAGAGGATTTTACAAAATTTTATACTGCACTTATCAGCAGAAAAAATCTCTCTAAGAAAAGTTTTGAAGCAATGACGAGCAAGCAGATACGCATACGATCCAGAGCACAATTTGGGCCACTATCAAGAGTAGATAGTACCGATAATGATACAATTGAGTTGGGTTATGGATTGGGAGTGGGTGTATTAAAATCACCTTTTGGTCGCGCTTTTTTTAAAGAAGGCCATGATGAAGGATGGGGACATTATTCCATCTGCTTTCCCAATAAAAAAATAGCAGTAATAATCATGACTAATAATGATAATGGAGAAAGTATTTTTAAGGAACTTTTAGCCTACACCATTGGCGATATCTATACGCCTTGGCAATGGGAAAACTATTTACCTTACGACCAAAAAAAATAAATCGGGGAAAAAAATTACCAGAAACAGTCTTTCTTATATTGAAAAGTGAAATTGAATTGTTTGTGATAAGTCATTTAGTTAAAGTGTTTAGCAATTGGTGGCAGTAAACCCCAACGCGTTCATCTGTCCAATTATTTTACCCTGCATTAATTTCACTTCGCCAAATACAGCATTGATGGCTTTATCTTGCCACAAAAAATTTGTCCATTTGCTGTATGCGTAGATGTATTTTGCCATGGTTCAAAATCAGATCTGCGATAAAATTACAAATTATTTACCGCAAATTTGCGGTTATTGTAGTGGTTAATTACCGCATATTGAATTTGAGTGAATGTGGATATAAGTGAAAATCTTGATGAATTACCAACTCATATTCTGAAACCCAATAACTCAATCACCCTTTCATTAAACCAATTCCCTTCCCCTCCCATTTGGGAAATAATACTCCATTATTATTTATTTTTAAATGTCCATTGGCTACCGCACTGAATACAGATCTGAAATCGGTACTCACAGGCAGGTCTCTTCCATCTTCTAAATTTGCTTTATCTAACGGCTGCATCTGGTGATATACTTTTCCACCTGCTACATCATTACCCAATACAAATAAACAGCTCGCTCTTCCATGATCAGTACCACCTGTTCCATTCTGTGCTACCGTTCTGCCAAACTCAGTCATGGTCATCACCGTTACATCATCTTGGTAGCCACTACCGTTTACTGACCCTTGGTTAAAATGCGTATCCCATCCACCGCTTTCGGCAAATGCTACTTCGAGTCCTATATTCATTTTAATAAGTACGGCTATTTGTTTGAGTGAATTGCCTAAAGCACTTGCAGGATAAACTACTCCTGCTGCCGGTTTATAATTTTTAATATCGTTTACATTCAACATTTTTAAAGCTTCGAAACTTTCTTTACCCGTTTTACTCAATATTTTATGGGTGGTTTGATCGTATAATTCTTCAAACGATCCTGCTGCTGTATTTGCCGCCAGTGGATTGCCTTTCATTTGAATGGCAAAATCAGATAAATTATTAATGGCCACTGCTTCATTGTCGCCATATAAACTTCTGGGCATGGCACTTGTT
>RDZY01000004.1 GCA_004294135.1 Sphingobacteriia bacterium
ACGTAAGGGAATGCCTATTGGTGCCCGCGTAACTTTGAGGGGAGAGAAAATGTATGAATTCCTTGATAGACTCGTATCTGTTGCACTACCACGTGTACGCGATTTTAAAGGAATCAGCGACAAAGCTTTTGATGGAAGAGGTAACTATACTTTGGGTGTAACTGAGCAAATCATTTTCCCTGAAATCGATATCGATAAAGTGAATAAGATTACAGGTTTGGACATCACTTTTGTAACCACTGCAAATACCAATGAAGAAGCATTTGAATTGCTAAAAGAATTGGGTATGCCGTTCAAAGGAATCAAGAAAGATTAATTAAACAAGAACAACAACATTATGGCAAAAGAATCAGTAAAAGCCAGACAAAGAAAGCGTGAAAAAATGGTAGCGCAGTATGCAGATAAACGTGCGGCTCTAAAAGCTACAGGTGATTATGCAGGTCTTGACCTCCTTCCTAAAAACGCTTCTCCGGTTCGTTTAAAAAACCGTTGTCAGCTTACAGGTCGTCCCAAAGGGTATATGCGCTATTTTGGTCTGTCAAGGATTATGTTCCGCGATATGGCTTTGAATGGTATGATTCCTGGTGTAAAAAAAGCAAGCTGGTAATATTCCCGCTGCTAAACTAAATTTAGAACTGATATAATATAAATATTATGGTAACTGATCCTATAGCAGACTTCTTAACCAGAATTCGTAATGCTCAGTTGGCTGGTCATAGACTGGTTGAGATTCCTGCTTCCAACTTAAAAAAGCGTTTAACAGAAATTTTGTACGATCAAGGTTATATCTTGAAGTATAAGTTCGAGGACGATAATAAGCAAGGTCTGATAAAGATTGCTTTGAAGTACGATCCGTCAACCAAAGTTCCAGCGATACGTTCTTTGGAAAGAGTGAGTCGTCCTGGTTTACGCCAGTATGCTAAACCTGCCGAAATTAAGCGTGTAATTAATGGATTAGGCGTTGCTATCTTAAGTACTTCTAAAGGAGTATTAACGGATAAGCAAGCAAAAGCTCAGAATGTGGGCGGAGAAGTGTTGTGCTATATTTCTTAAAGAATAAGTGCTGACAATTAAGCCTCTTAGTCGTGGCTGAATACAGTACAATGTATATAATAAAATAAAAAATCGACTATGTCTCGTATAGGTAAACAACCAGTAATAGTGCCAAGTGGCGTTACCATTTCTGTAAGTACTAATAATTTAGTGACTGTGAAAGGGCCAAAAGGTGAATTGAATGAATCCATTGACCGCGATATTACAATCGAAATCAAAGAAGGAGAAGCAATTGTTTCTCGTCCAACTGATCAGATTCGTCATCGTGCCATGCACGGCTTATACCGTTCATTGTTGAATAATATGGTGAAAGGGGTTACAGATGGCTATAAGAAAGAACTTGAATTGGTAGGGGTGGGTTATAAGGCTGCTAATACTGGCAATCTACTCGATCTTTCTCTTGGTTATTCTCACAATATTTTGATTGAAATTCCAAGCGAAATAAAAGTGACTACAACTACTGAAAAAGGACAGAATCCCAAAGTGTTTTTAGAGGGGATTGACAAACAATTAATTGGTCAAGTTGCTGCAAAACTTCGCAGTCTTCGTAAGCCTGAACCATACAAAGGAAAAGGTGTGAAATATGCTGGTGAAATACTGAGAAGAAAAGCAGGTAAAGCAGCAGGTAAATAACTAACAAACTAATCATCCAACCACCGGCCGTATCGGAGGTTATAAATAAACAACAATGGGTAAATTAATTCAAAGGCAAAAAATCAGATACCGCATTCGCAAAAAAATTGCTGGTACTGCTGCAAAGCCTCGCCTTTCTGTATTCAGAAGCAATGCCGAAATCTATGCACAATTAATTGATGATGATAATGGAGTTACTTTGGTAGCTGCCTCATCTCGCGATAAAGATATTGCTGCTCAGAAATTAACCAAAACTGAAAAGTCTAAATTGGTTGGTGTATCAGTTGCTCGCAAATCAATTGAACTGGGATTAACAACTTGTGTTTTTGACAGGGGTGGTAATTTATACCACGGCCGTGTGAAGTCTGTAGCAGAAGGTGCAAGAGAAGGCGGACTGGTATTCTAATTAGCTAACATCAATTTAATCGCTCAATAAATGTCTAAAGTAAGCGTAAATAAAGTAAAAGCAGGTGGTGAAATAGAACTGAAGGATAAAGTAGTTGCCATTAACCGTGTGGTAAAAACCACCAAAGGTGGTCGTACATTCAGCTTCTCTGCCCTAGTAGTAGTAGGTAACGAAAATGGAGTAGTTGGCCACGGATTAGGTAAAGCAAAAGAAGTACAAGAGGCAATTGCCAAAGGTATTGAAGATGCCAAGAAAAATCTGGTGAAAGTCCCTGTTATGCACGGAACCATTCCACATGAACAATTGGCCAAAGACGGTGCTGCTAAAGTACTGATTAAGCCAGCTGCACATGGAGCGGGTGTAATTGCAGGAGGCAGCATGCGTTCTGTTCTAGAGAGTGCAGGTATTACCGACGTTCTAGCAAAAAACTTAGGTTCAGCCAACCCACATAATGTGGTTAAAGCAACCATTAAAGCACTTAGTCTTTTGAGAGAACCTATTCAGGTTGCCAAAACACGTGGTGTGAAATTAAGTAAAGTATTTAACGGGTAAAGCCAATAGTCTAGGTATCACCTACTGATTAATGACAAACGACTACAAAATGAAAAAGATTAAAATTACACAAATAAAAAGTGGCATCGATAGATCAGAGCGTCAAAAACAAACTTTGATTGCACTTGGTTTGAGAAAACTCAATGCCACTAAAGAAGTGGAAGCTACTCCCCAAATTCTTGGAATGGTTAATAAAGTAAGCCATTTGGTGAAAGTGGAAGAGCTGGCTTAATTCCAAATTCTTAATTTAACGCGAGGGGTGATACCCCGTAAGTTCAAAATCAATTTAGTATGAAACTACATAATTTAAAACCTGCTGAAGGTTCTGTAAAAAAAGCAAAAAGAATTGGCCGTGGTGAAGCATCTGGTAAAGGTGGTACATCTACAAAAGGTAATAAAGGCGGACAAAGTCG
>RDZY01000010.1 GCA_004294135.1 Sphingobacteriia bacterium
AATGGTGGAGCCACTGTTTCTGCAAATACTGGAACGGGAAATACCATCAACCTAACAGGAAATATTCCAACAGGAGCTGCCAATTTTATTGAGTTGGTCGTAAATGGTACGGTAGATCCTGCAACAGCAGTTGCAGCCATCACCAATACAGCTACTGCAAGCGCAGGAGCGGGTATTACAGATCCAACACCAGCTACCGCTTCTGCAACTACCACGGTGAGTAGGCAGGCGGATGTGAAAATAGTAAAATCAGCTCCAGGTACTCGAGCTACCAATCAATCTATTGCTTATGAATTGGTGATTACCAATACTGGATACTCCAATGCCAGTGGTATCATCATCAGCGATATTATTCCAGCCAGTATTACAGGTATAGCATTCACTACCAGCACGGTGGGTAATGCAGCAGTAACTGGTAGTAATTTAACTGGTAATACACTTACCGTAAACGGAAATATTGCCAGTGGTACGGATACCATTAAAGTGAAAATAACTGGCATACTTTCCGCACCGGGAGTAATTGCGAATACGGCTACGGTAAGTCTCCCCGGGGGACAAACAGATCCCAACCTCACCAACAACAGCAGCTCTGTAAGTACCAATGTGACTACACAAACGGATATTATAATATCTAAAAAAGGCCCCGCTTCGGTGAATGTAAACGACGAGATTGAATACAAAATTGAAGTAGATAATTTAGGCGTGAGTGATGCATATGGTGTGAGTATTACCGATCTGGTTTCGGCTGATATTACCAATGTGAGTTGGACGATTGCTAAAACAGGTAATGCAGGAACTGTATTTACGGCAAATACCAGTCAGTCTAGCAATACCGTTGATATCACAGCAGATATAGAAGGAACGGTAAATGGACCAGGTTCCATTACTATTACCATAAAAGGGAAAGTTGCCAATAATGCGGGTGCTTCTATCACCAATATGGCACAAGTAGATTATGCCGGTATAAAACAAAGTGCTGTTACTACCATTGTAAATAATAGCTCAGATTTATCTATACAGAAAACAGCACCAACAACTGCGGATGCAGGTGCTCCAATACGCTATAATATTATAGTGAGAAATAATGGACCCGCCAATGCCAATAATATCAGCATCGCAGATTTGGTGCCAGCTAATATTGGGAATGTGAGTTGGACGGCAGTCGCTACCGGTACTGCAACTGTGGGTACTGCTAATGGTACGGGTAATAATATCAACCTAACAGGAAGTATCAATGCGGGTGTGAATAATAGTATTTTGGTAACGATTAATGGTATTGTGAATGCAGGCGCAACGGGGGTTTTAACCAATACTGCGTCAGTAGTACCAGATCCATCACAGGTAGATCCAACGCCAGCAACGGCCACGGTGAATACCAGTATTACCAATAATGTAAACCTGCAAATAAATAAAGCAGCACCCAATAAAATGATTGCAGGAACCCCCATTAGTTATACCATAACAGTGAGCAATGGCGGGCCTTCTAATGCAAATGCGGTAAGCATCATAGATGCAGTGCCTGTGGGTATTACTGGAGTAAGTTGGTCTGCCATTGCAACGGGAACTGCAACCATTAATAATGGAGCAGTAGGTACCGGAAATGCAGTGAATATATTAGCTGATTTACCAAGTGGTGGCGCCAATACTATTGTGGTTACGGTGAACGGAATGGTGCGTGCTGCATTTACGGGAACACTGAATAATACAGCCTCATTAACCTATCAATCTAACCCTGCTGGAAGTTCCGCAACTGCTACCGTAGTTACAGCAGTACCTACTTTATTAATCAGCAAAGCCGCACCAACGCAAGCTGCTGCGGGTACTTTAATAAATTATACGGTAGATATTACCAATATTGGCCCAAGTGATGCCAATGGAATTGCCATTGCAGATATAGTACCTGCATCTATTAAGGCAGTAAGCTGGACGGCTACTGCCATTGGAAATGCTTCGGTGCTGACTGGTGCAATAGGAATGGGTAATACGGTTGCTGTTACCGGAAATATTATTGCAGGAATGGGTAATAGAATTACGTTACTCATAACTGGTAAAATTGATTCTACTTTTAGTGGAACCATCGCCAATACAGTTACTGCCCAAGGTGCTGGTGCTGTTCCAGTAAGTAGTACCATTAATACGGTTGCAAATTTAGTAGCAGATATTGCCATACAAAAAGCAGGGCCGCAGAATTTGGTGGCTGGTCAGCCGATACAATACAGTTTAATCATTAGCAATACAGGCCCTTCAAGAGCCAATGGAATTAGCATTTCAGATATAGTGCCTGCAGGTATTACCAATACAAGCTGGAGTGCGACTGCCAATGGCAATGCAGCTATTTTAACGGGAGCTACTGGTACTGGAAATACGGTTGCCTTAACTGCTAATATTTCTACGGGTGCAACCGATAATATTGTAGTAACCATCAACGGAATACTGAGTGCAACAGCACCTGCTACTCCTATAATAAATACTGCCAATGCCAGTCTACCCATTGCTTATACCGATCCCAATGCTGGCAATAACTCAGCCAGTATTACAACGGTAGTAAGTAAGGTAGCTGATCTGCGAATCGTGAAAACAGGCCCTGCAGATCGTTCAACCAATCAGTCCATCACTTATACATTGGTGGTTACGAATAATGGGCCATCTGCCGTTACTGGTTATACCATTACTGATTTAGTGCCAGTTGGCATTACCAATATAACTGCTACCAGTGCTATTACAGGTGCTGCTTCCGCAATCACAACGGTTACTGGAAACAATGTATCGGTAACGGGTAATATTGGAGCTGCTGTGGGTGATAGTGTTAAAGTAACCATTACAGGAATTGCAGCCAGTACAGGTGTATTGAACAATACTGCAACCGTAAAATTACCGTTGGGTATTACTGATCCTGTGAGCAGCAATGATACCAGTATGGTGGCAACTACGGTAACCAATAATGTGGGTGTGGTAGTAAGTAAAACTGGACCTGCCTCGGTGAATGTTAGAGATAATATTCAGTATAGTATTGATATTACCAATTCAGGATTATCAGATGCCAATGGAATTGCTATCAGCGATTTGGTTTCTCCTGCTATTAGTAATGTAAGTTGGTCAGTGGTTAAATTATCGGGTAATGCAAATACCAACTTTGTGACCAACTCCCCACTTAATGCAAATAATATTGATATCACCGCTAATATAGAAGGAAGTATTAATGGCCCTGGTGCTTTAAGAATCCTCATTAACGGAACCATTGCAGACAATGCTCCTGGCGCAATAACCAATATAGCTACAGCAGTATTTGAGGGAAGTAAAACCAGTACCGTTACCAGTATTGTAAATAATAGTGTGGATCTGAATATTGTAAAATCAGGACCTACCAATATTGCCGCTGGATTACCCATTACTTATACTGTGGTAATGGGCAACAATGGCCCAGCTTCTGCAATTAACGCAGTATTGACTGATACAGTCCCTTCACAAATAAAAAATGTAAGCTGGACGGCCACTGTGCAAGGGACTGCAACATTGGGAGCTACACAAGCTGCCAGCGGCACGGGAAATAATATCAATATTATTGGTAACCTTCCAGTGGGTGCAACGAATGCTATTGCGCTTACCATTACTGGTATTGTAGATGCCAATTACAGCGGTGTATTTACCAATACAGCAACGGCTAAACCTTCATCACTGCAAGTAGATCCAACACCTGCTTCGTCAATGGTGAATACTACAGTGAGACTGTCAAGCAATCTCCAAATTGTAAAATCGGGTACCGCTAATATAGCTGCTGGTATGCCCATTGCTTATACATTGGTAGTAAACAATGCGGGTCCTTCTAATGCGAAAAATATAAGTATTGCAGATCTGGTACCTGCCAATATTAACAATGTGAGTTTTACTGCAACTGCATCAGGTGCTGCTAATATTGTATCTGGCGCAACTGGTACGGGAAATAGTATATTGATAGTAGCAGATATTCCTGCTGGAGTAAATGATTTTATCACCGTGCAAATTAACGGGACGGTAAACGCCGCTTTCACAGGAAATATTAATAATACAGCAATGGTTACCAATAACGGTGTTTCCGTTGTTTCAAATCCTGCTGCTACAGTAGTGACCAATCAATCTAATATTCGCATTACAAAATCGGGTGCCAGTACTGGTATTGCAGGAGAAAGGATGATTTATCAACTGGAAATTACCAATACTGGACCTTCCGATGCAAATGGATTGACCATTGCAGATATTGTTCCTGCCGAATTGACCAATGTTTCTTGGACCAGCAATACTTCGGGTAATGCGTTGGTAACCACAGGCATTACGGGTACTGGAAATACCATCAATATTCTGGGCAATATAGCAGCAGGTATTGGGAATAAAATAAATATTGTGATTGCTGGGGTAATCAACCCAAGTTTTGCGGGTACTATTAATAACAGTGCCACAGCCACAACTGCTTTTGGTGTGGTGAGTAACTCGGGCGTTGTGAATACGGTGGTATCGGTGCAAACTGCGGTTCAAATTAGTAAAGTAGCTGCACCAACTGTGGTTGCTGGTAATAGACTTAGTTATGTAATTAATATTTCCAATGCGGGTCCTTCAGACGCAGTCAATATTGCCATCAATGATCAGGTTCCTGCAATACTGAGTAATGTGAGTTTTACGGCTACTGGCACCAATGGGGCTTCAGTAAGTACTGCTAATGGAATTGGAAATACAATTGGTATTACTGCCAATATACCTGCTGGTGCTGCTCCATTGGTACGCTTAATGGTGAGTGGAACAGTTGACCCATCTTTTAGTGGAAATATCAGCAATACGGCTACTGCGCAAGCACCGGGTGGCTCATTGGTTTTGGCAACAGCAGAAACGGTAGCAAGCAGAATAGTAGATATTGAAATTAGTAAAGCAGCGCCTGCCATTGTGCTTATTGGCAATCAATTACGCTATCGGTTTACCATCAGAAACAATGGCCCTTCGGCCGCTGATGGTGCCAGCTTCACCGATGTGTTTTCTAGTGCGGTTAATAACCTAAGTTTTGCAATGGTAAGTGCAACCGCTGGATTAACTGGCATTAATCCCATCATTAATGGAAATACAGTAGATGCAACCATTGCTTCATTCCCTGTAGGCGGAATAGCTGTTTTTGAAATTACAGGTATTGCCATCAATGCTGGAATAATTACAAACACTGCAACCATAACCGCGCCTATTGGTGTTACTGAACCGAATACTGGTAATAATACAGCAGGTGACGCCATTACCAATATTTATCCAAAACCACCGCTTAAAATTGTTAAGACGATTGATCCAGCCGTTGGGCCCTATTTCTTGGGACAGGTAGTAACCTATACATTAAATATTCGTAATACTGGCGTTATTTCAGTAGTTCCAGTTCAAGTAAGAGACTTGTTGCCTAATGCAGCAAAAATCGGTAGTGTTATTTTATCAACTCCTTCTAGTGGAACGGCTGTTTACAGCAATCCTACCAATCAAATTATTTGGGATCTTCCGATTATGGCAGCGGGTGAAGCGGCCACCATAAAATACAGCCTAAAGATTACAGATACGGGTAGAATTAATAATACAGCCATTATAACAGGCCCTGTAGATATTGCATTGTCTGATACTGCTAAGCTAGATTTTAAAGCTGTTTTATTGATCAACCTAAAAGTGTTGAAAAGTCTCCAAGCCCCAAGTATAATAAACGTTAAAGATGAAGTAGGCTTTACCATTGAAGCAGAAAATCAAGGACCTAATAAAGCTACCAATGTAGTAGTGCTGGATCCACTAAAATCTAATTTAGATGATCCCAGATTGATTGTGGTAACCAAAGGGACTTTTATTTACAACCCTACTACCAAAACAATTACATGGACTATTGGTGATATGCAGGTAGGAGAAAAGGCCAAGATGACCATTACTGGTGTTCGTATTAATTCGGGCGGACTTCTTGAAAACACTGCCACCATTAGTGGGCTTGAACTAGAGACCAATTCAACCGATAATATTGCTGAGGTTAAAACAGGTGCTGGAAATTCGGTAACCATTAATGGGGAAGAAATTTTCATCCCCAATACCATCACACCAAATGGGGATGGTAAAAACGATCGATTCCGGATTTTGGGCATCCAACGTTTTCCGGGTAGTAGGTTGAATATTTACAACCGTTGGGGCAATGCGATTTATCAAAGCAATAGTTACAACAATGAGTTTGATGGTGCTAATTTAACAGAGAGCACTTATTTCTATACACTTGATTTAAAATTACCGGCTGGAGGCATTAAAAAGTACAGCGGGTGGATTCAAATAATGCGATAAGATATGTTTAAAAAATATAGTTATATGGCCAGGTTCTTTCTGATGTTGTTATTAACAACAACAACATACCGTATAAGTGCCCAACAGCAGATTCAATTCAGCCAATACGTTTTTAATGGATTGGCTGTAAACCCCGCCTACGCTGGCTATCGTGGTGATACTTACCTGAGTGCCATTTATCGAAACCAGTGGGTGGGTTTTCCAGGGTCGCCCAAAACGGCTGGTATCAGCATTGATGGATTGTTCAATGGTCATAATGAAAATATGGGATGGGGTTTTCAGATGATGAGTGATAAAATGGGGCCTACTAATACCAGTTCTTTTTATGGTAATTATGCCTATCGTATTCAACTGGACAATGCAGATACCAAGCGTTTATGCATCGGCATTGGATTTGGGGCTTCTCAATACAGTATTGATGGAACGGCATTACAATATGTAGATGAAAACGACCAAACCATTCCCATTGTTCGATTGAACCGAATGGTACCTGATGCCAATTTCGGTATTTACTATTATACGCCTAAATCTTATATTGGTTTTTCTGTGATGGATTTATTGAATCCTAAAAACGTAAATAATTATGGGTACCAATGGAACCAATATAAGTTTGGTTCTATGGAACGTTCACGACATATGTATTTGACTGCAGGTACGCTGATCACACTTAGCGAAAATGTAAAATTTAGACCCTCTTTTTTATGGAAAGAAGATTTTAAAGGGCCTTCTAATTTTGATTTGAATGCGTTTCTATTATTACAAGATAAAATATGGATAGGAGCCAGTTACAGAACAGGTGTGCGCATTTGGAACAAGCAGGGACTGGATAAAAATTTAACCAATCAAGATGCATTTGCTGGTATTCTGGAATTAATAGCAAATGAAAGAATTAGAATTGGGTATTCCTATGATATCATGTTAAATGGATTAAATAATTACCAAAGAGGATCTCACGAATTAAGTATTGGACTTCGTTTTGCACGCAAAGACAATCGAATTTATAGTCCCCGATATTTTTAATTGATCAGCGATTTCAATGGCTAAAAACAATAAACAGATACAGATGAAATTTTTCAGTATTATACTTATTTATTTGCTTTGCTTTTTTTCTTTGTCAGCACAAGAGCGAGATGCTTATGAGCCGCTTGCCAATCAACGTTTCTATACTTTTCAGTATGCTTATGCGGCGCCTATTTATGAAAAATTATTGCTACAGAAAAAAATCAACAATGAATGGTTCTATAAACTCGGATTCTGTTACCAGCGTACCGATCAATACACAAAAGCAATTGCTAATTACAAAAAATTTATTCAAAAAGATACGAGCGACCATCGGGATATTGTTCTGCAAATTGCTGATTTGTATAAAATGATTGGTCGTTGTGATTCTGCAAAATATTATTACGGATGGTTCAGTAGCAAATGGGGTGAATCTAAACAAATCGCTGAAAGAATAAAAGGCTGCGATATGGTTCCAGTTTGGATGGCAAATCCTACTGATTTTGTAGTTCGCAATGCAATGCCATTTAATTCAGGTTTATCAGATTGGGGTGCGGTTCCTTATTCAAAAGATACGGTGGTATTCATGTCTGATTCGGTTAGAGCTTCTGTTATTAAAAACGATAAAAATTCATTTGATTACAGGTGGAATGGCAACGCTTTTTTTAATTTGTATACAGGAATAGGCATATTGAAAGATACTGGTATGCAGCAGGGCATTAAAATTAATAATTTCTCACCACTTATTAATCGCTCTGCACTTCATATTGGTCCAGCTACCTTTACCAAAGTAAACGACACGGTTTATTTTACACAGACTTATCAAGAATCGAATAACTTATATGCAAAATACAAACACCGTTATTTAGTTGGTTCACGAAGGCTAGAAATTTTTGCAGCTATAAAAGATCAATATGGTAATTGGAAACAACCGTGGCGAATAAGTTTCAATAATAAAAATGCATACAATATTGGTCACCCTACGCTAAACGACAATGGAGATATCATGTATTTTACTGCTGATATGCCCGGTGGTATTGGGAAAACAGATATTTGGTATAGTATTAAGGATGCGACTGGAAACTGGGGTGAGCCCATCAACTGTGGCGATGCTGTTAACACGGTTGACGATGAAGCCTATCCCATACTAAATGCAGATGGGTCACTTTATTTTGCAAGTAAGGGGCATATAGGTATGGGTGGTTTTGATATTTTCAGCACCAAAGGTTCAACATCTAATTGGTCAACTCCCACTAATATGGGCTTCCCGGTGAATTCGCCGCGCGATGATTTTCATTTTATTTTGCAACGCAATGGAAGTGGGTATTTTGCTTCTAATAGAATAGGGGGACTTGGTTCTGATGATATTTATGCTTTTACTTCCCCTGCAATAAAAATTCCACCACCAGCTAAGAAAATCCTTGCGCCATCTCCTTGTATTTTAGCGGTGAAAGTAAGAGATAAATCAACGCAACTATTTTTAGATAGTATCATCATCCGCTTAATTAATAAATGTACATCACTTAGTTATGCGGCATTCTCTAATGCTCAATCTTATTCAACATTTGTTTTACAACCCGGATGTAAATACCAACTGGTGGCGGTTAAAATAGGTATATTGTGTGACACTGTTTTGATAGGAGAAGATGAAATAAAAAATGATACTATTTTTAAAGTACTTGAGTTGTATAAAAAAGAAGTGAAGCAGGTTCCAGCAGATGAAGAATGGATTAAAAAATTCACTGGATTGAAAGTATTGCCTCCAAAACCGAATGATAAATTTATTTTACGTGATATTTATTACGATCTAAATCAGCATTTTATTCGTCCCGATGCGGCTAAAATTTTAGATACATTGGCCATGGTGATACGGTATTATCCAACACTTGAAATAGAGCTTTCTTCCCATACCGATAGCAGGTCTAGTGATTTGTACAACCTAACACTATCTCAAAAAAGGGCAATAGCAGCAGTGGAATACCTGGCAAGTAAGGGCATTGATCGCAAGCGCTTAGTGGCAAAAGGTTATGGCGAACAAAAACTCATTAATGCTTGTAAAAATGGGGCTAAATGCACCGAAGAACAACACCAAAAAAATAGAAGAACCGAAGTAAGGGTGCTTAAATTTTAGTGCTGGCTTTAATGAGTTATTTTTTGCAGTCAACTTCCGATTGCTTAATTTACCTGTCTAACTTAAGTAGACATGAGAAAATTAATGCTATTGCTGGTACTGATTGCGGGTACTATTGCCGCCGCTGCTCAAAAAAAAGGTTTATCTATTGCTCCCACTGTTGAAGAAAACAAGGTGGATGCCTTGCTTTTATCTAAAGTAAAATACAGATCTATTGGCCCATACAGAGGTGGTAGAAGTGCTGCTGCAACAGGTAGTTATACCAACAAAACCACTTTTTATTTTGGTGCAACAGGCGGTGGGGTTTGGAAAACCAGTGATGGTGGCAGCAACTGGAAAAATATTACGGACAAATATTTTGGCGGTACAATTGGTGCGGTAGCAGTTGCTCCTAGTGATGAAAATATTTTGTATATAGGTGAGGGTGAGCATACGATGAGGGGTAATGTGGCCGAGGGATTGGGTGGTGTATGGCGGAGTGATGATGCGGGCCGTAGTTGGAAAAATATTGGATTAAAAGATGGCCGGCATATCATTAAATTACTGATTCATCCTCGTGATCCAAATACTGTTTGGGCAGCCGTTGTTGGCCATCTTTTTGGACCCAATGAAGAACGTGGAATATATAAAACCACTGATGGTGGTAAGAGCTGGAAAAAAACCTTGTACGTAAACAACCAAACAGGAGCCGCTGATTTGGTGATGGAGCCGGGTAATCCCGATGTATTTTATGCAGGTATGTGGCGGGTATTGCGCACGCCATATAGTATGGAAAGTGGTGGTGAAGGAAGCGGTTTATACAAGAGTGAAGATGGTGGAGAAACCTGGAAATCAATTTCAGCCAATAAGGGATTACCCAAAGGTGTATGGGGTATTGTAGGCGTAGCGGTTGCTGCGGCTAATCCCGAGAAAATATATGCCATCATTGAAAATAAAGACGGTGGCTTGTACAAGAGTGAAGATGGTGGAGCAACTTGGTCTTTAACAAGCAGTGATAATAATATTCGCCAGCGTGCTTGGTATTATAGTAAAATATTTGTAGATCCTAAAAACGAAAACCTTATTTACTGTCCCAACGTAAACTTAATGCGCAGCCGTGATGGCGGTAAAACTTTTCAAACCATTAATACGCCACATGGAGATCACCACGATTTGTGGATAGATCCCCAAGATGGCAATAGAATGATTGTGGCAGATGATGGTGGTGCTCAGGTAAGTTTTGATGCGGGTGATAATTGGAGTACAATGATGAACCAGCCAACTGCTCAGTTTTATAGGGTTACTACAGACAACGCAGTGCCCTACAGAATATTAGGTGCGCAACAAGATAATTCAACCATACGCATTAAGAGCAGAACCTCAAATGCTGGCATTACGGAACGCGATTGGGAGGCAACAGCAGGTGCTGAAAGTGGACATTTAGCGGCAGATCCTACCAATCCAGATATTGTTTATGGCGGAAATTATGGTGGTTACTTATCTCGTCTCGATCATCGTACAGGTGAAAACCGTGCCATTGATGTATGGCCAGATAATCCCATGGGTGGTGGAGCTGATGTATTAAAATATCGCTTTCAGTGGAATTTTCCTATCTTCTTCTCTCCCCATAATCCCAAGCGATTGTACACCACTGGCAATCATGTTTTCGTGACCGAGGATGAGGGTCAGAGTTGGGAAAAAATAAGTCCCGATCTTACCACCAATGATAAATCGCGACAAGCATCAAGCGGTGGTGCTATTACCAAAGACAATACTTCGGTTGAATATTACTGCACTATTTTTGCCGCGACAGAATCGGCTTTGGAAAAAGATTTATTGTGGACGGGTAGTGATGATGGGCTCATTCATGTAAGTAAAGATGGAGGTAAAAATTGGGAGAATGTAACACCACCCGAAGCTGGTAAATGGATGATGTGGAATTGCGTGGAGACCGACCCTTTTAAAAAAGGTACTGCTTATTTTGCAGGTACAAAGTATAAATTGGACGATTATGCACCGTATATTTTCAGGACGACCGACTATGGAAAAACGTGGACTAAAATCACCAATGGCATCAACAATATGCATTTTACTCGTGCTGTTAGAGCCGATAAAAAACTGGCTGGTATTTTATATGCAGGTACTGAATTTGGTATGTATATTAGTTACGACCAAGGCCTTAACTGGAAATCATTTCAACTGAATTTACCCATTGTTCCTATTACCGATATTGCTCTGAAAGATAACGACTTAATTGTGGCTACGCAAGGCCGTTCATTTTGGGTGATAGATGATTTAACGATGGTTCAACAAAAAAAATCTTCAATTCTACAAAACAACCTGCACGTATTTCCAGTGAATGATGCTTATCGTATGGAAGGTGGTGGCAGAAGAAGAAGGGGTAGTGTAAGTGCTGCTAATATAGGTGAGAATCCTATTCAAGGTTCGGTGATTAACTATTTTTTAAAAGGCAATATTGATAGTGCTCGTGTTGCCATTACTATTTTTGATAAAGTGGGTAAGCGTATAAAAACTTTCAGTAACACCACAAAAACGGCGGAAGATAAAATTGAATTAGAAGCAGGTATGAATCAGTTTGCATGGGATATGAATTATCCTGCTGCGGAAAAAATAGATGGAATGATTTTATGGAATGGCAGCATTGGGACCACAAAAGCAGCACCTGGAAAATACATGGCTCGTGTGAAATACAATAATGACTCTACTGATATAACTTTTGTTGTAAAGGCAGATCCTGCTTATAAAACTACAGAAGCTGAATACGACCAACAGGTTGATTTGCTTTTACAAATCAGGGATAAGTTTAGTGAAGTGCAACGAGCTATTAAAAATATTCGTGCAGTAAGAACGCAGATCAATGACTTTAGCAAGGGCATTGATACTGCTACCCATAAAATATTGAAAAATATTGGAGATAGTATTAATAAGCAGTTGACTTTAATTGAAGAGACTTTGTATCAAACAAAATCTAAAAGCAGTCAAGACGTATTGAATTTCCCTATTCGGCTGAATGATAAAATTGCTGGCTTGTATGGGGTGGTTTCGAGCGGACAAAATACGCCCAGCAATCAAGTAAGAGAACTCTTTGCAGTGCTGGGTGGTGAAGCAGATACAGCAATTGCTAGACTGAAAAAAATACTAGATATCGATTTAAAGCAATTCAATAAAATGATTAATGAGCAGCAGATACCAGTGATAGGGGTTAAGGAATAATATTGAATCTTGTTCTATAAATTAAGCCAGTAATTCAATTTAAAAACCAGTGCGCGGTTTCTGCTTTTAAAAAATGGGTCGGTAAAATAATTGTCGGTATATACCAAAAACAAATCGCTCATGGGTTTGAAACGGTATTGTAATCTGCTGTTAATATTTATATTATTGCGCTGGGTATTGTACTGGAAAAAGGTGGTCCAGAAAATTTTAGTCGAAAAATTAATTTCTGTTCGTTGAGAAATCAGGAGTAATTCCGTAGATCCGAAAGGAGCTGGAAATTCCAATTTATTGTATTGAATACTAAGGTCTAAATTGGTATAAGGCAACTGCCTAATTGTAAAACCAGTTGTAATGGTTTTATTGGTTCCATTGTAGAAATTCCCAAGGCCTGCTCTGATGAAAAAACTTATTTTTTTTCTGAAATCGGATCGGTAACGAATACTTGCATCGTTGTATTGATAGTCTCCAATTGGCAAGGGTGTAGAACCAGTAAAAGAAACGGGAAATAGCAGGGCCAATTGTGTGTTGTTAACGCTGATATTGAAGTTGGCTGTATTTCTAAACTGTGTGTTGAAACTTATATTGGTATTTCGTTCATTGAAATTATTGTCGGGGTTAAAAACAATAAAATTTTCTAGTTCAAATCTATAACCGACTACTTTTCCTTTGGTAGGAATAATTTTAAATTCAGCATTGGTATAGGATTGCTTAAATCCAAGTCGTATAACGGTATCTTTAAGCGCGTCGTAGTTTTCAATGCGTTCAATAAAACCCATATCGGCATAGTAGTTGGTGCCAAGTGATCCAAAATCTTGAACCAGTTCGAAATTTCGACTATTATAACCCATTCCAAAATTATAATACGCATTTTGCTTACTAATGCCTGGCTTAAAGGAATGATGATAAGTGCCCCATCCACTCCATTTACCTTCGAGATCAGAATAGCTGAATTCTACTCCTGCATTTCTACTGAAAGCGCTGAGGGGGTCTTGTTTTTTTTCTGCTTCGGTAATAAAATTTTCTCTGTTCAAAAAATAGCCTTTCAATACAGATCGCTTTAGTATACGTTGATCTACGGAGAGTGCAGTATAGTTTTCAGGGGAATAATTTCCTTGTCGCCCTGTTTGCATATTCATAAAACCAATGCGTGTTTTTTTTGCAATATTGCCCGTAATTCTGGCGCCGAATAAAATGGGAATATGGTTGCCATCCTTATCTAGACCAATTCTTCTAGAATAAAAAGGGCGTATGGGTTCAATACCATAGCCAGAGAAAAGGTCGGCATTCTCCAAGAAAAAAGTTCTTCTTTCAGGGAAAAAAATATTGAAACGAGTTAGGTTGGTCACCTGCCTATCCACTTCAACTTGTGAAAAATCGGGATTCACGGTAAGGTCCAGATTGAGTGAGGATCCTAGTCCTATTTTAGCGTCGAAACCCGCATTAGGACTGGCTTTTATGGGAGTTCCAGTCACCGTATTTTTTTCCAGTTCAGTAGTGATATAAGGAATGAGTACGGTATTGTTACCGGGTTTGGGAGGAGGTTCATCCCAAATTAAAGCACCAGTATATCCAACATCGAAGGATGGAAAATTTACTGGCACATTGGTCCAGGTTGCGTATTCATTGGTTTTGGTATCAACCCGTAAAAAATTAATTCCCCAAGTCTTTTTATCTTCTGGATAACGAATAGATTTGAAGGGGATGGCAATTTCGGCGGTCCACCTATCCTTGTAACGTTTTGTTTCAGAATACCAGGTTTGGTCCCAACTAAAAGAAACATCGTTGCCAGCAGAGTTTAGTTGGTCTTCGCTCTGTGCGTTATAAGCATTTACTACAAAAAAGAAACCATTATTGCGGGCGTTAACGGGGTCGAGAATAAGGGCAACGCAGTCGTTTCCATCGTGACCAATATCGCGTTTTAAGCTTTGAATAAATACTTTACCAGAATCATAAGCAGTATATGCTATATAAAGAAATTGATCGTCGTAAGCCGTTCTTACTTCGGTGCGTTGGGTAGCTTTATTTTTATCGTCGGGATATTTTTGCCAGAAAGAAGATACCATCTGAGCCTTACTCCAGATAGCTTCATTAAATATGCCATCAATTTTTACAGCATCGGTAGTGCGGCTTATTTTAATTTGATAGTCTTGCTGAAAAGTCTCTCCATTTCTAATTTGAGCGGAGCTGTAAAACTGAATGAATAAAGCGATGGCGAACAAAAAAAATTTCATAATCACTGTAAAATTCACCGAAATGAATTGATAATAAAAAATAAAGTTGCAGAAGGTATATGCAAGGGATGAATGAATTAGTAATCGTTGTTGAGCAGATCGGGTCTTCTGGTCTTGGTTCTTTCGAGTGATTGTTCATAGCGCCATTCTGCTACTTTTTTTGGATCGCCTTGTAACAAAATCGGCGGCACTAAACTACCTCTGAAATCGGCTGGCCTTGTGTACACAGGAGGTGCTAATAGGTTGTCTTGAAAAGAATCGGTGAGGGCAGAAGTCTCGTCGCTCAATACGCCTGGTAAGAGCCGCCCAATGGCATCTACCAATACGGCAGCAGCGAGTTCACCGCCACTGAGTACATAATCGCCGATGGAAATTTCTTGGGTAATATATTGTTCTCTAATGCGTTCATCAATACCCTTATAGTGGCCGCAGATAATTAATAAATTCTCTTGCATTGAGAGGGTGTTGGCAGTTTGTTGGTTGAAAGTTTTACCATCGGGAGTGAGGTAGATAATGGCATCGTATTGGGTGGTTTGTTGCAAGGTTTCAATGGCATTCGCCAAAGGCTCGCACATCAATACCATACCGGCGCCACCGCCAAAGGGATAGTCGTCTACCTGTGCGTGTTTGTTAATGGCCCAGTTGCGGAGGTTATGGGTACGAACGGTGAGTAAACCTTTGTCCTGAGCACGTTTCATGATGCTATGGCTGAAAGGACTTTCCAGTAAATCGGGAACAACAGTAATGATATCGATGGTCATGATGATAAAAATTATTCCATAAAATCGCCCAAATCTCTTCTTTCTTTTTTGGTAGGCCTGCCCACTTTGCTTAATCTTTTGCCGGTATTAAAACTAGCTGCGGTAGATTTAATACGATCCAGTTCCTCCGCGGGGGTAATATCAATATAGTATTTTATGGCCTCTACAAATTGAACCCTAGTATGCAGTAAACCAGTTGCTTTAATCACCCATTTTTTGCCTTCTGTTTTTACTTCGTATTCATCGCCAATAGCTACAATTCTAGAAGCTTTAATAGAATCACCATTGCATTTTACTTTGCCTTTACTGCAAGCATCACCGGCTTGACTGCGTGTTTTAAACAAGCGGATACTCCAGAGGTATTTATCGATTCGTAATTTTTCTTTAGCATCGGTCATAAACTATTCATTCATTGCTGCAAAGTACTGGTGGAAATAGGGAATGGTTTCAATGCCTTTGTAAAAGTTTTCCAGATTGAATTTTTCGTTGGGGCTGTGGAGGTTGTCGCTGTCGAGACCAAAGCCGAGGAATACAATTTTTAATCCCAATTCTTTTTCGAAAAGCGCACAAATAGGGATGCTTCCACCCCCGCGAAGCGGGATAGGTTCTTTACCAAAAGTAGTTTCTACTGCTTTGGCTGCAGCACGATAAGCAATGGAATCAATCGGCGTCATATAAGGTTCACCGCCATGGTGTTCTTCTGCTTTAATGGAAACGCCTGCTGGTGCTATGCTTTTGAAATAGTTCAATATTTTCTGTGTAATTACCACCGAAGATTGGTTCGGAACAAGCCTACAAGATATTTTAGCAAAAGCTTTGGAAGGTAATACGGTTTTGGCACCTTCTCCAGTATAGCCACCCCAAATACCATTCACTTCTAAAGTGGGCCGAATGCCCGTTCTTTCATTGGTGGAATAACCTTTTTCGCCCCATAAAGCCTCAATACCCAAATCTGTTTTGTAAGCGGCTTCATCAAAAGGGGCTTGGGCTAATTTGGCTCTTTCTGCTGGCGTAGCTTCTATGATATCATCGTAAAATCCAGGGATGGTTATATGATTGTTTTCATCGTGGCAACTGGCAATCATTTGCGCTAATATGGTGATTGGATTGGCAACAGCGCCTCCGTAAACACCGCTGTGAAGGTCTCTATTAGCGCCCGTTACTTCTACTTCAATATAACTGAGTCCCCTCACCCCAATATCAATAGAAGGGTTTTCTAGGCTCAACATAGAAGTATCAGAAATAAGTATCACATCGGCTTTAAGTAAGTGCTTATTATTTTTTACAAAACTGGCTAGGTTGGGGCTGCCAATTTCTTCTTCCCCTTCAATTAAAAATTTAATATTGGAACCAAGGGTATTGGTCTTGGTAAATATTTCTAAGGCTTTTATATGCATATAAAATTGACCTTTATCGTCACACGCACCACGGGCAAAAATCTTCCCATCTTTAATAAAGGGCTCAAAAGGTCCGCTATGCCAGAGTTCTAAAGGATCGGCGGGTTGTACATCATAGTGACCGTATACCAAAACAGTAGGCTTGGAAGCATCCATTATTTTTTCTCCATAAACAATAGGATGACCATCAGTGGGATAGATGGTAACGATATCGGCACCTGCTTCTTCCAGTCTTTGTTTTACCACATTGGCACAATGAAGCATATCTTCTTTGTGATTGGAATTAGCACTTACGCTTGGAATGCGCAGTAAATGGAGTAGTTCATTTAAAAATCGGTCTTTATTTGCGTCTTGGTATGCTTTCCATTCGGTCATCAGAAGTGATTTGTAGCGTGATGTAAATCTAGAATTATTAATTGTTTAGCAAAGTTACTGAATTTCACTTCCCAGCCGATGCTTCTCATTGGAAACAATATTCTTTAGTGTCCAATTAAGCTGTTGTACAAATGGGTATTTGCGAAGCTGGCAATCGGTTTTAGTGCATATTGCACAACTAAAATCTAAGCAACCGTCTGTATGCACAAAAAGCTCAATGGTATTGCCAAATTCTTGTTGAATCAGTGCTGATAAACCATCAATTTCTAAGTGTGCTTCGTGCATATTTAGGTACCAAGGAAGGGTTAAATGACAATCAATATGCAGTAACTCACCATAGCGAATAACCCTAAGGTTATGAACGTCAACCCAATTGGCTTTTTTGTGAGCGTTTAAAACATCAATAAATTGTTTTAGGAGTTTGATATCGGCTTCGTCCATAATTCCTGCAATAGATTTTCTAAGAATGCTGTAGCCACTGTAGATAATAAAGATACTTAAGGCAAATGCAATCACTTTATCGAGCCAGTAAATTTTGGTAAAGTACATCAAAAAAATAGCCAATAAAACGCCCAGTGTAGAGTAGGTATCAATTTGTAAATGTTTACCGCTGGATTCTAAGGCCAAAGAATTATTTTTCTTGCCAATACGCATACAATAACTACCAGCAATATAGTTGAGGAGTGCAGTAGTTCCTATCAGCCATAGCCCAGTATCAAGTTGCTTTACAGTAGTTGAATCGAGCAGATTTAAGATGGTTTCATAAATAATAATAATGCCAGCTGCAATAACCAGACTTCCTTCGGCTGCAGCAGAAATAAATGCGGCTTTACCGTGACCATAAGGGTGGTCGAAATCTTTTGGTTTGGCTGCAATATATAAACTGTATAACCCAATAAAACCAGCAATAATATTCACAATACTTTCTAAAGCATCCGATAAAATGGCCAGTGAACCCGTAAGATAATAAGCAGTAATTTTTAAGATAAAAAGCAATACACTTAATAAAGTAATCCATTTCTGGACCGTATAATTCTGCTTACTTTTTTGCATCACATTAAATTCTTTTGTTTAACAAAGCGGTTTTAGCTTTATTTTTAACCTACAAATTAGGTCAATTTTTACTACCCCCAACAATGAATAAAAACGAACAACGGGAAAGAATTCCGCAGAAACCACCTATTATTTTGCCATTGCCAGATTCAGATGAGCAGCCATTATGGTCGGTCATGATTTCGCTACACAATACCTATGCTTATTTAGAAACTACGCTGTTGGCTATTTTAGAGCTTGACAAAGGCATAGGTATTATGCAGATGATGGTGGTAGATGATGCCAGTAAAGATGGTAATATTGAAGACTTAGTAAAAGAGGTAGGAAAGGGAAGAATTGGTTATTTTAGACAGCCTATATGTGTAGGTAAGCTTAGGAATTTAGAAACTTGTATTAAGCTGGCTAGGGGAAAATACATTCACTTATTGTATGGCGATAATTATGTGATGAAAGGATTTTATGAAGAAGTAGAAAATATTTTCGCTGATTTTCCTCGTGTAGGCGCAGCATTTACCGAATTTGAATATATTAATGAAAGAGGTGCACCTATATGGAAACACAAACCATTGAGCCAAGAAAGAGGGATCATAAAAAATTGGGTGGAAACCTTGGCAGAGCGGCAGTTAACACAGCCATCTGCTATGGTAATTAAAAGAAAGACCTATGAAAAATTGGGCAGTTATTTTGCGGTGGAACATGGTGAATTTTGGGAGATGACGCTAAGAATTGCTGCTTATTCTGAATTGGCATATATTCCAAAAGTATTGGCCAACTTTAGAATACATGGAAAGGCATTGGCTCCTGGCTCCTTAAAAACAGGTAGTAATATAGATGATATTTCTACAATCATAGGCATTATACGAGGTTATCTGCCCTTAGAGATACGTGATAAAGTAAGTGACACTTCAAAAAAGTATTTCTCTCAACACTTTGCGCGACTTTCTCATAAAGTATACCACGAATTTAAAGACACTGGGGCTGCAATGCAACAGGCTAAATCAGCTTTATTATTACACGTAAATATTATTTCAATTCAATATTCAGTATTGCTTTTTTTAAAAGTAGCAATTGGGTATAAACGAATCAGAAACTGGGTAGAAAAAATAACCTAGCAGCAATTATAGTTGATTGAGTGTTAGTGTTTACTGTATTTTCCCTCCATTTTGTCAACATAATCCATGCTGCCCAAACGAAATCTGAAAGGAATTTTAGTGACTTTTTCCAGTTGTAATTCTTTTTTACAAAAGAAACCAATGTGGTTGGTATAGTAGTTCGGTGGAATAATGCGAATGGGCATATTCCTTAAACTATCAATGCGAGTTTGATGGGGCAAAAGCGTGCGGTGTTCTTTCTGTGCAAAAAGAAAACTGCCGTTCATTACCAATAAATTTACAAACAAACAAATTGTTTTCCGCACGTTGGTAGGTTTAAATCTATGTAAATTTACAGCGTAATTCAATAGCAAAGATGTCACTCAGTCAATCACTTCAACAAAAATTACTGCAGAAACTGTCGCCCCAGCAGATACAGTTGATGAAACTTTTGCAAGTGCCAACCGCCAATTTAGAAGAACGGATTAAAGAGGAGTTGGAAGAAAATCCTGCATTAGAGCAAAGCGATGAAGGGCATGAAGACGAGTATACTGACGAATTAAAAGATGAGTTTGATAGTTCTGGTGAAGAAGAAGTAGAGCCAGATGGAAGTGCCGACGATTATGAAAATGTAGATATCAGCGAATATGTGGTAGATGATGATGGCGAAATTGCCGATTATAGAACCAAAGACGACAATTATCCTGAAATGGATGATCAGAAAGTGATTCCTATAAGGGTAGAAACCAGTTTTCATGAGTTGGTATTGAATCAATTGGGGATGTTGGAATTGGATGAAAGGAATTTTAAAATTGCAGAACAGGTAGTAGGAAGCTTAGATGATGATGGGTATCTTAGAAGGGAATTGACTTCTATTGTAGACGACTTGGCATTTCGTCAAAGTCTTATTGTAGAAGAAAAAGAAATTGAAGCCATAGTGCAACAAATACAGCAATTTGATCCTGCTGGAATTGCCGCTCGTGATTTAAAAGAATGTTTGTTGCTTCAGCTGAATAGGAAAATAACGGAAGGTAAAAGTGTAGAACTAGCTGTGCAAATTTTGAGTAAATATTTTGAAGAGTTTACCAAAAAGCATTATGAAAAAATTCAACGAAGCCTCAATCTGAGTGATGGGCAATTGAAAGAAGTGATTGGTCAGATTATAAAGCTTAACCCAAAACCAGGCGGAAATATTGGCGAAACAAATAAGGCGGAGAATTATATTATCCCTGATTTTTTTGTAATCAATAACAATGGACAATTGGAATTAACCCTTAATTCAAAAAATGCTCCCGATCTTAGAATTAGTGAAGGCTATCGGGATATGTTAAAAGATTATGAGAAAGGAAGTAAAAAAGACAAGCGACAGAAAGAAGCCGTACTTTTTATTAAACAAAAAATAGATTCGGCCAAGTGGTTTATAGATATGATCAAACAAAGGCAGGATACCCTTATTGGCACAATGGGTGCTATTATGAAGCACCAACAGGAATTCTTTCTTACAGGCGATGAAACCACCATGCGTCCCATGATTTTGAAAGATATAGCTGAGCTAACATCATTGGATATTTCTACGGTTAGTAGGGTAGCCAATAGTAAGTTTGTGCAGACTGAATTTGGTACGTACCGGTTAAAATTCTTTTTTAGTGAATCACTAAGTACCGATAGTGGTGAAGAGGTAAGTACCCGAGAAGTAAAGAAAATTCTGAGTGATATGATTCATGATGAAGATAAGCACAAGCCACTAAGCGATGAAGTACTTACTGAGATGCTGCAAGAAAAAGGATACAATATAGCCAGAAGAACGGTAGCTAAATACCGCGAACAACTAAATGTACCTGTTGCACGCTTAAGAAAAGAACTATAAACAATAATGAATATAGAACAATCAATATCTCCTATTTCAATATCCAGAAGGCTATTGAATTTTATTGCTAAGGCAGTATCTTATTTATTTCATCCGCTTTTTATTCCCACTTATTTTTTTATTTATTTGATGCAATATTTCTCCTTCGAATTTGCAGGCATTACAGAGTGGCAATTAAAATTGAGGCTATTCGGGGTTTTTTGGCTCACCGCTTTTTTTCCTGCATTTGCTGTGTTTTTGTTGTGGCGTTTAAAGTTCAGTGAAAGTATTTATTTGCGTACCCAAAAAGAACGTATTGTACCTTATATAGTCACCATGTTTTTCTACTGGTGGATGCGTTATTTAAGTATGAACTTCTCTGATCAACCTGCCGTATTAAAATTCTTTTTTACTGGCATCTTTATGGCTACAGTGGTGGGATTGATTGCCAACAACAGTTTTAAAATAAGCATGCATGCAATGGGTGTAGGAGGAATAGCCGCTGCTATTGTACTCACTTCATTTTATTACAAAGTAGCCAACGGCGTGCCAGTAAGTATTGCTATATTGTTTACTGGCTTGGTTTGTACGGCGCGATTGGTAACGGCTAATCATACAACAAAAGAAATTTATACGGGGTTATTTGCGGGCGTTATTTGTCAACTTATTGCTTATTATACAGTGATGTAATAAAAGTACACCAGTGCAGTAATATTGCTACTCCTGCATTTTTTTGTTTATTTGCAACTCATACAACTCAATCAAATGTGGTATAAGGCAGCACGGGCAATTTTACGATATCGGGTGATATTATTAGTAATACTATTCGGGGGAACACTTTTTATGGCTTGGCAAGCATCTAAAGTGCAGCTCAGTTACGACTTTACAAGGGCCTTACCCACCGATAATCCCAAGTATATAGCTTACCAAGAATTTCTAAAAGAGTTTGGTAGTGATGGAAGTACGGTTGTGATAGGTTTTAAGGCAGATTCTTTTTACAGGAAAGACTATTTTAATGAAGTAGTAGCCTTGCAGCAACGCATTAAAAAAGTAGCAGGTGTAAAGGAAGTATT
This sequence comes from Sphingobacteriia bacterium, assembly GCA_004294135.1. GTDB lineage: Bacteria > Bacteroidota > Bacteroidia > Chitinophagales > Chitinophagaceae > Sediminibacterium. The sequence goes on from RDZY01000010.1 coordinate 22,480, forward strand.
GAGTATTCCCGATGCCATGAACCTGTTGAACGATCCGGTAAAGCAGAAGTTGGTGCCGAAAAAAATATTTGAATATCCCTATACCAGTCAGCTTGCATTGGATACGGCAAGGGCTGTATTTGAGAACCTGCCTTTTTACCGAACCCTATTGTACAATTCTCAAACAAGCGCCTATTTAATGGGTATTGTAGTAAGTAAGGATTCTATTAATAGTAAGTATCGCAGTGTATTAATCAATGATATTTTAAGAGAGACAAATTTATTTGAACTCCATACCGATACAGATTTGCGTATCAGCGGACTACCTTTTATTCGGACTAGAATAGGGGATAGAATTAAAAATGAAATGAACTGGTTTTTGATCGGTTCACTCTTACTATCGGCTATTACTTTATTTGTATTTTTCCGTTCCATCGGTGCAACGGTGATGAGTTTATTGGTAGTGGGAATGGGAGTGGTATCAAGTTTGGGTACTATGGTATTGTTGGGGTATAAAATTACTTTGTTAACGGCATTAATACCGCCATTGGTGGTAGTTATTGGGGTGCCCAACTGTATTTATTTTTTAAATAAATACCATACTGCCTATAGAGAAACACGCAATAAAGAAACAGCATTGATTACTATGGTAGGGCGGATGGGTGTGGTTACACTGTTTTGCAATATAGCTGCTGCCATTGGGTTTGCCGTATTTTCATTTACAAAGAGTGAGTTGTTAAAAGAGTTTGGTGCGGTAGCAGGTATTAATATCTTGCTCTTGTTTTTTATCTCTTTATTTTTTATTCCATCGGTGCTTAGTTTTTTGCCAGCACCCAAAGAAGCGCATACCAAGTACTTGGACAATAAATATCTGGCAAGTATCTGTTTAAAGATAGAACGATGGGCATTTCACCATGCAAAATGGGTATATTGTATAACTGTATTAGTGCTTTTATTTTCTGTAGTAGGTGTTTTTAAAATTCAGCGTGAAGGTTTTATCGTTGATGATTTGCCCAAAGCTGATAAAATTTATACCGACCTTAAATGGTTTGAAGAAAATTTTGGCGGCGTAATGCCACTAGAAATAGTGGTGGATACCAAGAAAAAAAATGGACTCTTCCGAAATACTAAAACCATTGCCGCCATTGCGGAATTCTCAGAATATTTAGATTCGTCTTATGCCACAGCAAGGCCTCTTTCTTTTGTTGAGGGATTAAAATTTGCCAAGCAAGCTTATTTCGATGGGGACTCGCTTAGTTATACCATTCCTTATGAAGCAGATTTGGCATTTATTGGCCCCTACCTTAAATCTGGAAAAGATAGCAGTGGAAAAACACCAGCAAATGGCTTTACTAAGTTGCTCAATAATTTTATTGATAGTAATAAGCAAAAAGCGCGAATTAGTGTGAATATGAAAGATGTTGGAAGCGCAGTATTGCCAGACTTATTGCAATCATATGAAAAGCGGGCGACGCAAATTTTTGATACAGCCAATTACAAGATTAGTTTTACTGGAAGTAGTGTAAGTTTTTTGGAGGGTTCATCGTTTATTATAAAGGGACTGAAAGAGAGTATTTTTTGGGCTTTTTTATTGATTACGTTGTGTATGTTTTACCTGTTTAAATCGGGTAGGATCTTGCTCTGCTCCCTTATTCCCAATTTGGTACCGTTGATAGTTACGGCTGGAGTAATGGGATGGGCAGGGATAGCATTAAAACCTTCTACTGTATTGGTATTCAGCGTGGCACTGGGGATAGTTATAGATGTAACCATACGGTTTTTAATTAACTATAAGCAGGAATTGCCAGCCCATAATGGGAAAATTGAACCAACATTAAAGCAAACCATCAGTCACACAGGAATCAGCATCATTTATACATCTTTGGTATTGGTAGCGGGGTTTATAATCTTCTGTTTTAGTGATTTTGGGGGAACCAAGGCATTGGGATGGTTAACATCTTTAACATTACTGGTAGGAACCATTACCAATTTAATCTTGCTTCCTGTGTTGATTATCAGCATATCACGCAAATAATTTTTTTTAATATATGGTAATTATAGCTATGGGTTATAATAAAAAATCAAAAAAAGCAGCGTTTTGTTAACAATTTCTGCCTAATTTTAACATCTCTTAAACTTAAAAACTGAATTATGAGAAAACTAGTCACAGTATTCTTGTGTCTATTTGTGTCGTTGTTATCAATACAGGCGCAAAATAGAACTATCACAGGAACCGTAACAGATGAGGTAGGTAAGCCCGTTGTTGGAGCTTCTGTATTGGTAAAAGGTACCAGTTCTGGTACGCTAACAAAGGGAGATGGAGCTTTTTCGCTTTCTGTATCTTCTACAGCCACTGCATTGGTGGTTTCAGGTCTTAATCTTGCCCCCAAGGAGATTAAGATTGATAAAAATAGTAAAGCTATTAATGTAACGTTGCGTTCTACAACTGACAATTTAGATGAAGTAATTGTAACAGGGTACTCAAGAGAAAAGAAATCTCAGTTTGCTGGTGCCGTTAGTACATTGAGTGGAAAAGCAGTTGAAACAGTACCAGTTGGAGCTTTTGACCAAGCTTTGCAAGGTCGCGTTCCTGGAATGCTGGTAAACTCTGGCAGCGGCCAGCCTGGCAACAGTGCAAGTATAACTATTCGAGGTGTACAGTCCATTCAGGGTGCTGGTGCTCAGCCCTTATATATTATTGATGGAATTCCTCTGCCAGCACTCGATATGCAAACCATTAACCCGAATGACTTTGAGTCCATTACTGTATTAAAAGATGCTGCTGCTGCTGCACTTTATGGTGCTAGGGGTGGTACAGGTGTAATTGTTATTACCACCAAAAGAGGTAAAGCGGGTGCTACCAACTTTACTTATAGAACACAGTTTGGCTTCACAGACGCCCCTGATTTTACTCGAATGAATATGATGAATACGGCAGAAATGTTATCCTATGAAGAGAGGGAAAAAATTCCAAGCACGCCAGGATGGGTTTATTCTCCATTGAATCCTGCTATTCCTGCTGGAATGACGGCTGCTAGAAAGCAGTTCTTATTGGATAGTACTAAGGGGATTGACACAGATTTGCCAAGTATTTTACTAAGGGTAGGGCTTTCTAAAACACACGAATTCAACCTCTCTGGCGGAAACGAAAAAACCAAATTCTTCCTATCCGCTGGATTGTTTGACCAGCAAGGGATTGACTTAGGATCTAGTCTCAAGCGTTACACCATTCGTTTTAACCTAGATCATACTGCGGATAAATTATCTATCCGTTGGAGCAATACAATCGGTTACTCCTTAAGCCGTTATGCAGAAGGTGAAGTACTGGGAAATAGCGCAAGAAACCCATTTCAAATGTCTTTCCGTGCCAAAACATATCAAAATCCTTTTAATAGAGATGGCTCATTAATTTTTGGGGCAAGCACTCCATTGGCCTTGAGACAAGTAGGGAATCTTTTAGAAGGTATTGAGAATTCTCAAAGAACAACCAATCAAATTAAAATTAATTCTGGTATTACAGTAGCGTATAAATTATCACCTTCCATTGTATTACAAAATACAGCGGGTTTAGACGTATCAAATGATCAGAATACCCGTTATATCAATGCAAATTCCTATATCGGTTTATTACAAAACTTCCAATCTGGTATAGGACAAGAAGGGCACAGATTAATTACCCAAATGGTGAATACGAGCAGTGCGGTCTTCAACAAGCGATTCAATGATAAACACGAAGTAGAATTGGGTGCCTATTTTGAAGTAGTTCGTGAATGGAGAAAAGCAATTGGACTTACATTATTTAATCTTGATCCTCGGTTAACAGAAACTGGTCAAGGTGTAGGATCTCTTCCAGTAGGTGCTGGACAATCTACATATCCGCAAAATGCTTTTGCTGCAAAAGGAGGTTATGGTATTCGCTCTTATTTTGCAACTGGTAGGTATACATATGACAATAAATATACCTTTACTGCAAATATTAGAAGAGATGGAACTTCTAGAATTGTAAATCCTGCGAATCGCGAAATCACTACTTGGTCAACTGCTTTTGTTTGGAATCCATTGAAAGAGAAATTCCTAAGAAATCAGCGTATATTTACTGACTTGAAATTCCGTGCCAGTTATGGGGTGGTTCCCAATATTGGAAGTATACCTTTCGCAACTTATGGTGTTGGCTTAAATGGAGTTACTAATTTTCAAGGGCCTCAACTCCCTTCATTTGGTATAGTAGATTATGCTGGTTCAACCATTCCTGGTTTATCTCCAACTGCACCTGGGAATCCAGATTTGAAGATTGAAAAAATTCAAAAATTAAATATCGGTCTAGACTTCTCTGTATGGCAAAACAAAGCTCGTTTTACTATTGATGTATATGCTAATAAAACAGTTGATTTATTTGTAAGACAACCACTTTCAGGAACCACTGGTTTCGCAAACTTAGACATCAATGCTGGTATTATGACCAACAAAGGCGTTGAGGTTACAGCTTCAGTTGATGTGGTTAAAAACAAAGATTATGGTATCACTTTAGGTATCAACCATGCTATGAATAAAAACAATATACAAGATCTGGGCTTGGTAAATGAATACGTAGTTGGTACTTTTATTATTAGGAAAGGTCTTCCCTATGGTTCACATTTTACAACCAATTATTTAGGTGCTGATCCTGCAACCGGTCGCCCTATGTATGAAGGTCCAACAGGAACCACTGTTTTTCAAGAATCTGATGCAGGCCAATTCGCTAAATTTGGTTCTTATTTACCCACGCACACAGGAGGTCTAACTTTAGATATTCGGTATAAAGCGATCTCCATTTCTGCTTTATTTTCTTATCAGTTTGATGTGGTTAGAAATAATAATCAAAGAAGTTGGGTTACCAGAGGCACACCTGGTTACCAGCAGGCTGTTAGGGGTTCAAGGGAGTTATTGGATTTGCAATGGACTAAACCTGGAGATGTTAAACCTATTCAAGCCTCTTCTTTTGATAGAGGATTCACTTCCTATGATCTTGAAAATGCTAAATTCTTGCGGTTAAGGAATATAAATTTCTCTTATCAAATTCCACCCATTAAAGGCAGCAACGGTAAAACTGTTATTAAAGGAGCAAGATTTTATGTTCAAGCTCAAAACCTTGCAATATGGAGCCCTTGGAGAGGTTTGGATCCTGAAGACGATAATAATATTAGCTTAAACGAATATCCTAATCCAAGAATGTTTGTAACAGGTATCGATATTAATTTCTAACTAATTTATAATTGGTTATTCAATTTAAAACTTGAACACTAAAACAAAGCAAATGAAAAAAAATAAAATAATCTGCTTCTCTTTCTTACTCTTGGCACTAGCCTCTTGTAAAAAAGTAGTCGAGATAAAAGAAACCGATTTTATAGGTGGCGATATTGCTCTTAAAACACTAGCTAACAATGAATCTGGAATTATAGGGGCTTATGCTGGATTCAGTCGTACAAGTGGAAATGGAAATTTAGGAAGTGGTATTGAAATGCAAGTGCTTCTCAATGCAGTATTTGCTGACGAAGTTCGTCAAGGTGAATTTTATAACGCACAGAGCACACATGAGTGGCAATATAGTTCAGCCGATATAGGACTTCGGGATAGCTATACTGCTTTCAATCTGTTTTATAGAATAATTGATCGTGTAAACCGGGTATTAATTGCTTTACCAAATGCTGCTGCAACTACTGCTGCTGAAATTGCATTAAAAGATAGATTAAGAGGTGAAGCATTATTTCTAAGAGCATTTTGCCACTTCGAATTATACCGCTATTATAGTAATAGTGCTGTCGGTACAGACTTGGCAATGGCTTATATGGAAACACCTTCCTTGCAGCCAACTGCAAGAATTACTGTTACTCCTTATTTTCAAAAACTAAAAGCTGATTTAGCGGCTGCCAAACCTTTATTGCCAGCAGCAGTAACTGATATCTTTCGTGCCAATCGTCCCTCAGCATCCGCATTACAGGCAAGGGTTGCATTGTATTTGAAGGAATATGCAGACGCCATCACTTTTAGCACAGAATACATTACTGCTATACCTTTGGCTACTAGAACTCAATTTCCAGGTATTTGGACAGATGCAAACAGTAGTGAGTTATCATTCAAGATAAGTCGTACAGCATCAATTGGAGCAAGAATGGGTAATTTATGGATGGCAACGTCTGCGAACACTGCCAATATTGGAGGGATCACATGGAGGCCATCCGAAAAATTATGGTTATCGTATAACCAGACCACTGATATTCGCTTTGCTTCTTACTTAAAAGATGAAGCATTATTGACTGCATCAGTTCCAACTCGTGGATCTAGATTGATTCAAAAATATAAGGGTACTACTTATGGAACTCCAACTGAACATGTTGCTGATGTGAAAATTTTTAGGACGGCTGAAATGGTGCTCATTAGAGCAGAAGCACTAGCTGAGACCAACAATTTGGTAGCTGCTGCGGCTGACCTAAATGCTTTGAGAGCTGCCCGTATTACTGGTTATACAAATGTGATATTGGCTACTCAAGCGGATGCCATCACCCAGATTATGAGTGAACGCTTTAAAGAATTAGCTTTTGAAGGTCATCGTTTCTGGGATCTAAAAAGAAGAAATTTACCTGTAGAACGTTTGGTTGCTGATGCTCCAAATGCAGCAGCTTTAACTTTACCTGCTGGCAGCTTCAGATTCTTATTGCCTATTCCAAATCCTGAAATCTTAGCTAATCCGGTGATTCAACAGAATCCTGGGTATACCAACTAAGATTCAACTTTATATAAAAAAAAGCTACACGAATTCGTGTAGCTTTTTTTTTGCAATTATTTTATTTCAGCCTATTCTTATTTCAACACCTCCGCTAATTTATTCAACAACTGCTCTCCCCTTAAATCACTCGCAATAATTTTCCCCTGCGGATCTATAAGCACATTAAATGGTATCGCACTGAACTGATACAAAGCTGGCATGGGGCTTTCCCATTGCTTTAAATCACTAACCTGCTTCCAAACCAATCCATCTTTTTTTACTGCATCTAACCATGCTTGCTTATCATCATCCAACGATACCCCTAATATGGTAAAATTGCGCTGCTTAAATTTTTGATATGCAGCTACTACCGTAGGGTTCTCTTTTCTGCAAGGTCCACACCAGCTGGCCCAGAAATCTACCAACACATATTTCCCCCTTAAACCGCTCAACGCAAATGGCTTTCCTTCCGTATCTGGTAAATTGATTGCAGGAGCTTGCTGATTTAATAAGGCATATGCAGCTGGCGCGGCTGGCTGTTGTGCCGAAGCTTCTAAAATTGTTTTTATTTTATTCAGTCCACTGTGCTCACTGAATTGTTTTACCGACTCATTTACCAAGGCTTTTAATGCATCGGGACTCATCGTTCTCGACGCCATTCCCAACGCATAATAACGTGCCGCAGCACTGGGACTGGTTTTTATAAATTCACCAATCGTCTTGTTCATCTCCGCCAACTTTGTATCGCGGGTACTCTTAGTAATATTCAATATACTATCTGCCCCTACTTGTTTTTGTAATGAATCTATTTGGGTAAATACAGCATACAATGCCGAATCTTTTACTCGATAATCTTCAAATAAATCATGAAGTGCTATGGAAGCTGGTGAACCCTTTACTTTGTATAGGCGGTATTCATTCACGTTCAGCGTTACCCCTATTTCATCCTGATCGTTTACAATTAATACATCTGGTCCGTTCTCCAATACCAATCGATACAACCCTTCTTCTTTGGCAATTCCTTGGAGACTAAAACTTCCATCTGCTTTTAAGGTTGCAGAATCAAGTACCACGGGCTGGTCGCCACCAAATGGTAATTCCTGTAAAAATACTTTTGGCGCAATGGCATTTTTAATGGTACCAGATACCGTAAATGCACCGTATTTTTTTTTCTGATCACAAGCATTCAAGAAAAATCCTGTTCCCAATAATATCAAATATATTTTTTTCATAGCATATCAATTAAGCGTTTAATTTTTGTTCCAATAGTTGGGTTACCATTTTGGGATCTGCTTTGCCCTTGCTTCTCTTTTTTACTTCTCCTACAAATAATCCAATCAATCCTTTTTTACCCTTTTTATATTCCATCACTTTATCGGGCATAGCAGCAATAGCTTCGGCTACCCATATTGCCAATTCATCTATATCACTTACTTGCATTAGTCCCAATGCTTCTGCTATTTGTAAGGGTTGTTCATTCTTTTCAATCATGGCAGGTAATATTTTTGCCGCTGCTACTGAAAAATTAATTTTCCCTGCTTCTACCAATCCAACCAATTCGGCTAATATTGCTGGTGCCAAACTCAGTTGTGCAAATCCAATTTGATGCTCATTTAAATATTGCTTTACAGGCCCTAACATCCAGTTGGCCACCTGCTTACTCAATGGGGTATATTGCAATACTGCTTTAAAATATGCTGCGGTGGTTAATTCATCACAGAGTTGTTCTGCATCATATTTACTCAATGAATACTGCTCCTGAAATTCATGCTGTAAAGCCCATGGTAATGCAGGCAGCGTTGCTGCAATTGATTGAATATATTCTTTCGTTACAATAAATGCTGGCAAATCTGGATCTGGAAAATACCGGTAATCATTGGCTTCTTCTTTATCTCGTATTGCAAATGTGGTATCATTTGACGCATCAAAACTTCTTGTTTGTTGTTTAATAATATTGCCTTTCTCCACTTCTGCTATCATTCTTTCTATCTCAAACTCGATGGCTTTTTTTACATTACGGATCGAGTTCAAATTTTTTACTTCTACCTTGGTACCCAATGTAGTTACTCCCTTTAAACGAATAGAAACATTGGCATCACATCGGAGACTTCCTTCTTCCATATTCCCATCACAAATATTTAACCATCGCACCAACTTGCGCACTTCTGTTACATATTCCCAAGCTTCTTCAGCAGAAAATAAATCGGGCTCAGTAACAATTTCAATTAAAGGAGTACCCGCACGATTCAAGTCAATACAGGTATTGGATGGATCAATATCGTGTATACTTTTTCCTGCATCTTCTTCTATATGAATTCGGTTAAGTTGTACTTTTCTTTCTCCTCCTGCTTCTGTGGTGATGCTGATAAAACCTCCTTTACAAATGGGGGTTGTATGTTGTGATATTTGATAACCTTTGGGAAGGTCGGGATAGAAATAATTTTTTCTGGCAAAATAATTTACTTCCTCAATTTCAGAACCACATGCCAGTCCCATTTTAATAGCAAACGCTACCGCTTTTTTATTGGTCTTAGGTAAAGTGCCTGGATGCGCCAGTGAAATGGGACTCACCTGTGTATTTGGTTCACCACCAAAAGCAATGCTGTCGCCACTGAACAATTTGGTATTGGTGGCAAGTTGTGCATGCACTTCAAGACCTATTACTGCTTCGTAGTTCATAGTTAACTGGTTTTATTATTAGGCCTGCTGCTGAGGTGCTAATAAATTTTTTATGCGGTTGATTACTACTTCTAAATTAGACGCGTCCTGACCCCCCGCAGTTGCCAACGTTGGCTGTCCCCCTCCTCCGCCTTTTATAAATGGAGCCACTTGCTCTTTTATAAGCTTGGTAGCATCAAGATTTTTTATTTTCACCATGCTCTCACTCAGTAAAATACTTACTGCTGCTTTACCTATAATATTAGCACAAAGAACTACCACATAATGTTCACCCAGCAATGTTTTAAGCTCGAATGATAATTTTTTTAATTGATCGGCATTGGTCACTGCTACCACCTTACCAATAAAATTTGCCGCAGACTGATCTGGCATTGAAAATTGCGTTGCTTCATTCACCAGCGCATCTCTAATCACTAGTAATTGTTTTGCTTCCAGACTTTCTATTTTCTTTTCTAGTTCTTGTTTCTCCTGAATTATTTTCTCTACTGCCTTAATGGGATCCTGTGTTTTTAGTTCACCAGCAATTGCTTTCAATTGGTTGCTCTGTTCACTTAAATAATTAAAGGCATGGCTACCTGTAACTGCTTCAATTCTTCTTACCCCTGCTGCAACTGCAGATTCTGAAGTAATCTTCACCAGTCCCAACATACCCGTATGCATCACATGGGTTCCTCCGCATAATTCAACAGAATAATTTGGATCGATAGTTACTACCCTCACTGTATTTCCATATTTTTCTCCGAACAATGCCATTGCTCCTAATTTCAGGGCTTCTTCTTTGGGCATTTCAACAATGCTTACCGGAATATTCTCCCTTATTTTTTGGTTCACCAGTTGCTCTACTGCTTGCCATTCATCATCGGATAATTTGGCAAAATGAGAGAAGTCAAACCGAAGCCCATCCTCATTTACCAACGAACCCTTTTGCGCAATATGCACACCCAATATCTCTCTTAATGCAGCGTGCAACAAATGTGTGGCGGTATGATTGTAACAAGTAAAGAGCCGCTTTTCTATCTGAATACAAGCAATAAGATTGCCATTAATTTCTTGGGGTAGCTGATTTACAAAATGTACGATCAGGTCATTTTCTTTTTTAGTATCGGTGACTTCAATTTTGGCATCACCAAATTCCAGCCAGCCGGTATCACCCACTTGACCGCCACTTTCTGCATAGAACGGTGTGCTTGCCAATACAAGCTGGTACTGTGTTTTACCCTTGGCAGTTACTTTTCTGTACTTGGTTAATTTTGTGGTCAACTGCTGCTGCTGGTAGCCTACAAAGCCATCGCTTTTTTCTTCAGAAACAATGATCCAATCTTCTGTTTCAAGTGTGGCAGCAGCGCGACTTCTGTTTTTTTGTTGTTGCATTTCGGTTTCAAAACCGGCTTCATCAACAATAAGTTTATGCTCGGTTGCAATTAAACGGGTAAGATCTATGGGAAAACCAAAAGTATCAAACAATTCAAACGCAGCTTTACCATCAATTTTTTGTGCACTGTTTTCAATAATATCATCCATTCTTTTCAAACCCTTATCCAGTGTTTTCAGAAAAGCGTCTTCTTCTTCTCTCACTACTTTTGAAACAAAATCTAATTGTGCATTTAGTTCGGGGAATACCGTCTCAAATTGCTTTGCCAACAATGGCATTAGTTGAAACAATAAAGGTTGTTTGTAATCTAAATAAGAATAATAATACCGAACAGCCCTTCTTAAAATTCTTCTGATAACATATCCAGCACCGGTATTGGCTGGAAGTTGCCCATCAGCAATGGTGAAAGCAATGGCTCGAATATGATCTGCAATTACACGAAAAGCAATGGCTTCTTTACTGTCACTTCTATCATAAGCGCGACCCGTTATTTTTTCTATTGCCGCAAAACTGCCAGTAAAAATATCAGTATCATAATTACTTTGTTTGCCTTGAATTACCCTTACCAAACGTTCAAATCCCATACCCGTATCTACATGCCGCGAAGGCAGTGGAACCAATGAGCCATCTTTCAGTCGATTATACTGAATAAATACATTATTCCATATTTCAATTACTTGTGGGTGGTCTTTGTTCACCAATGTATTGCCGGGTACTGCCGCACGCTCTTCATCGCTCCTACAATCTACATGTATCTCCGTGCAGGGCCCGCAGGGCCCTGTATCGCCCATCTCCCAGAAATTATCTTTTTTATTACCGAATACAATATGATCGGGTGCAATTAATTTTTTCCATTCAGTTAGGGCAATTGTGGAAGCGGGAATGCCCTCTTTTACATCACCTTCAAAAACAGTTACATACAATCTGTCTTTATCTAGTTTATATATTTCGGTAAGTAGTTCCCAACTCCAAGCAATGGCTTCTGCTTTAAAATAATCGCCAAAACTCCAGTTCCCCAGCATTTCAAACATGGTGTGGTGATAGGTATCAACGCCCACTTCTTCCAAATCGTTGTGCTTACCACTTACCCGCAAACATTTTTGGGTATCAGCAATACGAGTGCTGGTTGGCTTACTATTTCCTAAAAAATAATCTTTAAACTGATTCATACCAGCATTGGTGAAAAGCAGGGTAGGATCATTTTTCACCACAATGGGCGCAGACGGGACTATCAGGTGCTTTTTAGAAGCAAAAAAATCGAGAAATTGTTGGCGAATTTCGGCACTCGTCATCATGGATCACTTTTTATACCCATATTGGGATGTAGAAACTATATTTGTTGACCTTTAAAGGATGGCGAAGGTACGAATTTAAGGGGCTTACTGCGCTCAACTATTGGCAATGAAAAAGGTAAAATACTTCTATAATACCCATACACTACAATTTCAAAAGCTTACTACCCCTTTGCGGGTTCGGCTTTTGCAGGTATTTGGGTATATAGCAGCATCTATAGTTACCGGAATCATCATTTTTGCCATCACTTTTCGGTACGTAGATTCGCCCAAAGAAAAATTCATGCGTCAGCAGAATGACGACCTTAAACAGAATTATAAAATCATTCAAGAGCGTGTAAAACAGCTTGAATTACAGATGAATGAAATTGCAACTAGGGACAATGATGTGTACCGCGCTATTTTTGAGTCGAACCCCATTCCAGATAGTATTCGTGTTAAAGAAATGAAGAAAAAACAACAGGTAAACTTTATTCAGGGTATGGGTGAATCGGAGTTGGTTAAAAGCTTGACTGCCCAATTGAACAACTTGAGTTTAAGAATGGGATACCAGCTAAAATCTTTCGATGCCATTGCCAATATGGTCAAAAATAAAGAACAATTGTTGGCGGCTATTCCTTCTATTCAGCCAATCAGTAACCGCAACCTAAATCGTATTGCATCTGGATTTGGGTATCGGATTGATCCGGTGTACAAGGATCGCAGACTGCACGCAGGGCTCGATTTTACTGCGCCAACGGGTACTCCTATATACGCTACAGCAGATGGAATTATTAAAGATGCTGGGTTTAATACAGGTGGATATGGCAATAGGGTGGTGATTAACCATGGGTTTGGATATGAAACCATTTATGCGCATATGTACCGCATCAAAGCCAGAATTGGTGCCAAAATAAAAAGAGGGGAAGTAATTGGCTATGTAGGAAATACAGGTAAAAGTACGGGGCCACATTGCCATTATGAAGTGCATAGAAAAGGTATTCCACTAGATCCTATTTATTATTTTTACAACGACCTAACCCCGGCGCAGTTCGATCGTATATTGAAGTTGGCGGCTGCCAGCAACCAAAGTTTTGACTAATTTGCTGCAAGAACAAAATGTCCAAATCATTGTAATACAAGTATAATTCACCTCATTGGAACCTGGCGTAAGAACCTATTTATTAAGAATTGTAAATACCCTCTCCGTAGGGTTATTGTGGCTTGCTATTAACTCTACCGCAGGTATCATGTATGATCATGCATTTGTACATGAGCATATTAGTCGCGGCAATATTATTTTCTATTGTTGGTTCCTAATTAGTGGAACCACTTTTTTCTGGTGGATCATCCGCTTATGGAGTAAACCCATTGATTTTGATGAAGAAGAAGCCGCTTGAATAAAACTTATTTTGTGAAGCTGGGTGTAAAATATTCCATTATTTGCTTATTTTCAGCATTCAATCACTTATTAGAATGTACCTCAAAGCAATATCAAGGAAAATAGTAGTGGCAGGAGTTTTGTTGATTTGGGTGGTGAAATTTTTAATCAGGCCTTTTATACATATTCCATCAGCATTTAAGCTTTTTATGGGGATCGCCCCCAATTTAATTGGATCCTTTCTATTGCCTTTTGGTGCCTGCTGGTTTTTTCAACGCATTTTTAAATTACAAACCCAGCATGAACTGGCCATCACCTGTTATTTTGGGTTGTTGCTGGTGATTGTAAATGAATACCTGCAATTGATTCCGCTTTTTGGTAGAACATTTGACTACCTCGATATTTTATCTTCTGTAGCTGGCGTATTTCTTGGGCATTTTGTTTTTGCTCGTATGATGAGAAACAGTTTAGAGCGAGTGTTCGAATAAATTATTTGTCTTTGGTATCTAATATCACGGGTGTATTGCCTTTGCCACCCAACACTATTACTTTAGAATTGGGAGAAGTAACCAGTCCCTTCATTACCTGAATTTGTTCGTATTGCAATTGTTTATCGCCAAGGCCAGCACTGATTATTTTTTGGTAATCGGCTATACCCTGTGCTTCAACACGCTTGCGTTCAGCCTCCTGTTTTTCTTTTTGTAAAACGAATTCCATTTTTTGTGCGTCTTGTTCTGCTTTTATTTTGTCTTCAATAGATGTTTTTACATTGGCCGGAAGGGTAATATTACGCACCAATAATTGCTCTAGAATCAACCCCCTTTTTTTAAAATCTTCATCAATGGATTTGAATATTCTTCCTTGAAATAAATCTCTTTTTAACGAGTATAAGTCAATGGCAGTAAAGTACACAGCATTATCTCGAATTTTTGTTCTGGTAAGCGGACGAACAATTTTATCTCTAAAATCAAGTCCCGTTTCCCTAATTAATCGGGGTGCTTCGCTGGCAGTAACACGGTAAAGTACCGTGAGGTCAATAATAACTTCCAGTCCGTCTGCTGTAAGTACCCGAATGGCGTCGTCTCCCTCTTTGTCGCCTTCATCGTGAACGCCGCTCATGGTATAGTTTAGGGTTTTTACGTCAATCGTTTTTACATCTACCAATGGATTCACAAAACTCAAACCACTGGTGAGTACTTCATTAGAGATTTTTCCAAACATAGATTTCACGCCAATCTGCCCTGCATCTATCTGTTTAATGCAAGAGGTTGAAATGCCGAGTAGTACAATGATCACACCTGCAATGCGAGTTATTTTTATGAATTTGGCAAACTCTTCTTTGTCTTTATTAATAAAAGAAGCAACAATAGTAATGAGGATACCGATGATTATTAAGAACATGATGGTTGGTTTGTAAATAAGTCGTAAAAACTATTTAATCATTACAAGATAGTATAAAAAACTGATTAGCAATTCTTGTACAGGGCAAACGCATCTAAATTTAATGAGGATATAAAGAAATCCTTCAGGTGGGTAGGTACTGGGAGTTCTTGGGAGCGACAATATAAAGGCAATGGCGATGGGGTATAGGGTTAAATACTTAGAAGGGTTAAAGAAAATGATTGCTGGTAGAGCAGTAACTGCAATCAACCAACTTTGGAATTGGTAGGGGTAAGCTATAAGCCGCCAATGATAATGGATGGCTAAAAAGGAGTACCAAAATGGGAATAAAAAGTGTTGCAAAACAAAACTGCATTGGGCAGAAGGTTAATGGTATATTCACGAGTGAAAAAGCAGCTAATGGAAGTATAACCAACTAAAATAAAAACTATATTTATAGAAATAATACAACCCAACAACAAAGACCTGTGCAATAATCTCTTTTAGTAAATGAATATATGAACAATTTACATGCGGTTTGTTTGGCAATTTTAAGTTGCTGTGTGCTATCTGCATGCGGAAATAGGTCTAGTTCAACGACTTCAGTTAATCAAATACAAACCAAGGAAGTCAAAATTAAAAAACCATCTATTGTTGCAAAGCTTAAAGAAAATTCTCAACTACCTGTTAAAGAAAGGATAGCACTTTATCATCAACTCAAAGAAGAAAATTTAGAATTATATGATTTTGGCAATGAGACAGAATTAACGCTATACGGGTACTCGTTTTTATGGGAAAATAATTTAATTGATGCTATTGCCATTTTCGAACTTGTTATTTCTGAATTTCCTAATTCGGCTAATGCTTATGACAGTATGGGTGAAGCATATCTTCAAGTAAAAGATAGCATTAAATCACTTCAATATTATGAGAAATCATTGCTGATGAACCCTGATAATTTTTATGCAGAAGATGTGATTCAGAAAATTAAATTTCCAACTATTAAACCTTTAACCGCAAAAGAGAAGTTTTCAAAAGTCTATGACAAAAAAGATTATTTAGCAGATTTAGACCAATTAGGTCAAAAACTATTAGACGTTCATCCGCAAGCACTTAAATTTATTACGAAAGAACAGTTTTGGAAAAATCTTGAAAGTAAAAAATCATTGATTACTGAAAAAACAACATACGGAGAATTTGCCTGGCATTGTAATGCCATCATAGCAAGTATAGGTTGCTCACATACCGCTTCTTCTACGATGCAAAATGACTACCATGAGTTTTCCATATTACCTTTAGAAAACAGTTTTCCATTGCAAGTTAGATGGGTCAATAAGCAATTATTCGTAGTGAATGCCATGAATAATTCAGATAAAGTAAAGGTAAAAGATCAAATTTTGAGCATAAACGGCATTGAAACGGCAAAACTTATTTCTGATATTTCCGAACATATTGTTGCACAAGCCAATATTCAAACCTATAAAAATCACCATTTCAATGCCTATTTTGCTGCTTTAATACCCTACGCATTAGGATTGCCAAAAATTTTTGAAATTGTTGTTAAAGAAAATAATGGTTCAATTAAATTGCACAAAGCCAAAGAAATGGCAACTGAATTGTATAACCCTTCTATTAATAGCTGCTCAAATGATTTGTGTTTAGAAATTTTAGAGGGGAAAACAGCTGTTTTAACTATTTCGTCTTTTAATTACTATGAGTGGAACAATTATCCTGTCTTTAAATCTTTTCTTGATAGCAGTATGAAGGTTATCGAAAATAAAAAGATTGAAAATCTAATTATTGATGTGAGATACAACAGAGGTGGTTCCCAACATCCAAGCATTTATTTGCTTCAATATCTCATGGATAAATCTTTTACTTATTACTCAAAGACGGAATCTGCAGGAAAAACAGATAAAACATACGGTGAAGAAATTTTTTATCCACTTGTAAATCGGTTTAAAGGAAAAGTTTATTTTATAATTGATGGAAATGGAAATTCTACCACTGGACATTTTATGAGTTTAGTGAAAGCACACAAATTAGGAACAATCATTGGCGAGGAGTTGGGTTCTAATCAATTCTGTACAGCTGGACAAACCTTATGTCGCTTGAATCATACAAAATTAGTGATCTCGGTGGCAAATAATACGCATATATCTTCAGCCATAAAGTTGCCAAATGAAATTGGGATTCTCCCTGATTTTTTTGTAACACAAAGCATAGATGACTATTTAAAAAAAGTTGATGCTGTGAAAAATTACACACTTAAACTTATTAGAAAATAATATGAAATATTCCACAGTCATTTTATTTTTCTTTGTACCTCTAATCTCGTTTAGTCAAATCACAACAAATGAATTTGACCCTAAAAAATGGGAACCACCGTACAGTCTTGATTTTCCTATAGGTTGGGGCATTGAACGGTTCCTAATTCCGATTTCATTTGCTCCTAAAATTCCTTATATAGGAGTTGAGGACATTAGATTTACACCAGGTTGGGGAAAAGCAGAAAGTGCTGACTATTGGAGTTATGCTTTTTTATGGTATTTGGACGGACTGCAAAAGATAACTGCAAACATTGTTGAAAATAATTTAAAGAAATATTATTCCGGCCTTGTAAAGGCTATGCAGGTTCATAGTTCAGACAAAAAATCAATAACTGTCAGAACTATCATAAAAAAAGGAAAAACATTAAAAGGTGATTTAAAAACGTTTTATGGTTCAGTATATATGCTTGACTATATGGCTAACAAACCAATTGCCCTTTACTGCAAAGTTCATCTAAAATCTAGCTCAGGACAAAACAAAACTTTTATATTTTACGAAATATCACCCAAAGACTATAGTCACGATGTATGGCAAAGCCTGGATATATTGTGGACAGACTTTAGCTGTAATAAGTCCTTGGAGGCAAAATAAACTATACTCAATAACTAAGACTTCGTTGGGTGCGTATTACCTACAATGAAGTCTTATGTTGAACGGAACCGGTAAATTATTGGGGTGGCGGATTCATCCCTACCCACTATTTATACAGCAGCAGCAAGTTGTTTCTTTAGTAAATATTTTTCTGTTGGGCCTATTATGCCGAACAATTCAATGATGATGAGCTCACCCGTTTTAACAAGGGAATTTATGCAGCATTGTTTTTATCCACTTAGCCTAAAAAATACGCTCACCCCTAATAATTGCTGTTTGCCACATTTATTGTAGAGGGGTTAATAATGTATTACCCTTTCTGAGAACAATCCAACCCATTGCAACTTCTAATATTGCCATAAAAATTCTTAACTTCAGTATCAAATTAAGATGAGCTATACACACAATAACTAAAACTTCTTTGGGTATGCAGAACTATATTGATCATTTACAAAAAGACAAGAAACTGGCTGCTATTTTGGGGACTGAAATACACGAATTAAAGTACCAAAAAAATATACCCGTGCGCTTAATGGCCAGTATTATGAGCCAACAACTGAATACCAAAGTGGCCGCCGTAATTTTTAAACGATTTCTAGATTTGTACAAGGGCAAAGAACCCAGCCCACAGCAAGTATTAGATACACCCAATGAAATACTTAGGGCCATTGGTTTGAGTAATGCCAAAGTAGGATATGTGAAAAATGTAGCTGAATTTTGCTTATCGCAAGCCATAACTGATAAAAAGTTGATTGCACTATCTAATGAAGAAGTAATTGATTTATTGGTTCAGATTAAGGGAGTAGGTAGGTGGACGGTGGAAATGCTGCTCATGTTTAGCCTCGGAAGGGAAGACGTATTTGCAGTAGACGACCTAGGCATACAACAGGCTATCTGCCGGCTCTATAAAGTAGATGCATCAGATAAAAAAGCCATGAAAGAAAAAATGGTGAAACTTTCCGCCAAATGGATTCCCTTCAGAACCTATGCCTGCTTGCATTTATGGAAATGGAAAGACAACTGATTATGCAGAATTACGTGCGGCATTGATGATGCCAAACATACTTCTGGTAACCAATTTTTCATAGTCTTTTCGCTGGTTCTCATTTAACTGTTTGTTATTCAGTTGATGCAGCGCATATTGCTGAATGGTGAGCAAGGGAAGCACAATTTTATCTCGCATTAAAATAGAATTTCTGCCCGATTGATCTTCTTCCATCAAACATTTATTACCAGAAAGCTCTAATACCAATTGTTCGGTAATATCAAATTCGGTTTTAATAAGCTGCCATATTTCGCCATACTCAGCATTGTCTTTAATATAAGCTGTGAGTGGGAAGAATGATTTCAGCATACTCATCATGCTGTTGTCAATCAAGGTTCTAAAGAAAAGTACATTGTTGAAGAGTGCTTTTATTTCTTCCCATCTTCCTGCTTCTTTTAATTGTTTTAAAGCAGAGCCCACACCAAAATAACCGGGAACATTCTGCTTAAGCTGGCTCCAACTGCCCACAAAAGGGATGGCCCGAAGGTCCTCGAATCTTAACTTATCTGCATTGCCCCTTTTCCCCGGTCTACTGGCAATATTACTCTTGCTGTAATAGTTGAGGGGACTGAATTGCTGCATATAAGTCATGAACTGTGGATGCGCTTTAAAATTTTGGTACACATGGTGACTCACAGCTCCAAGTTCTGTAAGTAGTGCACGCTCTGATTCAGTAAGATTGGTTCTATTTTCTGCAAATACTGTGTTGCTGATACCTGCACTCAACAGTTGTTCTAAATTGTATTGAGCCGATTGCAATGTTCCAAAATTAGAAGTAATGGTTTGACCTTGAATCGTCAACTGAATCTCTTCATTTTCAATTTGATTACCCAGTGAGGCGTAAAATTTGTTGGTCTTTCCACCACCACGGGAAGGAGGGCCACCACGACCATCAAAAAATTTTACTTTGATACCATATTTTCTTGAGATGGAAGTGAGTTGTTCTTTTGCAGTATAAATACTCCAGTTGGCTTGTAAGTAGCCCCCATCTTTGGTTCCATCGCTGAAACCCAGCATAATGGTCTGCGATTTTTGTCGCTTCGCAATATGTTTTTGGTAAATAGGAAGTTGGTACAGAAATTCCATAATGCCTTCTGCCGCTTTTAAATCATCAATCGTTTCAAATAGCGGAACAATATCAACCGATAACTGATTGGTATCCCAGCCACAAAGTTTGAAGAGCGTAAATACTTCAATTACATTCAGCGCTGACTGGCAGTTGCTGATAATATAGCGATGACAACCAGCTTCTCCATTGGTCTGTTGGATGCTGTTGATGGCAAAAATACTTTCAAGTGTGTCTTTTGAAATTTCTTCACTTACATTATTAAGTTCTACAACTGTATCAATTGCAAGTAAGCAGTTGATTTTACCGCCCTCACTTAAAGTAGTATAGTTGTCGGGTAAAATACCTCCTTTTTTTTGATCGATTCTGGTGGCGTTGATATCTGCCAGTACTTTTGTGTGAATTCTGCTGTCTTGACGAATGTCTAATGAAGCAAACCAAGTACCAAATAAACGCACTTTATTCATCAAACTATCCAATCGTTTAATGTACAAGCCATGGTGCTGTTCATTCATTAAAACTTTAATGGCTTCCAGCTTTTGTAATAATTCGGTTTGCTGAATTCTTTTGTTTTCATTTGGCCTAAAAACATTTTCGTATAAAAGCTCTTCAAGCTGTGAAATCAATACGTCAACACCAGCAAAAGTCAACCTACGCTTAAGTTTCCTGATATCTCTGTAATAACATACTATGATGGCACTTCGCAATGAAGCGGCCACTTTTAGGGTGGTAGCTGCATTCACAAAAGGATTGCCATCTCTATCACCACCTGGCCAAAAGCCGAGTTCAATAAAAGGATTATTATTTTCTTCGCCAGCCAGAATATCTTGTTGAATAAAATTGTAAATATTACCGATGGACTGGTAGAGAATATTTTCCAGGTACCACATCAGGTTCACCGCTTCATCTAAAGGGGTGGGCTGCTTTTTATTAAAAAAAGGAGTAATCCCCAGTTGTTGAATGTATAAGTTGATGGTTTGGAAATCGTTCTTGCCAATGGCTTCTCCTAAATCATGAATAATTCCCAATACACTGCCCGGATAAAATTGGGTAGGATGTGCAGTAAGCACCACTCGAACTTTAAAATGCTGTAACTTCTCTTTCAGCAGTGGAATCTTACCCTTGAAAAAAGCTTCATTGTACAAAGCTTTGAGACTTCCAGTGCCATTCAAATCGTTTACAGAACTAAATGCTGCGTCTTCAATGGCATCAAAAAGTACTACTTGACGCTCAATATATTGAACGAATTTAAATAGACGATCTACCTTATCTGTCTCCGAAACCACGCCAGTATGGCGAGAAAAAAACAGATCTATTATTTGCATTGGATCTTTCCCTTCTTGATAGCCTTCAACGCAAGACTGGAGTAATATGGGCAACAGTGCACCAACATTGGCTATACCAGAATAGGGAAGTGCAGCAAATAAGCTGTTGAAAATGGTGTATTTATCAGTTACATTCTGCCTAAACTGCTGAAGAGATGATGAATTATTCATTAGATTAAATATGCACAAATTACGATATTTTTAAGAAGGCGTAAAATAGATATTCAGTTGGCTATTCATCTGGTAAAAACCAATCAAAATCAACACATAAAATAAGTATTGGTAGAAGATGCTTATTTTTAAACGATAAACAATTTTTTAATTCTCCCAGATGTTTGTAGCAGACGAAGCAATTGTATCGGGGTTTAAAGTAAGTGAAACAAAAGAACTTGCCTATACCAGCTTGGTAAAAAAATACCAAGAGCAACTCTATTGGCATATTAGAAGAATGGTAGTAGCACACGAAGATACCAATGATGTTTTGCAGAATACTTTGATAAAAGTGTGGAAAGGGTTGGAAAATTTTCGAGCGGATAGTCAACTTTTTACTTGGCTATACCGTATTGCTACCAATGAATGCCTTAGTTTTTTAGCGCAACAAAAAAGAAAAAGCAGCGATTCTTTTGAAGATATTGCTGCAGTATACAGTAATAAAGTAAAATCGGATCCTGATTTTGATGCCAATCGGCTGGAGTGGAAGCTGCAGTTGGCTATTCAGCACTTACCCGAAAAGCAAAAAATAGTATTTAATCTGCGCTATTATGATGAAATGAGCTACCAAGAAATGAGCAAAGTATTGGGTACCAGTGAAGGGGCATTGAAGGCGAGCTATCACCATGCAGCAAAAAAAATAGAAGCATTTATTATCAACAGTTAAACCTATGGGTATTTCAACCGTCTAAAATCTTGATCATGGAAAATAAAAACGAATTATCAGAAGAAAGGGAGCAGGATTTGCCTGTATTGGGAGCACTTAAAAAGACCATGCCCCAACTGGTTCCTGCTGGATATTTCAATGCCCTTCCCGAAATAATACTTTCCAAAGTGTTGGCTCAGACTACTATAGAGGAAGTAAAAACGAAAAAAGTATTTTTTATGCGTAGTTGGATGCGTTATGCGGCGGCGGCTGTATTCATTGGGGTAGTATGTATAGCTGGATATTTTTTTAGCGTAAATCAATCAAAACCATCTTTTAATTACCAACAATATAGTAATAGTGATATTGCTAAAATACTTCCGACTGTATCTGATAATGACCTGCAAGTATATTTAAATATTTCAACTTCTATAGCAGGTGTAGAAAATACCATACAAAGCAATGAAGCATTAGAACCTGGAGACATTGTACTAGATCAGCTCTCCGATGAAGATTTGCTACAATACCTTAGTGAACAAAATAAACCAATTGTAAAAAAATCAAGTTAATACCATGCAAAAAAAATTCATATTATTACTGATCACCGCTGGCATATTTTTATCTGCCATGGCACAGGAAATAGAAAAAAAGAAAGCCAATATAGAAGCGCTAAAAGCAGCTTATATTACCAAGCAATTAAACCTTAGCATTGAAGAAGCGCAGCAATTCTGGCCCTTACACAACCTTTATATGGCTGAATTAAAGAAAGCTAGAAAAGAGCGGATCAACAATGAGTTGGCCTTTGAAGAGCAGGCTTTGAATATTCGAAAAAAATACAACCTAGAATTTAAGAAAGTGTTGAATAGTGAAGAAAGGGTGAACAATATATTCAAGTCTGAAAGAAGCTTTAATATGATGCTTCATAAAGAACTTATGAACCGCAGAATGAATAACCCAGGTTCTAAAAGAAGAATGGATGAAGCCAATGAAAAGTATTAACTCAAACAGATTCTAGGTTTAAATGGGTAAACCATTATAAACGGGACTATTAATATCGTGGTAAAAAAGGAAGGACCATTTCTTATTGTTTCCTTCTTCCCACCATTGCCGCCTGAGTTCCATACATTTTTTACCATCAAAATCGTATTTGGCTACAAACCTATTTTTCATTTGTTGTAATTGGGGCGCATCATCCCCACCAAAAAAGCAGGTTTTTTCATCTTCAACCAGCCAAAATACTTGGTGAAATTTACTGTGCGCTCCCGTAAGTTGGTAGTGTATATATCCATCAATAATTCCTTGGTCTTCTGCTAGCCAAACAACTTTGCTTAATTCTTCTAATAGTGCAAAGTCACTGTTAATATAAGAGGCCGAACCAATACCCATAGCATAATCAAATTCTCTTCGCTGTACATAATAAGTAGCGTAAGGAAAGGCAATCAATTGTTCGCCAGTAGCATCAGATTTAATGGTGATGCCACCAGCATGATCTTTGTGTAAGTGACTCATTAATACTTTGGTAATCTGCGAAGGGTTGTAACCCACTTTTTCTAAATTATCATAAAGCTGTGGGGTGCCATCTGGTAAATTATATCCAAGCCCTGTATCAATTAACAGGATATCTTTTTTTGTGACAATTAAAAAGGGTTGAATTTCTACCAGTATACTGCCAGCAGGCCGATTACTAATCGGATTGTTGTCGGTATCAAATGGAACAAAAACCTTGGTTTTATCAATACTAAAACTACCTTCAGAAAGCGGAATGATTTCCATAAATAAATAAGTTTAACGCAATACCATTTGCCTATCGGCATCTAACCTCAAAAGCACAAAAATTAATATTGTAAAAGAAAGCAACGATGATCCACCATAACTGATGAATGGAAGTGTTATACCCGGTGAGGGGAAGAGCCCTATCGTCATGCAAATATTAAACGCAATATGAAAAAAAAGTATGCTTACAACACTGTAAGCGTAAACCCTGCTGAAAGTACTTCGCTGTCGCTCTGCAATATGAATAAGCCTGAAAAGTAAAAATAAGTAGACCAATAAAAAGGCAAAACAACCTACAAAACCAAAAGCCTCTCCGAGTGAAGTAAAAATAAAATCGGTACGTTGTTCAGGCACATATTTCCCACGAGTTTGAGTTCCTTTTAAAAAACCTTGACCAAGAAATCCACCGGATCCAATGGCTATCTTACTTTGTCGCACATTGTAATCATCTGGTTTGCGAGGAGCTTTACTGCTTTTTTTAGCAGATCTTTTATTCTCACCACAATCATAATCCTTACCAAATGCACTGTAAACCCTAGCACTTTGGTAACATTCTAGCACATTATTAAAAATAAATGGTACGGCAAATCGCTGAATTCCTACAGAAGTAAACCAGATAAAAAGAATCAGGTAAAGTAACCCTTTTTTCTTTTTAATAGTTTTTCTGTAGAGATAAATAAAAATAAGGGCAACAGCACTTAGTAAGATGGCCAAGGTATCAGGTTCTACCAGCAATGTTGAAATAATCAGTGCTACAAAAGAAAAACCAATAATTAGTACAATGGGGGAGAGCCCTTCTCTAAACATCACTAGAAAAAAACTGAAATAAACCAATGCCATACCCGATTCGTGCTGTAATACTGAAATTACTGCTGGTAAAAGCGTAATGATTACAGCAATGGCTTGGGACTTGAATTTGGTAAAATCAGTTTCTTGTCGCGACAAGAATTTAGCAAGTGCCAATGCAGTAAAAATTTTACAGATCTCTACTGCCTGAAGGTTAAATCCACCTCCCAGTGGAATCCAACTTTTAGAGCCGTTGATGGTTTTACCAATTACAAAAGTGGCTATCATTAATAGTATCCCAAATGCATATAATAAATTAGCGAATGCTGTAAAAATTTTACTATCTGTTAATATAATAAATGTGGCAATAAAAGTACAGAGACCCGCAAAAAAAAGTTGTTTACTATAACTACTCTTGCCATTTAGAAAAGTACTAAGCCAGTCGCCAGTACCCCTGTATTCAACCATAAAAATGCAGATAAGACCAATAAGCACTAGTATTGCGTACAACCAAATAACGGTTAAGTCCACACCATGTGATATGTTTTTTTGTTTGTTCATGGCTTTAAGTCCCTAATCTTTTTTCGTTTGTCGTTCCCCAGCAACAGAGCCGTATTGAGTTTTATTTTGGTAGAAGTATCTTTCCCTTCAACTGGTTTAGAGCCAGGTTCAAGCAGGGGCTCTGTGTTGGACTTATGGTTTATTTCAATGGCATCATTGTTTTTTTCTGATGCTTCTTCCAATGCAAGTTTTGCAAGTCGCTCTGCCCGCTCTGCGTCTTTTCTAGTGTACCAATTTTTGATGGCTTCAGGTATCAGATTCATATTCGAAACCCGCTCTGTTGTTGCTTTTCCTACTGTGCTTATGGTATCATTTAAATACTTCTCTATTATAAGACCCGCAATAGGGCCTGCTGCAACAGAACCATATCCCCCATTTTCAACCACCACAGCAACGGCAATCCTGGGATTATTTTTAGGGGCAAAAGCAACAAATAATGAGTGATTTTTTCCGTGTGGATTTTGAGCAGTACCTGTTTTGGCGCAATATTCAATACCCGGTATTTTTATATGAGCTGCCGTACCATAAATAGTTACATCATGCATTCCATCATGCACTGCCTGATAATCACTGTCAGAAATATTGGTCACCGTATGTTTGCTTCTGTACTTGTTCATAAAGCTGCTGTCTGCTACTTGCTCATGTTCAATACTATCTACAAAATGGGGTGGAAAATAAAAACCTTTGTTGGCAATAATACACATGATATTGGCCATTTGTAAGGGCGTAGCGGTCATTTTATCTTGACCAATACCGAGCGTTAGCACGGAACAGCTATTCCATCTCTTTGCGCCTCCAAAGAATTTATTGTAAATACTTGTATCGGGAATATTAGCTTTGTCTTCACTGGGTAAATCCACTTCCAGTCTTCTCCCCAATCCAAACGCATTCATATATTCTTTCCATTTCAGGTAACCCTGATTGGTATTCCCATACTTTTTATTATCAAGTGCTTTTCTAAAAACATCCGAGAAATAAGCGTTGCAAGAATTGGCCAATGCGAGCCTAAGATTGGCTGCGTGACCGGGATTGTGGTGTTCACAACGAACATAAACGCCACCACAGGCACCATAACCACCGCCACAACCAACTCCATACGAGGGCGTAATTAAACCCTCATCCAAAGCCACCAATGCACCCAATGGCTTAAAGGTAGAACCGGGCGGATACTGGCCTTTGATGGCCCTATTGTACATTGGCTTTGCCGTATCCATCACCATTCTTCCCCAGTTTTTTCTGCGCGCATTGCCTGTTAAAACATTGGGATTATATGTGGGGCTAGACACCATTGCAATAATTCCACCAGTACGTGGATTGATGGCAACTGCACTTCCAATTTTATTTTGTAATAGTAGTTCAGCCAGTTGTTGCACTTCAACATCAATACTGGTAAAGAGGTTTCTGCCTGCAACAGGAATGGTATCAAATAATCCATTTTCATAAGGGCCTTGAATGCGACTTTTATTATCTCTAATAAAACGTTGAATACCTCGCTCGCCCATGAGGATGGACTCATAAGTTTTTTCCAGTCCGCTCATACCTGCGTAATCGCCCATTTCATAACCAAACTGGTGGTTTTTTCGAAGAAAAGCAGTGTCTACTTCTGCAATATAACCCAGCAGTTGCGCCGCAGTATTATAGGGGTAGGTACGAACCGATCTTTCGCTGAGTACAAAGCCCGGAAACTTGTACATATTCTCGGTTAGCTTGGCAAATAATTCGGCATTGAGTAGTGGCTCAAATACACTGGGCTTTACACGGGTATTTTTAAAAATAGCATCCCGCATTCTTTTCTTGTATTCGGCCGTATCTATATTCAGAATGGAACAAAGTGCAAAAGTATCGGTGCCTTTAGATTCGGAAGGGGTAACAATCAGGTCGAAGCTGATGGTATTTTCTAATAAAGCTCTTTTTTTACGATCGAAGATAATACCTCTGTCGGGGTAAACAATTTTACGGTAGATGGCGTTGTTTTCCGCAGCCAGCTTGTATTTTGAAGAAAAAATCTGGAGGTTAATCAGTTGAAAAGTGATCACAATAAATACCGCACCAATGATGATCTGTATAACCCTACTGCGGCTTTGATTGAAAACGGACATATAATCTGTGGAGGTCGATTAATTCGACAAGCAAATTTATGATATAGGAATTAAGAAGGAAGAATATTTTAATAAAATTTGAATTGAATTTTATGCTGTAAAATAATTCAATCGTTTCAGCCTCGATTCAATGGCAGTTTTGGTGCGCCCCAGTTCTTTGGCCATATCGGCAATATCAGATTGCATATCAAACATAATCTTTAGCTTATCATCCAGCTCAGGCGTCCAAGGCTGGTAGGCTGCTTTACTGATTAATCTTTTATCTGCTACTGTATAAGATTTTTGGGTTGAATTTTTTTGGGTTGGGCGACTGCTTTCTTCTTTTACCTGTCTCAATATATGAATATGAACCGATGCTGGCGTTTCTTGGGGTAGCATTTGCTCTGGAATTTTTAATTTGAATTTAGCCCTGGTAAGCGCCACATAGAGCAAATTTATTTCTTCATTTAACTTGGAAACATTTAGTGGTTCTTTCTTAGATTGTTGGGCAATCTTTTGTTTAATTAATTTACCCTCGCTGATAAAATCATCTGCCAGTTCAACTTCATCGTATTCCATACCCTTAGCACGGTGAACAGTAGAAAAAATCATTTGGGCTTTGGAACGGTCGCCATCCCCCGTATGCTTTTCTTTCAGTGTATTGAGTAAGGAAGGTATTCTATTACCATATTCTTTTACAATATTCAGCATCATACCCAATTGCATATCTTCTGTTTTTTCAATATACTCTTCCAACTCATCTATATCTTTCATTTGCTCAATCAGTTTGTCGCGAATACCCGCTTTCTTATTATTGTACAAACTCAATACATCGTATAGAGAAGCTCCGTCATCGGCATAAGTGTAGGAGTTGATATTGCCTTCAAAATATAAGTGGTTTATTTTTGGTTGTTTGGTAACAAACTCAATGGCTTTCAAAAGCAGGCCCAGATTGGTTCTGGCAATAATGGCTTTGGTCTTTATAGTACTGGTTAAACCTTGTCCCTTAATAGATACTGGCTTGGTGGTTGTCAACTGGTTTTTCCAATACAATACACTACAAGCCAAATTGGCAATAGTTTGTGGAAAGCGGAAGCTGGTAGAGAGTGATAATTTTTTACAGTTTACTTTTTCCAGTGAGTTTACGGCATAGCGCCATCCATATATTTGCTGGTGTGTATCTCCAACTATTACTTTTACAGACTGCTGTTGCATAAAAATATGCAGCATGGCTGGTGAAGCATCTTGTCCCTCATCAAATAAAATACAGTCGTAAGGCAATTGAATATTGGCCAACTGGAATTTTTTCAAATAGAAATCGTGTATAATTTCAATCTCAGCTTTGTCCATCTTACTCAATAAAATGCGGGTTCCTCTTTCTATATAAGTATAAAAACGTTTTACGAATTGGTTGGCCTTTTCATCGGTAACAGTATCTAAATAATTCAAATCCTGCACACGAGCTTTATCACTATTACAGAAATATGCAATGAATTTATTAATATGGTTGGCTATAACGTATTCACCATGTTTTTCACCATCTCCGTTTAAGTTTAGTAATTCAGCAATTTCATGAGTTTTAAAGGACTGGGCTTTCACTTTATAGTTGCTGCCTTTAACAATATAGTTAAAAGCCAATGAATGAGCCGTTTCTACCCTTACATTATGAAGCTGATGCTCGGCAAATTTTCTGGTAGCATCTAGCTTAACCGATTTATTAAAAGCAATATAAAGAATACGTGAAGTAGGGGGCTGCTTTGCTGCATATTGAATAAGGGTAGTAGTTTTACCTGAACCAGCAACGGCATTGATGGCAATATCACCCGTTGAATTAATGATGGTATTTTGCTCGGCGGTAAATATTTGTACACTTTGTTCGCTCATACGCCGCAATGATAGGTAATATTTTGTTGCTAACTTGCAGTATAAATACTTGGAATATGGATATTAGTTTAAATACCCCTGCATTGTTATTTCCTGCCATCAGCTTAATCATGTTGGCGTATACCAATCGCTTTTTAGCCTTGTCGAACCGTGTTAGGAGCCTTCACGATAAGTATGCAGGTCACAAACAACCCCATCTGATTCATCGCCAAATTAAGAGTCTGCGTTATCGGCTCAAATTAATTAAGAATATGCAGGCATTGGGCGTACTTACTTTTTTAAGCTCTATCCTTTGTATGTATTTTATTTATGCTGAATGGATGGTGATGGCTCACTGGGTTTTTGCCATCAGCCTCATCACTTTTGCATTGTCATTAATGCTTTCACTATTAGAGATTCAGTTAAGTACAAAAGCACTTGAAATTGAATTGAGTGATATGGAAGGATTAGAAGACCCTTCGGTAATTCAATATATAAAAAGTAAGTTTTAGCAACCACTTATTGCGCCCGCTTGTATCAACAGTTTTGGGCACTTTAAAAGTATTTTAATATGCTCAATAAAATTATTCGATTTAGTATACACAACAAACTTATTGTAGGTATTATTATAATGGCACTGGTTGTATGGGGGCTCTGGAGTGCCTCTAAATTACCAGTGGATGCTTTGCCAGATATTACCAATAACCAAGTACAGGTAATTACAACAGCACCTACATTAGCAGCGCAGGAAGTAGAACAGTTTATTACCTATCCAGTTGAAAAAGCATTGGCAAATATTCAAGGAGTGGTAGAAATGCGTTCTTTCTCTCGTTTTGGGTTGAGTATGATTACCACTGTATTTGATGAAAATGAAAATATTTATTTTGCACGACAGTTGATTAATGAAAGACTGAAAGATGCAGAGCAGCAAATTCCTAAAAATATTGGTAGGCCTAAATTGGCTCCGGTTACAACGGGACTGGGTGAAATTTATCAGTATATTATTCACCCCAAAAAAGGAAGTGAACAAAAATATTCTGCCATGGATTTGCGTACCATGCAGGACTGGATTGTAGGCCGCCAATTAAGTGGTATAAAGGGAGTAGCAGAAGTCACGGCTTTTGGCGGCATATCTAAACAATATGAAGTGGCTATTAATCCCGATAGGCTTAAAGCGATGAATACAACCATTCCAGAAATTTTTACTGCACTAGAAAAAAACAATCAAAATACGGGTGGTGCTTATATTGATAGAAAGCCAAATGCTTATTTTATAAGAGCGGTTGGGCTGGTAAAAACCTTTGCAGATATCGAAAATATTATTGTTAAACAACAGCATGGTATTCCAGTATTGATAAGAGATGTGGCAACTGTTCAGTTTGGTTCTCCGCCTAGATATGGAGCCATGACCTTTAACGGCGAAAAAGAAGTTGTGGGTGGTTTGGTACTCATGATGAAAGGTGCCAATAGTGCAGCAGTAGTTGCGCTGGTAAAGGAACGGATGCTGAATATTCAAAAATCATTACCAGCAGATATAATTATTGAGCCTTTTTTAGATCGAACCAATTTAATTGATAGAGCCATTCATACCGTTAAAACAAACTTGATTGAAGGGGCATTAATCGTCATTTTTGTACTGGTAATTTTTCTAGGTAATCTAAGAGCCGGATTAATTGTGGCTTCTGCCATTCCACTTTCTTTGCTATTTGCCATGTCGCTCATGAATTTATTTGGCGTGAGTGCAAATCTCATGAGCCTTGGCGCAATTGATTTTGGTTTAATTGTAGATGGTGCTGTAATTATTGTTGAAGCAACATTACATCATTTGGGATTGAGAAAGACACAAATCGCATTTACTCAAAAGCAAATGGATGAAGAAGTATACCAATCTGCATCGGCCATTAGGAATAGTGCTGCCTTTGGAGAAATTATTATTTTAATTGTGTATATCCCCATTCTTACACTTACTGGAATTGAAGGCAAAATGTTTCGCCCTATGGCACAAACAGTAGGCTTTGCAATTCTTGGAGCCTTACTACTTTCGCTTACTTATATACCCATGATGTGCGCTTTATTTCTTCCTAAAAAAATAAGTCTTAAGCGTAATTTTTCTGAAAAAATGATGAACTTTCTTCAACAAATTTACCGACCAGTGATTCAGGGGGCTATTAAAATAAAGTATGCAATTATTACTTTTACCATTGTGCTTTTTATAATCTCCTTACTTATATTTAAAAATCTTGGAGGTGAATTTATTCCCACATTAGAAGAAGGAGATTTTGCCATTGAATTTTTACTGCCACAAGGATCTTCACTATCGCAAACCACCGAGACAATGCTATTGGCACAGCGAATGCTGCGCCAATTTCCAGAGGTGAAAATGGTGGTGGGCAAAACGGGTGCTGCCGATATAGCCACCGATCCTATGCCGCCCGAAGCCAGTGATTTAATGGTGATTTTAAAAGACAAAAAAGATTGGGTAACCACCCAAGATTTTTATGAACTGGCGGATATGATGGGAGAAAAACTCTCATCCATTCCTGGGGTAATTGCAGAACCGAGCCAACCCATACAAATGCGGTTTAACGAGATGATGACGGGTATACGACAAGATGTAGCCATTAAAATATTTGGTGAAAATTTGGACAGTCTTGCCAAATACGCCGACAAAGTAGCTGCCGCCATTGGTAATATTCAAGGAATAACCCAACCACAGGTAGAGCGGATAGATGGACTTCCACAAATTACCATTGAATACGACCGCGCAAGATTGGCTGGTTATGGATTAAATATTGAAGACGTAAATCATGTTATTAGTACCGCATTTGCAGGTGAAGTAGCCGGTGCTGTTTATGAGAATGAACGAAAATTTGATTTGGTACTTAGGCTTGATAGTATGCATCGTAATTCTAAAGAGGATGTAAGTAATTTATATATCCCACTGACAGGCGGTAACCAGATTCCCTTGTCTCAAGTGGCTGCTGTATCTTTTAAAACAGGAGCAGCACAAATAAGTAGGGAAGCAGGTAAACGTAGGGTATACATTAGTTTTAATGTAAGTGGTAGAGACGTGCGTAGTGTAGTGGAGGATGCGCAAAAAATATTAAGTGAGCAAGTTAAATTACCTGTGGGATATTATTATACCTATGGTGGTACTTTTGAAAATCTTCAAAAAGCCTCTGCTCGATTAATGATAGTAGTACCAATTGCATTGCTATTAATATTTTTTATATTATACCTAAGTTTTCGCTCTTTAAAAGACGCTACACTTATTTTTATGGCCATTCCCATGGGAGCTATTGGAGGGGTATTTGCATTGTTGTTACGCAATATGCCATTTAGTATTTCTGCTGGTATTGGTTTTATTGCATTATTTGGTGTGTCGGTATTAAATGGCATTGTGTTAATCAGC
This sequence comes from Sphingobacteriia bacterium, assembly GCA_004294135.1. GTDB lineage: Bacteria > Bacteroidota > Bacteroidia > Chitinophagales > Chitinophagaceae > Sediminibacterium. The sequence continues at coordinate 54,971 of RDZY01000010.1, forward strand.
ACGTTTAACCAACTAAAAAAAGAAGGAATTACTGATACAATAGAGCGGGTAATGCGTGGAACCAGTATACGCTTGCGACCTGTATTAATGACGGCAGCCGTTGCTGCACTTGGGTTTCTTCCAATGGCATTGAGTAATGGTGCTGGTGCAGAAGTACAAAGGCCTTTAGCTACCGTTGTAATTGGTGGTTTAATTACTGCAACTTTTTTAACATTAATCGTATTGCCCTGTTTGTACCTTATTTTTTCAACCAAAAACAGTATGCTAAAACCATCGGTTAGGGTAATAAGTTGCCTCATTATACTTGGATTAGTGGGTGGAGTAAATGCACAAGGAAATGCATTGAAAAGAGTAACGGTAAATGAAGCCATATCGCTCGCAAATAATAATCTTTTATACCAAATAAATAAGGAACAAATTATCAGGAGTAAAGCGCAGGTTAAAACAGCAACTGCCTTACCAAAAACAGGGGTGTTTACTGAAAATGAGGATCTACGACCCAGTGATCAAACTGGGATATTAAAAATAGGAGTATCTCAAAGCCTTGCATGGCCAGGCTTGTATAAAGCACAAAAAAATCTTTACAACGAACAGTTAAAATACCAAACACTCAATACTACACTTATAGATGCACAGCTTAAGAAAGATATACGTTCTGTTTATTACCAACTTTGGTATTTGCAAAGCAAACAATATTTATTTCAACGCTTAGATAGTATTTATAAATCCTTACACGCTGCTGCCATACTAAAAGTGAAAGCGGGTGATCGTCCGGGTATTGATAGTATTGCGGCCAACGTAAGAATGAGGGAGTTAATGGCAATGATGGGTCAGGTTGATCAAGAACTTTTAATTCAGCAGCAGTTGATGATGCAATTGTTGAATAGTGAAGAAAAATTATTGCCCTTACTACAGCCTTTGGAAAAAATAGAAATGCCCCATTATGCAGAAGATAGTCTGCATCCATTACTGGTATTGCAGGAGCAAAATATCAATATAGCCAATGCAGGAATTGGAGTTGTGAAAAATGAAAACAAGCCAGAATTTTCTGGTCGCTTTTTTTCGCAGCGACTCTGGGGTGCTACCAATCCGTTTAATGGACTTTCTGTTACTGCTGCATTTCCATTGTTGAGTGCCAACGCATATCGCAATAAAATAAAAGTTGCAGAAGCGGGTAAAGCGGTAGAGCAAAAGCAATATGAATATGACAGCCAACTACTGCATACTAAGAAAGCCCAAGCAAAAGCTATTGTAGAAAAAAATAGAACCATCTTAGCTTTTTATGAAACGGCAGGAATACAACAATCCCATGAAATTATTAAAGCAGCAACACTGGCGTATAAATCAGGTGAGGTAAGCTTTGCAGAGTTGTCGCAATATTTAGCACAGGGAATTGATATTCAAAAAAACTATTTAGAAAATCTGAATATATATAATCAGTCTGTTATTCAATATAATTACTATATCAATCAATAAAGATGAAAAATTTATTTACCTATATCTACAATATCATTTTTATAACGGTATTCATAGCCTGTGGAAGCAATGATACACAAAAAGTAAAAACGGTTGAAGCCGCCGTACATCACGAAGTTGAAAAACCAGATATTGCTGAGCTTACCGAAGCACAGATTAAAACAATTGGTATTGAAATGGGTTTGATTGAGCAGAAGCAATTAACCGCTTCACTTAAGGCCAATGGGGTACTTAAAATACCCAATCAGCATAAGGCAAGTGTGAATTCACTCTACAGCGGTGTAATCAGATCCATATTGGTAATACCTGGTGATTTTGTAAAGAAGGGACAAACCATAGCCACCGTTTCAAATCCTGAATTTATTCAGTCGCAAAGTACCTATTTAAACATCAGTTCAAAAATTCAACTGGCAGAGTTGGAAGTGAAAAGACAGCAAGAGTTGAATGAAGGCAATGCGGGGGCGCTTAAAAATTTACAAAGTGCAGAAACAGAATTGCGTAATTTAAAAATATCGAAATCAACTTTAGCGCAACAAATACGTTTGATGGGATTGAATCCAGAGCAGCTTTCAAATGAAAAATTAGTTTCAGTATTAAATATTAAAAGTCCCATTAGTGGAGTGGTAAGCAATGTAATTATAAAAATGGGTGCTTATATTGACTTATCAACTACGGTAGTTGAAGTGGTAGATAATAGTAGGTTACATTTAGATTTATTTGTGTTTGAGAAAGACATACAAAAATTAAAAAATAACCAGACTATACATTTTAGCATTACCAATAATCCGGGTAAGGAGTATGATGCAACCATACATTCATGGGGATATGCATTTGAAGATGAAAGCAAAGCAGTGTCGGTGCATGCAGAGGTAGAAGGCGACAAAACTGGCTTAATAGAAGGCATGAATGTAACGGCAATCATCAGTCTCAATAAAGTTACATCTCCTGCCTTACCAACGGAAGCAATAGTTACAGTTGATGGTCAGGATTATATTTTTGTAATGATGAATGCTGCACAAAAAAGCGATTCGGCGGCAGGATATATTTTTAAACGCATACCCATTGCAAGAGGCTATTCGGATATTGGGTATACAGCAATTACATTACTGAAAGAAACACCCAAAGATGTTAAAGTGGTAACAAAAGGAGCATTTTTCGTGTCGGCTAAAATGACCAATCAAGAGGGTCATGAACATTAATAATCGGCCAGCGAATCTTAGTTTCCATAAAACTTACACCACTCGCTCAACCCACATACTTCACACTTTGGATTTCGGGCAATGCAAGTATAGCGACCGTGAAGTATCAACCAATGATGGGCTCTGTAAACATGTTCGGAGGGTATATTTTTTATCAATTCTTTTTCTACCGCCAATGGGGTGGTGGCTCTGGTGCTTACCAAGCCAAGACGGTGACTCACCCTGTACACATGCGTGTCTACCGCCATATTGGGTTGTTCATCTATTACGCTGGTAATTACATTAGCAGTTTTTCTCCCAACACCGGGTAATTGAATCAATTCATCTACCGTCATAGGAACTTCACCATTAAATTTTTCCAATAGCATATTGGCCATGCCAATCAGGTGTTTGGTTTTATTATTGGGATATGAAATGCTTCTAATTAATGGGAATAAATCGTCGAAACTGGCTGCTGCCATTTTTTCAGGACTTGGATAGACTGAAAATATGCTTGGGGTGGTTAAATTCACCCTTTTATCTGTACACTGTGCTGAAAGTATTACTGCTACTAATAATTGAAATGGACTGTCGTAAACCAATTCAGTTTCGGCAATGGGAGTGGTGTTGAGAAAATAATTGATGACTGCTTTGTAGCGATCTTTTTTTAGCATACACAAATTTAATAAGAAAGCTCAGTCAGTCGTTCAACGTAAAATAAACAGTTGTAGCGTAATTATTTTTTGCTCAGTTTAGCGTATTCCAGTATGGCTTTGATGGATTGTTTGGAAGGTGATTTCAGTTGAAGCAGATTCAGTTGTTCAATCGATCTTTCAATAATATTTATCCTATGCTTAAGTTCAGCATCTTCTTCAATGGCTTTACTTATAGCAGCGGTTAATTCCGGCGTGCAATCCTTGTATACGTACATAATCAATTCCTCTTCTTTAAAGTTTTTCATAAGCAGCTGTCTGCATGATTCAAAGAGGGCACGGGATATTATTAAAACGCTGGGCTTTTTTAAATATTGTTATCAATTAAAATAACTATCCAAAATTGCTGGTGAACGAAGTTCTGGTTGAATTATTTTTTGGGAGCAATAGAATCTTCTAGAATAAAAATATCTTCCCCATCTTTTTTCATGAGGTAACGCTCACGGGCGTATTTTTCCAGCGCAGCGGGGCTATTTTCTAAATCACCCAGTTCTTTTTTGGTCTTTTCTATTTCTTGCTGGTAATAGGCTTTTTTCATTTCAAGCTTATGAAGTTCATCCCTTCTTTCTTTTTGCTGATAATAATCGCGCTGGTCGTAAAACAACATCCATACAATAAAGAATACCGATGCAATCAGGTATTTGTTGGTGAGATATGGAATTATTTTCTTCATGAATGAACAAAAGATTGGCAGATAAAAGTAATCATAAACCTCTATCTGCCAATGCTTATTTAGTGCCTAAATATGCGGCAATTATTTGCCAAACTTAATTTTACCTTTTGGATAAATGCCGGTACTTCCCAACATTTCTTCAATACGAATCAACTGGTTGTATTTTGCAATACGATCGGTACGAGAAGCAGAACCCGTCTTAATTTGTCCACAGTTCAATGCCACTGCTAAATCCGCAATGGTAGTATCTTCTGTTTCACCACTGCGGTGACTCATAATGGTATTATAGCCATTGTGCTGGGCAAGTGTTACCGCATTAATGGTCTCGGTTAGGGTACCAATCTGGTTTACTTTCACCAGTAAGGCATTGGCAATCTGCTTGTCAATACCTTGTTGAAGGCGAGTAACATTGGTAACAAATAAGTCGTCTCCCACCAACTGGCACTTGCTTCCAACAGCCTCTGTAAGGGCTTTCCAGCCATTCCAATCGTCTTCTGCCATACCATCTTCTATGGATGCAATTGGGTATTGCTTCACCCACTTTTCCCAATATTTTACCAGCTCATCGCTGCTCATTATTTTGCCATCACTTTTATGGAATACATATTTTTTCTTTTTCGAATCCCATAATTCACTATTAGCAGCATCCATGGCAATAACAATTTGAGAGCCAGTTTTGTAACCAGCAGCTTGAATAGATTCCAATACGGTTTCAATAGCTTCTTCATTGCTTTGGATATTGGGTGCAAAACCACCTTCGTCACCAACATTGGTGCTGTAACCTTTTTTCTTCAATACACCTTTTAGGGTATGAAAAATTTCTACACCCCAACGCAAACCTTCACTAAAAGAGGGTGCACCAACTGGCATAATCATGAATTCTTGAAAATCAATTTTATTATCAGCGTGAGCTCCACCATTTAAAATATTCATCATAGGCATAGGCAATGTTTTAGCATTGGTGCCACCTATATAACGGAATAAAGGTAAATCAGCTTCTTCGGCAGCGGCTTTTGCTACAGCCATACTTACTGCTAAAAGCGCATTAGCGCCTAGTTTGGTCTTGTTGGGTGTGCCATCCAACTCAATCATGGCTTCGTCAATAGCAGCTTGTTGGGTAATATCAAAACCTACAATTTCATCAGCAATAATATCATTTACATTTTTGACTGCTTTTAAAACGCCTTTGCCCAGGTATTTTTTCTTATCGTTATCGCGCAATTCAGCAGCTTCATGAATACCTGTACTAGCACCACTAGGAACAGCGGCTCTGCCCATTGCGCCATTTTCTGTTAAAACATCTACTTCCACAGTTGGATTGCCGCGACTATCAAGAATTTGTCTGGCATGTACTTCAATAATGTAACTCATTTGTTGTTAATTGTTTTATTTTTTTAATATCTTTTTTCGTCCCCGAAGATACGTAATATGTAGTTTATACACTTACCAATCCTGTTAAGGAACGGAAAACGTTTTCTAATGAGTTGTTGGATATGAGGTTTTCGAGCCCATCATCGGCCACAATTTTACCCTTATGAATGATGATAACCCTACTACAGATGGCTGCTACTTCTTGCAGAATATGGCTTGAAAAGAGAACGGTTTTATCCTTGCCCAGTTCTTTAATAAGGTTGCGTATTTCTATTATTTGGTTAGGATCAAGTCCACTCGTAGGTTCATCTAATACCAGCACTTCAGGATTGTGTAAGATGGCGGCGGCCAAGCCTACTCGCTGTTTATATCCTTTGGAGAGTTGACCAATTTTCTTGTGTTGCTCGGCCTGTAATCCCACTTTCTGAATAATATCGTTCACCGTCCAAGGTCCACGGTCTGCCCCATGCACCCCAGCCACAAAGGCAAGGTATTCTTTCAGGTATAAATCGGTATAGAGAGGATTGGCTTCGGGCAGGTAGCCAATTTTTCGCTTACATTCAATTGGATATTGCAGCATATTCATACCACAGATCTGAACGCTGCCTTTATCTGGAGGAAGAAAGCCTGTGATCATTTTCATGGTGGTGGTTTTGCCAGCGCCATTGGGGCCAAGAAAGCCTACAATTTCTCCTTTATTTACAGAGAAATTAAGTTGGTCGACCGCTTTTTGCGCACCATAGTATTTAACCAATCCGGAAACTTCAATGGACATACCAATACTTTGTTTCAAAAATAGCTTAATTATAGAATAACGGTTGTTAAAAGCTATATGAATGATTTTAATTTCTCAAAGCAATACCGCTTCTGATGGTGGTTTGCTTGCCTTCTGCCAAAGCAATTGCACCATTTACCAGTACATATTTAAAACCAGTACTGTATTGATGGGGCTGATCGTAGGTAGATAAATCGCTCACTGTTTTTTCATCAAAAACAACAATATCAGCGGCATAACCTTCTCTCAATAATCCCCTTTGTTTGAGGTTGAATTTTTGAGCAGGTAAGGAAGTCATTCTACGGATGGCTTCTTCCAATGAAATTATATTTTCTTCACGAACATATTTCCCCAGCACCCTAGCATTGGTACCATAGCCCCGTGGATGCGGATTTCCTTGATTGTAAATTCTAATGCTGGCATCACTGGCAAACATATTAAATGGATAACGCATAATCGCTTTAACATCGGCATCGCTCATGCCATGAAAAACCATGCCAGCACCACCTTGTTCCATCATTTCAAGAATGGTTTCAGCTTCGGCTTTGGCAGCATGTTTTCTTCCTTTCAATAAATTAATGGCCTCAATATTTTTTCCGTTTAAAGAACTGTCCGCTTTAAAACTGGCGACAAAAGGATAACTAAAATGCGATAGTTTTCTGCGCTTTAATTTCTGCAACATATACTGCTTAGTTTCTTTTCTAATGGAAGCATTGGCAAGTCTTGCTTTAATAGAGTCCTGCCCATCAGCCAGTATCCAATCTGGTAAGAGGGTACTTAAAGAAGTGCTGCTGGCAGTATAAGGATATTGGTCAATCGTTACATCCAATCCTGCTTCGCGAGCTTTAATAATCATGGGTATGGTTTCTTTGCTGCGCCCCCAGTTTTGCTGACCACTTAATTTAAAGTGAGAAATTTCTACTGGTATATTGGCAGATCTACCAATGGTTAAAGCTTCTTCAATGGCTTCAATAATAGCATCCCCCTCATCGCGCATATGGCTTGCATAAACACCATTGTAACGAGCAGCAATTTTAGCCAGACGCACTATTTCTATTGTTTTGGCGTAAGCACCTGGTATATAAATTAATCCAGTAGATAAGCCCATGGCGCCATCTTTCATAGCTTGTTCTACAAGGGCTTCCATTTGCTGCATTTCAACTTCATTGGGTTCACGATTGGCAGCACCCATTACTGCTTTACGAATATTATTATGGCCAATAAGTGCTGCAATATTTACAGATACTTTTAAACTATCAATCATGCTGAGATACTTACCTAGGTTTACTTCTGAGAGCCCGCAATTGCCGGTAATTACTGATGTAACGCCATCGTAAATAAAATTAGAAGCCAGTGGATTTTTCTTTTCATCGTCTTCAATATGGGTATGAATATCAATAAAACCGGGTGCTACTATTAATCCAGTCGCGTCAATGGTTTTAACAGCCTGCCATTTACTCAGGTTGCCCATCTTTATAATCTTGCCATTTTGTATAGCAATATCCCCAATGAACCAAGAATTGCCTGTGCCGTCAAGAATTTTACCGTGTTTAAGTATGATGTCGGCGGTTTGACTGATGAGTGATGTACTCGTTAAAAGGAATAAAATAAAAATCAATAAAATAGTATGATTTGATTTCATGTAGCAAGTTTAGCTCCTATGAAATTACTGTTTTTTACCCAATTTTCTTTGATACAGTACTACTAGATTATAAGCATTAAGGAACTTTTGAATATACCACCCATAACACCATCGTTTACAATACGCCATTCCCTAATAATGTTTGAGTTGAAAAAGTATAAATCTCTTTCATATTTAATTTAGAAGATTAGCCAAGCGTCAATAAAATTATTAAGTATTTCATCGTTTCTATTTTTAATCTTTACATGTTTTCCGTTATGCATTTTGTTGAAGATTTTTTAAGCGTCCCTATTTTAAACCAATGAATACCCAGTACTTCTTCCGCCTGCTTCCTCTTTTTTTAGGATACTTTTATCTATCAAATCGTTGATATCTCTTACAGCAGTATCGGATGAGCACTTGTTTATTTTTGCCCATTTTGAAGAGTTGAGTACCCCTTCAAAGCCGTCTAGTAATTTATTAAGCATTTTTTTTTGCCGAATATTCAGCATAGTATTTACATGGTTCTCCCAAAATTTTGCTTTGTATAAAATTCCTGCTAGGCTTAACTCACTTGCTGTTAATGCCCTACCCAAACAAGAAAGAAACCATTCAAGCCATGTGGTTATATTCAGACTGTTTTTTTGAGTTTTTTCCAGCATGGCATAATATGTATTGCGTTCTTTTCTTATTTGTGCCGACATGCTATAAAATCTTTGTTTACTTGCATCAGATCTTGTTAGTTGCATATCTGCTAACGCCCTTGCTATTCTGCCATTTCCATCATCAAATGGGTGGATGGTAACAAACCACAAATGTGCTATTGCAGCTTTAATAACTGGATCTACATTTATTTCACTATTGAACCAATCTATAAAAGCACCCATTTCATCTGGTAATATTTCTGCATCTGGTGCTTGATAATGTATTTTTTCTTTGCCCATAGCACCAGATATTACCTGCATAGGATCTTCCTTTACATTGGTTCTCCAAGCTCCAACAACTATTTTATATAAACCGCTTCTTCCTGTAGGAAAAAGAGAACTATGCCAACCAAATAATCGATCTTCTGTTAAAGTTGCTGTATATTTTTGTGTAGCATCTAATATCATTTCTACTATTCCATCTACATCTCTTTCTGAAGGAATAAGCCCTGCAATATCCATCCCCAATTTTCGAGCTATTGATGATCTTATTTGTTCGGTATCTAATAACTCACCTTCTATTTCGCTTGATTTAAGTACATCCAAGGTTAAGGTTTGGAGTGATGCCTCTTCTTGTAAATTAAAGCCCAGCGCTTCCATTCTCCCCAATAATCGACCTTGTTGATGACGTATTTGTGCCAATTGCTTACTAAGCAATGATTCTTCCCAGAAAAATTGGGGCCAGTCTTTTAATTGATGAATGTATATTGCCATAACATGCATTTTATACGTCGAATATACGCTATATTCAACGTATAAAATATTATTTAATGCAAATTATGCGGCAAATAAAACTATTTTTCGCCGCATAAACGTGTAATTGCCATTTCAGGTTGACTGCTAAAGCCGTACTTTTGCCCCCAGAAATTAAAAAATTATGCTGAATAAGCTAGAAGCCATTAAAGCGCGGTTCGATCAAGTAGGCGTTGCACTTACCAATCCTGAAATCATTAATAACCAAAAAGAATTCGGGGTATACAGCAAAGAATATCGCTCTTTAGAAAAAATCGTTCAACCCTATGAGGCATATATTCGGGTTTTATCTGATCACCAGTATGCAAAAGAAGCTTTGAATAGCAACGACGATGAAATGCGTGAATTGGCTAAAATGGAATTGCCCGAATTAGAAGAAAAGAAAGATTCACTGGAGAAAGAACTAACCAAATTGCTTATTCCCAAAGATCCACAGGACGATAAAAATGCCATTCTAGAAATACGTGCTGGTACAGGTGGTGATGAAGCCAGTCTCTTTGCTGGTGATTTATTGGGTATGTATCTTCGCTATTGCGCCAAAAAAGGATGGAAAACGGCCGTCGTTACCGAGAGTGAAGGTACAGTAGGTGGTTATAAAGAAGTGATTGTAGAAGTAACGGGAGAAGACGTTTACGGCGTATTAAAATTTGAAAGTGGAGTACATCGGGTACAACGGGTTCCCAATACAGAAACCCAAGGAAGGGTGCATACTTCCGCCGCTACCGTGGCTGTTATGCCCGAAGCCGAAGAACTAGATTTTGAATTGAAAGAAAGTGATGTAAAAATGGAGACCGCTAGAAGTGGTGGTGCGGGGGGACAAAACGTGAATAAAGTAGAGACAAAAGTATTTCTTACACATATTCCAACAGGGGTAGTAGTGGTTTGTCAGACTGAACGTTCACAGTTGGGAAATAGGGAAAAAGCAATGACGATGTTGCGGACTAGATTGTACGAAGAGCAGGTTCGCAAACAAGAAGATGAAATATCTCGCCAGCGTAAAACCTTGGTAAGTACGGGTGATAGAAGCGCAAAAATTAGAACTTATAATTGGCCGCAAGGAAGGGTTACCGATCATCGTATTGGGTTGACCTCCTATAATTTAGACGCAGTTATAAATGGTGAAATAGAAGAATTTATTGAAGCATTGCAAATGGCCGAAAACGCCGCTAAAATGGTCAATCAATAAAAAAAAGCTGTCGCATTTCTACGACAGCTTTTTTTTATTTCAACTGAGTGATTTTATTTCTTACAAAAATCACCAATTTCTAAGCTAATTCTTGCAAACAAGAATCTACCATTAATTCCAAATTGATTTACAGGGAATAAGAAACGCTCACGGTTTGAAAGATCTCTTCCAGCGGTATATCCACCAGTAGTTTTGGCAGTGCCTAGTGTACTTGCTACAGGATTTGAATATACATTGGCAGCACTATTTCTAGCGTCTACAAAAATTCTATCAGGATACACATCTAAAAGATTGTTGGCTCCAAAAGAGAAAGAAGAATTCTTGTAAAAACGGTAAGTAACTACTAAATCGGTGTTGATTTTTGCACTAAAACTTTGATCTACTTCAAATGCAACATCATTCCAAAATGCACCTGCTGCATTTACAGAGCGTGGATCTACAATATTAACTGATTCAATTTTACCAAAGCGAACAGCTCTTAATAAGAAATTGAATTTCTTGATGGTGTAGTTAACAGTAAAGTTGATTTTACTATTGGGTTGTGCCACTTCAATTCTTGAACGTTGTTGGCGATCAAATAATAAATTTTTGAAATCCTGCGCAGGATCTTTGGTTGGATCTGTTAAACTTGGATTGTTTACCGCGTCATCAATTTTTGAGTTGGTATTGATACCGCCAATTACTTTATTCTCGTTAAAATTAGCAGCTAGTGATACAAATCCATTTCCTTTACCTAATTTATATTTCTGTGTAAGTACTAAATCAATACCTCTAGTACGCGTGTTTACAGCATTGGTCCAGAACTGAACACTTGAAACAGCAGGATCAATACCAGCACCAGTAAGAATGCCATTCACCAATGAATTTGTTCTGGCAAATTGTGTAGAAAGTACAATTCTATTGTCGATATTAATATTGTATGCGTCAATAGTAAAAGTGGTATTCTTTCCCAATTTACCTACCAATCCAACTGTGAAACTAGTAGAGGTTTCGGGACTAAGATCCTTAATTCCAAATGCATTTTTTACAATCGGATTATTGTTATTCGCCGTTAAAACTGTTGTTGGAACGCCGGCCACAAATTGGGTGGACTGATTTTGAAAATACCTTTGTTGCAATGAAGGTGCTCTAAAGCCAGTGCTTACAGAACCACGAATTGCTAACTTTGAAGTAAGATCATATTTAGCGGTCAACTTAGCCCCTGTTCCTTTGTAAGTAGAATTTTCTTCTCCATAACTTTCATACCTGAAAGCACCACCGATAAGGAATTTTTTGGTTTGATATTCTAAATCAATATAAGCGGAATTGATATTTCTTTTGGCTCTAACTTCATCGCTTTTTTGAAAGCCAGGGAATACCTGTGATCCAGGTGCAGATGGGCCTCCAGCTATATTCACTACTTGTGCGGTTGGAGTATAAGTAATAGAAGGCACGGTAAATAACCTACCTCCATTTACAGAAGAAAAAGGTTCACCTGCAACTATTCTATATTCTTCAAACCTATTTTCTAAACCAGTGGCTAGGTTAAAAGTAGCTCCATTTTTTAGATCGTATTTGCGAGATAAATCCATATTAATACTATTCTGCGCAAACATGATTTTACCTGCATCAAATTTGGTTTGAACCCCAAAGGAAGCGGGTAAAGAAGCATTCCCAGTATTTTGAATATTGAATCCAACACTGTTGTTACCATAAGTATTACTGATGTCGAACGACCAAGCACCAAAACTGGTTTTTAACCCACTCATAAAGGATTGATCTAAAATTTTAGTATGAATCTGTGGTAAGAATCCATCCGTATAAAATCTTGATCCATTTGCATTAATGGGTTGTTGATTCCAAGCATTTGGGTTGCGACTAAAACCTGATGCATTTCCATCTCTTTGAGAAGCGCCACCAGTAAAATATATTTCAGTTTTATCATTCAACTTTACACCCGTATTAATAAATCCTCCAATATTGGTGCTGGCAGAATTACCCGCTACAATATTCTGGCGATCGTATTTGCTAGTTGCTACTTGCGCATTGTCTTGATCAATCAACCATTTTCTGAAATCGGCAGTTGGAACTCCCGTTGGAGCAGCAGGGAAAGCACCACCATTGCCAAGATATACCAATGGAATATTATCAATACCACTGCGATTGGTTGCGTCTCTTTTTAATATTTGCATGCTACCTGTGAGGTAAAATTTCTTATTAGAAATACCTCCAACTATATCCACTTGTTGGTTCAATCCATCCTGAATTTTTACACCCCCATTGTAAGGCATAGTAGTATTGTTCTGACCAGTCATTGCAGAGATATTTAACCCTTTGTAGTTTTTCTTCAACACCACATTAATTACCCCCGCAATGGCATCTGACCCATACTGAGCAGCAGCTCCATCTCTTAAAATTTCAATTCTTTCAATAGCCGCAACAGGAATTGCATTTAAGTCAGTACCCACAGATCCCCTGCCTACAGTTCCATTGATATTTACCAATGCAGTATTGTGTCTGCGCTTGCCATTCAATAAAATTAAGGTTTGATCAGGTCCTAAACCCCTTAATCCTGATGGGTCAATATGATCCGTACCATCTGAAATAGTTTGTCTCGCTGACTGAAAAGAAGGTGCTACATAGGTCAACAACTGCGTAAGATCTGCCTGCGCAAAGTTTTTTATTTCTTTCATTTGTACCACATCTACTGGTACCGGAGTGGCAATGCTACTTCTAGGAAATTTATTTCTAGAACCAATTACTACAACCTCATTTGTTTCTTGGGCTTCTTTAAGCACCAATGCAGCTAAATTAGTGGTGGTGCCTGCTACAACAGAAACTTTGGTTCTATCAGTGGTAGTTCCAACATAACTGGTTAAAAGCGTGTAACTGCCAGCAGGAAGGCTTAATGTAAAATTTCCTTCTGCATCAGAAACAATGGTGGTATTTCTACCTTCTACTTTAATGGTTGCTCCAGCCAAGGGTTGTCCCGAGGCATTCTTTACAGAAGATTTAATGATACCTCCTTGCGCATAAATCGACATACTGAAAAACAGCATACCAATGAATGGAAGGAGTCTATTTACTGATAGAATTCTTTTCATAATGCATTTTAGTTTGAATAAAAATATATAAAATAGCCTTATTTTCTATAAAAAATAGTTAACAAGGTTAATTGTTTAATTTATAATAGAAAAATAAGGCTATTTCATCAACATATTATTTGTAATAATATGTTACTTTAAATCTGTTATTGCCTTCAATTTTAGTTCCCATTTCCAGGCAGTGTCCATCATTTCTGTAATGCCATATTGAATATTCCAGCCCAGTTTTTTTACAGCAGCATCATTATTGGCAAAGATGGCTACCACATCTCCAGAGCGGCGAGGGCCAGTTTCATAATTCAGTTTTACGCCACTAACTTTTTCAAATGTATGAATGGCTTCTAGTACACTTACCCCATCTCCAGTACCCAAATTAAATACATCGCAAGCGGTTTCATTTTTTTCGGCTAATAAATATTGAATAGCCAAAGTATGGGCATGCGCAATATCAGCTACATGAATATAATCGCGCACACAACTGCCATCTCTGGTATCGTAATCCGTACCATGCACCCACATTTTGGGAAGTTTTCCAATGGCAGTCTGGGTAATAGCGGGGACTAAATTTTGAGGTTTGCCCACTGGTAACTCTCCAATATATCCTGATGGATGAGCTCCTACTGGATTAAAATAGCGCAGCAGAATGGTATTGGTAGCAGTGGCTTTCGTAAAATCTCTAAGTATCTCTTCTCCCATTTGCTTGGTGGCACCATAAGGAGATTCTGCTTTTTTAGTTGGTGTAGTTTCTGTTACTGGAATAGCATCTGGATTACCATAAACCGTGCAGGAAGAGGAGAATACAAAATGGGGTACCCCAAATTCCTGTACACATTTTAATAAATTAATTAAGCCAAACATATTATTTTCATAATACCGTAATGGTTCTTGCACCGATTCTCCTACTGCTTTATAAGCTGCAAAATGAATAATACCATCAATATCAGTATGTTCCTGAAAAACTGCTTGTGTATCATCAAAATTCTTGAGGTCAACCGCGTAGTTCTTTACTTTTTTTCCAGTAATTTTTTCAATGCCTTCTAAAGCAATATGGGTAGATCTGGAAAAATCATCCAGAGAAATCACTTCAAACCCATTTTCTAATAGATCTACAATAGTATGAGATCCAATATATCCACATCCACCAGTAACTAGAATTTTTGCCATAGTATCAACTTATACTATGCAAGATAAAACATGAAGGCGAATTAGGCGTAAATGATTCCTTGAATTAAATGAACAATTTTATCAAATAATAAGCTGCTGCTGCAATTAGTGCAGAAATTGGAATGGTAATAATCCAGGCCCAAAGCAGGTTTACGGTAACACCCCATCGGACTGCGCTCAGTCGCTTAGTTGCACCAACCCCAATAATAGCACCCGTAATGGTATGCGTAGTAGATACAGGTATTTTAAAATGTTCGGTCATGAACAAAGTAATAGCTCCAGCGGTTTCTGCGGCAACACCTTCTAGTGGGGTTACTTTAGTGATTTTAGTCCCCATAGTTTTTACAATTTTCCAACCCCCACTCATAGTACCCAATCCAATACAAAGAAAGCTGGTAAATGGAACCCAAGGATAGGCTTCTACAAAAGAATTAAAATCTAATACAACCCCATGTGTCGTCTTTTCATAAAAAATAATGGCAGCACCAATGATACCCATTACTTTTTGTGCATCGTTACCACCATGTCCTATACTGAATGCGGCGGAAGATACCAACTGCAATTTTTTAAACCAGTTCTCTGCCTTATATGGATTGGATCGTTTACAGAGGTGCACAATAAGAATGGTAATTACAAATGCAATAAACATTCCGATTAGTGGTGCAAAAAAAATGAACAAAAAAGTAGGCACAACTTTAACGTAATTAATTACATCAACTCCTTTGTCGCTAAGCCCCCCTGCATGCGCCAGCGCAGCACCCACAAAGCCTCCCATTAATGTATGCGAAGAGCTGGAGGGTATACCAAACCACCAAGTAATTAGGTTCCAAATAATAGCTGCAAAAATACCAGCTAACAATACTTCTAGGGTAATAAATTCTGCATTCACCCACTTGGCAACTGTATTACCAATACCAAATTCTTTGAAAATATATTTTGAGATAAAGAAGGCCGCAAAATTAAAAAATGCTGCCCAAACAACCGCCTGAAATGGCGTTAATACCTTGGTAGAAACGATGGTAGCAATAGAATTGGCCGCATCGTGAAAACCATTGATATAATCAAAAACAAAAGCAAGTACAATAATAACTACCAGTAGTGTGAACATAAATCCCGTTTTGCTTTACGCGTATTTGATGATAATAGATTCAATCACATTGGCCGCATCCTCACACTTATCGGTGGCAATTTCCATCACCTGATAAATTTCTCTTTTCTTAATCACTTCTTTGAAATCGTTCTCTTGTTGAAACAACATTTCAATACTCATATCAAATACATCGTCTGCCTGGTTTTCAATGCTGTTTACCTTTACCATAGCTTCAGTCATTTCACGCAAGTTTTTCATATCACGCAATCCGAATACCGCTTTCTCAATTTCAATTGAACCTTGTAAAATAAGGTCGGCCATTTTTTGAATGCCAGTATCATTGGGATTCACACTGTAATAATTAATTTTCTTTGCAGATGCATATATATAATCAGCTATATCATCTAGTGCACTTGCTAGGTAGTGAATATCTTCCCGATCAAATGGTGTAATAAAATTCCTGCCCAATTCGGTAAATATTTTATGGGTATTATCGTCGTTTTTATGCTCTAAATCTTCAATAAGCGTAAGAATGGCTGCCCTTTTATTGGGATCTGGCTCACTCACCATCTCTTTTAATTTAATGCCCATCTCATGTACTTTTAGTGCAACATCTTCAAAAAGTTCATAAAAGATTTTATTCTTTGGCATAAAAAATCGACCGAATGTGTTCATACCCATGGTAATTCTATTTTGGCAAAAATAAGTGTATGCGAGCCACTCAACCAAGTAATCTAATTGGTAACAATTACTTAATATTCTTGAGCAATGGCAATATACTATTTCTTTTAAAGAATCTGAAGCTCTTGTTTAGTCTTTCTTACTTTCAAGGGTGAAGCCCACGGTGGTGCCTATATCTATTTTACTTCTTACGTGAATGGTTTGCCTATGTGCTTCTATAATATGCTTACAAATGGCCAACCCCAACCCCGCACCGCCTACATCCCTGCTTCTGCCCCTATCGGTTCTGTAGAAACGCTCAAAAACACGTGAAAGATGTTCTTCTGCAATGCCAATTCCATCATCACTCAGCTCTATTAAGACGTGTTTTCCGTCTGTTTTATAAAAACTAGCCACAATATGCCCTTCTTTTTTTCCGTACTTCACTGCATTCTCAACTAGGTTATTAATTACTTGCCTTATTTTTTCTTTATCTGCAAATACGGTAATGGGATACTCACAACCTTTTTTAATAGCATATTTAGTATGATTAGTTGCCATTTTGATGGAGAGTGTCTCGAAAATTTCTTTCAACAGTTCCTGAATGATGAAATTTTCTTTGTAAAGCGGTTGCTCCCCACTTTCTAGTTTTGATATTTCATCTAAATCTTCCACCAAGTGTACCATCCGATCCACATTTTTTGCTGCATTCTCTAAAAAACGCTTGCTGACTGATGGGTTTTCCATAGCACCACCTAATAAGGTATCTACATAACCCTGAATGGCAAAAATGGGTGTTTTAAATTCGTGCGATAAGTTTTGTAAAAACTCTTTTCTATAAGCTTCATTTTGCTTTAGCAATTCAATTTCAGCACTTCGTTGCTCTGCCCATTTTTCTACATCGGCTCTTACTTCATCTATGCTTTTTTGGGGCAATATATATTTGTAATAAGTTTCTTCTCTTTTGGTGGCTTTGGTCTGGTAAATAAACTTATAAATTAGTTTAATTTTACGATAGATAAAAGATTCTAATACAAATCGGATTAGAAAATAGCTACCCAAAAAAATAATCACCAGTGAAACAAGGGCAATAATCCAGTCGGGTCTTATAGCGTATATGCCCACCGATAAAGGAATGGAGAGAATGCATGCTGTAAAAGCAGAGAGCTGCTGTGGCGATAAATTTTTTGTTTTTAACATAACTCATTGCAAGTTAAGCATCAAACTTATATCCCACACCTTTAACTGTTGTAATACAATCTACCCCCAATTTCTGGCGTACTTTTCTTATATGTACATCAATAGTTCTATCACCTACAATTACATCATTACCCCATACTTGGGAGAGAATTTCATTGCGCAGAAATACCCTGCCAGGTCTTGAGGCCAATAAATAAACCAACTCAAATTCTTTTTTTGCAAGTATCATCTCTTCCCCCTTAATATTCACCAAAAATTTTACGGGATCAATAATGATATCTCCTATGCGAATTGATTTCTCTGTGTCTTTATGGTTTACCCTTCTAAATAATGCATTAACGCGACTGATGAGTACTTTGGTACTAATAGGTTTATTTACATAGTCATCTGCACCAGTTTCTAATCCTTTTATTTGAGAAGCTTCATCACTCATGGCAGTGAGAAAAATAATTAAAGTATCCTGAAACGTAGGCTGCGAGCGAAGAATCTCACATACTTCTACCCCTGTTTTACGAGGCATCATAATGTCTAGAATAATCAAGTCGGGATTCAATAATCTTGCTTTCTCCAATGCCTCATTCCCGTCTTTGGCCGTATATACTTCATAGCCCTCTTTTTGTAAGTTATAGCTGACAATTTCTAGGATATCAGGTTCATCATCTGCAATCAATATCTTCTTAGCCTTGCCTTCCATGTTAACATTCAGTTTACACAAAGTTAATTTCATTCCCCTTCAATCTCCTATTTTATCATTATTATCTAATTGTTAACAGTGCTACAGGCCATTTCTGCCTTTTTGCCGCAAATGAACCTAATTTTGCAAGCTATATGCACAGCAAGCTTATCTGGATGCCTTTTTTTCTTATTTTGATTAACTGCCATCTCTATGCGCAGCAATCCGATAGTATTCCGCCCATACCAGCTATGCGCCAATTACACCATGAATATATTTTGCGCGCTCTTGCAGAAGTTGCAGTACTAAAGCAATTTTCCCCTTCACTAGACTCCGTAGCCATACAATTGGGCGAAAAAAAAATAAACCAGTTCCGATCATTCATTGAATTAAACAGTGCATTAAACAACAACGATAAATATACCTGGCTTAGAGGAGTGAATGATTTGCTCACCGCATTTATTTCCGCATTTAAATCTCGCTTAATTACCAGCAATCAATACTTAATATTGATTGGTTCTTATGATACTGCCATGCAATTAACCTGGCAAGATGCTTCTATGCAATGGCTCGTAAAATCAGGTAGCCTTGAATTGGGGTCTATTCTGGTAAATAATTTTGCGTTGCAACAGAATAGGGGACTGGAAATGGCAAAAGATGCTTTGGTAGTAAAACTATGTGAGAAAAATCCTGATAATATACTATCCATCCTGTCAAAAAATTCCGCGACTGCCTCCGCCGATTCTTTAATTGTAAAAGCTGCTTTTAAAGATCCCGAAGCGCTCTATAATTACGCCGCTGCACCTGATAAATTGGGTAAGAAAATTCAATCGGTAAATCATCCATTTGTAAGTTTATTATCCCGACTCGCACTTACCCGAACAGGACGCATGTATTTTCCTTTTTTAGATCAACTCTACAAAGGCAATCTAACCATGGATTCTATTGCTAAATACGTTGGCAATGATACCGCTATTGGATACTATAAGTTATTGGTAAAGACCAGAATTGAGTATGCAGCAAGAATGCAACAGGGCGATACGCCAATGGCGGTAAAAATATTGACCAATAAATTAAAGTCAAAAGGAACAGAACTGTTTATCAATGAAATAAATGCATTGCACGCTCAAAAAAGCGACGCCATTCGGTTTAAAAAAATCGAACTTCTTTCGCCTACCGAATTGTATTATCTGGCTGTTTTGGGAGAAGAAGAAATGTATACTTCCAGTTTTGTATCTGGTATTTATCCGCGTATTTTTAGTAAGATGCGCATACCAAGATCCGATACATTATTACAATTGGTTTCTCAGGATTATTATAAAAAATTTATTAAAATATCGGCTGCATATAATAAGCTGGACGACTTTTTATCTAGAATGGATAGTCGCGATGCTGAAGCATTAATGAAACGTTTTGTAAGTAAGCTAGATGAAACAAATACTTTGGAAGACGCTGTAGATATTGCCGACTCCTATGCCAGCATTTACAATGGCTCCATTCGGAAACTGATACTCAATAAAGTAGAACAAGAACTTTTGCGTTGTAAAGATGAAAAACAAAAAAGAGGGCAAGTAATTTATGGCCTTCTTTATACTATTTTTACTTCACTCGATTCTACTAATAAAAAAACAATGTCAGCCACATTGAATATACCCCCAGTTTTTGAACTTCCCTATAAAAACATGCGGGATAGTATTACTGGAACCATTGCAATGCAATTATTTTTTTATGGAGACAAAGATGGGAATGTGGTCTTCAATGCTTTTCTGAATAAATTCAGTAATCCAGTGTGGAAAATCACCCGAAAATCGCAATGGGTAGAAATAGTATCTGTTAAAGGAATGCCCATTACTATTTTTGCCAACCTTCCTTTGGATGAAACTTTTGAGTTGGATGAAAAATCGCAGGATAGCCTTATTGCCTATTTAAACGACAATCATATACATCCTTCCATAGTAGTTCATAGAGGCCACAGTTATTACCTCAATCGTACCATAGAAAAAATGCCATCTTCCGCTAAATTGGTACTGCTCGGTAGTTGTGGCGGATACCAAAAATTGCATGATGTTTTGGCCATTTCACCCGGTGCTCATATTATTTCTTCCAAACAAATTGGAACTGGCATTATTAACCAAGGATTAATCAATACCATTAGTGAGCAACTTCGATTGGGAAAGGATTTGAATTGGCCTGAAATATGGAGTAGTCTGTCCACCCGTTTCAGCGGTACAGCTAAAGAAAAGTTTGATGATTACGTGCCGCCACACAAGAATCTTGGGGCTATTTTAATTACTGCCTACCAAGCACAAATGCAGGAATAACCGCTTATTGTAAAAAGGGATTATTCCTTTTCTCATGCCCAATGGTGGTAGCTATACCGTGGCCAGGATATACTTTTACTGCATCGGGTAACACCAATAATTTTTCTCTAATACTATTTATCAATAATTCGTGATCTCCACCCGGCAAATCGGTTCTTCCAATACTTTCTCTAAACAATACATCTCCACCAATCATAAATTGCTGTTCAGCACAATAAAAACAGACACTGGCAGGTGAATGTCCAGGGGTTAAAATAATTTCCAAAGCATCATTCCCCAATAAAATAGTATCTCCTTCATTGAGAAAATGGATCGGTCCAATATAATTGCTGAATGGCAGTCCCCATTTTTCACCGGAAATAGGAGCCAATTCTAACATCTGCTCTTCGCCTCGGTGAATATGAAGTGGGGTTTGGTAGGTTTCATAAACCCATTTATTACCAAATACATGGTCAAGGTGACAATGAGTGTTTAACAATTGTATCGGAATCAATGATTCTGCTTCAATAAAACTGCGCAGTGTATCTTGCTCAGCAGTAAAATAACAACCCGGATCTATGATCAAAGCTTCCCTTTTCTCATTATAAAGCAAATAAGTATTTTCTTGGATGGGACTGAAAGTAAAAACCTTAACTTTTATCATACCTGTTATTTTACCTGCTTTTAATTGTAAATGACTAATTTTAAATACCAAAGTTCGGATATGCAATTGAATAGAACCAGTAAAGTCATTTTTTTTATTATATTTCTACTGCCTTTTACCCTTAAAGCGCAGGTGAACAGCGTAGAGTTTGGAAAGAATCGTGTTCAACATACCAAATTCAAGTGGAAATTTTACCAGTCGCCAAACTTCAATACCTATATATCACAAGGTGGTGTAGAACTCGGCAAATTTGTGAGCCAAGTTGCAGAAGAAGAACTCCGTTCTATTGAAAATTTTATTGAATATTCCTTGCAGAGAAGGGCCAATATTGTGGTTTATAATAATTATAACGATTATAAAAGTAGCAATATAGGGTTGGGAATGGACTGGCAGAATTCTGGTGGAATGACCAAATTGGTGAACAATAAATTGGTTGTTTATTTTGATGGCAATCATACGAAACTTAAAAATCAAGTAAGAGAAGGAATAGCACGAATTCTAACTGATAATTTATTATTTGGTGATGACATCGGAGAATTTGCCAGTAATCAGGCCCTACTTGATTTGCCCAAATGGATGGTTGATGGGTATATTGCTTATGCTGGCGAAGCTTGGAGTACCGAGAAAGACGATGATTTAAAAAGCGCAATGCTGAGTGGCAGGTACAATTCTTTTTATCAATTTGCATTTGAGAAACCAACGCTTGCTGGTCACGCTTTTTGGAGTTATATTGGTGAAAAATATCGAAAAGAAAATATAACTTATCTACTGTATTTAGCCCGTATATATAAAAACGTAAATAGTGCTTGTCTCCGAATTTGTAAAAAGAAGTTTAAAGTGGTATTATCAGAATTTATGCAATTTCAGCAGGATAAGTATATTAAAGATATTCGGCAACGAAGAAACCAGCCAAAGGGACAGATGACCGTTTCTGAACTAATTGGCAAAAAAGACTTTTTTCGTTTTCAAGCAAATCCTAATCTAAAAAGTAATACCTATGCTGCACTTGAATTTAAAAAAGGAATTTACAGTGTAAGACTTTTAGAAAATTTTTATGATGCTAAAGTCCTGCTTAAAAGTGGCGTACTGAATAACGGAAATGATGTTAATCCCAATTACCCCATTTTAGCTTGGGATGGTAAGGGTTCTAGGTTATTGGTAATTTATTGGGAGAATGGCAAAATTAAAATGTTTGTGTATGATTTAATAGCAAAATATAAAAGGTACAAACAAACCATTGAAGGGTTTGATCAAATACTAGATGCAAGCTTTATGCTTGATGCCAATACCTTGGTGATGAGTGCGGTAAAGAATGGACATACCGATATTTTTACTTATAAAATTGAAGAACAAAAAACAGAACAGGTTACCAACGATATTTACGATGACCTTGATCCAACCCTAGTTTCATTTCCCAATCGTGTAGGAATTATTTTTGCTTCGAATAGACCAGCCAGTATTGCGTCTAATAGAGATACTGTTTTACCTAGCCGCTATCGCTACAATATTTTCATGGTAGATATTCTCAACAGTAGCAAAGAAAAACAGATAGCCCAACTCACTAATATTAAAATTGGTAATGCACGTTTTCCCATGCAATACAATACCAACCACTTCACTTTTGTATCTGATGAAAATGGAATAGGAAATAGATGGGCTGGTTTTTTTGCAACCCAACGCAATGGATTAGATACTCTCTATTATATTGGCGATGAAGTGTTGAGAAATCCTGTTCCCAAAGAATTTGATTCAACCTTGCTTGCTTGGCAAAAACAAGAGCCTGATAGTGTTAGCTATTACCAAGTATACAAAGATTCTACCTATACATTTCCCATTACTAATTATCAGAGTTCATTACTCGAAACAAGAATTGCAGGTAATAATGGACAAGTAAGTGAAGTTAGAAGAGAGGGCGACTTTAAATTTTTGTATAAACTTAAGGTAGATGAACAAGCACTTAAGAAAAGAAATATCAATGCAAGGCCTACTGAATATATTCGTAAAGCTTTTGAAGAGAAGAAAATATTAGAAGGTAAAGCACTTCAGTACACCACAAAACTGATTGCTGATACCGCAAAAAAAACACAATATTTTCAGAACGAATTTGCAGATGAATTACCCGATACTACCAGCAAACCAGTACTCGGTTTGTTCAATAATACTAAGCAAACAGGATTGTCAAAAACCAAATTATTCGATTATAGAATGAAGTTCAATTCTGACTTTGTATTGGCAGGCTTCACCAATAATATACTGGTGAATCGATACCAACCATACGCTGGTGGCTCTGGCCCTATTCAGTTGAATAATGGAAATAATTTTAATTTTACTTTTAGAGTTGGAGTCAGCGAATTAATGGAAGACATCAAATTTATTGGTGGTATGCGTTTTGGCGCAAATTTAGCAGATAAAGATATTATGTTCTCTTTTCAAAATATGCGCAAGCGAATTGACTGGGGTATTACTTATTACAGAAGCAACGTAACCAATTTTTTCAATACCTCTTTTAATAATGTATTATTTACCAACCTGTACCAAGGTAATGCTACTTATGCTATTAATGAAGTAAAAAGTGTACGAGCAACCATTGGACTGCGTTCAGATAGGGGCGTTTTAAAATCTTACGATAATTCAACTGGCTCACCCAATCCCAATGCACTTGCATTTAAAGATACAGTGTCTAAATTCATCCTTTCCCACTTTGAATATGTTCACGATAATACCTTGAATCCTACACAAAATATTTGGAACGGACTTCGCTATAAAGTATATATGGACATCAATTTACCTACTTTAAAAACAGCATTGAATCAGGGTAAGCCTACCATGAACTTTGGATTTGATGCTAGGTATTACCATAAAATTTATAGAAATTTTATATGGGCTGGTCGCGCTTCGGCTGACTTCTCTTGGGGTAATCAAAAATTAATTTATTATTTGGGTGGGGTAGATGGCTGGATCAGTCCTAAATTCAACAACGAGAATAGACCTGCACAAGACCAGCAGTATGCATTTCAATCTTTAACGGTGAATATGCGTGGATATCGCCAAAATATTGCCAATGGCAACAACGCTTTTGTAATAAATAGTGAATTCCGATTACCCGTATTCTCTACCTTAATTGATCGACCTATTAACAACGCTTTCCTAAGGAATTTTCAATTAATACAGTTTATAGATTTGGGAACTGCATGGAATGGAAAGTATAATGGAATCAAGCGCCCTGGAGACGTAATTACTGGCAACAATACCCCAGTTGTTGTACGAATTGATGCAGGTGGATTGGGGCCATTTGCAGGTGGCTATGGCTTTGGAGCAAGAAGTACTTTATTAGGATACTTTCTTAAGTTTGATGCGGGCTGGCCCATGAAAGGTATTTTTAGGGGCAAACCAGTGTACTATTTTGCACTTGGATTTGATTTCTAAAATAACTACTTTAAAGTTCCCCATTCCGTAAAATATTTTCCTGATTCGGCATTTTGATTCGGTTTAATGAACGCAATTTTGCAGAAATTTAACAGAATGACCGCTAGATTACTGTATTGTTTATTAGGATTATTTTGCTTTTTTAATATTGCTGCTCAATCAAAATTATCCTATAGTGGTAAAGTTTTAAACGCAGAGGGATATCCGCTTGCAGGTGCTAGTATCGAAATTCGAAATCTGAAATTAAACGCAATTACTAAAGTAGATGGTAGCTTTTATTTTGATGCATTGCCAGAAGGCACCTACCAATTACTCATAAGTTTTATTGGCATGCAATCTTTAGTAAAACAAATTAAAATATTAAACGGGGCTCAACCAATAACCGAAGTATTAAAATTGGTTCAAGCTGATAACGAACAACTACAAACTGTAGAAATCATTGGACGTAGACTTTTGAGTTATAAAAACGACTATAGTTTTGCTGGTAGTAAAATTGCCATGGCCACAAAAGATATTCCACAAAGTATTAGTGTAGTTACAAAAGAATTAATGGATGATAGGCAAATATTTCGCCTCAATGATATAACTAAAGCTACTACAGGGGTAAATCAGTTTAGTGCTAATAATGATTTAACCATTCGTGGATTCAGGGCAAGTGAAGAAGCCCGCCTGATAAATGGGTTAAGGAGCGGACAATTTTTTTTCACCCAACCTATTACTTCTAATCTCGAAAGAATTGAAGTAATAAAAGGACCCGCCAGTGCACTTTTTGGAAATGCTCAACCCGGTGGCACTATCAATATGGTTACCAAAAAGCCGTTAGAGATATCCCGAAAATCAGTCAATATTAGCCTTGGATCGTTTAATACATTTAGAACTGGACTAGATCTTACTGGTCCACTGAATGACGATAAAACTTTGTTGTATCGTTTAAATATTGGGTATGAAAATGCAGGAAGTTTTCGAGATTTACAAGGTGGTGAAGTGTATATGATTGCACCTTCACTTACATTCCTTCCTTCTCCTAAAACAAGTGTGAATGCAGATATTGTAGTTGTAAATAATATAACCAAATTAGATCGCGGACAGGCAGTTTTTGGTGCAACAGCAGGCATTACTAATTTAAAATCAACACCTATTAATATTGCTTTAGCGGCAACCAATGATTATTACGCAGTAAAAGACTTAAGTATTACCCTTTCTTTATCGCATAAATTTTCTGATAGATTTTCATTTAATTCATCATATATGAAATTCCGATGGAGTGAAGATCTTGCAGAGCATAGAACTTCAAACGCATATGCAGTAGACTCATTTGGTCAAGCATTGAATACTTTGGCAGGTATGCAGGTATTTTTAAGACAACAACAGATTATTACTGATAATATTACCAATTACTTTACCTATAAATATAAAACTGGCATACTGGAACATATTACGGTTGCTGGGTTCGATTTTTTGCAACAGATTAGGCCTGTTGGTGGTAGCCAGCTCACCGCTAGTGGGTATAGAAATAAAGCGAATGCTGCAACTGCAAGTTATAGCGCGGCAAGTGGAGCAAATTTCAGCATCACTAATTTTTTGGGTAGAAGATCTCCATTACCAAATGTTGGGCATTTTGACTTGGCTAACCCAGGGGGATATGGATACAGGCTTTTTAGTAATTATATTTTCACCAATGCAGTATTGGCAGCAACCAAATTCACTGGAACTGGTGCATATATTCAACATCATATCAATTACAACAAATTTAAATTGTTAATAGGCGCTCGCTATGATGAATATCGAGATATCATCAGATATAAAACTGGAACAGATAGTTCAGTGAAACAAAAAAGCTTTATACCTCGAATTGGACTAACCTATATGCTTAATACCAGCATTAACTTGTATGCTACCTATGCACAAGGTTATATGCCTCAGGTTAGTTCAACTATTGTAAACCCCAATAGTGGTGGTCCTTTTGATCCCCTCATTAGCAAATTATATGAGCTTGGTGCCAAAGGAGAATTTTTTCAAAAGAAATTAAATGCCAGCGTTTCAGTGTATGATCTTACTCAAAACAATGTATTGGTAGCAGACCCACAGCTTGGAAATCCTGATTTTCGCCGCCAACGTGGCTTGCAGAGAAGCCGTGGCGTGGAACTAGAGGCAAACGGCAACATCAATCGATTACTTAGTGTAAGTGTAGGATATGCCTATAATGATGCTACAATAGTAGAAGATATCGCTGCTTTAAAAGGACTACAAAAAGAAAATGCACCCTTGCATAATGGAAATATCTGGATAAAATATGTAGTGCAAAATGGGGGTCTTAAAGGCCTAGGAATAGCTGGTGGGTTTAATTATATTAGTAGTCGATATCCTTCTCAAACCCGCAGTTTTGAATTACCTGCATATGCCTTAATAGATGCTGCATTATATTACCAATTCGATAAATTTAGATTGGCACTCAACCTTAACAACCTCACGAATCAAAAATATTGGGTAGGTGGGTATGATTTTCTTCGGATGTTTCCAGGGGCACCTCGAAATGCAATGATTAATTTTGGCTACAATTTTTAAAATACTTACATGCTAATGAGGAACAAAATCAAGCAACTTATATTGTGGGCTCATCGTTGGTTGGGATTAATAAGTGGCATCGTAGTATTTATTGTAGCAATCACTGGTTGTCTTTATGTATTTGAAGCAGAAGCGCGCAATTTATTTCAGCATAAATACCTGTATGTATCGCCTGGTGCTGCTAAAATGCCCTTGGCTCAGTTGAGTAATATTGTCGCTAAAAATTACCCAAAAGAAACCATCACCCAAATTCGTTTCAAAGAGGCTGCCGATGCAGCTATTATCTACTTTACTAAAAGTAAAAATGCCATTTCCATTAATCCCTATACTGGTGCTATCATTGGCGTAAGAAATATGGAAGCCGATTTCTTTAACTGGATTGAAGAAATGCACGTAAAGCTTCACCTAGGTAAACCGGGCAAACAAATCATTAAGTTTAACGTACTTATATTTTTCATTCTCTGCATAAGCGGTTTAATAATATGGTGGCCCAAACAAAAAAAGTTTTTTAAACAAGCAGCTACCATCCATTTTAAAACAAAAAATTGGAAAAGATTCAACTGGGATCTCCACAGTGTACTCGGCTTCTATGCTTTATCAATTTTATTAGTCGTGTCACTCACTGGTATTTTTTGGGTATTCGATTGGGCCAAACAGCTAACGGCTTTCGCTACCTCCAGTAAAATTTCAAAAGCACCCGAAAATAGTGGTGCAAAAAATTCAGTCGCTTTTACCTTGGAAAAAGCGTATGAACAATCCAAAAAATTATACCCAGGGGCCAATCAGGTTTTTCTGAGCTATCCGCTAAAACCTAAGGATCCCATTCGCGTTCTTTTCCGTTACCCATATAAAATTATCCGAAAACAAAATACCCTTTTTTTTGATAAAGGTACGGGTGCAATTTTGCGACAAGATCTCTACAAAAATTACTCTACCTACGATAAAATTGCAAAAAGTAATTATGATTTTCATACCGGCGGTATTCAGATCCTTGGAATAGGAAGTAAAATCATTTATTTTCTGGCAAGTCTTATTGCAGCTTCTTTACCCATTACTGGATTTTTAATTTGGTGGGGTCGCGGTAAGAAAAGTCGCGACAAAAAAATATCAAATAAATCTACCGAAGAAAAAACCAAAATCTATTCCATGCAGCTTAATTAGCCATATCAGAAGGGTTGTCTTCTGCACTATTTAAAGTAGGCTCTCTAAGTTCTACAGATTTCGTAGTAGATTTCCTCATCTTCATATTCAGCAACTCTACGCTGAAAGAAAATGCCATCGCAAAATATACATAGTTCTTCAAGTGCATCTCATGCGCACCTACCGGATTCCATCCTTCAACCAATAATACCAATCCAATCATCACTAGAAATGATAAAGCCAGCATTTTTAATGTAGGATGCTTGTGAATAAAGGAGGAAATTTTGGGACTGAATAAGAACATCACAATCATTGCTACTACCACCGCCGCTATCATCACTTCCAAGTGTTTTGCCGTACCTCCAGCAGTAATAATACTGTCGAAACTAAATACCATATCAATCAATATAATTTGACCAATGCCACTCGCAAATCCCAATTCTTTCTTGTTATTTCCAGCAGCAACTGCTTCTTCCCCTTCCAGCTTATGGTGTATTTCTTTTACAGTTTTATAAATCAAAAACAATCCACCTGCCAGCATAACGAGACTGGCTAAATCAAAATCTTTACCCCATATACTCAAAACTGGCTTACCCTTTTGTGTAAGCAACCAACTCAAACAAAATAAAAGTATGGTTCTGGTAATAATACCCGTAACCATCCAACTAAGTCTGGCCTGCTTTTGCAATATTTTGGGCATTCTATTCAAAATAATGCTCACGAAAATCACATTATCAATTCCTAAAACAACTTCCAGAATGGTTAAAACAAGAAAACTAATCAGACTTTCGGTATTCAATAAATGCTCCATAAAAAAAGTATTGTGTGCAAATATAAGCTGCTTCTCATTGGATTAATGAGCAGCCAAATAGGTACAGATATTTTTTACAATAGAAGGCCCCTCATAAACAAATCCAGTCCATACCTGAACCAGAGCAGCACCTGCATTTATTTTTTCTTTGGCATCTGCACCAGTAAAAATACCGCCGCTGGCAATAATGGGTATGGTGTAACCAGTCTGCTCCGCCAGATAAGCCACCACTTCGGTAGAGCGAGCCTGAACGGGTTTACCACTTAATCCACCCATGCCAATGGCCTCGCTCAATTGCTCAGATGCAGCAGTTAAATTAGAACGGTCAATGGTTGTATTGGTGGCTACCAATCCACTCAACTGCATTTCTAGTGAAAGAGAAACAATATCGTCTAGCTGTGATTGATTTAAATCAGGGGCAATTTTAAGCAGCAGCGGTTTTGGTTTTGCATAACCCTGATTGTCATTTTGCAGTTCAGCAAAAATTTTTCTAAGCGCATCTTTTTCCTGCAATGCGCGCAAGCCGGGTGTATTGGGCGAACTCACATTCACCACAAAATAGTCCACCGTTTCGTGCAGCTCATTAAAACAAATTTTATAATCACGCCACGCGTCTTCATTGGGCGTAATTTTATTTTTTCCAATATTTCCACCAATCACTAAATGGGTGCTGTTTTTATTTGCTTTGCGATTGTTCCAATCTGTCAGTCGCTTTTTTACACTCCCTACCCCTTCATTATTAAATCCCATTCTATTTATTAGCGCTTGGTCGGCTGGTAGCCTGAATAAACGAGGCAGTTCGTTGCCGGGTTGAGCCTTAGGCGTTACCGTACCAATTTCTACAAACCCAAAACCAAGGGCTTCTAACTCGTATAGGTAAAGCGCATTTTTGTCGAAACCCGCACCCAATCCTACCGGATTGGAAAATTCAATACCAAAAACAGTCTTCCCCAATTCGCTTGAAGGGTATTGAAAAATTCCCTTCAATACCCCATCAGTAATACCCAATCTGGTAGCCGTTTTCAGGCAGTTCATAGAAAAATAATGAACCGATTCGGGTGAAAAATTGAATAAAATATTGCGAAGAAGACTGTACAAAGCAAGAGTTTTGGCGAAAATATGCAATAAAGTAATTGTGGACCCATAAGATACTGCTCAGTTCATATAGTTGCATAAACAACTTTTAATTAGATTGCTTATATTTGAATTCTTAAAAGTCGTTTTATGCAAGAAGCTTATATAGTTGCCGGTTACAGAACCGCAGTAACAAAGAGTAAGAAAGGCGGATTTAGATTTTACAGACCAGATGATTTAGCGGTTGAAGTAATTAAGGCATTAGCTGCATCTGTGCCCCAACTAGATACCAAAAGAGTTGATGATGTAATTGTAGGTAATGCAGTGCCAGAGGCGGAGCAGGGCTTGCAATTTGGAAGAATTATTGCTGCCAAAGCATTGGGTATAGAAGTGGCAGGAATTACCATTAACCGCTATTGTGCCAGTGGATTAGAAAGCATTGCAACAGCTACTGCAAAAATTCGTTCGGGTATGGCCGAATGTATTATTGCTGGTGGAACCGAAAGTATGAGTATGGTGCCCACTGCCGGATGGAAGACCGTTCCTTCTTATGCCATTGCAAAAGATGAACCTGATTATTACTTGGGTATGGGCTTAACAGCGGAAGCGGTTGCCAAAGAATTCAATGTATCTAGGGAAGACCAAGATGAATTTGCTTATCATTCCCATAGAAAAGCAAAACTGGCTATTGAAAATGGATATTTTAAAACTGGAATACATCCAGTGAATGTAGAAGAGATTTATTTGAATGAAAAAGGGAAGAAGGCAGTACGATCTTATATAGTAGATACCGATGAAGGATTAAGGGCAGATACAACAGTAGAAGGACTATCAAAATTAAAAGCAGCATTTGCAATTGGCGGAAGTGTAACCGCAGGTAACTCTTCTCAAACCAGTGATGGGGCTGCTTTTGCGCTGGTGATGAGTGAAAGAATGGTGGTTGAATTGGGATTAAAACCAATTGGTAGGTTGGTGAATTGTGCGTCTGCAGGTGTACATCCTCGCATCATGGGAATTGGCCCCGTTGCAGCCATTCCAAAAGTATTGAAGCAAGCTGGCATGAGTCTCGCTGATATAGAATTGATAGAATTGAATGAGGCATTTGCTGCTCAATCCCTTGCCGTAATTCGTGAGTTAGGCTTGGATCCAGCCATCATAAATATCAATGGTGGAGCTATTGCCCTCGGTCACCCACTGGGTTGCACTGGTTGTAAACTAACCATTCAATTGTTAAATGATCTGCAACGCCTGAACAAAAAATACGGCATGGTAACCGCTTGCGTAGGCGGTGGACAAGGTATTGCAGGTATTATTGAAAGGTTCTAAATTATTGCATTTATTAATTCAAATATTTCCCCACAATCGGCACCCTTCTTCCAACGCCAAAGGCTTTGGGGGAAATGCGAATGATGGGACAAAACTGGTTCCGTTTGTATTCATTGTTATGTATTCTGCACATTGCAAGACACAGAAAACCTACCATACTAAAAATTCCAACCCACAGCCCGTCCACCACCCAAAGGGAAGAATTCTCATACGAAATGTCTGCTCCCTTTGACAAGCAACAGGCTGATTTTGTTGCATAAAGCCTTATATTTGACAAAACAGTCCAAAATAATTTGTCTAAATGAGTAACGAAACATTTGGTGACTACATCAAGAAAGCAAGAGAGGCAATTAAATTACCTCTCCGAAAGGTAGCTGCACATCTTGACATTGATACTTCAACATTGAGTAAGGTTGAACGAGGCGACAGACCAGCATCACCGGACTACCTGCAACCACTTGCAGAAATTTTGAAACTGGACTTAAAAGAGGTTCAAACGAAATTCATTGCAGATAAAATCAGTAAAGACTTTGGTGGGATGGAACATTTAACAGATGGACTAAAAGCGGCGGAAAAACAAATTAAAAAATCAAAAAAGTAGATGGCAACCAAATTCTTTACAAATAAAGATAACAATACATTAATAGGTAAGTTCGAAGGTATTTTCACAAATACCCAAGTTCATTATTTTGATGCATTGGTAGGTTTTTTTAGAGCGTCTGGGTATTTTAGAATAAGACCCTTGTTAACCAACACATCAAAAATTAGAATACTTGTTGGAATTGATGTTGACCATTTAATAAGCGAAGCAGCCAGAAAAGGACTTGAATTTAATTTCAATACTGAAGTAACAAGAGAAGAATTTTTAGCAGAACTAAAAAACGATATACAAAGTGCATCATATTTTAGGAATGTAGAAGAAGGAATTCTACAATTTGTAAATGACATTATTGAAAATAAAATTGAAATTAAAGCACATCCCAGTCAAAAACTTCATTCTAAGATTTATATTTTCAGACCTGAAAATTTCAATGAACATCATTCTGGCTCAGTAATTACAGGCTCAAGTAACCTTTCTGAATCAGGACTTGAAAGAAACTTTGAATTCAATGTAGAACTGCGCGACTTTGATGATGTCGCCTATGCTTTAAAAACTTTTAATGAATTATGGCTGGAAGCAATTGACATATTATCATCTTCAATTGCAGAATTAAAAACAGAAACTTATTTGAATGAAGATTTTACACCGTTTGAAGTTTATATCAAGTTCCTGATTGAATATTTTGGGAAAAGCATTGAGTACGACCCTGAATCTGTTTCTGATTTACCAAAGGGCTACAAAAAATTACACTATCAAATTGATGCAGTCAACGATGGCTACAATAAATTAATGCAACACAATGGGTTTGTTTTGGCCGATGTTGTGGGTTTAGGTAAAACAATTATTGCAACTATCGTTGCAAAGAAGTTTTATTTTTCCAATGGCTACCGAACAAAAATATTAATCATTCATCCCCCGGCATTAAAGAATAACTGGGAAAGAACAATCAGAGATTTTGAAGTTCCTAACGTAACTTTTATAACCAACGGAAGTTTACATAAAATTACACACCCTGAATATTACGATTTAATTATTGTTGATGAAGCACATAAATTTAGAAGCGATGAATCTGATATGTTCAACCTGCTACAAAAGATTTGTAAAACACCGAGAAAAAATCCAGCACCAGATGGCAGCAAAGAGAAACGGGTAATCTTAGTTACTGCAACACCTTTAAACAATCAGCCAGCAGATATAAGAAACCAATTATACCTTTTTCAAGATTCAAAAACTTCAAGTTTAGAAATTGGAAACATTCAACATTTTTTTAGAAAGCTAATTGATGATTATGATAAACTTAAAAAACAAAAAGATAAATCAGTAATAGCCAAAGAGGTTAAACGTATATATGATATTATCCGGGTAAAAGTTTTAGAACCCATTATTGTTAGAAGAACACGAACTGACATAAGAAATACTGAAGAATATTGGAACGATATAAAGGCCCAAGGTTATACGTTTCCAGATATTGAACCACCAAAACAAATTCTTTATCAAATGGATGAAGAGTTAAGCGATTTGTATGACGAAACCCTGAACAAGTTAAAAGATACTAAAAATGGCCTTCGCTATTTTCGTTATCAAGCCATAAAATATCTACCTGAAGAAATAAAGAAGAAATTCTTTAATAAAAACGCAGATGTCATTTCTGATTCGTTAGCTAAAATAATGAAAACTCTTTTGGTTAAGCGTATTGACAGCAGCTTTGAAGCTTTTAAAATGAGTTTGAAGCGATACTATGACGCTAATACTGCAATGGTGAAGATGATTGAAAATGGCAGAATTTACATTGCTCCTAAATTAGGAGTAAGCGAATATATTCTTAACGATGATGAACAAGCATTACAAGACATCTTAGCTGAATCTGATGACCCGGATATGATTCAGGCATTTTCTGTTGAAGAATTTGATAAGATATTTATTGAGGGTATCTATCACGACCAGAAAGTATTGGAAGGGCTGTTTAATAAGTGGAAAGAAATACACCAAGACCCGAAGTATGATGAATTGGTTTACCGGATAAAAAAAGAATTGATGGATAAGTCCATCAACGACAACGGAAAACTTATTGTATTCAGTGAATCTAAAGAAACAACAGATTATTTAGCAAAACGGTTGAAGAAGGACAACTTTACAAGACTTATTTCAGTTGATAGCTCCAACCAAAAAGATTTAACTGATATTATAGAGGCAAATTTTGATGCTAATATAAAACTGGAAGACCAATTAAATGATATTGACATTATCATTACAACTGAAGTATTAGCTGAGGGTGTAAACTTACACCGGTCTAACATTATTTTGAATTACGATATTCCCTGGAATGCGACCCGGCTTATGCAGCGTATTGGCCGTGTAAACCGTATCGGTACTCCATCAAAGAGAATTTATATCTATAACTTTTTCCCTACATCTAAAACAGACAGTGAAATTGAATTGAATAAAAAGGCTTACATAAAATTGCAGGCATTCCATTCTGCTTTAGGAGAAGACAGTCAAATTTATTCAGATGAAGAAGAATTTGGAACGTTCGGTCTTTTTGAAAAAGTACCGGAAGAAGAAAGAGACGAACGCTTAGTCTTTTTAAACGAATTAAGAAAATTCAGAGATGAACAGCCTGAATCATATAAACGCATCAGAGATAAAATACCAAGAAGGGCAAGAACTGGCAGGACTGACAAAGGCAGAAAAGACACTTCTTTGGTCTATATCAAAAATCAAAAAAGAGACAGTTTCTACTACATTGACAATGGATTGAAGTTTGAAGAACTAACCTTTATTGAAGCAGCACGAATATTTAAAGCCCACATAACGGAAAAGCCGGTTAAACTCCACCATTCACACCACGACCAAATTGGCATTGCGTTACAAACGTTTCGTGAGGAAGAAAATCTGGCCGCATTGGGTGACAAAGGAAAAATAAAACTGGGGCCGAACGACCAACGAGCCTTAGATTTTATTCATCCACAAATAAATTTAGATTTTGTAAGCAATGATGAAAAAGAAATTTTAAATGCTGCAAAGTCAGCAATTGTAAAAGGGAAGTTTCAAAAACTACCAAGAGAAATTAACAAACTGGCAAAGGAACGAAAGACACAAAGCGATGAAGCGAAAAAGAACCCTAATATAAAACCCATGAGTAATGTGGATGCATTTCAACGCCTAATAAAAATTTTGAAAGCTTATCCTTTATTAGATGTGTTGAGAGAAGATGAACAGGAAGCAAAACCGAAAAAGATTGAAACCAAATACAATGCACCACAAATAATCATTTCAGAATCATTTGCAGGATAATGACAAAAGAAGAACTACACGATAAACTAAGAGCTACTTACACAAGGAAGAACTGGAAACAGATTGTGAATGCCATCTTCCCTAACCGAGAGTTTTTTGCTACCGAAGAATCTGTTGAAGTAACAAAACAATCACAACGGGATTTAACGCAAAACATCATTCGGTTTGGTAACATTAAATTAGATGATGGCAATGCTTTGGCTTTGTATGAAGTGGAACTGAAACTCAATGCTTCTAACGTTTCCAGAAATAGGGTTGGCTTACGTAATTTAATTACATCAGAGGTTATTCCCGGCATTGTTGACGGGGCATTAATTGTATATCACCAAAAAGAGCATGACGATTGGCGTTTTTCGTTTTATTCAAAATCCAAGTATTGGGATGATGAAGGCAATGAGATAAAAAAAGAAACACACCCCAAACGATATACTTATGTTTTAGGTAAAGGCGAAACCTGCGTTACACCAAGAGAACGTTTTTGGCATTTAGTAGAGAAAAGAACCCGAACGATTAAAGATGTATTAGAAGCATTCTCCGTTGAAAAAGTATCGAAAGAGTTTTTTGTAAAATACAAAAAACAGTATCAGGCCTTTGTTGATGAATTAATGAAAGAAGATAACTTTCATGCTAGGGCTATTTTTGGAACTGATGCAAAGCTGGCCCGGGATTTTACAAAGAAAATGCTTGGCCGGATAATTTTCCTGCAATTCCTGCAAAAGAAAGGCTGGCTGGATGTTGCCCTTGATAAAAATTACGGCGAGGGAAACAAAAGTTTTGTAGCAGAATTTTTCTCAACCAACAATAGCGATGCCTTTTATACTACTTGTTTAGTGCCTCTTTTTTTTGAAACACTTAACAACCCAAAGAATGAAGTTTTTAAAGTAACCGGAACAAAGTTTCCTTACCTGAATGGTGGTTTATTTGAACGGGATGAAATTGAGAAAAAACCAAAGGCGGATTTTATTGTCTTCAGCAAAATGCTCTTTGAAAACCTATTTGCCTTTTTAGGAGAATATAATTTTACCATTGATGAAAGTACACCAGACGATTTAGACATTGGTATAGACCCGGAAATGCTGGGACATATTTTTGAAAACCTGCTGGAAGACAACAGAGAGAAAGGTGCATTCTATACGCCAAAACTCATTGTGCAATACATGTGTCAGGAGGTGCTGATTCAATATTTGGAATTACACCTGGGTAAAAACACAGCCATTGAAAAGTTCATCCGTTATAAAGAACGAGGCGATGAAAATGATAAACATAATTTCATCCGGAAAAACGCTTCAAAAATAAATGACCTGTTAGATGCAGTAAAAATTTGTGACCCTGCGATTGGTTCGGGTGCATTCCCCATGGGTTTGCTGCAGGAAATATTTCATGCAAAATTGGCATTGGACTGGACATTGCTGGATAAAAAAGGGGATGTAAAAAGAGCAATCATTCAAAACTCTATTTATGGCGTAGATAAAGACAAAGGTGCTGTTGATATTGCTCGTTTACGTTTTTGGTTATCGTTGATTGTTGATGAAGATGTAGAGCCTGGGAAGAAGCCTTTTCCATTACCAAATCTTGATTACAAAATTGTTGCAGGCAATAGTTTGTTGCCAATATTTGAAAACGAGGTAGTTTATATAGATTGGGAGATTAGAAACGTAGTTAGTTCGGCTGTAAAATTTATTGAAAACGTAAAAAAGATTTTACAAAAGATTATTACAAAGCAAAAAGATTATTACAGTCCCAATTCAGATAAAGAAAAATTACGGGATGAAATTAAATTGTTGAAAATTGATTTGTTGATTAATCAAGTTTCACTAACTAAACAGAAGGCATTAGAAAAATTAGTTGAAGCTGGTGATTTATTTAGCAATAAGCCCACTAAAAAACAACAGGAAAATGAAACAATTCAAAAACACTACGATACGGTATTAGGGAAATTAAAAAAGTTGAAAGCTGATACATCAATACCTTTTGAACATTTTGATTGGAAATTAGATTTCCCCGAAATACTAAACCCGTATGTTTCGGAAAGCTGCGGCTTTGACATTGTAATAGGCAACCCACCCTACATAAGGCAAGAAGGCATTACTGACATTAAACCTTATTTGGAAAAAATAGATGGCAAGCCAAACTACGAAGTATATAACAGCACCAGCGATATTTATACTTACTTTTTTGAATTGGGACACAAAATATTGAAAGAAGATAAGGGTGTATTCTCCTATATCTGTTCAAAAAAATATACCCGTGCCAAATACGGACAAAACCTCAGAAAATATTTATTAACCAAAACTCAGCTGAGCGGTTATGTTGATTTCAATGAGGTTCAAATATTTGGAGCTACTGTTGATACTTCAATTATTTTCTTTCAAAAGAAAACAAGTATTCAAGACGATTATTCATTTTCATTTTGCCAAGTAGGAAATGATTTATTGAAAAACCAACCATTGATTGAATATGTGAACAGAGAAGGATATAGATACCCTTCAAGTTCCTTAAATGAGGAAGGGTGGGCTTTTTCAACTAAAGAAAATGAGAATGTCAAAATTGCAATTAGTAAATGTGGTAAGTTGTTTAAGGACTGGGAATTTCAAGCACTAAGAGGGTTATTGACAGGATTTAATGAAGCATTCTATATTTCTGAGGATGTGAAGCAGACATTAATTATTCAGCATCCAGAATTACAACAATTTATTAAGCCACTATTAAGAGGGAGAGATATCGATAGATATATATATAACTTTGAGCATAATTATATGATTCTAATTCCTAGTGGATGGACTGACAAAGCTAGAGGTGAAGAAAAAGGAGAATTATTTATTAAGAGAAAATTCCCCCGCCTAATTAAACACTTTGAAAGTATCCAAGAGAATTTCGTAAAAAACAACGATAAGAAAAATGTAAAAGGTTTGTACGAACGAACCGACCAAGGAAAGTACTGGTGGGAATTAAGAGATTGTGCCTATTTAGATGAATTTGAAAAGGAGAAGATTATTTGGCTAGTTTTAACTGATAGGGCGAAATTTTGTATAGACAAAGAATGCCACTATACAAACAATGCAACATTCATAATTACCGGAAAAGATTTAAAATACGTGCAAGCCATTTTAAATTCCAAAGTTTCAGAATGGTATTACGATAAAATAACAAATAGTTCTGGCGTGGGTACAAATAAATGGGAAAAGGTTTACATCGAACAAATTCCAATTCCGGAGGTTCCAAAATCTGAAATGCGCCCATTTGAAATTCTGGTTGATTATATCACCTTCATAAAAAAATACGAAGACCGTATAAGCCCTTACACTCCTAACGACCATATTGCCGCCAACCTTGAAGAACTAATTGATGCCTGTGTGTATGAGTTGTATTTTAAAGAACACATGCACGAAAAAAAAATCACAATCATAAAAGAAGTAAGCGAACTCTTACAACCTATTGACCACTTAGATGAAAAAACACAAACAACAAAAATTATCAGCACCATCAATAAAGTATATGACGAATACAAAAGCACCGATAATATTATCCGCAGGCGTATTTTAGATTTCCCTGTAAAAAGTGCCGACATCATTAATGTAATCCAAAATGGCTAAAAAATATTTACATAGCATAGAGTTACAAAACTTTAAGGCATTTCCTGAATATGAAAACATTAATATTGAAGGGAAACATGCCATTATCTGGGGTGTGAATGGAAGTGGTAAGTCATCTGTATTCTGGAGTTTATATACCTTCCTTCAATGTGCAGGTAAACCAGCCGATGAGTACAAAAAATATTTTGACGGTGGCGACCAGGATTTAAAAAACATTTTTGGCGGTGCCACTGCCCCATTTGTAAAACTTGCCTTTGCAGAAAAAGATGCAAAGGGCAATGTACTTCCGGCAACAAAAGAAACATTTGTATTAAACCCGGCAACTGATACAGATACAAGAAAGGAACTAATTCGTTCTTACTATCTGAGCAGCGAATTTATTTCCCACAGGCTGTTGCTTAACTTTTCAAATTTCCGAAACAGTCAGGCTCTGAATCTTTGGCCATATTTTGAAAGAGATATTCTACCTTTTTTTAGCAGCAAAGGAAAAAATTTGTATGATTTACTAAAAGAGTTCAGGGAGAAAATTAACACAGAGACAACCAAGGCGCTCAACACAATGAGAGATGATTTTAATAATGGGCTACAGGATTTAATTCTGCCGTTGGTAAAAGTTAATACCGGCAAGGCTCATAATGTGCTGACAGAATATTACAATGATAATCTTTCCGAAAAAAATGAATTTTCTCAACTTGACATATTCAATCCAACCCTGTTAGATTATACTGGCAGCAAGGGCAAAAGAGCCGTTATTAATCCGGAAATAACACTGAAGGCAAAATTTGGGAGGACAGCAGCAACACTAACTGACATCAACAAGCCTCATATTTTTTATAACGAGGCAAGAATTAACGGTATAGCCTTAGCTATTCGTTTTGTGCTGATGGAAAACCGAACCAATAAAGCTCAAAACAATTTGCTGTGTTTAGATGATTTGCTGATAAGCCTTGACATGCACAACAGAAGAAAGGTAATAGAATTGTTGCTTTCAAAATACACAACTGATTATCAGTTGCTGTTGTTTACACATGAAAAAGGATTTTTTAATGAGTTTCAGCGTTCAGTAAAAAATAATGAGAAGGATTGGAAGGCAATCATTTTCAGAGAAACACCCATTGATAAAAATCCAAAGGTTGAAGAAAAAGGCATTCAGACCTATTATGAAAAAGCCAAAGAATTCTTTGATAATAACGAATATGAAGCTTGTGCTCTATTTTTAAGAAAGGAAGCCGAAAGATTGTTGGCTAAAGTGTTTGACCCGTCTTTGGATTTTGTGTGGCGGTCAGATTTGTTATTAACCTTAGGAGATTATGTAGGCAGAGCAAGAGGAGAGGACAAACAAGACATTTCAGAGCTTAAAAAAGCAGTTTTAAATCTGAATATTACAGATGCAGAGTTGAACAAAATCTTTGATGATGCTATTGCAGTATTAGGAACAACAATTCCCGAAAAGAAACTAAAAAGCCATATCAAATCTTTGAAGCAAAGCATACAAACTATGAGAACGAATGCAGCAACTAAGGATAAACTGAAAGTAGTGTTAGATAAAGTAGATGCGGCAACAGGAAGAACGCTTAATCCGGCGGCACATTTTAACGAAGAACCATTTTTTAAAGATGAAATGGAAGAGGCATTAAAAACTATTGATGAATTGAGAAAAGCAGTGTAATAATGAAGTGCTATATAATTGCATAAAATTCTAAACCTATGCCTGAACAACAAAACATAGAATACAAACAAAGCTGGCACGAGGATTACCTGAAATGGGTTTGTGGTTTTGCCAATGCACAAGGCGGTGTAATATTCATTGGCAAAGATGACAATGGTAAAGTAGTTGGCATTAGCGATTACAAAAAGCTGATGGATGAAATACCTAACAAAGTAAAAGACCTGATGGGTATTTTGGTTGATGTAAACCTGCATGAAGAAAAAGGGTTGTACTATCTTGAAATAATTACACAGCCTTATGCTGTGCCTATTTCTTTGCGTGGCAGGTATTACTACAGAAGCGGAAGTACCAAACAAGAATTGATTGGTGCAGCACTCACTGATTATTTACTTCGCAAAAGCGGTAAGACATGGGATGAGGTTAGTGAACCCACGGCTACACTTGATGATATTGATGATGCCAGTTTAAAATCATACATAGCAGCATCAGTTCATGCTGGCAGAATTGCAGATGTGGAAGGGTTAAGCAAAGCAGATTTAATTGCTAAACTTCGTTTGACAGATGATAATGGTAACATTAAAAGAGCGGCAATTGTTTTATTTGGAAAAAATCCTGCAAAGTTTTTTAATAATTGTGTTGTAAAAATTGGTCGCTTTGGAAAAGATAGCAGTGACCTGAGATTCCAGGAGACAGTGGAAGGAAATATTGTTTATTTACTGAAAGAAGTGATGGAACAATTAAACCGGAAATTCTTTACCCGTACTATTTCATTTGAAGGTATGCAAAGGATTGAGAAAGGTGAATATCCTATTGCAGCACTTCGTGAAATGTTGCTCAATGCTCTGGTGCATAGAAATTACTTGGGTTCATCAGTGGTGCAGGTGCGTATGTTCGACAACCACTTTAATATCTGGAATGAAGGTGAATTACCTGCTGGTATTAGTTTGGATTCACTTCAACGACAGCACCCATCGCGGCCAAGAAATTTATTAATAGCCGATGTTTGTTTCAAAGCTGGCTACATTGATGCATGGGGAAGCGGCACATTGAAGATTATCAGCACCTCCAAAGAAGCTGGATTACCCGACCCTGAAATTATTGAGCAGGACGGCGGCATATTGGTTACGCTGTTTAAAAACAAGTATAGTCAAGGCCAGTTGCAGAAACTGGGATTGAATGAGCGGCAGGTAAAAGCGGTACTCTATGTGATAGAGAATGGAAAAATAACAAATAGTGATTATCAGGAAATTAATAAAATATCAAAAAGAACCGCAAGTTATGATTTAGCCTTACTTGTAACTGGCTTTAATATTTTTGAAAAATCAGGAACTTTTGGAGCAGGAATCTCTTACCAACTAAAAGGGCAATAATAGGGCAAATGGGGCAATGAAAGGGCAATAAAAGGGCAAGATATTCGACTTAAATGACTCAAAATTGAATCAATATTGAAATACTTGGTAGAGTAATTGTGGCGGTTATTTGGCGGATAATCAATTGCCAAATTGGGCGGAACATGATGTCGAATTTATTAATTCAAATATTTTCCCACAATCGGCACCCTTCTTCCAACGCCAAAGGCTTTGGGGGAAATGCGAATGATGGGACAAAACTGGTTCCGTTTGTATTCATTGTTATTCACCATTTTCAAAGTACGGTCTACCAATGCTGCGTCAAAACCTTGTGCTTTAATTTCCACTGGCCCTTGGCGTTTTTCAATGTACTGGTACAAAATTTGATCGAGAATAGAATAGTCGGGTAAGCTATCACTGTCTTTTTGATTGGGTCTTAATTCAGCAGAAGGAGCTTTGGTAATAATATGATTCGGAATAATTTCTTGCTGTAGATTAATGAATTTAGCCAACTCGTACACTTGTAATTTATAGCAATCTCCCAATACACCCAGCCCACCAGCCATATCACCGTACAAAGTACCGTAACCAGTTGCCAACTCACTTTTGTTGGAAGTATTTAATAAGATATATCCGAATTTATTGGCAATGGCCATGAGTATATTACCGCGACTCCTACTCTGTATATTTTCTTCAGCCAACGAAAAAGGAAGGCCGTTAAACAAAGGCGCTAGTGTGGTTAAAAAACTATTGTACACTTCATCTATTCGCACAATATCATACGGATTATTCAGGTTTTTACTCAACGCAATGGCATCATTTACCGAATGATCGGTGGAGTAAGGAGAGGGCATTAAAATGGCACGAATATTTTTGG
Organism: Sphingobacteriia bacterium; assembly: GCA_004294135.1. Lineage (GTDB taxonomy): Bacteria > Bacteroidota > Bacteroidia > Chitinophagales > Chitinophagaceae > Sediminibacterium. The sequence goes on from RDZY01000010.1 coordinate 97,980, forward strand.
CCCCCAATGCTTCACAAGCCAATGCCAATGTAACTGCTGAATCTATTCCACCTGAAGAGCCAATGATGGCTTTGGTAAATCCCATTTTTTTAAAATAGTCGCGAATGCCCAGTACCAGTGCGTTATACACTTGCTCAATATTCAATTTTTCGGTTAGCGTATCAGGATTCAATACTTGGTCAGGAATCCGATTGGCGGGCTCAAGAATGGGAGCATTGATGCTGCCATCCTTGTTTAATTCAACAAAATCAAGTGCTTCTTCAAAGGCGGGAAAGGCTTTTATAAGGTTGGCATTTTTATCAAAAACCATGGAAGCACCATCAAAAACAATCTCGGTTTGACTGCCCACGGCATTGCAATAAAATAACGGTAACTTATATTTCAATACATTGGCTTTAATCACTGCTTTTCTATCTTCATCATGTGTATAATCAAAAGGCGAAGCACTTAGGTTAAGCATGATATCGGGGTTCTGCTTCATCAGTTCATCCATGGGGCAAATTCTGTACAACGAATTATTGCCAAGATTCCAGATGTCTTCGCAGATGGTTACCGCCAGCTTTTTTCCTTTGAAAGGAATTACTTTCCATTCAAAGGCGGGCTCAAAATAACGGTACTCATCAAATACATCATAAGTGGGTAAAAGCGTTTTATGAATGACTGCTTTCACTTCATTCTCGTATAAAAAATAGGCGGCGTTGAAGAGACTCTTTCCTTTCTGCTGTGTATTTCTGTCAATACTGCCAATAATTACTCCAATGGTATCGGCCTTTTTTTTAATGGCGTTCACCGCCTCATCGCATTTGTTTAAGAAGTCGTTGAACTCTACAAAATCCCTAGCAGGATAGCCCGGTATGCACATTTCACTGAATAGAATTAAATCGCCCCCTGCCGCTTTGGCTTGGTCAATAGCATCCATCATTTTTTGGGTATTCAATTCAAAGTTTCCAATATGATAGTTTTGCTGGGCTATAAAAATTTTCATACTGCAAAATTCAGCATTTTAACAACATGATGGCATTCCTTTGCGTTATTTCGCATATGCAACGTTTAATATATTTATTCTTGGCATTGGCCATTTTTACAGCCTGTAATCAAAATAAGCGGCAGCCCAATGTTTCTAGCATCTCAATAACGGTAATAGAACAACGCTATGAACAAGATTTTTTTAAAGTAGATACGCTTCATCTCAAAGCCTCACTGCATCAACTAGATCAGCGCTACAAAGGGTTTAACAGCGATTTTTTGTATAATATTTTAGGAACAACACCCGAAGCGGCGCAGAAAGATATTCCTGCTTTCATCAACAGCTATCAATCTATTTATCAAGATGCCAATCTTATTTTTAAAAATACAAGGCCTTGGGTTGACGAAATAAAAAAAGGGTTTCAATACGTAAAATATTATTTTCCAGAATACCAGCTTCCGAAAAAAATTATCACCTTTATTGGTCCTATTAATAGTTTCGGAACCATTATTACCCCCGACGCAATTGCCATAGGATTACAACTTTTTCTAGGAAAAAATCATCCGCTTTATGCAAGTGAACAGAGTCAATCTTTTTATCCTACTTACCTATCACGCCGTTTTGAACCAGCTTATATTCCAGTAGCTTCCCTACGTAATATTGTGGATGATATTTATCCGGAACCTGCACTGGGTAAGCCTTTGATAGAACAGATGGTAGAATCTGGAAAGCGCTTATACCTACTAAATCATTTTTTACCCATGCTTGCAGACAGCCTTATTACGGGCTATACCGATGAGCAATTTCGTACCTGTGTGGACAATGAGAAAAATATTTGGAGTTTTTTTATTCAGAACGATTTACTCTATAAAACCGATCCGCAGTTTACCCGTGATTATATGAATGATGGACCTTCTACCCAAGTATTTGGCAGCAAATCACCGGGTAATATTGGTCAGTTCGTTGGTTGGCAGATCGTAAAAAAATGGATGAATAAAAATCCAAAGATGGACTTAAAGCAATTGTTGCAAAAAAATTCAGCTCAACTATTTGAAGAGGCAAAGTATAAGCCGACTTCGTAGCAGTAGTTTAATTTAATTTGGTGGGGGCAATCAGATCAAATGAGGGAATGGGTACCTGAAATTTTTCCATCGTATGCTGGTTTTCCATTTCATAGCTGCCATTCATCTTGCCCATTTCTGTTTTTAAATTACAGCCACTCACATAAGTATACCGTTCCCCAGTAGTCAATACAGGCTGAACGCCTACAACACCTTCTCCTTCTACTTCCCGATGCTCTGCATTGCTATCAAAAATAAACCATTGTCTACGCAATAATTTCACGGTGAATTTATTGTGGTTCTCAATGGTAATGCGGTAGGCGAAAATGAATTCAGCCTTTAGTGGGTTGCTGTAATCTGACTGGTAGAAAGTTTCTACCGTGACCTCTATTCCTGCTGAAATTTTTGAAACCATAGAGCGGTTATGTTAATCTTAGTAAAATTAAGCAAATTAAAGCATCATACAACCAATTGCAATGAATATTGATACAATTTTATGCGCATTTTTGGACTCCCAACCCGTACTTTTGCAGGAAGTAAAAAAAAATCAATATGACAAAAATTGCTGTTGCAAAAGGCGATGGAATCGGTCCCGAAATTATGGATGCAGTACTATCTGTTTTTAAAGCTGCCAATGTACCCTTAGAATATGAGATGGTAGATATGGGAAAATGGGTATTTGACAAGGGCTACAGCAATGGTATGACGCCAGAAGCACAACAAACCATTGAAAGTCTCGGTATTTTATTCAAAGGCCCAATGGAAACTCCCAAGGGAAAAGGCGTAAAAAGTGTGAATGTTACTGCCCGTAAAACCTGGAATACCTATGCCAATAAAAGAACTTTTCAAACCCTTCACGGAGTAGATACGGTATTTAGTAAAGCTGGTATACCCATTGATATTACCATTGTAAGAGAAAATATTGAAGATACTTATGGTGGAATAGAACATATGCTCACCAATGATGTGGCATTGTGCCGCAGGTTTATTACCCGCCCCGGTAGTATGCAGGTAATTAAGTATGCTTTTGAGATGGCCAAGAAAAAAGGAGCCAAAAAAATCACTTGTGGTCACAAAGCAAATATCATGAAACTCACAGATGGCCTGTTTTTAGAGGTCTTTTATGAAGTAGCCAAAGATTATCCTGAATTAGTAGCCAATGATATTATTGTAGATGATCTATGTATGAAACTGGTGAGCAGACCCGATCTTTTTGATGTAGTGGTACTTACCAATTTACAGGGTGATATTGTGAGTGATTTATGTGCTGGTCTCGTTGGTGGCTTGGGCTTTGCGCCATCTGCTAATATAGGCGACCATATTTCTATTTTTGAAGCAGTACACGGTACAGCACCCGATATTGCCGGAAAAAATATTGCCAACCCCACCGCATTGTTGTTAAGTGGATTTGGTATGTTGCGCCATTTGGGATTGATGGAAACATCTGCTATGATTGAAAATGCTTTGCTTTATACATTAGAGAGTGGCCAGCATACGGGTGATTTTGGTGAAAAGGGCAGCAAATCGTTGAACACAACTGAGTTTGTGAACGCCATCATACAGAATTTTGGCAAATTACCTGCTCACAATCCAAAGCCCATCCTAGCAAATAAAGACATTACGCCTACCGTATTCAAACTAGAAAAAAATCCGATGCTTGAAACAGCCGATCACAATGGGGAATTTATTGTAGGGGTGGATGTGTTTTTAGAAAGTAATGAACAACCCAATATGGTGGCAGAAAAATGCTTAAAACATACCCTCGATTTATTCAAACTGGTTACCATCAGCAATCGTGGAACACAAGTATGGCCAAAAGGATCGGTGTTTACCAACTTGGTAAATCAATATCGCTGTCGCTTTGAAAGTGTGGGTGATACGGCACTTACTCAAGAAGATATTATAGCGTTGTATAAACGCTTAACGCAGGACTTTAAAGTTTGTTCCACTGAAATATTAAATATGTGGGGAGATAAAAAAGCATATAGTCTTGCACAGGGTCAATAAACGAGTTGATTTTTAACGTAATTTCACGGCTCATTTAAAGCAGAGAACAAAGATATGGCTGAAGTGATTTTAATGCCCCGACTGAGTGATACCATGACCGAAGGTGTAATTGCTGCATGGCATAAGCGTGTAGGAGATACAGTTAAAAAAGGTGATTTACTGGCAGAAATAGAAACGGACAAAGCTACCATGGAGTTGGAAAGCTATCAAGATGGTGTACTACTTTATATAGGCACTCCCGACAGAGGCAAACTTCAGGTGAATGATTTGCTCGCTATTCTGGGTAATTCCAACGAAAATATCAGTGAACTATTGGCAATACACGCAGGTGGTGCTGCACCAGCAACTGAAGCGCCTCCAATGGCAGCTTCAATACCTGATATTGCGCCTTCAGCGCCTATAAATACGCCAGTATTGGATGTATCAGCTATGGAAGAAGTGGTATTGATGCCTCGTTTAAGCGATACCATGACGGAAGGTGTAATTGCTTCTTGGCAGAAAAATATTGGTGATGCAGTGAAGAAAGGTGAAGTGTTGGCTGATATTGAAACAGATAAAGCTACCATGGAATTGGAAAGTTATAAAGATGGAATCTTATTATATCAGGGTGCAAAAGCAGGAGAGAAAATATTGGTGAATGATTTATTGTGCATTATTGGTAACCAAGGATTAGATGTTTCAGCCATCGTAGCTGCTGTTCAAAATGGGGTTACTGCACCCGCTGCCACAGAAGCACCTGCGGCAACAATACCAACTGCGCCTGTGGTTGCTGCAACTGCGGTCTCATCAGTTGTAGCAGTAGCTGAACCCATAAATGAAGGAAGAATATTTGCTTCTCCACTGGCAAAAAAAATTGCCGCAGAAAAAGGAATCGACTTGCGTTTTGTAAAAGGTTCGGGTGATAATGGTAGAATTACAAAGACAGATATAGATCAATATACGCCTGCTGTAACAGCAACGCCGGCTAGTACCAAGTCAGTTGAAATAGCAGTAACCAATGCGCCAGCAGCCGTTGTGGGTGTTATAAGTTTTACCGATACACCAGTATCTCAGATGCGCAAAGTAATTGCCAAGCGATTGAGTGAGAGTTTGTTTACAGCTCCTCATTTTTTCCTTACCATGCGTGTAGATATGGATGCGGCTATTGCGGCTCGTGCCAAAATGAATGAAGTAGCGGCTGTAAAAATCAGCTTTAATGATTTGGTTCTAAAAGCAACAGCCATTGCCTTAAAACAACATCCTAAAGTAAACAGCAGTTGGTTGGGAGATATTATTCGCACCAACCACCACGTTAATATTGGGGTAGCAGTAGCGGTAGATGAAGGCCTTTTGGTTCCTGTAGTACGTTTTGCAGATACCAAATCGCTCAGTCAGATTGGCGCAGAGGTAAAACTATTTGCTCAGAAAGCAAAAGATAAAAAATTACAACCAGCAGATTGGGAGGGTAGTACTTTTACCATCTCTAATTTGGGTATGTTTGGTATAGATCAGTTTACTGCGATTATTAATCCACCTGACTCCTGCATTTTGGCAGTAGGTGGCATATCACAAGAACCGGTGGTAAAAAATGGACAGGTAGTAGCGGGTAATATCATGAAACTCACATTAAGTTGCGATCATAGAGTGGTAGATGGCGCAACAGGATCTGCATTTTTACAAACCTTAAAAGGTTTGTTAGAAGAGCCAGTCCGTATGTTGGTATAATATCCACTACGGGCGCTTAAAAATCGCATCCTATTGGGGCACCAGGTGGAATTTCTTTGTGTTGAGGTAACGCTATTTCTTTGGGATTTATAATTCTTTCCACTGCATAGGTGTAATGCCACTTATCAATTGAAGTGCCGCTCATTTTCAATGCGTAATTTTTTAAGCTCGAAAGGCGATCATTGCAAATTGATTTCACCGCATAATTTGTCTGCCCACTTTGACTCAAACCCAATAACCAAGTCAACACCATCTGCTGCGTTTGTTGTTGCACAATTCCCATTAACCCCTTTTCCATTGGCAATTTCCAAGTCGCATTAATAATAGCATCTAATACATCATCCCAACCAAGGGTATTAAAACTTGCCTTTAGTTGAACCAATCTATTGGCTCTTTCAGCGTTGAATAAGAACGATAATTGATAGTTGGCCAATGCTTCAGCTGCCGATAAAGGATCGAATGATAGTCCCGTTCTTTTTGGAAAAAGTTCACCTATACCACCATACATGGGTGGACGTGGAGGAATTAAAGCAATAATTCTTTCTGGTAAACTAAGTACTTGAGGTGATAGGCCATTCAACACTTCTTTCAATGCTTTTTCTTGAACAGATTTCGATAAAACAATGGGCTGTGTTTGCAGATCGCTGCGAATATTGTAACTATAATACATTCCACCAATGAGTTTGCTGGCGGCTTCAATTTGGTATCGGTGATAATTATAAATGGGTACTAATACATCTTCGAGTGTACTTACTGGAGTATTGTTTTTTATAGCACTAAGTGAAAATTGATCCAGTGCTTTTTGTCGCACTGCCATCACATTTTTCAATTCAGTTAGTACATCATTGCCATTATCCCATAAATGCGCATTGGGATGAAACCCGCTAGCAGCGCGGGCATCAGCATCGGCAATAAAGAGCAAACCTTTCTGTGTATTTTCGGTAAGTAAGGCGTTTAAAGCGTTGGGTTCATTGGTAGTATTGGTGAAATCGGTATAACCATATTGAATGGCTCTTTTATCCCAATCACCTATTTCATTGGTATATACTTTACTAAAATCAATTTCACCCTTAGCATTCAAAAATATATTGGGATGGGGATAGTCCATTACAGAAGCGCGATTATTTACACTGGATGCATAATTGTGTTGTAAGCCAAGTGTGTGACCAATTTCGTGCGCCGCTAATTGCCTTAAACGATGCAACGCAGCTAGTCTCATGGTTTCCGGAACAGGCTTCCCATTTTCGTAGGGCGATAATAATCCCGTAAAAATAAGGTGATCTTGCCTCACCCGTAAAGAGCCTAAAGTAACTTGACCTTTGATGATTTCTCCTGTACGTGGATCGGTAACTGCATTCCCATAACTCCAACCTCTGGTGCTGCGATGTACCCAGTTAATCATATTGTATCGAATATCCATAGGATCGGCAGAGTCGGGTAAAATTTTTACAATAAACGCATTTTTATACCCTGCAGCCTCAAATGCTTGGTTCCACCAACGGGCACCATCGAGTAATGCAGAACGAATGGGTTCGGGTGTTCCATTATCTAGATAATAAATAATTGGTTTTACCGGGTCACTGATCATTGCTTCAGGATCTTTCTTATTCAAACGGTGACGAGCAATATACATTTGTTGAATAGGTTCGGTAAAATCACTGCTATAATCGTAGTAACTGATACCAAAATAACCGCTTCTGATATCATATTTACGTGGCTTAAATTGATCGTCTGGTAATTGCACAAAAGAATGGTGCATGCGCAATGTAATAGCTTCGGTAGAGGGAGCAACCGCACGAATAAACTTACCTGCATCTGTACCCCCAACAAAACTAATACTTGCTTCAAATTCACTGTTTAAAGGGAAATTTTTTGTGTTTTCTGTATAGATGGCTGAACGGGCTTCATTAAGGGTATAGCTTCCTTCACGAGCGGCCCTTATTTTATCAGCGGCACCATGTGCGTCCCTCAGTAAAAAAGGTGTAATATCAACCAATATTTCTCCGTTTTCTTCTTCTTCAATCGTAAATCCGGCTAGGGTAGAGCTGGCAAAAGATTCTCGTACTGCCTTTTGTTCATTGGCATCAGCAGAGCTGGCTCTATAATCGTAATTGGGTTGTATTAACAATAATTTTTTTCCTGTTTTTTTAAAATATACAATACGAGTATCGCCAATCTGACCTCTATCTAATCCAATATCATTTGAACCCAACCCAGCAGGTAGGGAGTTTACATAAAGAAATTCTTGGTTTAATTTACTTACTAATAACCAAATTTTACCCGATGCATTATCCCACCAAAAAGGGAAAAACCCATCCATTTTTTTCATGTTTTTAGTCTTCTCTACAATTTTAGTATTGTTTTGTGCAATGGCTGCCATCAGATTGAAGCAACAATAAAAAAGCATTAGTTTTTTCATAAAAAAATTTATCTGGGTAAAATTCGCTGTGCCTAAGGATTTTTTTAAGCAGGAATTGAATGCTATAAAAAAACCCATTCTTATTTGATGCAATAAAAATGGGTTTTAACTATTTTATAAAAAAGCAAATAAACTACTACCCGTTGTTATCAGAAGACGGGGTCTCCGGAGTAAAAAGGGTAGGCGTTTCAACTGGTACAATAGCAGGAACTACTACTGGTACTTGTTTTTTACGTACAATTTTTTTCTTTTTTGCTGCTACTGGAGCTGGTTTTGGAATAGCTACCGGTTTAACTAATTTCTTAGGAGCTACTTTTTTTGCGGCTTTCTTAGGAGCTGCTTTTACTAACTTTTTAGGAGCTGCCTTAGGTTTAGGAGCAATTTTTTTAGCTGCTACTTTTTTTGAGACTTTCTTAGGAGCGGCTTTTACTAGCTTTTTAGGAGCAATTTTCTTTACTGCTTTTTTAGGAGCTACTTTTTTTGAGGTTGCTTTTTTTACTGCTTTTTTAGGAGCTACTTTTTTTGCAGCAGCTTTTTTTGCAGCTTTTTTAGGAGCAGCTTTTTTCACTGCCTTTTTAGGAGCAGCTTTTTTAGGGGCTGCTTTTTTTGCTGGTTTCTTTTTGCTTGCTTTTGCCATGATGGTATTAGTTTGAATGATGGTTTTTTTAAAAAAGGAAGTTATAATATTTTTTTGAATAAAAAGCAAATAACTGTGCAGCTATTTTTTTTTACTTTTGGCATACCCATTTTTGAGTAGCCATTGAAGTACTTTATCTCGTTGATCTCCTTGAATAATTGCTGTGTTATCTTTGGCTGAACCGCCCGTTCCACAATAGTTTCTGAGGTTTTTAGATAGATTTTCAAGATCGGTTTTCTGCCCTATAAATCCAGTTACCAAAGTCACCGTTTTCCCCCCTCTATGTTTATGATCCACTAGAATAAGTAAGCGTTGTTCTGCAGCAATTAAGGTATTGAGCGGTTCCGATTCTTCCGATTCTGATTTAAATAATGGGTCTGTACTATAAACGATTGAAGTGCTACCGCTTAATTTTTTTTTATTCATGCCTAAGCTTTTGGCAAAATAAGTGAAATTATAGTTCCCTCACCCTGTTCACTTTCAACTTTTAAAATACAGTTATTGTCATTAGCGTATTCTGCGCATACCAATAATCCCAATCCTATTCCTTTTTCATTTCTTGTGCCTTGGGTAGTAAAATGAGTTTTGAGTTGAAAAAGCTGGCTCACTTGTATTTCACTCATTCCTATGCCATTGTCGGTGATGGTTAATACAATTGTTTCATTATTTTCAATACTTTTGGCAATAACAAATCCACCCTTGTTGGTAAATTTAACTGCGTTTAAAAGTAGGTTTCTGATGATGATATCCAGTTGATGCATATCAGCAAATACAATACAATTTTCAGGAATACTATTGGTTAGTTGAATCTGCTTCTGGTCTGCCATACTGAGTAAAATATCCATATTCCTATCAACCAATTCGCCAAGCATAAGTGGTTTTTTATTAGGAAGTGTTTTCCCTTTCATTTGTGTTCTTGCCCAAATTAACAGGTTTTCAAGGGTTAGGTTTAATGATTTTACTTGTTTACTCAAGTTGTTTTTGAGAGCAGCATAACTATCATAGTCCAGCGATTCGGGTTCCAGCATCGGTAAAACTGCACTTAAAGAAGCTATTGGGCCTCGTAAATCATGCGATATAATGGAAAAAATTTTATCTTTTAAAACGAGTATTTCTTCCAAAGATTTTTTTTGTTCATTCAGCTCTGTATTAATTGCTTGCTTCGATTTGTCTTTTCTCCAAATAATGAAAAGCATAATCAGCACTGCAATCATCATCATTGCCAAACAAAAAATAAGAACCGTATATCGATTTTGTTGAACAACGCGACCCGCTTTTTCTATTTCTAAATTATTAATTTGTTCTTGCTTTAGCTCCAAACCAAATTCTGCTTCCATCTCTGCCAGCTGTTTGATTTTTTTTTCTTGGTGCATTAAACTATACAGATTACTGAATTCTTTGTGAGCGAATAGGGCTTTTTTATAATCTCCAATTCCTTCTAAGGCAAGCGACTCTAATTTATAAATTTCTGCTGTTTCTGATTTCGCACCTAGTTTTTTAGAAAATACCAATGCTTCATTGGAGTAACGAATTGACATCGTAAATGCTTTTCTATTATAGCATAGTTTAGCTAGTCTATATAGGCTAGCCTCCTTCATAAAATCGCTATTGGCTTTCTGAGCCATTAACAATGCAGATTTATAAAAAAATTCAGCGCTGTCTATTTGTCGCATGTGATCGGCAATATCACCCGCTGTTCTATATGCTAAGGCCAGCTGGTAATAATCTTTTAATGCTTTATTATGCGCCAGTGAACTAAGAATATAGGCTTTGGCCAGTGAAGTATCTCTGTTATCCAGTGCGCTGGATGCAATATTATTTAAAGCTCGTCCAACTTCTTTCTTATTGTGGAGTTTCGTTTGAATATCCAACGCTTTTTTTAAGAATTCAATGGCTAATTTGTAATTGAACTGTGAGTGATAAACTGCCCCAATATTTTTATAAGCCAATGCAATTTGTGGAGGATAGGAAATTGACTCATTCCATCTCAATGCTTTAATGCCAAAAGTAAATGCATTGGTAAAATCACCTTTTCTATAATATGCAATACAAATATGATTCAGTGCAATTCCTTTGTGGCGCTTTAGTTGCAATGTTTCGGCCAATTCCAATGCTTTTTTTGCTAATTGAAGCGACTGCTCAGCGTCCTTATCTGCAAGTATTTCTGAAAGATTGTTCAATTGATGAACGCCTATTGAATCGGGACTCGCTCCTTCTATAATTTTTTTTATTGCATTCGGATGGTAGGTTTGCGCATTAGTGTTAAAAAAAATGGACAAATAAAATAGGCTTAAAAAAACCTTAAATAACTGGTTCAAAAATTGTCTCATATAGCTATGCGTATGAACAAAAATACAGTTTAAATAGTTTGTTTAGTAATTCGTCTCAAAATGGGAATTTTGTTAAACAAAAATTGCTTTCAAACTTAGGTCTAAACTTCTGGCCTGGTGTATTATTCCACCTACACTTACAAAGTCAACACCTGTAGCCGCATAAGCCTGAATATTCCCAAGATGAATACCACCACTGGCTTCTGTCTCAAAATTACCCTGGATCATTAGGAGCGCTTGTGAAATGGTGGGGACACTAAAATTATCGAGCATAATCCGGAAAACTTTTCCTTTTGCGTATTTGCATACGAGTTCAACGTCGTTCAGTGATCTGGTTTCTACCTCAATTAGTAAGGGTTTTAGCAGTTTATTGCTATAGCTACTGGCTTTATCAATGGCTTTAATAATACCACCGCAGTAGTCAATATGATTATCCTTTAACATAATCATATCATACAACCCAAAACGGTGGTTGATACCGCCGCCAATTTTGACTGCTTCTTTCTCTAATAGCCTAAAATTTGGGGTTGTTTTACGGGTATCGAGCAAGCGGGTATGAAAGCCATTTAACAAATGGGTATATTGTTTGGTAAGGGTAGCAATACCACTCATGCGCTGCATGCAATTCAGTACCAGTCGCTCTGCTTTTAGAATGGTATGCACAGTAGCAGTTACTTCAAATGCAGTTTCACCAAATTCCATATCATCTCCATCTTTTTTAAAAGCGGTGAAAATACTGGTTGGCTCTAGTTGCATAAATATTTGCTGCGCCACGCGCATACCCGCAAGGATGCCTGCCTCCTTAATTTTTAAAATGGCTATACCTTTTTGATCCAAAGGAATACAACTCATGGTGGAATGATCGCCATTACCTATATCCTCTTTCAATGCAAGCGTAATCAATTCTTGGAGTGCGGTATCAAAATGATTCATTTCGCAAAGCTATTGGGTGTGCAATAAAAAACCCCGCAAAAATGCAGGGTTTTAGAATTTATAAAGGAGTCTAGCTGATTCTCATGGTAATAATATGTAGATTTCCTGCTTTTTGTTTCAACTGAATGGTAATACTATATACTTTGTTTCCATTGGTAAGTTTACCTAAAATGTACAAAAGATTTCCTTTTCCACCCTCTGAAACCTTGTCGAAACCCTTAATTTCTTTTTCAGCATAAAAAGATTTCAGCGCTTGTTCAGCCTGATTTTTACTCATATTTTTCACCTCATCTTTGTCGAGCAATTTCAAGTCAACAAATTCATCAAAATGTTCTGCAATCAATTCGGCACTGCCAGTTTTGAATGCTTTCACTACCCGATCTGTTTCCGTTTGTGCTTGTACATTTATAACCGCTCCAATCATCAAGAACAATAAAAAAATAATTTTTCGCATACATTCAATTTTACCAGCAATAATACACCAAAAACATGCCAAGATCTATAATCCTGCTTTTTTAATAAATGTACAGCCAAAACCTCAACCATAAATGCTTTAACTTTGACCAATGAGCAATAAAGTAATTCTAATCATTATGGATGGATGGGGCTTGGGTAAAATACCTGCTGCTGATGCCATTCAACATGCAAAAGTCCCATTCGTTGGTTCTTTATATGCTGCTTATCCCAATACAACCCTTGTAACTTGTGGGGAAGAAGTGGGACTACCAGAAGGGCAAATGGGCAACAGTGAAGTGGGTCACCTAAACCTTGGTGCGGGCAGAATTGTGTACCAAGAGTTGCAAAGAATTAATGTAGCCATTCGCACTGGAGAATTTGCTGCCAATTCTATTTTATTAAATGCCATTCAACTGGCCAAAACAAGCGGTAAAAAATTACATTTAATGGGCCTTGTGAGTGATGGTGGTGTGCATTCTCATACCAGTCACCTAAAAGCCATTACTACCCTTTGTAAGGAGCAGGGGCTCAGCAATGTATTTGTGCACGCATTTACCGATGGCAGAGATACAGATCCCAAAAGTGGAAAAGGATATATTGCCGCAGTGGAGGCTTTTTTAAAAACTACTACTGGTGTTATTGCTTCGGTAAGTGGACGATATTATGCAATGGATAGGGATAAACGTTGGGAGCGGGTTGCATTAGCCTACCAATGTTTGGTACACGCAAAAGGTAATACTGCTGCATCTGCAACTGAAGCCATTGAAACTGCTTATGCTGCGGGTATCACCGATGAATTTATTTTACCCACTGCTATTGTGGATGCTGCGGGCAAACCCCTGGCAGTGATAGCAGATGGCGATATTGTTATTTCCTTTAATTTCAGAACCGATCGATGCAGGGAAATTACAGAAGTGCTTACCCAGACTGATTTCCCAGATTTTGGTATGCATAAACTGAACTTGGATTATACAACCATGACGCTTTACGATCATAAGTTTAAAAACATACACGTCGTTTTTGAAAACGACAACCTACGCAATACTTTGGGCGAAGTACTTGCTGAGAATGGTAAAAAACAAATACGGATTGCAGAAACTGAGAAATATCCTCACGTAAGTTTTTTCTTCAGCGGTGGGCGCGAAGAACCATTTGAAGGGGAGAGTCGCATTATGGTGCCTTCACCCAAAGTGGCTACTTACGATTTACAGCCCGAAATGAGTGCCCGCGAAATTACGGCCAAACTATTGCCTGAAATTGCTCGCTCATCCGCCGATTTTATCTGCCTTAATTTTGCCAATACCGATATGGTGGGCCACACTGGTGTATTTTCTGCTGCCATCACAGCGGCAGAAACGGTGGACGATTGCGTGAGGCAGATTGTGGGTCTCGCACTTGAAAATGGGTACACTGTTTTCTTGACTGCAGATCATGGTAATGCAGATTTTATGATCAACGAAGATGGTTCACCCAATACCGCACATACCTTAAATCCAGTGCCTTTAATTGTAATTGACAAAGAATGGAAGGGGGAGTTAAAAGCGGGTAAATTGGGAGATATTGCACCTACTATCCTTACCATGATGGGCTTGCCCATTCCTACTGAAATGACGGGAAATATTTTAGTAAATTAATGAGAAGCAATACAATACTCGTATTTTACTAGACAGGGTATTGATTGCATATTATAATCAGTTGTAGAATAAAAATTCCTGGTCAATTCATACAGAAAAAAATAAGGATTGAATTTTCGTAGAAAAATAGCTGCTTTTTTTTTGTTGGGAATCTATACTATTCCTATAGTTATTTTATTGGCCTTGGCAGTACAGCGAGTATTTGTGAGAGCTGAAATAAGGGAACTGATGAAAAAACAGCGGCTTGAAACAATGGTATTGCCCAATAACCAAATTCATTGGATAGAACCTGAAACTGAGTTATTGGTAAACGGTGTCATGTTCGATGTGCATTCTATGAAACAATTGCCGGGTGGGTATACCGAATTAATTGGGCTTACGGACGCCAAAGAAAATCAATTAAATGCTGATGTTGATTTGTTGATGCAACATAAAAATAAATTGCAAACCCTACTCGCAAAAATTGTTGTGATCCAATCTATCGGCGTCATCAATACAGCAATCATTTCTTTTCCATCTGTACAGTTGTTGCAATATAGATATGCATTTCACAAAATATTGATTCCAGTTAATTATTCAGAAGTGCTTACGCCGCCTCCGCAAACAAGCCTATTCTAAAAAATCATTTATTTTTTACCCATCATACTGCTATGCGTTTATGCATTTGGTATGTCTTAACTATTTAGAACTATGTTAAAAAAATTATTCATGGCCTTGTGCCTATTTGCATGCTTTTATGAATTGCGTGCGCAGGAATTGGGCGATACGGCGTCTGGCAATCCAAAATCTTTAAATGATGTGGTTGTTTTTTCTAGCAAGTTTGCCGAAAAATTCAAGCGCATTGCTCAAACGGTTGACGTGATAAAATCAAAACCGCAACTTAATTTTCAGGCCAATACGGCTGATGTATTGATGAACTCCGGAAAACTATTTGTCCAAAAAAGTCAGCAAGGCGGTGGAAGTCCCGTTATCAGAGGCTTTGAAGCCAGTCGCATCTTACTAATGGTAGATGGTATTCGAATGAACAATGCCATTTATAGGGCTGGTCATTTGCAGAATATTATTACGGTTGACAATTTATTACTAGATCGGATAGAAGTGATTTATGGCCCTTCTTCTACATTATATGGCAGCGATGCCTTGGGTGGGGTAGTGAGCATGACCACTAAAAATCCATTGTTGAGTACCAACGGAAAAACCCAAGTAACAGGTAGTACTACACTTCGTTATGCCAGTGCCATTAATGAGAACAGGGGTAATATTCAATTCAATATTGGCGGAAAAAAATGGGCATCGCTTACTTCGGTTAGTTATGGTTCATTTGGAGATTTGGTTCAAGGAAAAAATAGAAACGCAGCGTATCCTGATTTTGGTAAGAAAAATTTTATTGTAGAGAGAGTCGGCAATGCCGATTTTGCTAAAGTGAATCCAAATCCTGATAAACAAACTGCTTCCGGATACCAGCAGGTTGATATTGCACAGAAATTTTTATTTCAAGCGACAGATAAAATTCAGCATATCATCAATCTACAGTTTTCAAACACCAATGATATTCCAAGATACGATAGGCTGAGCGAAAAATCGGGTGTATTACCTGTTTTTGCAGAATGGTATTATGGCCCTCAAATTAGGAATATGGCTGCCTATCATTTTAATGCTACACAACAGCAAGGTTTTTTTCAGGACATTAAAATTACGGCCAGTTACCAAGATATTGAAGAGAGTAGAATCAGCCGCCGATTTCAAAACAATAACAAAGATTATCGTTGGGAGCGTGTGAATATATTTGGGATAGTTTTTGATGCCAAGCATTATAGTAAAAAAAATGAATGGCATATTGGTGCAGAAACTTATTCCAATTTTGTTCGTTCAACTGCCGAACGAGTAAATATAGTGAGCAACGCTAAAAGTCGCATTACGACCCGCTATGCGGATGGTCCCACTTCAATGGCTACGCATGCCATCTATGCTCAACATACTTATAAAATAAACGATCGGTTTACATTGAATGATGGACTTCGCCTTAATTTAGTTCAAATGAATGCCCGTTTTGTAGATACTGTATTAACAAAATTTCCGTTTGCTAAAGTCAAGCAATCCAATAAAGCAGTGACCGGAAATATTGGAATTGTTTATGCCAGTAACAATAATTTGCGCGCAGCATTTGTGTTGAGCAGCGGCTTCCGTTCACCCAATGTAGATGATCTTTCTAAAGTATTTGATTCAAGAACGGGATTGGTGGTAGTGCCAAATACTACTATCCGTTCCGAGTACACTTATAATGCAGAATTTAGTTTGAATAAATACGGTAAAGTATTCAGCTATGGTGCTTCTGTTTTTTATACTTTGTTTCGGAATGCGCTGGTATTAGATAAATTTAATTTCAATTCGCAGGATAGTATTTTTTACAGTGGGGTAAAGAGTGCGGTTTATGCATTGCAGAATAAAGCTGCGGCTCGGGTATATGGTTTTAGTGTAAATGCTGCTTATAATTTTGCAAAAGGAACCAGTATTGATGGGGTGGTTACCTATACCAAAGGAAAATTTACTGATCCATTAAATGGTAGTATTCCATTGGATCATGTTCCGCCCATATATGGTCGCTTTGCACTGAAGCATATTGCTGCTAAATGGCAAGCAGAATTTTACTCATTGTTTAATGGATGGAAGCGACTGGCAGATTATAATCCCAACGGGGAAGACAATCTCCAATACGCAACAGCCGATGGTATGCCATCTTGGATTACGCTGAATATGAGGATGGCGGTTAAAATTCAACCAAAACTAAACCTACAATTGGCGGTTGAGAATATAGCCGATAAAAACTATCGATATTTTGCCAGTGGAATTTCAGCTCCTGGAAGAAATTTTTCTATAACCTGTAGCGCCAATTTTTAATAAATAGGTTCCTAATTTATCAATAAACTGCCCATCCTGCCAACAGGTGGGCAGTTTTGATTAATTTGCAGCATGGAAATTAAAAAAGCGGCCTACCTGATCTCCAATGCAGACTTCCAAGAGTGCCCCAAAGCGGACCGACCAGAATATGCATTTATTGGAAGGAGTAATGTGGGCAAGTCGTCTCTTATTAATATGCTTTGCAGAAATAATAAGTTGGCGAAAACTTCTTCTGCACCGGGTAAAACACAATTGATCAATCATTTTGAAATAGAGAGTAGCATCCGCAATAAGCAGGGATTTGGAAAATGGTATTTGGTAGATTTGCCTGGTTATGGCTTTGCAAAAGTAGCCCAATCTAGTAGGAGAAGGTGGGAGCAGATGATTGAAAATTACTTGCGCAAAAGAGAGAACTTGGTTACTGTTTTTGTGTTGATTGACAGTAGGCATAAACCGCAGAAATTAGACCTGGAATTTATTGCCCAACTGGATTTATGGGAAGTGCCATTTTCATTGGTATTTACCAAGACTGACAAAGAAAAACCAGCTGTTGTTGCCGCCAATATTCAAGCTTTTTTTGACATACTAAAAACCACTTGGCAATTTTTACCACAGCATTTTGTTACCAGTGCAGAAAAGCACCAAGGCAGGGATGAAATCATGGCTTTTATTGAAATGAAAAATGAATCATTGGCGTAAAATGGTATTCATGGCTTGGGCTTTTAACAAACATTCTTGGTATTCTTCTTCGGGCTTACTTTGAAAAGTAATACCACTACCTACATGATAGCTAAGGTATTCGGTATTTGTATTGTAGAGCATGCTTCTGATGACTACATTAAAATCAAAGTCCATAGATGGATTTATATAACCCATAGCACCCGAATAAAGTCCCCTTGGTATGGGTTCGTAGCAATCAATTAATTCCATTACTTTTTTCTTGGGAGCGCCCGTCATGCTGCCCATCGGAAAGCTTGCTGCAATAATTTCATTCAATCCAAGTCCTGCTTTTAACTCACCAATTACGGTAGAAATCATCTGGTGAACTTGTGGAAAACGGTATATGCCAAATAGCTCTTCAACGCTTACTGTACCTGCTTTACAAACCCTGCTCAAATCATTTCTTACTAGGTCTACCACCATCACGTTTTCAATTTGGTCTTTGGTGCTGTTGCGCAACTGGTTTTTCAGTTCATTGTCAGCTGCTGCGTTTGTGCTATTTCTTTTATTAGTGCCTTTAATAGGTTGGGAGCGAAGTATATTTCCTTTTTTCTGTAAGTATCTTTCGGGACTGGCACAAATCAGGTGTGCATTATTTACTTTATAATAACAAGAGAAGGGGTTGGGTGAAATTTTGGTAAGTGCTTGGTATAAAAGAAGGGGATTGAGGGATACATTTTCAGCAAAAAATTCTTGGCAAAAATTAATTTCATAGCAATCGCCTCTAAGAATATGCGCTAGTAATTGCTCCACTATAAAAAGGTAATCGGTCTTGCTGGTTCTAGCCTGAACAGTAATGGCAGGGTGGGCTATTTGTGTTGCTACGGTACAATCACAGATGGCTTTAAAAATAAGATCAGGATCAGCTATAGCAGCATCAATGATGAGTATATGATTGCTGAGTTGTAAAACAGTTTCAGGTTGTACAAAGCAGGCATCATCAAAGCCAATTAAATGTAGCTGTTGGGTATGTTTTTCGGAAAGATTAGGCCTGCCAAATTCGTAGGCGAAGTGACCAAAAAGCCAGTCCCGATGCTCCTTAAAAAAAGCATCAATTTGCGCGGGTGCAGCAGGGCCTTTAAATACCCGCATTGCACCAACTGCGGCAATACATTCAACCGTATTGTAGGCAGACACGTATTGGTGATTGTCTAAAAAAGAACAGGTGCTGTGGCTATTGGCCCAGTGCAGCATCTGTTCTTTAATATGGGGTTGTTTTTCAACAGAAAAACTTTTACTATATCTTTTCAATAGGGCACACCCATTTAGTAATCGTCGTCGTCATCATCGTATCCCGTACTCTTATCATTAAAGAGATCGAATTCTTTAAAGTCGTCGTCTATTTTAAAATCATCCTCTTCTTCTTCCTTTTTCTTACTGCCACCGCTGCTGCTACTGCCGCTGGTTTTTTTTGCTTTGCTTTTGGGCAAATCAAATTCGTCAAAATCTGGATCCCAGCTGTCATCACCTTCTTCGGGTTTCTCCCATTCATCGTCAACATCGGCGTCGTCTACATCATCTTCTTCCTCGTCGCTTTTTTTGGGACTTGACTTTGCTGCTCCTTTTTTTGCAGTCGATTTTACTTTGGGCTCATCGTCTTCCAAATCATCATCATCTTCTTCCGCTTGCTTTTTAGCTTTTGGGGATGGTTTGGTTACCGAATCTTTTGCCGGACTCTTGGGGGTTGAGGATTTTTTATCCTTATCAGATTTCGCTGCCATATTTCTAATAAGATTTTAATGCGTAAAAATTTACACGCAAACAATTATGAACCAATTTTTTTTCAATATAAAAATAAATACAAAAAACTACAAACAAATAATTTGATCTCTGCCAGGGCCATTTGAAACGTATTTCACTGGTGCCCCTACATATTCGTTGATAAAATTAATATAATTATTCATTTCATCGGGCAAACTAGTCCCATCTTTTATTACAGTACAGTCGGTATTCCATCCTGGGAAAGTTTTTAATACCGGATCTATTTTAACCCTAGAGAGTTGAAAAGGCAGTTCGGTAGTCTCTTTTCCGTTGATACCGTATGCAGTACATACTTCTAATTCTTTAAATGTATCCAATACATCGGCTTTGGTCATGATGATTTTGGTAACACCATTAATCATACAGGTATATTTCAGTGCAACCAAATCTATCCAGCCACAGCGTCTTGGTCTGCCTGTAGTGGCGCCAAATTCGCTTCCAATTCTTCTCAACTCTTCACCAGTAGCATCTTCCAATTCGGTAGGGAACGGGCCACTTCCTACCCTTGTACAATAGGCTTTGGTAACGCCCATTACATCATTAATAAGTTTTGGAGAAACGCCCAAGCCAGTACAAACACCAGCGGAAATGGTATTAGAAGAAGTTACAAAAGGGAAAGTGCCAAAATCAATATCCAGCATACTGCCTTGTGCGCCCTCGGCCAACACTTTTTTTCCTGCGGTAATTTGGTTGTTGATATAATATTCGCAGTTAATTACGTTGAGTGTTTTCAGGAATTCAAGTGCTTCAAAAAACTCTTCTTCCCAAGTAGAGATATCTTCAATAAAATGGAAGTTATCGAGTAGTTTCTGGTGTTTTAGTCGCAGTTTAATATATTGACTGGTAAAGTTTTTATTGAGTAGATCGCCCACCCGTAAAGCATTCCGGCCAGTCTTGTCCATATATGCAGGCCCTATTCCTTTAAGGGTAGAGCCAATTTTACTTTCTCCTTTAGAGAGTTCAGATGCTTTGTCAAGTGCACGGTGAGTGGGGATAATAATATTGGTTCTTTCCGAAATAAAGAGGTTCTTTTTCACGTCAATACCATAGGCAGCAACGGCATCACATTCTCTTTTTAGGGTAACCGGATCAAGTACCACTCCACCCCCAATAATATTTACTTTATCTTGGTGAAAAATACCAGAAGGAATCTGGTGTAATACCATTTTCTTTCCCTCCACATAAAGTGTATGTCCCGCATTTGGGCCACCTTGAAAGCGGGCCACAATATCATAGTTAGGCGCAAAATAATCTACAATTTTACCCTTGCCTTCATCTCCCCATTGTAAACCCAGAATTACATCAACCATAATTTATTTTCTAAGTGGCAAAAATAGGGTAAGAGATGGCTTATGCCTAATTAATTGTAGAGAATTATTAGACCGTCCACGGTTCACGGTATGGTTTATGATCCGCTGGTGGTTTCTGTTTCAAATCTATCCACGGTTTGAATGCCGTTTAACGATTTTAGTCGCTCTACCAACAATTCCAGTTCTTCCTTATCGTGCACAAATACCTTAATAGTGCCTTGAAAATAGCCTTCTTTGGAATCAATGCTGAGTCCCGATATATTAATTCGTAAATCGCCACTAATCACATTGGTTATTTTATTAATCACACCCACATCATCTAATCCTACAATTTTCAATCCCGTAAGGAAAGAAATTTCTTTATTTTTTGCCCACTTGGTTTTTACTACCCGGTGGCCGTAATTGGCCAATAATTGGGTGGCATTGGGGCAATTATTTCTATGAATTACAAGGCCCTTGCCCGTACTCACAAAACCAAAAACATCGTCCCCGGGAATGGGATGGCAGCATTTGGCCAAGTTGTACATGATTTTATCACTGCTCTCTCCAAAAATAATGAGCTCAGAATCTTTTTTTGACACTGATTTGTGCGCAGCATCACTGGGCAGTTCAATTTGAATGGGTTTGGGTTTTGGGATCTCAATTTTATCGCCCAATAACTGAAAATCTTTAATTTCTCTTAGGTCAATGGCTTTGGTAGCAATCTTATAATGGAGGTCGAGTGAAGAATTTACTTTGTAATACTGAACCAGTTCTTCAATATTATAGTGACTGTAAGCGGCACCAAAAGATTCAAGTCTTCGCTGTAGAATATACTTTCCATCTTCGGCAATTTTTCTTTTCTCTTCACGCAGAGAATCTTTTATTTTATTCTTAGCTTTTGCTGTAACAACCAAGTTTAACCAGTCTTCCGAAGGCTTTTGTTTGTTGCTGGTAATAATTTCAATCTGGTCGCCACTCCGCAATTTGTGGCCAATGGGTACCAGTTTATGGTGTACTTTGGCGCCGATGCATTTGGTGCCGATGGCCGAGTGAATAGAAAAAGCAAAGTCCAGTGCAGTACTACCAGTAGGTAACATTTTTATTTCACCTTTGGGTGTGTACACATAAATTTCTTCGGCTAAAAAAGAGGTCTTGAAATCTTGTAAAAAATCTACCCCATCGGTATCTTGTGTACTCAGTACTTCGCGGATTTGACTAAACCATTGATCAAATCTGTCTTCATCACTATTACCTTCTTTGTATTTGTAGTGAGCTGCCAAACCTTTCTCCGCAATTTCATTCATGCGTTTGGTGCGTATCTGCACTTCCACCCATTTGCCCTGCGGACCCATAACCGTTGTGTGTAGGGCTTCATAGCCATTGCTTTTAGGGTTACTAAGCCAATCGCGCAAACGCTCTGGCGAAGGGTTGTATTCATCGGTAATCATTGAATACACTTTCCAACAATCTTCTTTTTCTTTTTCGGGAGGAGAATTTAAAATAACACGGATGGCAAAGAGGTCGTATACTTCTTCAAAAGCGACTGATTTCTTTTTGATTTTATTCCAGATGGAGTGAATGCTTTTGGGGCGACCATAAATTTCATAGTCAAAATTACCCGCATTCAATTTGTCTTTAATGGGTCGAATGAATTCATTGATGTATCGGGTGCGTTCGCGTTTGGTCTCCGAAAGTTTGCGGGCAATATTGCGATAAGCTTCCGACTCCATATACTTCATCGATAAATCTTCCAGCTCGGTCTTAATGCTGTACAAACCCATTCTATGAGCTAAAGGAGCATAAACCCAAACGGTTTCAGAAGCAATTTTTAGTTGCTTCTCTTGCTTCATATGATCGAGAGTGCGCATATTGTGCAGTCGATCTGCCAGCTTAATTAATATAACCCTAGGATCATCGGTAAGCGTGAGTAAAATCTTCTTAAAATTTTCTGCTTGTTGACTGATATTGGTATCAATTACATTCGAAATTTTGGTAAGTCCATCTACAATTTTAGCAATCTCGGTTCCAAATTCCATTTCCACATCTTCCAAAGAAATATCTGTGTCTTCAACAGTATCGTGTAATAATGCGCAGATGGTACTTCTCACACCAAGGCCAATTTCTTCTACACAAATCATGGCCACTGCAATGGGGTGAAGAATATAAGGTTCACCACTTTTTCGGCGCATGGTTTTATGCGCATTGGCGGCCATTTCAAACGCTTGGCGAACCATTTCTTTATCGCCTTTTTTAAGCTTGGGGCGCAAGCTTCTGAGCAAGGCACGGTAATGCCTAATAATCTCTTTCTTTTCCTGTTCTTCGTTAAGGGTATATTTAGTTAGGACAGGCTCTATTGGGTCAATCGGGTCAATTATTGCGGAATCCATACCTTACGAATATACGAATACTCGGTTGCTCACAATTAGGAATTTATTAGAATATTTATTAGGATGGCATTGGAATATTCTTATATTTGCAACATTGTTACAAATATAAAACTGAGCAATAACAATGACTGTTTTAAAGGCAATACAGCTAAGCAAGGAGTACAACGGCGTGGCTGCATTAAGAAACTTAAATTTAGAAATTAGGCAAGGTGAAATTTTTTGTCTCCTTGGACAAAATGGGGCTGGTAAAACTACCACCATAAACCTTTTTTTAGGGTTTATAGCGGCCAGCTCTGGAAGCGCAACCATTCATAATATAGATGTTAGCGCAAATAATGCTGCCACTAAAAAACTAGTAGCCTATATTCCAGAAGTGGTACAGCTATACGGTAATTTGAGTGGGATTGAGAATTTAGATTTTTTCAGTCGCTTGGCTGGTTTTAAATATACGGACCATGAATTGGCATCTTTTTTAACCAGATCGGGCTTGCAAACGGATGCACAGGTTAAAAGGCTCTCCACTTATAGTAAGGGAATGCGGCAAAAAGTGGCTATTGCTATTGCTTTGGCAAAGAATGCTGCCGTTATTTTAATGGATGAACCAACCAGTGGACTAGATCCTATTGCCGTTGCAGAATTTACTAAAATATGTAAGGCATTATCAATGGAAGGCAAAACTATTTTTATGGCCACCCATGATATTTTTAATGCGGTTAACATGGGAACCAATATTGGTATTATGAAACAAGGTTCACTGGTTCATCAGGTAGCTACCAATACCATTACGGCAAATGAATTGCAGCAGTTGTATTTAGAAACCATTTAAAGTGGAAGAATACATTTCCATTTTAGTTGCTAAAACTAAATAATTACCTCATCGTACTTTTAAGTAAGATCATACCATGATATCTAAAATAATCAGTCACGAATGGCTACAATGGCGGAGAGATAGTCGTTTAAAATGGCTTGCCATTTTTTTAGTGGTCATAAGTGCTTTTGCACTTTGGCATCAAATAAATTTTCAATCTACTTTATTAAAAAAAAGACTAAAAGCACAGGAAGATTCTCGGCAGGAGTGGCTTTCACAGGAGCTCAAACATCCGCATATGGCTGCGCATTTTGGTAATTATGCCTATAAAAAACCAACACTACTTCATTGCTTCGATCCAGGTCTTACCATCTATACTGGCACTTCCGTTTATATGGAGCCGCACAAGCAAAACGATTTTTTATTCAGCCAAAGTCAAGAAAGTGATACAGGAATTAGGTTTGGCTGGTTAAGTCCCGCTATGATTTGCCAATTGATATTGCCATTGTTGATTATACTCTTGTCTTTTAACAGTATTAATGGCGAATACGAGAAAGGTACAATGGCATTGTTAATATCGCAGGGAGCGAATTTTAGGAGTGTATTAATTGCTAAAACAGCGTCGGTATTTTTATTTTTCGAAGGCTTTATTACACTTTACTTATTAGTTACTGCATATTGCTCAGCTGTGTATTTGGGCACCGTTATAGATATTTATGCAGTATTGTATATATGGATCGTGTATTCACTTTATTGTTTTATTTGGAGCTTATCTGGTGTATTGGTTTCTTCTTTAATTAAAAGTTCAGGTACTTCAATAGCGCTACTTTTACTACTTTGGATGTTTACCAATATCATACTGCCAAGAGGATCTGCAAATATTGCAGAGAATATGCATCCATTAATAACCAACCAACAGTTTAAACAGCTGCTTACCGCTTCTATTGATAAAGGAATTGATGGACATGATCCCAAAAATGAGCGTGCAAAAAAAATTGAAAAAGAATTGTTACTTCAATATAAAGTGGACAGTGTTCAACAATTACCATTCAATTTCGAAGGCTTTATTATGCAGCAGAGTGAAGCATACAGTAGTAAAGTTTACGACCACCATTTTAATCAATTATTTACTACCTTAAAACAACAAAAAAAAATACAATCCTTATTTGGTATTATAAGTCCCTATATTTCTTTGCGTAATATTTCTATGGCAGCGGCTAATGCCAGCTTGGAAACAGAAATTGATTTTCAACAACAAGCAGAGCATTATCGCAGGTCATTTGTTCAAAATATGAACAACGATATGAAAGACAATTCTGCATATGGTTCTTTTAAAACCTACCGTGTACGGAAAGATAAATATGCGAGTATTGGTGATTTACAAGTGCAAAATCGCACCATGCAATGGTCGATTCCCACACTTTTTATTGAACATATTAGCCTACTACTCTGGGTTTTGTTTTTAATGATCCTGCTATTTATTAGTAATCAAAAAAAAGTATATAATTAATATCAATGAATATCCAGCAACAGCAGAAAAATAATATACCCGCTATTTCTTTAAATACGCAATACTGGCTTTTCATAAAAAGTAAAACCAATTTATTACTACTGAGTATTTTTTTTATTGCAGGTATTTATAGTCTATACCAAGGATTTGCCTTTAAACGCAAACAAGTTAATGCCATTGCTTCTTTCCAGCATGAAAAAATAAAAAAGTTCAATGATTTATTAAAAGGCTTTGATGCAGATACGACTAATAAATTGGGAAAGGAAGCATTTGCAGAAGTAAGTAGCCCTTTTAAAAGCAACCGGAATATTGTACTCCCTACATTTAAGCCACCTGTTAGCACTGCCATTTTCGCTATTGGACAGGCTGATTTATTTCCCTATTACTACACGCTTAAAGTGGAAAGCTTTTTTATGCAAATATTTAAGCAGGGCGAGATTGCCAATCCATTGAGATCGCTTTCGGGACATTTTGATGCCGCTTTCTGGATTATTTATTTATTACCACTTTTACTCATCTTACTTTGTTTTAGCACGCTATCTGCCGAATTGGGAAATGGCAATTGGAGGTTAATCAATAGTCAAGGTATTACGGTAAAAAAATGGCTGAATTCAAAATTTTTATTTGTTGGGTGCTGTGTTGAAATCATGATTGGCTTAATATTTATTGCAGCACTTCTACTAAATTATTTTTACTTTAACCAATACCCAACGCTCAATGATTTTTTATTCTTGTTGGGCGTGAATATATATCTGATTTTTTGGTTGTGTTTAATTTATATGATAAATGCATTTGGAAAAAACACAAGCGCTAATGCCATGTACTGCGGTATTGGGTGGGTGGTAATATGCGTTTTAATTCCTGTATTAATATCAATGGCTATAGAAAAATCAATCCCCATAGACAATACCAATATAAGCAGAATGTCTAGGAGGCCGCAGGGTGCTAAGTTTGAGGATAGTAGTTTTGGCACAAAAATCATTCGCGAATTAGGAGTGGCATACCCCATCAATAAAAACGCAACTATCAGTGAAAATAGCCCAGGATTTAGACTAGCAGTTTATCTTGCTTTTCACAAGCTTCTAGACGATGCAAATACGGCAGCGGTAAAAAATTATTTTAGTAAAATTGAAGCAAGGCAACAAATAACCAATATCAGTAGCATTTTGAATCCAGCCGCTTCAATGGACGGAATTTTCACTTCACTAGCAAATAATGACGCCCGTGCTAGTCACGATTATTTTTGGCAGACAAAGCATTTTCACAGTCGCCTTAATGATATTTATTATCCTGCACTTTTTTTTGAAAAACAACTTGCTAAAAGTGATTATGCTAAAATCAATACATTTAAATACCAGCCTATTTATAACTCAGTAACCTTGTTTTATTCTTATATTATTTTACTATTGATGTCATGGTTACTCCTATTCATCAGCAATAAAAAAACGAATAAACTTAATTGATTTTAATTGTATCAAAGTAACTACTAATATATTGACCCAATATATTTCGTACAAATATTTATTAATACCTACTAAAATGAGAATGATGAGAACAGTTTTTTTTATGATTGGTTGTTTCTGTTGCCAATTTTTTGTAAATGCACAAACAACAATAAGCGGCAATATAGTACTTAACAATGGTGAAAAAGCAGTGGGTGTAACCATTCAATTGCGTCCACTAAATATTACAACTTATAGCAACGAAGATGGTGATTTTAAGTTTGCCAATATTGCAAATGGCAGCTATACCATCAGTGCTGCTGCTGTTGGTTTACAAGCGCAAGAACAAACGATTACCCTTGTTTCAGGCAAAAAAGCAGTGCTTAATTTTAACATGATAGCCACTACAAATACATTAAATGAAGTGGTAGTATATGGCAGCAATCGCTACTTTAAAAATGCAGTAAGTAGTAGCTTTAGAACCGCAGTGAACCCATTTGAAGCCCCGCAGCAAATTCAAATTATTAGTAATAAATTAATCAAAGACCAACAGGCTTTTACGCCTACCGATTTAGCTAGAAATGTGAGTGGCGTGTCTTCTATTTTTCCTTTCCCTGGTGTATACACCGATTTTAATATTAGGGGTACAAGAGCCACACAGGGTAAGTTTAGAAATGGAATGAATATGGGTATTGCTAGTTTTGGTTTATTGCAAGAAGACATGAGCTACACAGAAAGAGTTGAGTTTATAAAAGGCCCTTCGGGCTTTTTAATTGGTCAAGGAGAACCTGGAGGTGTGTTTAATGTAGACACCAAAAAGCCATTGCCTTATACTATTGCCAACCTAAACTTTACTACTGGTAGTTTTAATTTATTCCGATTACACGCAGATTTTGGCGGCGCACTGGACAAAAAGAAAAAATTACTTTTCAGAATGAATGTAATGGCACAAGACAACCATACGCATATTCAAAATCAGAAAAATAAGCGACTCAGTATTGCCCCTGTTTTGAGTTACACAATTGGAGAAAAAACCACCATCACTGCTGAATATAATTATGATGCTCAAAAAACAAATGGACTGGATATGGCTGTACCCAGCATCAACGGAAAATTTGAATTGCCAAGAAACTTTAATATTTCAGGTTTAGATTCTAAACTTTCTTTTGAACAACAATATGCTTTTTTTAAAGTAGAGCATGCCATTAATAGCAATTGGAAATTAACGGCACAAACCTCCTATAATGAAGGATTTATACGTGGGTTTGATATACAGAGCAGGGGGCGTGTACTCGCCAATGATAGCTCAATTCGGGAAGCACGTTATTGGAATAATATTGCGTATAATTACAACGGGCAATTATTTGTGAATGGCACTATAAAACTTACCAAGCAAATAGAAAATAATTTGTATATGGCAGTAGATTGGGGCGAACAATCATTTAAACGCCTTGGTATTACTGGCGCAAATTCTAGTATTAGAAATTTACCCATTCCTTTAAGCCTTCGCAATCCAAATTATATTTATACCGATCAAAATATTCAAAATTTTTTGCCTCCTGTCGCGAATATGACTTTTCAAGTACCCGCAATCACCAAATTCAAAGCAATTAATTTATACAACACTACCAAATTCAATAAATATGTACAACTTAACTGGGGAGGCAGATTCAACTGGATTGAGACAGGAACCACCATTCTTAAAGCCGATAAAAAATTTTCGCCTCGTGTAGGTTTGAGTATTTTCCCTGTTAAAAATGTAAACCTATATGCACTGTACGATGCAACTTTCTTGCCCTTGGCAGGAAGAGACTTTGCAGGTAATGAGTTTGTACCTCAGCAGGGTATTAACAAAGAGTTCGGGGTTAAAATTCAATGGTTTAAAGGTGCTTTGTCCTCTAATATAGCCGTATTTGATATTGTAAAAACCAATGGACTAACTGCAGATCCTATTAACAACGGATTTCAAGTTCAACAATTAGAAGTTAGAAGCAAAGGAATTGAAATTGATATAGTAGGTAGTCCCCTTAAATCAATCAATATTATTGCCAATTATGCTTACACAGATAGTAGAATATCTAAAGACAGAATTAATAGCTTAATAGTAGGAAGATGGGAACAAGCCCCACTTCACAATGCCAATATCTGGATTAAAAAGACGGTACTAAACGGAAAACTAAAGGGATTGGGACTTGCCACTGGTTACAGTTTTATGAGTGAGAGAAATACGCTTACTATTGGACTAACCAATAAAACCCAACAAGTACAATTACCCAACTACAAAAGATTGGATGCAGCTGTATCCTACGATTTTAAAAAGTATTTGTTTGCACTCAATATTGAAAACCTAACCAATGCGCAGAATATTTTTGGAACCTACGATATTAGGGGCAATGCAAACGTGTACAATTATTTAACCACACCGGGTATGAACTGGAGGTTCACCATTGGGGTGAGATTATAAGCCATTAAAAATTCCTATTCACCCCAACCCATTCGCGGATATATACTGCAATATCAGTGGTTGGGGTGCCTGGTGCAAACAATTTACCTACACCTAAGTCGTTTAAGGTCTTCATGTCTTCATCGGGAATAATACCACCGCCAGTGAGTAATACGTCCTGCATATTCTTAGCTTTCATTAGCGCAATTATTTTTGGGAAAATAGTCATGTGAGCACCACTTAAAATACTAATACCAATAGCGTCTACGTCTTCCTGTAATGCAGCATTCACCACCATTTCAGGGGTTTGACGAAGGCCTGTATAAATCACTTCCATGCCAGCATCCCGCAATGCGGTAGCTATTATTTTAGCACCACGATCGTGGCCATCTAAACCAACTTTTGCGACTAAAATTCGGAGGGGTCTTTTTGTTTCAGGCATAATATAAAGTTAAGAAAGTTCTAGCAGAGATAAAACCAAGTTCATTCTTTCCAAAGTTGCTGCTTTACCAATGGTTTCAGCAATATCAAAAACACCGGGACCAAACTTACCGCCTACCAATATAATGCGTAAGGGCAGCATTAATTCACCGGGCTTTAATTGATGGGCAGCAGCCTGTTCTTTAAATAATATTTCTAATTCAGCAGCAATCCAAGGCGACTGCAATTCAAATTTTGAAATTATTGCCGTAAAAAATTCGTTTTTTGCCGTATCCCACTTAGGCTGAATGGCAGCAGTATCAAAGCTTTCAGGGGTTTTGAAAAAGAAACCACACTGGCCAATAAAATCATTCAGTAAAACACAACGGTCTTTAACCATTCCAATTACTTTTAACAATTTTGCATCATCATTAGAACTAATTCCTTGTTCATTCAACAACGCTTTTACTCGCAATAATAAAGTATCGGCAGGGCTTCTTTTAATCCACTCTTGGTTAAACCATTTTGCTTTTTCGTAATCGAATTTGGCTCCTGCTTTGTGAACCCTATCCATCGAAAATTTTTCAATCAATTCATCCATCGAAAATATTTCCTGGTCGGTACCATCATTCCATCCGAGCATGGCGAGTAGGTTTACAAAAGCTTCGGGTAAGAAACCACGTTCTTTAAAACCAGCAATCGTCTCGTTTAAATTGGCATCAGTCCAGTCCATCGCAAACACCGGAAAGCCAAGCCTATCGCCATCTCGCTTGCTCAACTTGCCGTGGCCATCGGGTTTTAAAATCAATGGAAGATGCGCCCACTGGGGCATATCTGCTTCCCATCCCAAGTATTTCCACAATAAAATATGAACAGGGGCAGAGGGCAGCCATTCTTCACCACGAAAAGCGTGACTGATTTGCATGGCATAATCATCTACCACCACCGCCAAATGATAGGTGGGCATTCCATCGGCTTTTAGTAAAACCTTATCATCAACTTGGGAAGTATTAAAACTTACTTCACCCCGAATCATATCGGTGAAAGCAATGGATTCATCTACAGGCATTTTAATGCGAATTACATAGGGCGTATTCGTGGCTAATAAATTGGCAACTTCATGGGCATCAAGGGTGAGTGAGTTGCGCATAACCGAACGCAAATGGTGATTGTATTGCGGAGCAGGGTTTTCTACAGTCTTGTATTGCGCACGCATCTGCTCCAGCTCCTCGGGGGTATCAAATGCATAATAAGCATTGCCAGTTTCAACCAATTGCAGCGCATACTGAGCATATATGGGCTTGCGCTCACTTTGCCGGTAAGGCGCGTGCGGGCCGCCGTGGAGGGGACTCTCATCGGGTGTTATTCCGCACCAAGCAAGGGTATTAAAAATATAGGCTTCGGCACCAGCTACAAAACGGGTTTGGTCGGTATCTTCAATTCGTACAATAAAATCACCACTTTGTTGTTTGGCAAACAAATAATTAAACAATACGGTTCTCACACCGCCTAAATGCAAACCCCCAGTAGGTGAAGGGGCAAAACGAACCCGTACTTTTTTATTCATACTGCAAATATAAACCTTGAGATACCGTTAATAGAATGAATGCGGTAAAAATCCTACTTTCAAGGTGTATGCGGAAGCTTATTTTATTCATATTATTGGTAATAGTAACCTCGCAAATGCAGGCGCAACTTACTTATCAGCAATTGGTGGTGCAGTTCGATTCGGGGTGGACTTACCAAAATCTCCAGCTAATACCCGTAAAATTCCGGGGAGGGGCTGCTGGGGGACTGCTAGAATTGATGCTGCCCAAACAATTTATAACCCTGCCACAAGGCATGAGATCGGGCAAGGTAAAAGTGAAGGAATTTGTAACCAAAGGAGATGCCGACGTACATATTCTAAGCATCCGCAACAACTCAAATAAGGCCTTGCTGATTCATTCTGGGGAGCTCATAGCAGGCGGAAAACAGGATCGGATGATCGGGGAGACAAAAATAATTCCAGCAGGCAAAGAAGAACAATTTGCCACGGTGTATTGTGTAGAAGAAGGTAGGTGGGATGTGAAGGCGAAACCCTTTTCTCATGGCGGCTCTGCTGATATGGAACTGCGTAAAACCATGGATATTACCCAGCGGCAGGTAGATATTTGGAAACAGATACAGCAGCAGTTTCGCACTCAAAATATAAAATCAGGCACATCACCTTATCTGCAATTAGATCGGGAACTGCTGAAAGCAGATTCAGCATATACCAGTTTCTTCAATCGAAAAATGGCGGAGACTGACAGTTCATTTGCGGGATTTCTGGCCATTACGGGCGATAAAATATTGGGAACCGAATTGTTCGTCACTCCCAGCCTTTTCAACAATGCGTGGGAGACCATGCTGGCCATGTTTATTAGAACAGCCATCACCCGTGGCGATAAGCCACAAGTACCAAAGCAGGCACAGCAAGTATTTATGAATGCACTATTGGAGACTGAAATATCCCAGCATAAAACATTGCTCACCATGGGCAAAGCCTATAAATACAATAACCAAATAATCGGTTTTATCGCTTATGGTTTTTGAGGTTTGAATGAATACCTTTGAACCATGTATTTGGTAAAAACACCTTGGTGGTTGCGGGCGCTTTATCCCTCCTTTATTTGGAAGATAGAAACCAGTGAACCCACTATTTACCTCACGTTTGATGATGGTCCGCATGAAACAGCCACTCCCTTTGTACTTGATATATTACAGCAGTACAATGCCAAAGCCAGTTTTTTCTGTATCGGAAAAAATGTGCGACTGCATCCTGAAATCTACCAACGTATTTTAGCAGAAGGTCATGCCGTAGGCAACCATACCGAGCACCATTTGAATGGATGGAAAACCAAGGATGAAGATTACCTCCAAAATATTGCGAAGGCAGCCACGCAAATTAAAAGCCATCTTTTTAGGCCACCTTATGGAAGGATAAAAAATAGTCAAGCTACCCTACTGAAAACTAATGCCTGTGCAGGGTTGGCCAATCCTGAAATTATTATGTGGGATGTGTTGAGTGGTGATTTTGACCTTGGGTTGAGTCCCGAATCTTGCCTTCAAAATGTGCTGAAAGCCACGGTATCAGGATCTATTGTGGTATTTCATGATAGTGCTAAAGCATGGGATCGGATGAGCTTTGCCCTACCAAAAATATTGAAATATTTTAGTGATGCAGGATATGGTTTTAAGGCATTACCACAAAAGGGGAGGCCGGGGTAGAAACCCCAGCCTGTTTTTAATCCGTACCCTATGAAAACAAAATTTCAGCAAGCAGATCCGAAAATCGGCTGCTGGTAAAATCCTTATAATATATTACTTATTTCAATATCCATTTTTTATAAAAATACCAGTGGTTCTTTATAAACGCTCATCGTTCTTCTTTTATTTTCTTAGGCTAAAAAAAAGAATAATTTGCGGCATGAATTTAATAGATACCCATACTCATTTATATGCAGAAGAATTCAAGCAAGATATTGATGCGGTGATTGCTAGGGCGCAGGCAGCAGGGGTGGAAACTTTTTATCTTCCCGGTATTGATAGTAATGATATTCCCGCCATGTTGCAGTTGGAAGCGGATTATCCTGGGGTTTGTAAGCCCATGATGGGATTGCATCCTTGTTATGTAAAAGAAAATTGGGAGGCAGAATTGGCCATAATAGAACAGTGGCTCAAGCAGCGATCATTTGCGGCAGTGGGAGAAATAGGGTTGGATTATTATTGGGATACCCAATTTAAAACGCAGCAACAGTCGGCATTCAACCAACAAATGGAATGGGCAGTTCAATATCAGTTGCCCATCGTAATTCATACCCGCAATGCAATGCAAGATACCATTGAAGCGGTGAAACCCTTTGCAGCAAAGGGACTTAAAGGAATTTTTCATTGTTTTGGAGGCAGTATTGAAACGGCGAGACAAATTACAGATATGGGTTTTTTATTGGGAATAGGCGGGGTGCTTACCTATAAAAATGCGGCTTTGCCGGCGGTATTAAAAGAAATAGAACTCAGGCATTTGGTGCTGGAAACTGATGCGCCCTATCTAAGCCCCGTTCCTTATCGTGGTAAACGCAATGAGAGCAGCTATTTAAGCTATATTTTAGAACGGTTGGCAGCGGTAAAGAACCAAACTATTGAAGAAGTGGCAGCCATAACAACGGAAAATGCAAGGTCACTATTCAAGTATTGAGCAAGCAAATTCTAATGAATTGAGCCTATATTTGCAGCCCATAAACAGAGAGGTGTCCGAGTGGTTGAAGGAGCACGCCTGGAAAGTGTGTAAACGGGAAACTGTTTCGAGGGTTCGAATCCCTTCCTCTCTGCCCTAGTGTATTTCAACTACCACTGTAGTTGAAATACACTATAATCTTATTCTAGTAAATACCTTCAGAAAATATTAAATCTTGTAACTTTTGATTGTGGGTATAAGCAGCAAACGTTTCATAGAACAGTTATGTATAGCCATTAAATAAGCCCATATAAATGGTGAAAATAGAAAGGCTTTGGAACTAACTTTATGTAGTGCAGAAACTAAAATTGAATTTTTAGTTTCTGTATCGTTTTATTAAACAAGATGGTGTTTAGTGCTTTATACCTTTCTAAATTATCAAAGATTAGTATTCTAGGGTTGTTTTTATCGTTTATATGGGTAGATAAAATCTCTGTGAAAATTTTCAATGATTTGTCAAAGTTAGATTCAATCAGAAATACTAACCCAGAACCAATTTTTGCATGCAAATCATTAGCGTTTTTGTGTAAAGCGTTTTGGAAACATTGCTTAGCTTTTTTAGTATCTAATCTTAATAAATGATACCCCAGTCTTACAATTTCTTCAGTTTGTATATTAAGGGTATCTAAATTTTCTACTTTTATCGCTGGTGGGTAATTTTCGTCGCCTACTTTTCTTGTATATCCAATTACTTCATGGTTATTGTTATATACAAATGATTTTACTGCGGGAAAGTTAACATTGATGAATTCATTCTGTTTTGTAAAATATATTTTATCTTCATCTCCACTCCAAAGATATAGGCCGTCTTTTTTTTGGTAAATATGCGATATACTATTTTCAAACAAATAAAACCCTTCAAATTTTTTAAATTTTTCTTTTGGTACTGTTATCGTATTTACGTTTTCGGGTTTTATAAAACCAGACCAGCCATAAACTCTCCCCACCGTGTTTAAAATATCATAATTTAACTTATGCTGTTTGTGATTCGTGAATATTACTACACCATTTCCCCCATTTAAAGTACCAAAATAAACGCCGCTATGCCCCCAATTACTCGCATCGTGAAAAAAGTATTTTGTCTCCTCTCTATCTTGTACATAAGATCCAATGGTTACATCACCTATAACTCTCTCCAAGTGTTTTAAAGCATATTCTTTATTTAAAACTTTATTCGATTTACCAATAATCGATTTTTGTATTTCAATTATATATTTAGCTACTTCTATTGGGGTAGTCCATAGTCCACCCATAGATTGACCAATAAAAACTTTATTATTATTTGATTTTTCAGCCAAAATACCATCATCATATCCCAGAGCAACCTTTTGTTTCCAATTCTTTTGAGGTGGATAAACACTAAATCGGCTACCCTTCATTCCCAATGGAGTTAGAATATAGTTTTTTAAAAAAACATCATAAGGTTGTTTAGATTGGTCTGTAAGTATAAGTTCACTCAAACTTATCCCTCCGCCAGAGTATTCATACTCTTTTCCAGGTTCAAATAAAGATTTTACAGCAGGAATGCCTAGTGATTCTATGCCTATAATTTGTTGGAGTAATGTGGGTACGTATCCTTTGGGGTCATACCCATCATAGCCGCCATATACTGAAAGTCCTGCGGTATGACTAAGCAATTGAGACAATGTAATTTTTTTGCCTTTGCTCAGAGAATCATATGGAAATTGCCACGATTTTAAAAGTGTATTAATATCTGTATTTAAATCGATTTTCCCTTCTTGTGCAAGTTTTAAAAATGCAAGTGCATTAAATGATTTGCTAATGGAACCAGGAGGTATCAAAGTTTGTGTAGTCATTGGTATTCTATGCGCTACATCGGCATAGCCATATGCTTTAGCCCATTCAATTTTATAGTCTTTTACTACTGCTACACTTATACCTGGAATTTTGTAGTAATCCATTCTTTCCTTAAGAGTATGGAATTTATTATTTATCGTAATTCTTTCAGCAATTTCGTTCTCTACTCGTTTTATTCTTGCCAAAATATCCGTTGGATATTTTTGGGAATAAGCGTTTAATGTTAGAAATGCAAAAAATGTTTGGGTTATTTTTTTTATCATACTATGAAATTTTAAAATATTTAGCAGCTGTTTGAGTTAGTAATTTGATAATCCTTTTGTCAATTTTTGGGGCTGCAACTGTGTTGGATTTCGCCTTTTATGTAAAGACTAGGGCAAAAATCTGCCTTGTTTCGCCCCTCAATAACCATAATCTATTCTAAACAAATTACTCAAACAGTTACTTAATCCTCCATGCAATTTTAGCTTATTAACAGCTTAACAAGTTAAATCAAGCGTAAAAAAAGTGAAAAAAATAGTAAATCTTGCGTTAATTATTTAATAGCAACTCTTGAGATATTAATTTTGTATGATGATTTCGAGAAAGTTATTCCTCCTAGCATTGTTATTGATAAATTCGGTACTCAATGCAAGTGATTTTACTGAAAAACAAGTTGAGCTACTATTCCGCTCTATTGGTCATCAACTCTTGTTAAGTGGTAAAGATTCTACTTCTAGGGTACTTCCTATTGCAAAATTGAATGAATTAAAATATCAGATAATCTTTCAGAATAAGGTAACATTTTTACCAGACTCTATGATTAAAATAGTAAGGCAAAATCTAATTGGCAATGTTATTTCTTCAAACTATATCGTAAATGTTAACGAATGCAATAAACCACAAACAGTTTTTGCTTTTGAAGTAAATGAAACGGATGGAGGTAAATTGCCTTGTAGTGGCAGGCTTTATGAAAATAAATGTTATAGTATAACCATAGAGTTTGCCAAATCTACAGTTGAAACTAAGTATTTACTGTGGGTGGTACTACCAATTTTATTGTTTTTACTCGGTTTTTTTTATTATAAAAGACCGAAACAAGCTATTCAAAATGGCAGAGATAAAATAGTACCTGAAAACCAAGATGAATTTACTAACCATAATAATATTGTAACGCTCGGTATTTTTCAGTTTGAGCCTTTAAAAAATTTATTGTCAACGACCTCAGAGCGTATTGAACTATCTGAAAAAGAAACTCGAGCACTTGTACTGTTAATAAATAACGATATTGTTTTAAGAGAAAGATTTATGCGAGAATTATGGGAAAATGAAGGGGTTATTGTTGGTAATAAGAATTTAGATGTTTTATTATCAAAATTGCGAAAAAAACTAAGTATAGAACCACTTATTAAAATAATTAATATTCATAGTAAAGGTTATAAGTTAGTATTAAACGAGGTTACATATTAATTCCTTAACACTCGCATAACAATTTCTTAACACAGCCCTTCTACTTTCGCAGCACAAAATATACAAGCTGTGAAGAAGATTATACCCATCCTTTTGTTTTTATGTACTGGTTTTTTAGCGATGGCTCAAAAGGGAAGGGTGATAGGCAAAGTAGCCAACTCAAAAAATGAAGCATTAGCAGGGGTAACCATTAAAATATCTGGCGCCAATACAGGGTTTACAAAAACAGATTTGGATGGTAATTTCACCTTCGCAATTGAGTCTGGAAAAAGCTACAGCATTTCCCTGTCTTATATAGGTTACAAAGAAAAAAATATTGAAGACATTCGTATTTCAAAAGTAGGTGAGGAATCTTTTCTAAATATTTTATTAGAAGAGAGCGGAAAGAAATTAGCTGATGTTACTGTTAGTAGTAGCTCAAGAAATAATTCAGCAAAAGGTGAAACAGTAAATGCCCTGATTGCCTTTCAGAAAAATACCAATACAGTCGCTTCTGTTATTTCTGCTGAAGCCATCAGAAGATCTCCCGATAAAAATACAGGAGAAGTGCTGAAACGTACACCAGGAGCGAGTTTACAGGAAGGTAAATTTTTAATTGTAAGAGGGCTTGCTGAAAGATACAATTTGGCCATGTTAAATGGAATTCAATTGGGAAGTACAGAGCCAGATAGAAAAGCGTTTTCGTTCGATTTGATTCCTTCAAACATGATTGATAATATAGTTATCAATAAAGCGTTTGTACCGGAACTTCCTGGAGAATGGGCTGGTGGATTGGTACAAGTAAATACCAGAGATATTCCTGCAAAAAACTTTTTTACTATCCAAATAGGAACGGGTGTTAATACACAAACAATAGGTAATAACTTTTACGAATACAAAGGAGGAAAAACAGATTGGTTGGGAATTGATGATGGAACCAGAAGTTTACCTGGATCTTATACCACCAAATCTCAGTTTGATGCATTAACGCCTCAGCAAAAAACTGCAGTCGGTAAAGAATATGAGAATATTTGGTCGGCTAATACTGCCAATGGAATCAATCGTTTTAATGGTCAGATTCAAGTTGCTGGCGGCTTCACCAAAAATTTAAAAGGCAGTCAAAAATTGGGAGGAATTTTTGGTGTCACTTACAATCGTACGGCGCGCTATTTAAAGGGTACCAATAATGGTTATGCATTTGTTGGAAATGGAACATTTAGCCCAGATTTTTCTTTCAATGATGATCGTTATAGCAATGATGTTTTGTGGGGTGCTTTAGGTAATCTAACTTATCAAATAAATAACAATAATAAAATTTCTTATAAAACCATTTTTAACATCAATTCAACCGATTTTACAACGTTGAGAACTGGTGTAGAAGGAAATGGAAATGCAACATTAGATAGTACAAGAGCTTTTGAATATGGGTTTAAGCAAAATACTTTTTGGAATAATCAAATCAGTGGGGAACACAATATCAAACCCAACGTACTTAAACTAAAATGGTATGGATCTTTTACTTTATTAGATGGTTATATTCCAGATCAACGTAGGTTATATTATCAAAAAAATAACGGAGCTGCCAATAATCCATATGTTGCATTATTGTCTAATGTGTTGTCTCAAAAAAGTGGTAATCGATTTTATCAAAATTTGAGTGATTATGTATATTCTGCTGGAGGTGATTTGGCTTATACATTCGATGCATTAGGTGCTAAGCAAACCGTAAAAGCCGGATATTTATTTCAGGTAAAAGATCGTCTGTTTGATGCAAAGCCTTTTTCTATTTATCTTCCAAGAGACAATGCAGCCATTCGTTTACAAGGCCCATCTACCATTTTTAATCCCAATAATTTTGGGGATGGCTCAACTACCAGTACGCTATTGGCATTCGATGCTATTAAGGGAAATTTATACAGGTATTTAGCCAACACTATTTTAAATGCAGCATTCTTGCAATTCGATAATCAGTTCGGTCCTAAAATGCGCGTTGTTTGGGGAGTAAGAATGGAAGACTATGATCAATTAATTGGAAGTGTTAAAACTTCAGACCCTCGTCATAATTATACAAAAGTAACCGACTTTTTACCAGGAATCAATGCAACTTATAAACTAAATCAACAAACCAATTTACGTTTATCTGCTTCTCAAACTGTTGTACGTCCTGAGTTTCGCGAATTGGCTACATTTCAGTACTACGATTTTGAGTTAAATGCTGCTGTACAAGGATTGCCAACTTTATTAAGAACCAAGGTTTCTAATTTAGACCTTAGATATGAATTGTATCCAAGGGCAGGAGAAGTATTTTCTTTTGGAGTGTTTTACAAATACTTTGATAAACCAATAGAAATGATTTTCAATTTTGGTGCAGGTGGTTCTAGTAATTTTAATTTTGCCAATCCAAATAGTGCACAAGCTTATGGAGCAGAAATTGATTTCAGAAAAAAATTAGATTTTTCTGAAACATTCAAGCACTTTACTTTTCAAGCAAACGCCTCTTATATTTATAGCCGTGTAGTAGATACAAAATTGGCCTTAGATCGTCCATTACAAGGTCAATCTCCTTTTCTAATAAATGCTTCTATTCTATATGATCTTGAAGAAAAAGGATTTAGTGCTACTTTATTATACAATCAGATAGGAAGGCGTATCACTTTTGTTGGTAGTCAGGATCAACCTGATATCTACGAATCTTCAAGACCAGTTTTTGATTTTCAAGTAACTAAAAAATTGGCGAAAGGAAAAGCAGAATTAAGATTGAATGTGCAAGATATCTTAAACAGGCCATTGTATTTCTATCAAAACCCTGATGGCAACACGATGAGAAATAAACAGTCAGATCCAAACAGATTAACAAGACAATTTGGAACCAATATTTCAATAACCTACGGATACACTTTATAACAGTTTATGAAAATCAACAAGTTTAAAAATAACAATATGAAAAGGTCAATCATTTGGGTAGCTGCTTTTGCAGGATTAGCAATTACCAGCTGTAGAAAAATTGAAATGGATGGTGGTACAACTGTTACCATAACTCCTCCAACTACTGGTGGTCAAACAATAACATTATCAGGAAGAATTTCCAGAGATACTTTATTAAAAGCAACCAATACCTATATCTTAAGTGGTTTGGTATACATGGTTAATAATGCAACCATCACAATTGAGCCTGGTACTGTTATCAAAGGAGATTTTCAGGGTACTTCTGTGGCTGCATTAACTATTACCCGTGGTGCAAAAATTGTTGCCAATGGTACTCAAGACAACCCTATTGTTTTCACTTCTAATTCACCAGTACCCCGTTCAGGAGATTGGGGTGGAATAGTTATTTGTGGAAGGGCTTCAGTAAATACTGCAACAGGTGGTTCTGCGGGAACACTAACTGTTGAAGGAGGTATTGATAATGCATTTGGAGATGGAATTGCAGGTGGTGGAGCAACGCCAAATGATGACGATAGCTCAGGTGTTTTAAAATATGTGCGTATTGAGTATGCAGGATATGCATTTCAACCAGACAGAGAAATCAACAGTTTAACTATGGCTGCTGTTGGTAGAAAAACAGTAATCGATTATGTACAGGTTACTTATGCAAAAGATGATGCTTTTGAGTGGTTTGGTGGAACAGTTAATTGTAAGCACTTAATTGCCTATAAAACACAGGATGATGATTTTGATACTGACAATGGATACAGCGGAAACGTACAATTTGGTATTTCTTTAAGGGATTCTACCATTGCAGATATTTCTCGTTCAGAAGCTTTTGAAAGTGATAATGACGCAAATGGTTCACCTAATAACCCACAAACAAGAGCAGTATTTAGTAATATGACTGTTATAGGGCCAAGAGCTACTTTAGC
>RDZY01000042.1 GCA_004294135.1 Sphingobacteriia bacterium
AGAAATTTTATTATACCTAAAACAGACTTTTACCAATCAACAAATAGCCGATAAATTACACCTTAGTATTTATACCGTTGAAACCCATCGAAAAAATATTATGCAAAAGTTACAACTCAATTCCCCAGCAGCACTGGTGAAGTTCATGATTGAATTTAATGTTTAGCAAACAGCTTCTTTTTATTTTACTTGCATAAATCAATTTGATTTTAAGATTAATTTTTTGGCTGGAATTTTAATTCCGTTGCCTTCAATGGAGATGAGTAAGAGTGCGTTTCCTATTTGTTGATCAAGTTGTATTGGAACAATATTATCTCCTTTTATTGCTTTAATTATTTTACTATACAATAGTTGGCCACTTGTGCCATTAATTACTTTTAAAGTTACAGTGGTAGCTATCCCGCTTCTAAAGCTGGCATTGAAGCGATTATTCGTGGCCGGATTAGGGAATAAATGCATTTCTCCTTTGTTCAAGTTTTCCATAAAATCTTTACTCTTTTTTGAGAAAGAAATATCGGCAAGTGATGCCTCAATATCAGTCCTTTTATTGATGCCAGTTTCAAAGGAAAATAATAAGGTTATTAAGTCGTTTGCATTTATTTTCTCGGTTGGATCATTTGATTTAAAGTCGTCAAACCCAATGGTATAACTGGTAAGTTCGTTGTTAAGTGGTATTAGGTATTTGAACTGGGCGTCAAAATTAGTAATGGAATTTTTTACCAAAGTAATACGCAGGTTGGTATTGCCCTTTGCTTTAAAGTTCAGTGTTTTATAAGTAGACAAGTCCTGCACAGCACCAGCACCTCTTAATAGTTTATATAGGGTTACATAGTTTTCTGTGCTTGCTTTTAATTGTACATCTCTGAAAATTGGGTAGACATCTGAAAAACTTCTAGTAGTATCATTGCTGATTTGGTATTGCTGAACAACAGTTTTTGTGGAGTCATATGCTATATCCCAGGGACCATCGCTCATGTATACAACGTCTTGTAATTTACCATTTACATACATCGCTATATTACTTTCATAAGTATCATTCATGGGGAATGAAATATTCGATAATGCATTTGGATTTAAGGAGAAAGGAATAATCCTTTTGGTTTTATTTTTTGCAAGTTCATTTGCTCTTTCTTCTATTTCAAAATATGCACTGGTTGCACTTGTCTCATTTTTAACCAATAGGTTCACAGTAGATCCAGTTCTGTAGCCACTTCTAATAACAGATGTAGGAAGTGAAGATGTTGGATATATTTGTACTACTGGCATAATATTTTTCAATTTCTGTAGAATATCAAGTGCCATATCCACGCATAAATAGGGAGCTACACCCCAAACTTGATAGTTGTACAAAGTATCTTCTTTTACAAAATCTGTGTTTAACCAATTTGACTGGAAGGAAAATGATTTTCTGCCCGTTTTTTTGCCTACTGAAAAGCTCATGGAGTATTCAATATGTCCCGTTTCTTGTTTTAACATATAACGAACAAATTGAAGTCCGCTAAGGGTAAAATAATCCACATTCAGCAAAACAGCACCTTTCAATCTATCACAAATTGGTTTGGTATGATCGTATACATCGTCAAGTGTTTTGGTAGCAAAAGCTACTGCTTTTGTGGTGTTGGATTGGGTAAAATCGACTGCTCTAACTTCTACTGCATTT
This sequence comes from Sphingobacteriia bacterium, assembly GCA_004294135.1. GTDB lineage: Bacteria > Bacteroidota > Bacteroidia > Chitinophagales > Chitinophagaceae > Sediminibacterium. The sequence goes on from RDZY01000042.1 coordinate 1,661, forward strand.
GTGATGCCCGGTATATCATCAGGGGTGGTTACAAAACTCTTGTAATTGCCTTCAGGAATACTGCTGGGCATGATATCAGCTAATTTTAGTGCACCATTTACACTGGTATTTTTAATTTTCTGTTGGGTATTTCCCAACTCTTCCATTTTAGTATAATCGATTGGTCCATTAGTGCCATCTAATACTTTTCGCAATACCCTTTTAGCCAATTTATTACCCAGGCTTTTACTTTCTAATCCGCCCGTATTACCCGAGAAGGAAATATCACCATTCTCAGACAGGATAGGTATACTATCGAGTTTAGTAATGCAGTTTGATGGGTTAATAGTGGCGAAAAATAGTAGGTCGTTGAAGTCTTGGTCGCAACTGGGGGTGTCTCTTCGGATATCTTCAAATCCAACAATAAACCGATTGGTGATGGAGTCTCTGATGATTACAGTATGTTTTTTTAAAGAATCGATAGATTCAGGGTTGAATGAGGAGGTAGAATAGAGTGTCCAGTTGCCTGAATTTACAATTGATCCATCCCATCCATTCGTCATTAACACAAATCCAATTCCTGTTTTTGCAGGAAAATTTCCTAGATAAACTTTGTCGCCAGTATTCAATCCTCCCCCAAATCCTGTTTTAGAGGCATTGGGAAATATGATTTTTATTTGGTTGGATGGTGGGGCAGTAGTTGGGGGATTGTCGGTATTGAACGTGTAAAAACCAAGTGAATTTGTATAGCCAGCACCTTCATCAACAAAGCTGATCCAAATATCTGAAGCGCATGTTAAATTAATGGTCTCTGTTCTGCCTGTGGCAAGCAGAATTGGGTTGTAAACAGTTACGGGTCTATATTCTGGTAATGTTGTGGCAATCATATTTCTAAATCCCGAACTCACAATATCTCCAGGTATTACTAAATAATTGGGCTTCCCGTCGGCGGAGTAAGTCCCCAAATATTGGTATTGTGCTTTTGCGCAACTAAGGGAAAATAAGAATAAAAAAAAGCAGCTTAATTTGAAAGATCTATGATACATAACCGTTGATTGATCAGTTTGAATGGATTTTGTTTAAAGTTACTCAAATCCTTTACTAATCAGGTATTTGAGTTGCAATTCAGTATAAAATACCTGCTGGTTGGTATTTTATATTGGGTGTAACATTTTCTAAGATGAGTCGTTAAAGGTAAAGCATGCAACCTCATATTACTAAATTATTAAAAATTAACACATGAAAAAAGTCTATTTATTTATTTTCTCTTTAATCAGTATTTCTCTATCTGCACAATGGTGGGATAGTGAGCGAATTGATGGAAATGGTGTTATTACCAAAATCAGTCGCAATGTGGGTGATTTTACCTCAGTCAGTTCCTCAGGATCTTTTAATGTAGAGCTTACTTTCGGCAAGCCTGGCAGCATCAGTCTAGAAGGAGAGGAAAATCTACTGCCCCTTATACAGTCAAAAGTGGAGAACAATCAGTTGATTTTAAAATTCAAGAATAAAATCAATATCAGAAACAATAAAAAAATCACTATTTATGTTGCAATGTCAAGGGTAGAAGGTTTATACCTTTCTGGCAGTGGTAATATCAATGGCAGTGGCGATTTTGGAAACCAAGGAAATACTTCTTTTAAGGTTTCTGGAAGTGGTAATATTAATTTAGATTTTGACAGAATTGCAGCTACCAGTCTTGCCATTTCCGGCAGTGGTAAAATTATTTTAAAGGGGAAGACAGACAATCTGGGAATTCAAATTAGTGGCAGCGGTGGGGTGGATTGTGCAGCATTAATTGCGAAAGATGTAGAAGTACAGATAAGCGGTAGTGGCACAGTGAATGTGCATGCCGATGAAACATTGGAAGCAAATATAAGTGGCAGTGGTAATATTAATTATTCGGGTAATGCCAAAAATGTGACCAAACACACTGCTGGCAGTGGAAAAATAAGAAAGGTATAGGAATGATTTTTTTACAAAACTTCCTATGGTGGCTTAGTGCTACTTTCTTACCTTCGCTTCATCATGGAAATTACGGTAAAAACAGCCCAGCAACTTCGGCTCACCGCTGAAGAATTTGAGTTAATCATCCAAAAATTGGGACGTACACCCAACTTCACAGAGCTCTGTACTTTTAGTGCAATGTGGAGTGAACATTGCAGCTACAAAAATTCTATTAAGTGGTTAAAAACCCTTCCCCGTGATGGTGGTAGGATGTTGGTGGCGGCAGGTGAAGAGAATGCCGGCTTGATGGATATGGGCAATGGCTTTGGGGTAGTATTTAAAATAGAAAGCCACAATCACCCCAGTGCCATTGAACCATTTCAGGGAGCAGCCACTGGCGTGGGTGGCATACAGCGAGATATATTTACCATGGGGGCAAGACCTATTGCTTCTATGAATAGTCTTCGTTTTGGGAATTTAAAAGATAAAAAAACACAACATTTGCTGGCGGGTGTAGTAAAAGGCATTGGTCACTATGGTAACTGTTTTGGGGTGCCTACCGTTGGCGGAGAAGTGTATTTTGAAGATTGTTACCATACCAATCCATTGGTGAATGCCATGAGTGTGGGCATCATGCAAGCCAATAAAATGGTGAGTGCTACTGCTAAAGGAACTGGAAATCCGGTAATTTATGTGGGTAGTGCAACGGGTAAAGATGGTATTGGCGGGGCAAGTTTTGCCAGCGCAGACATTACGCATGATAGTGTACAAGAATTGCCTGCTGTTCAAGTAGGAGATCCTTTTCAAGAGAAAAAATTATTAGAAGCTTGCCTAGAAGTGTTGGAGACAGGTGCTGTGGTAGGCATGCAAGACATGGGTGCTGCGGGTATTATTTGCAGCACTGCCGAAATGAGTGCTAAGGGTGAAGTGGGTATGCATATTGATCTGGAAAAAGTACCTACTCGCCAACAAAATATGAAAGCTTGGGAATTGCTGTTGAGCGAGAGCCAAGAGCGTATGCTGATGGTAGTAGAAAAAGGAAGAGAAGCTGAAGTGTTGGCAGTTTTTGAAAAATGGGATTTAAGTGCAAGTACGATTGGCCATGTTACCGATGATGGCCTGTTAAAGTTTTATTTGAATGGGGAATTGGAAGCAACCATTCCAGCATATGAGCTGGTATTAGGCGGCGGTGCCCCTCAATATACTAGGGAATACAAAGAGCCCGCTTATTTTGAAAAAATCAATGCATATAATATTGATGATATTACTGATACAACGGATGTGAAAGCAACTGCCGAAGCATTGGTGAAACTCCCCAATATAGCCAGTAAACGTTGGGTTTATACTCAATACGATAGTATGGTAGGTGCTGCAAATATGAGTACCAATCATCCAAGTGACGCTTCAATTGTATTGGCTAAGGGAACAGGAAAGGCACTGGCAATGTCAGTAGATTGCAATAGTAAATATGTATATGCCAATCCCTATATTGGGGGTATGATAGCGGTGGCTGAATCGGCCAGAAATATTGTGTGCAGTGGTGCAGAGCCGATTGGGGTGACCAACTGTCTAAACTTTGGCAATCCTTATGATCCAGAAGTCTATTTTCAATTTGTACACGCCGTAACGGGAATGGGTGATGCGTGTAAAAAATTCAGTACGCCTGTAACAGGTGGTAATGTAAGCTTTTACAATCAAAATCCAGACGGGCCTGTTTATCCAACCCCTACTATTGGTATGGTAGGAATATTGGATGATCCCAATAAAAGCATGACCCTACATTTTAAAAAATTAGGGGATATTATTGTTTTGATTGGGCAACAGCACAATGATATTTCTTCTAGCGAATATCTGCATAAAATAAAAGGCGTTGCTTATTCTCCCGCACCTTATTTTAACCTAGATGAAGAATTCTGTATGCAACAATTGGTGCGAGCGCTGATTGCCGATAATATCATTAAAAGTGCACACGATTGCAGTGAAGGTGGGTTGATGATAACATTATTAGAAAGTGGATTTGCGGGCGGAAAAGGGTTTCAGGTAAATCCAACTATTGATATCCGCAACGACGCCTATTGGTTTGGTGAAGCGCAAGGGAGGGTAGTGGTTTCCGTGGATGCAAGTGCCTTAAATGAATTGCAACAATGCTGTGCAGATGCGGGTATTGCTGCTGCCGTTTTGGGTGAAGTTACAGAGGGAGATATACTGGTAAACGGAGTGGAATGGGGCAGTATCAACGATTGGAAATTAATTTATGATACAGCCATTGAAAAGATGATTCAATAAATATATGAGCAAGCAACAAAAAATATTGGTGACAGGTGCGGCAGGATTTATTGGAAGTTGCATGGTTCAATACCTCAATGAACAGGGGTTCCATCAATTGTATTTGGTAGACGATTTTGGGGTGGAAGAAAAGAGAAAGAATTGGGAGTCGAAACAGTTTATACAGATTGTAGAACGGTATAATTTATTAAATTGGCTGGAAGAAGAAAAGCCAAAATTATCGGCCATCATACACTTAGGTGCTAGAACTGATACCACTGAATTTGATTACGCCATACACGAAGAATTGAATTTAGAGTACTCTAAAGATGTATGGAATTATTGTTGCATTCACCGAGTTCCACTCATTTATGCTTCCAGTGCAGCCACTTATGGAAATGGAGCGCAAGGCTATAACGACAGTCATACAATTCTTGATGAACTAGAGCCATTGAATCCTTATGGAATTAGTAAAAATGAGTTTGATAAATGGGCTGTTCGTCAACTTAATCAACCCCAAAGTTGGGCGGGACTCAAATTTTTTAATGTGTATGGCCCCAATGAGTCGCACAAAAAAAGAATGGCAAGTGTAATCTGGCATGCTTTCAATCAAATTCAAGAAAAGGGGGTGGTGAAATTATTCCGTAGTCACTTAGAAGAATTTAAAGATGGGGAACAACTCCGTGATTTTGTGTATGTAAAAGACGTGGTGGCAGTAATTGGCTGGATTTTACACACCATAAACGGTGAAAACTGGCCGATGGCTAAGAATGGATTGTACAATTTAGGTACTGGTAAGGCGCGGACTTTTATTGACCTTGTAAATGCTAGTTTTAAGGGGCTGGACTTACCTGCAAATATTGAGTTTATTGATATGCCAGCCGATATTCGAGATAAGTATCAATATTTTACGGAAGCAAATATGCAAAAATTATACGATGCAGGATATACTGCATCTTTTCATACCTTGGAAGAAGGGGTGGATGATTATGTAAGAAATTATTTACGAATAGGTAAACTGTATTAAACAATTATCATGGAATATACAATTGCCATTATTGGAGGGGGAAATTTAGGGTCAGCAATGGCCGAAGGGCTAATCAACAGTGGGTTTTGCAAGCCATCTCAACTGATAGTAACCAAAAGAAACCCTGCTACTTTGGCTGCTCTAGCAGAAAAAGGGGTGCAGGTAAGCAGCGACAATGCTGCTGCCGTTCAAAAAGCATATTGGGTAATATTGGCTGTTAAGCCCTTTCAGGTAAAAGATATTATTGCAGAAATAAAGCCTTTTTTACAGCCAGAGAAGCATATTTTAGTCAGTGTTGTTACCGGCGTATGGATCAAAGATTTAGAAGAAATGTTGGGTGGTCATTTTCCGTTATTCCGTGCCATGCCCAATACGGCTATTGCAATTCAGCAAAGCATGACTTGTATCAACGGAAAAAACAATACAGCTGCACAGCAAGCCTTTGTAATAGACTTGTTTAACCAGTTGGGTAAAACAGTCTATATAGAAGAGCCTTTAATGGATGCCGCAACGGTATTGGGTGCTTGTGGTACTGCATTTGCGATGCGTTATATCAGGGCCAATATACAGGGCGGGATTGAAATTGGTTTTAGTGCGGCTACTGCTACTTTAATTGCTGCACAAACGGTAAAGGGAGCAGCGGAATTACTGCTGCAAAAAAATACACATCCAGAGCAAGAGATAGATAAAGTTACTACTCCGAAAGGCTGTACCATAGCAGGTTTGAATGAAATGGAGCACCAAGGATTTAGTTCTTCCTTAATTAAAGGACTGGTGGTATCGTATAAGAAAATAGTGAATGATATGTAGCTGTAAAAGATGTTAACCTTCAACTAACAGTTTTTAAATTGAGCGGTTGAAATGGGATTGTCTATTTTTCTACCTTAATTTTTTAAAGTAGGTTTGTATGACCTCAGAACTATTTCGGTTCAATTTCCAAGGTCAGTTTGTTCTTTAGTATTGTAGGAGATATTTATTGGTGTATTTCCAAATCGTGTAATAGGTAAGATTTTATAAAATTGTATTCATTCGTTATGGCTAAATATATTTTTGTTACCGGTGGTGTAACGAGCAGTTTAGGTAAAGGTATTATTGCTGCGTCGTTGGCAAAATTGTTACAAGCCAGGGGGCTTAGTGTAACCATTCAAAAATTTGATCCCTATATCAATGTCGATCCGGGTACCTTAAATCCTTATGAGCATGGGGAATGTTATGTAACCGAAGATGGGGCAGAAACAGATTTAGACCTCGGACACTATGAGCGATTTTTAAATATCTACACATCGCAGGCTAATAATGTTACTACTGGAAAAATTTACCAGACCGTAATTAATAAAGAAAGAGCAGGTGATTTTTTAGGAAAGACAGTTCAAGTAGTACCTCATATTACCGATGAAATAAAGCGCAGAATGTTGTTGTTGGGCGAAGATGGGAAATTTGATGTGGTACTTACTGAAATTGGAGGTACGGTAGGCGATATTGAAAGCTTGCCTTTTATAGAAGCGGTTCGCCAACTACAATGGGAGTTGCCCGAAGAAGACGTAATGGTGGTTCATCTTACGTTGATTCCTTACTTAAAGGCAGCCAAAGAATTAAAAACAAAGCCTACTCAGCACAGTGTTAAAATGCTTAGTGAGACTGGCGTTCATCCAGATATTTTGGTATGCAGAACCGAAGAGCCATTGAACAATGATATTAAAAGAAAAATTGCTTTATTCTGTAATGTAAAACAAGAAGCGGTAATTGAGGCAATGGATGCAAGTACAATTTATGAAGTGCCCCTGCTGATGTTGCGCGAAAAGCTGGATTTGATTTGCTTGAGGAAGATGAAAATTGCCAATTATGGAGAACCTAATCTGGATAAATGGAAGGGCTTTTTAGATAAGTTAAAATATCCGAAGAGTAAGGTTACCGTAGGATTAATTGGTAAATACATTGAATTACAAGACGCTTATAAATCAATCTTAGAAAGTTTTATACACGCTGGTGCTATGAATGAGGTAAAAGTGCAGGTAGTGAATGTGCACAGTGAATTTATTACGGATGAGAATGTTGTAGAAAAATTACAAGGGTTGGATGGCTTACTTGTTGCGCCTGGTTTTGGTAAAAGAGGCATTGAAGGTAAAATTATTGCAGTGAAATATGCGCGTGAACACGGAATGCCTTTTTTTGGAATTTGTTTGGGTATGCAAATGGCGGTGATTGAGTTCGGCAGGAATGTATTGGGATTAACGGAAGCGCATTCTACAGAAATGGATGGTAATACTGTTTCACCGGTGATTAATATGATGGAAGAACAGAAAAAAATTAAGATGATGGGTGGTACCATGCGATTGGGCGCTTACCCTTGTGAGATAGAAGCCGATTCATTGGCGCATCAAGTGTACGGAACTCAGCAAATCATCGAACGACATAGACATCGTTATGAGTTCAATAATGATTATTTAGAACAGTACCAAGCTGCGGGAATGTTGGCCAGTGGTAAAAATCCGGAGACGGGGTTGGTTGAAATTATTGAGCTGTCAAATCACCCGTTTTTTATTGGCGTTCAATACCATCCAGAACTTAAGAGTACAGTGGAAAGCCCAGCTCCACTATTTGTGGGCTTTATAGACGCTGCTAAAAAATTTAACGACAAGAAAAGTGCTCAAAAATCCAGTTCAAAGCAAGATGCATTAATTTAATAGCATATTGCTTTGAATTCATAAAGCAGATATTTCAACCCAGTTATAAATGATTGTTTTTTGCTATCTTTCAGGTATAGATATATAAATAGAACTTAGAATTATTGGATGCTGGCATTAATAAGGATGAAAATATTAACTATAAAAGTGATTGAAATGTGAAACAGTAAATAGTAGGTGAAGAATCATTTAAACAAATAGATTAAGCAACGTAATTAAGTATTTAAGGAAAGATATGATGGAGAAAAAATACAGGATTTTGTTGGCTGAAGATGAATCAAAGCTTGCAAACATAATTCAAGAAGAACTAACAAGAGGTGGATATAAGTTAGACATAGCTTCAGATGGTTTGAAAGCGAGTAAATTGTTTATTGAACACGACTATTCATTGGTTTTACTGGATATTAATTTGCCTGGCAAAAATGGGTTGGTGCTTTGTAAAGAATTTAGAAAAGCCAATAAAAAAATCCCCATCATTATGCTTACTGCTATTGGTGAAATTCACGATAAAGTTGCTGCTTTTGATATTGGGGCTGACGATTATTTGGTAAAGCCCTTTCATTTTGACGAACTATTTGCCAGAATAAAAGTATTATTGAAGCGAGCTGATTTAGGAGATGTGGCGGATAAAATTGTTTACCAAGATCTTGAAATTGACTTCCGCAATAAAGCAGTCTCAAGGCAAGGCATAGTAATTGGGTTGACTGCAAAAGAATTTACTTTACTATCTCTGCTTGCAAAAAATCCAGAAAGAGTGATCTCAAAACAAGAGATTTTAGAAAAAGTATGGGATCTTAGTTTTGATACTGGAACCAATACAATAGAAGTATATATCAGTTTTTTGAGAAATAAAATTGACAAACCTTTTTCTACTAAACTTATTCATACAAAGCCAGGATTCGGATATTTTATTAAATAGTAGGTATGAACCTGAAACAGCGATTTGCAATTCTATTTACCAGTTTTGTTGCTGTTATATTAATGATTTCTTGCGCCAGTATCTACCTCCTGTATGGCACTTATAGACAAGAGGATTATTACAATCGTGTTACAGTAGAAGGAAATGATGTTTATCGACTTTTCATAGAAATGAAAACTGCTGGGAAAGATAAGCTGACCGAGAGTTTACTTAGAATGCACAATAAGCCATTGGTGAATGAAAAGTTTTATATTCTTGATTCACTGGGTCGCCTAATTTTTACGTTTTCCGACCATCCAAAAATAGATTTTCCGCTTCTGAACCTAAATAAAATAAAGAAGTTAGGAACGTATCGTTATGCAGGTGAAAATGAGCACCAGCATATTGTTCAATACAAGACTGAAACAAAATTGTATGTATTAATATCAGGGTTAGATAAGGTGGGGTTTCTTAAATTAAAAACACTGCGACTTATTTTATCAGGGGTGTTTATTGGGGCATTATTTTTAACCGCAATCATGTCATTTTTGTTTGTAAATGAAGCCATTAAGCCGATTGTTAGGCTAAGCAATCAAATGAAAAGAACCAATGAGCTGAATTTGTCAGAACGTATTGAAGTGCGGCCAGCACGTGATGAAATTAATGCCATTGCAAAAAATTTCAATGCTATGCTAGAGCGACTGAAACTGGCTTTTGAATTTCAAAAAAGCTTTGTACACCATGCTTCTCATGAGTTGAGAACGCCACTGGCAATTATGCTCTCTCAAACTGAATCTGCACTCAATACTACCTATGATATAAATGGTTATAAGGCGGTACTGGCATCACTAAAAGAGGATCAACTACAACTTATTGCGTTAACTAATTCACTGTTGCTTTTATCTCAATATGAAAGAGCAGCTTATTTTCCAGAATGGCCTTATTTGCGTATTGATGAACTATTGTATGAAACTATAACGGTTGCTCAAAAATCATTTCCAAATATTAAAGTAACAATAAATTTTGATACGATTCCAAATGACGATACAGCATTACTGGTGAAGGGAAACGATTCATTGTTAAGATCGGCCTTCTTAAACCTGATAAAAAATGGGTATAATTATTCAATGGATCAGTCGGTTCATATTTCCGTAATACCCCAACAAAACACGGTTAAAATTCAAATGGATAATAAAGGGAAACAATTAGATGCAGCTGAAATTGATAAGATCATGATTCCTTTTTTTCGAGGTGAAAATTCATACCAAAAAAAAGGGTATGGTTTGGGATTGTCTATCATCAACCGAATCGTCACCATTCATAAAGGTAACGTGGGTTATTTGGCGGTAAATACCGACTTGAATAGGTTTGTTGTTGAGCTGCCAGTTAAAGAGTCTATGGTATAAAAAAAGCCAGACATTACTGTCCAGCTTAGAATATAATAAACAAGACTGTAATTATGCTACAGTGGTTGCTTTCTTAACCAATTTGCTTTTCAAATTAGCTGCTTTGTTTTTGTGGATAATGCCACGTTTTGCTAATTTGTCAATCATTGAAATAACATCGGGAAGCTTCTCTTCGTAAACTTTCTTCTCTGCACTTGTTTTAAGATCGCGAATAGCGTTACGGGTAGTTTTACCATAATAACGATTGCGGTCACGGCGCTTAGAAGCTTGTCTGACGTCTTTCTTTGTAGCTGAATGATTTGCCATTTTCTATTTTTTTTCAGGACGGCAAAGGTAGGGGCTTCGAGGCAAACTGTGAAATAAAAATCAAAAAAATATAAAATGAAGTCTTTAGAGTGTTTAAAAATAGTTTTAAAAATACCAAGGGTTTGTCCATTTTTAGGTTTATTTTCTCCTTGCAATGCCCGATATTTGCCAACCAATTCATCTAAAGTTGCATAATTACGCCCAATGAAGGATTTTTCATACATCACCAACTCACATCCCGCATTTATTGAAGGTATATACCAGGACTTTCTTAAAAATCCTGATACCATAGATCCAGATTTGAAAAAATTCTTTGAAGGGTTTGATTTCGCCATCGCCAATAACCAAAATAGTACTATCGCAAATAGTTCTACAAGTGCGGATGGAGCTAAGGATTGGATGAAGGAAATTAAAGTGTATCGACTGATTCTGGGGTATAGAAATAAGGGACATTTATTGGCCAAGACCAATCCCATCAGGGCTAGAAAAGACAGAAGTGCCAACCTCGATCTTTCATTTTTTGGATTGGGAGAAGCAGATTTAAACACCATATACCAAGCGGGTAATCTTGTGGGACTAGGGGCTACTTCATTAAAAAATATTCTTACACATCTCCAAAACACTTATGCCAATCATGTAGGTATTGAATTTAAATATATAAGTGATCAGAAGAAAGTGGACTGGCTTTCTGCTGAAATGGAGCAGAAATTTGCAGTTCCATTATCGCTCAATAAAAAGCAGCGTATTCTGGAGAAACTAAACCAAGGGGTGATGTTCGAGAAATTTCTGCATACCAAATATATTGGGCAGAAAAGATTTTCTTTAGAAGGCGGAGAAACAACTATTGCTGCATTGGATGCCATCATTAGCGTGGCAGCAAACCATGAAGTAGAAGAAGTGGTGATAGGAATGGCGCATAGGGGTCGCTTGAATATTTTGGCCAATATCATGGGCAAGACTTACGAACAAATTTTTAGTGAATTTGAAGGCACTGCAACCATCGATCAAACCATGGGCAGTGGAGATGTTAAATACCATATGGGTTATGGTAGTGAAGTAACTACCATAGACAATAAAACCATCCACCTTAAACTAATGCCCAATCCTTCTCACCTAGAAGCGGTAGATCCAGTGGTAGTTGGTTTTGCAAGGGCTAAAGCCGATGTTTTGTATCAGAGTAATTTCGATAAAATTCTTCCCATTCTTATTCATGGTGATGCATCTGTAGCGGGACAAGGCATTGTGTATGAAGTGCTTCAGATGAGCAATCTGCGTGGTTATTATACGGGTGGTACCATTCACTTTGTAATCAATAACCAGATTGGTTTTACCACTGATTTTGATGACGCAAGAAGTGCGGATTATTCTACTTCTATTGCAGCAATGGTGCAAGCTCCTGTACTGCATGTGAATGGTGATGATGCGGAAGCAGTAGTTAAATGTGCAGAAATTGCTACACGTTATCGCCAGCAGTTTAACAGTGATATTTTCATTGATATGGTCTGCTATAGAAAACATGGACACAATGAAGGTGATGATCCAAAATATACCCAACCCCATTTATACGCATTAATAGATCAACACCTGAATCCGAGAGAACTGTATACCGAATTTCTGATTCAAAATGGCACTGCCGACGCACAGCAATTGGCCAAGGATATGGAGAAAAAATTCTGGGCTGATTTGCAGGAACGACTGGATGAAATAAAACAACATCCACTTCCTTATAAATACCAACAGCCAGAATTGGTTTGGAAAAATATGGGTAAAGCAACGGCTACTAATTTTGATGCTTCACCAGTAACTGCAATAACTGAAGCTGGCTTTAAACAGTTGTTTGATGGATTGATGAAATGGCCAGCCGATTTTAAGCCACTCAAGAAAATTGAAAAATTAGTACAAGACAAGGTCAAACTACTCGATATAGAGCAAAAAGTGGACTGGGCTACGGCCGAACTGATGTCTTACGGTTCTATTTTATTAGATGGGAATATTGTTCGGATGAGTGGACAGGACGTGCAACGTGGCACTTTCAGTCACCGCCACGCTATTCTTCGTGATGAAGTAACCAATAAGGGATACAATCGTCTGAATCATTTTCAGGAAGGGCAGGAGAAATTTAGAATTTATAATTCCTTGTTGAGTGAGTATGGGGTATTGGGTTTTGAATATGGTTATTCCTTGGCTAACCCCAATGCATTGGTAATATGGGAAGCACAATTTGGTGATTTTTGCAATGGAGCGCAAACCATGATAGATCAATTTATTGCTGCGGGTGAACAGAAATGGCAGCGACAAAATGGGGTGGTTATGTTATTGCCTCACGGTTATGAAGGGCAAGGCCCAGAGCATAGCAGTGCAAGGCTAGAAAGGTTCTTACAAATGTGTGCAGAGTTGAATATGGTGATCACTAATATTACTACAGCGGCCAACTTATTTCATGCATTCAGGAGACAGCTTGCTTGGAATTTCCGCAAACCATTGATTAATTTTTCACCCAAAGCAAATCTGCGCAATCCAAATACTTATAGTCCCGTATCAGCATTTATTCAAGGTGGGTTTCAAGAATTGATAGACGATATTTTTGTAACCGATGCTGCTGAAGTGAAAAAAGTATTGTTCTGTAGCGGTAAGATTTATTATGAGCTGGCAGAAAAACAAGCCAAAGAAAACAGAACAGATATAGCCATCATTCGTCTTGAGCAAATTTATCCTTTGCCATTGAAGCAATTAGAAGCATTGTATAAAAAGTACAATAAAGCAACTTGGTTTTGGGTGCAGGAAGAACCATTGAATATGGGTGCCGCAGGATTTTTACAGATGAATTTAAAGGCCATCAATTTTGGCGTAATCAGTCGCAATGCCAGTGCAGCAACAGCTACGGGTTATGCGAAAGTGCACGCACAAGAACAAACAGAAATTATAGAAACCGCATTCAATATCTAATTTAAAACGCATCATTCATCCTTCACAATTTCTTTATTATGATTGAAATAAAAGTACCAACTATAGGAGAGTCCATCAACGAAGTAACTTTGTTAAAGTGGACCAAAAAAGACGGCGAATATGTAGAAAGGGATGAAGTAATTGCAGAGCTGGAAAGTGAGAAAGCAACTTTTGAAGTGAATGCAGAGAAAGCTGGAATCCTTACTACCCTAGGGAAAGAAGGAGATACACTTACCATTGGAGATACACTGGCAACCATTGATGAAACGGCTGCAAAGCCCGAATCTACTGCTCCTGTTGCAGTAGTAGAAACGCCTGCAACACCAACTAAGCCTGCTTTAAATGAAGCGGCTGTAACAGCAGTACCCAATGAATTAAAAGCGAGTCCCGTTGCTTCTGCAATTATTGCGGATAAAAAACTTGATACTAAAGTCATTACGCCATCAGGCGTTGGGGGTAAAATTATGAAGCAGGATGTGATGGAAGCATTGGCAAACCCGGGCAAAAAACCATTGGTTGCTGGCGGTGAATTATTCAGCAGAAATGTACGCCAAGAAAAAATGAGTGCATTGCGCAAGACCATCAGTCGCCGTTTGGTTGAATCAAAAAATACGACGGCCATGCTTACCACTTTTAATGAAGTGGACATGACGCGTATAATGGATATTAGAAAAGCATATAAAGATAAATTCAAAGAGAGTCACGGTGTAAACCTAGGCTTTATGAGTTTCTTTGCAAAAGCATGTTCTATTGCGCTGGGGGAGTGGCCTACTGTAAATGCATATATAGATGGCGACCAGATTCTGTACCACGATTATGCCGATATAAGTATTGCAGTAAGTACACCTAGGGGATTAACAGTACCTGTAATGCGCAATGTAGAGAGCTTGAGCATGGCTGAAATAGAAAAGAGAGTAGTTGAATTAGCAGGTAAGGCAAGAGACAGTAAGCTTACTGCTGATGACCTGCAAGGAGGTACTTTTACCATAACCAATGGGGGTGTTTTTGGAAGTTTAATGAGCACACCCATTATTAATATCCCACAAAGTGCTATCTTAGGGATGCA
>RDZY01000048.1 GCA_004294135.1 Sphingobacteriia bacterium
TATATTCGCAAACATTTTAAACAAATAAGAAATCCGATTGATATGCAAACCGCATGTCAATTTTTTTTATTATGAAGCGATTACTCTTATCATATCTATTTATTTGCTTGTTTGCGCAAATATCAATGGCTCAGTTGCCCGATATAAAAGCCATGTCTACCATCAATATAGACGCTATGAGCGATGCCCAACTGGAAGAATACCTCCAAAAATCGCAGTTATCTGGTCTCTCACCCGAAGAGCTGGAAGTGAAAGGCCGGGAGAGGGGACTCACCGATTCGCAAATTTCGCAGTTAAAACAGCGCGTAGCCCAACTGCCCAGCAGTAAAAAAACAGGGGCAATAAGCGCTTCAGAATACCAAAGTAGAAAATCGGTATCCAATTCCCTTCCTACTGCCAAAGCAGCCAGTGCAGGCCTCCCCATTTTTGGCGCAGAATTCTTCACCAATACCAACCTCACCTTCGAGCCCAATATGCGGCTTGCCACACCGGGTAATTATGTATTGGGGGTAGATGATGAACTAATTATAGATGTATACGGGTTCTCCGAAAAAACCACCAAAGTTAAATTAAATACGGAGGGACAAATACGACTCCCCAATATCGGCCCTGTGAGTCTCGCTGGCCTCACCATAGATGATGCCAAGCTAAAACTAAAGCAGGTAATGCAAAAAATTTATCCTGGCCTAGCCACTGGCAAAACCATGCTGCAACTGGGATTGGGGCAAATCAGAACCATCCGGGTAATTATGATAGGGGAAATTAAAAGTCCCGGTACTTATTCCGTTTCCTCTTTAGCAACCATTGCCAATGCGCTGTATTTATCAGGAGGTCCTTCTGCCAATGGATCATTTAGAAAAATCAACTTAATACGACAAGGAAAAAAATTGGTGCAGTTTGATCTCTACGATTTTCTCTTGAATGGAGACCTGCGCAATAATATTCTGCTGAAAGAAGATGATATTATAAAAGTAGAACCCATACAAATAAGGGTATCTATTGCAGGCGCGGTAAAAAAGCCAGCCATTTATGAGTGCTTAACGGGCGACTGCCTAAGGGATATTATTTACGGCTATGCGGGCGGCTTTACCGATCAGGCTAATAAGCAAAAAATAAGTATAGAGCGCATCGGTGATACCAGTAGAACTATGGTAGACGTGACTTTGGATCAGATAGACCTGCAAAAAGTAAAAAGTTCTGACTATATAACCGTCGGCACTATTCTTGACAAATACGATAATCGGGTTAAAATAGGCGGGGCAGTATATTTTCCGGGAAGTTATTCCTTGGAGAAGAATACGGCGTTGGTGAGTCTTTTAAAAAATGCGCGACTAAAAGAAAATGCATTCGTGAATCGTGCTTTGTTGTATCGGGTGAATGAAATGGGAGAAACAACGGTAAAAGCGGTAAATATTCGGGAGCTGCTTGCGGGCAAAGAAAATATAGCATTGCGCAACAACGATTCCTTGCAAGTATTTACCAAGAGCCAATTAGAACAGGCGTCAACGGTAACCATTACAGGGGAAGTAAATAGTCCCGGTATATTCCCTTATTCTCAGGGCATATTGCTAGAAGATATTATTTTATTGGGAGGTGGGTTAACAGATCGTGCTTCCTTAAAAGAAGTGGAATTGCTGCGCAGAATAAGAAGGGATACCAGTATGGCCGATACCTCGGTATACAATAGTATTTTTAAATTCAACCTTAGTGATAGCCTTGTGTTAAAAACTACCAGTCTCGCCATTGCATTAGAACCTTATGATATAGTGAATGTAAAAAACCTACCTCGCAATAAGGGGGTAGGGTCGGTAACCATAAAAGGGGAGGTACTATTTCCAGGAACTTATCAGTTGAATACCAAGAACGATCGGGTGAGTGATTTGGTAAGAAGGGCGGGTGGGGTACTCACTTCAGGCTCCATAGCATCAGCCGTTTTTTTAAGAAATGTATTTCCTTATAGCATAGATGCAACCATCTTAGATATAAAAAAACAATTGGTTGCCAAGCAGGTGCAGGACAGTATTTCGGAGAAAAAATTAATCGGTACTATTGATAGTTCAAAGCAATTACTGGCGTTTAATTTATCATCAGCATTGGCCAATCCTTATTCGGCGCAAGATATATTGTTAGAGGAGGGAGATTTAATACAAGTGCCCAAAGCACCCACTACGGTGCAGGTATTTGGGGCTGTAAGTATTGAGAAAAAAATAGTGTACCAGCCAGGAATGGGTGTAAGGGAATTGATAGGGGAGTCGGGTGGATTTACCGATGCAGCCAATAAAAATGCCTTGTATATATTGTATCCCAATGGTCGGGTGAGTACTACCAAAAAGTTTTTATTTTTCCCGCGCGCTTATCCCAGGTTGTTGGCGGGTGCGGAAGTATATGTGCCCGAGAGAAAACGGAAGAAAGCGTTATCCACGGGTGAATTATTGGGCATCGGCAGCAGTGTAGTAGGCATTGCTACTTTGGTATTCGCCATTATTAATTCAACTAAATAAGGGGTGTGGGATAATTAAGCTAGGTGAATTTAATAATCCTATTAAAAATGCCAGTAATTTCTTCTTCTAAATAAAATTGGATTTTAGAGTGGGCAACCCTATCTTCGCAGCTCTAAAAGTTACTATGCGAATCTCCCCCACTTGCACTAAGTAGCTGAATTTTAAGCTGTTAGGTAGTGTTTTTATTATAAATAGATTTTTTTTAATCTATTGTTTACTCGAATTGATTTTAGCATTAATTTTATGGCTTAACGTGTGACTGAGATAGGCGAAGCCCTGCAAAATCCATACTCCCCCCAATATTTAATTACATGAAATTTCTAAAAAAATCCATCCTTTTTCTATTCCTCAGCTTGGTGTATTTGGCAGCCACTGCCCAATTGCCTGCTGGTATGAATATTGACCAGTTGACCGATCAACAAATCATGCAGTTTGTACAAGCAAATG
>RDZY01000024.1 GCA_004294135.1 Sphingobacteriia bacterium
GGTAGCTAGGTTTACAATTTTACCATTGTGAAATAAACGTATCTCATCTATTTTGTCTTCCGGAGCTGTGGCTAATACTGTTATTTCGGCTAAGCCTGTCGTATTTTGATACACGGGATTATCGTCTTCTACTTCTAAATTACGCTGCTTTTGTGCATAGAGTATTTTGCTAGAAGGTTTGGGTTTTATATTGATTTCAGGGATAGGTTCAAACTGCTCGCCATTCACCAATCGTTGAAAAAGATTGGGGGTGAAATATTTTTCGTAAACCTTATCAAGATTTATTATTTCCCTCTCCCTTAAATAATATAATCTCTTCATGCCACCATCTGTTCCGTCAAACCTTCCAACGGTATCTACAAAAACCCAATCCGCAGAGTTTTCAAACACATATAAAGTGCCGTAATATTTACCCGTTATGGCATTATACACGTTTATAGATTTATCAGCATGTATGGTGTAAAGTACGCTGTCGTTTTCTGTAAACTCAATACGCATTACTGGGGATAAAATATGATCTAATTTATATTTATTCAACCCATAAACTGTTTCTACAATGATTTCGCTTTCGTCTTCATAACTGGCTAAAATGGTTTCTAATTTGTTACTACCAAAAATATTCACATTGCGTTTATAATCAAATATACTTCCGTTAATAAATTTATTTTCTTTTACGGATCCTAGGCTCAAGTTAAATTCATATAAGGTTTCACTTCCCAATACCCTAACTAAATTTTTATCAATCTGCTTTACTTGTTTTATAATAAACGGCCTGTAATTATGGCCTTCTTGTTCAAAGGTTTTTGTGTTTTTATAATTATCTCTCAAAGCCGCAGAATCAAATATAAAAGGACTTTTCGCTATTATTGTGCCAGTTTTAATGTCCATAATCCTTATAGATCCTTTGAAATCAATTTCAGAAATTGCTAAAATTTCATTTTTTTTATCAATAACAATTTGTTGGTTAGCATATGGCATTTTAAATGAACTACCGCCGAGGCTTTTCCATTTTTCTTTTGTTATTCCAAAAGCACTAAATATTTTTTCTGATTTTTTTGTTGATATATTATACTTATACAGATTATAAGCATATGGATCCGTATCCTTTACCCCATATTCTCCTAAAGTATAATAGGCTATTCCAGGGGTACCTAAAGTAAAAAAATTAGGCAGGCCTGAAAAATCATTCCGACCAACAAAATTTGAGATAAAAAAATCTTTTGCAATAAAAGGTGTAGTTTTTTTAGTCCTTTTATCATAGATGAAGAATTTATCTTCCTCTGTTACAATTGACATATAATTAAGTAAAAAGCTATCTTTACTAAGCCTTATGGAAGAAACAACACTTGCAGGGATTGATGGCAGTGTATCATGGGTATATACCGAAGCACGATTAAGGTCGATCATATAATCAGACTTAAAATTTTTAAAAGTGCCCTGATTGATATTATCTGAGACGATGGTTGACCCATTAAAGCTGAACATATTTCCATCTCTGTGAAAAGAAGAAAAATTTATTTCGGGTAATCTTTTTTCTACTGTTTCTTTTTCAGTTTTATCTACATTAGTTTTATAGAGTTTATTGTTATAATCAACATATATAACGGTGTTTTTATTTTTACCTAATGCCGCAATATAAATTTCATCACTAGTATTGAGTAGTTTTTTCTTTTCTATTTTGTATCCTTTTGAATAGATTACCAACTCCTGCTTATTGTACTTAGTTCCCCTACTAGTTATATATAACAAACTTTCGGAATTATAACTACCCTGCATATCTATAGGTGCGTATGCTGGCATAAAGGCAAATTCTTTGTTGGCATAAATATCCCATGTTGTCCAACCCAATCCGTCCTTTCTATGTTGCTGAAAAACAAATAACCCCGATTCTGGATAAACCTTAAAACTGTGTTCATTAAATGCTCTGTTAGGTTCCAAAAATTTCTTTTTTGCTTCTGCTGAAATTTGCTCATTAACCACCTCTGTTTTGTTATCGAGATCTAAAATTTGATACCCTTGTTCATTAAAATTTATAATACGGCTATTGGTTAAAGGGAAAAAATAATTAACATAAACACCCTCAATATTTAGATCTTTTAACTGCCAATAGTTTTTAACCGTTCCATTTGTAATGTTAATGGAACGAACCATCCTTCCTTCTGAAGCACGGTCTTCCATATCGCGTCCAGATACCAGATAATAGATGGTTTTTGAGTCTTTAGAAAAATTGATTTTAGACGCTACGTCGGGTATTATTTGCAAAATTTTTCCAGTAGTGGTTGAAAATATCTTCAATGAATTTTTTATCGTTGTAAATGCAATAATTTTCCCATCTGGAGAGATGCTGAGTGCTTTTAAATTACTCACTGAATTCGCAATACCTGCTCCAGTAGATTTATTGTCAATATTAAAAGAATACAGTTGTTTCATGGTTTTGAAATTCCACATAATAATTTTTGCATCATCTGCTGTATAAAAAAATTGGTTTTGGGCATCTATAACTACCCTTCCTATTTTTTGATTATGAGATGTGGGAACTACTATTGTTGGTGCTTGAGCAAAAGCAGCAACTTTAAAAGTAGATACAAGTAAAAGCGTTTTAATTATTTTGTGAAACATCTTGCAGCAATTAATTTATATACATTTTACTGGTGGCTTATCTCTATCATCAACGGCACTACAGTACCAGTTGTATTTCTATTGTCGGATTTATCATCGGAAACTACTAAATTCCTACTGCCTTTTTTACCTGCCACCTGAAAGCCCGGTTTATTAGCATCGTATTTTATAAAGTCCTTATCTATTAGCTTATCTGCCAATACCGCTTTTATTTTTTTTCTCAAGCTCCCACTCATTGCATTCATGATTACAAGCATATTTTTAACATTCAATTGTTCTCTTGAATAAATAATTAGGAGATAGTCCGTCCCACGCTGCTCATCCATTTTAATTACTTTTTTATCCGATGGAAACGCTACTGTTGTGTTAGCACCTATATGCGTTGATACCATATCATCGAATGGTAACAATAAATTCACTTTCCCTGTAAGATCAGAAGCAAATGCATATATATAAGCCTCTTCATCTGTTTTAATGTAAAATCTAAACTTGGTACCTGATGCATATTTATCATTCACTCTATATGCCACCAATGCCTCTTTTTCACTCTCTGCTTTTTCTTCATCTACTACTAAATTTCTGGTAGATATTTTACTAGCTTCCATATTAGTTCCATCATTCAACTTCAACTCTACACTTCCGCCCAATACAAAAATATTATCGCTGGCAGGGCTTGGCTTGGGAGTTGGCGTTGGCGTTGGAACAGGTGAAGGAGTGGGGTTCGGTGCTGGCAATGGAGCGGGCTTTGGTACTGGCTCCTCTTTTTTCTCCGATGGAGCTTTTGAATATGGATTACCAAATGGCTGTAATGCAATTTGACACCAACGATAAAAGTCAGCATATCTTATCCATACAAATCCTTTATCACCCCAATTGGCTCCCCAACTATTCATTACCCTAAATGCACCACCAGCAATATTATCATCATAACCTATCACACACATTGCGTGACTACTATGCTTCCAGTCCCCAAAATTTTCACTGGGATCTGGGGTCCAAACAGCTGAACTAATTGCAAAAAAACTTTTAGGTAATGTATAAGAAATACTGATGGGACTACCTTCCATTAATGCCTTTTTTGTAAGATCGATTGCTTCCGCTTCCTGCTTAAAATATTTGTCCTCTTTAGACAATCCTTTCGCTGCAAATAATATAGCTACGTCTCCAATTTTATAGTCCGAAGCTTCCGTTTTTGCATTAGCTGATGCTTTTATTCCGCAGGTATAAGGTACAGTTCTAAGTGTTGCATCACCTGTTGAAATCAATGTTATTAATGCCTTAACGGAACTTGATCCACCTTGACAATTATTGTCACTTGAATCCTTGATTTGTTCATACAAAAAACTGGGTGAAAATGCGTACTTGTTAATCAATGCCTTATCCGTTAACCCATGCGTTTTAGCATATAAAATAGTTGCAACCCCATAACCCACAGCCCAAGCAGTGCAGGTTCCGTACTCACCTTGGTCGCCCGGAGTAGGTGCATATTTTTCCAAGGAAACACTAGTAGGTAAATTGGCAAAGCTCCTTTCAGAAATTTGCATCTTTTGAGGTGTTTTAGCAATCAGGTCGAGGTCTATCACTTCCCCTAATCCCCTTTTTTTCTGAGCATTCAGGCTGATTGAACTACAAATCACCAATACTAATAGTAAACTTTTCTTTATCCTTTTCATAACCTATTTCTTTAGGTGATAAAAATAAGACAGGTATTCAACACAATATATACCGTTCAAACGGTATATATTGTGTTGAGGTTGCCCAATTGCAACTGGCAAAAATTGACTATAATTGAATAATATATGGATATTAAACTCTCCTTAAAATACGTAATAGCCTTTATAGCATTGACTTTTGTAATGCATGAAGCGCATGAAATTGTTCATACTACTGTTGGAAGAATCATCTGTGGCTGTTGGGGGCAGAGAGATTTTAATGTTTGGGGACTTTGTGATGGCTGCATTGAAAAGCACCCCATTGCCTTAGCATCTACTTTTGCTGGGCCAATTTTTACTTTTATCATGATTTGGATTGGTACTTCTATGCTAAAAGCAAGCAATAGCAACAGCAAAAAAGCATTTGGCTTTTCTTTGATTTTTGCTAATATGCCTTTTGCAAGATTGGTTCTTAATCCCGCTTTAGGTGGCGGCGATGAAATTTATGGACTCAACCAAATCTTGCACAATCATTCACTAGCTACTATTATTGGGGTTATAATACTAACAGCAATTTTGGCCTTCCCGCTTTACAAAGCTTTTAAAATAATCAATAATAAAAGAATTGCTTATTTTTTATTATTCCTATTAGCACCCATATTAATTGACTTATTAATGGTACTTGGAGTAATGAATAGTTTGCTTACAAAAGGTATTTTAAATAACTACTGGATTTTGGGCTCCCCAATACTTGTAACGGTATGGACCTTTGCCGTATCCGTGATTTTTATACTCACACGGAAACATATTTACAAATTGACTCAGTAACTCCACTACAATTTATTCTAATAATAATGTCTACACTTTAACCCAACACTTGAGCTCTTCATCGGTGCCTACTGCTACTATATGATAATCGGCTGGCATTTCATTTTCTGTGCTGTGATAAGTAGCCAACCGAATACCTACTGGTAACGATTTTAGCAACTTATATAATTTTCGATTGTGCTTATTAAACAGATCCGCCGATTCAATATTATTTGCATCATTTGAATCTTGTGCTATTAGGTTTTCATAAAATGAATTGAAAAAATACAAGTGCGTGTATTTTGTAAAATCCATCTCGGTAAAATCTCCTAAAAAAAATGCTGCATTTTTAATTGCAAGTGTGGCTTTTGCTTGTTGAGCCGCAGCTACCAATTCACTCCGTTGTTCTATACCATCTATTTCAACTAATGGATAAAACTGTGCTACTGTGAGACAAAATTTTCCAACGCCACTCCCGATATCTAAAATACGGTCGCCTTGTTTTGGCGCTAGTAATGCCATTGCTTGCTTGGCTATTGCTATTGGCGTCCAGTGGCGCGATGCCAATACCCTTAGGTTTTCTGGATAAAGTTTATCAAACAACAAGTCAGAAGAAAACCAATCATTATCGGCAACTACTTGATCCTTATTCAGCATGCAAAAATTATTTAATAAACACCAACTGATAGTTACTCATAGTCAAGAAAATTTTTCCCGTCTTTGTTCCTGCTGTCCTCAATTTTTTTCTATCAATATCGGTATCCTTTCCCATAAAGTTAATAGGTATCTTTAATTTTTCAATCTCAAAATTTACTTCTACCCTATCTGGCAAAGCATTATATTGATCGGCATAATGCATTAACAAAATATAAGTGCCATCTTTTTTAGTATTGATTTCAGATTCCATCACTCGTCTATTTTTTGTATCCAGTAATAGGGTGGCAATAGAAAAGTCGGCTCGCTTATCGGTAGGTATAATATTAATTACTTTTAGTAACTGTCCATTCCGTTTCTCCATACCCCTATCAACCGTTATAAACGAATATTCAAAAATTCCATTCAGTGAAAAATCCAACCCTCTTTTTGGAATCAGTACAAAATCATTAGAAGAAAATTTTATTGCTTCTCCTTTCTTATAGCTCATACGAGCTGTTTTAACAGGCATATTGATAAAAGAAATATCCACTTCCAGCTTCAGGTTTGTTGAAAAAGACGCAATTGAATCCATGCGTTGCTTAATACTTAATAAAGCAGGATCAATTGATTGAGCAGTCAACCCAGCCTCCCAAAGAAAAACAAAAAGAAAGATGAACAAAATATTTTTCATTACCCGATATCTTTTTTATGAAATAAATAAATTCCAATCCCCATAAATAGAGCAATATAAATAAACAACAACGCCATATTCTGATAAATCATACCCCAAACAATCTCATAATAAAAAAAGTATTGCCAAGTATCATTCAGCTTGGCAAAAAATAGCTGATTAAACCAGTTATTACCAAAATCAACTTTCAATAAAATATTAGAGAAGATTAAAAAGAAAGCTGCTACAATCCATGTTTTTGTGGCTTCCTTAAAAATAACCGCAATGGTAAGGCTGGCCACAGAAAAAAATATCATACTCAATCCGCCTGCCACAAATGCCCACTGCAAGCGATAAGCAGCTTCTTTAGCTGTAAAAAAATTGAGGGTGTTGAGATAAACAATTAAATCTCCTTTTCCAAAAATCGCATAGGAGCAACCAAAAGCAGTTACAGCCAATAACAATACCACTAAAATGGTAAATAATATTGCAACAATATATTTACTAAGCATAAATTTCCACTTGCGCACTGGTTGAAGCATAATGGTTTGTATGGTTCTATCTTTATATTCAGCCGTAAGTGTACCCGATACTACAATCATCAAAATTAAGGGTAGGTGAAACCAAAGTGTGTTTAAAATCAGGTACACTAATAAGTTACCATTTAAAAGTGTGCCTTCAAAATAAAAGCTTTTTTTAAGATTTTCCAGTAACAGATCTATAATATTACTACCCTGATAGTAAGCACTGAATAAAATAACAGCTTCAATTAAAAACAATGAGCCAAGTGCATAATATGTTTTTCCTTGCTTTAGTAATTTTAGTATTTCTGCCCTGATTAATGATTTCATAAGTCGGTTATTTCAAAAAGTTTTTCCATACTTAACTCAGGGGTACAAGCTGTAATATAGATAGATTCTTTGTACAATTCCTGCACCAAATCGGGCACTTTATCAGCAGCAATTTTCACGTATGCACAATTCCCTTTCAGCTCAAATTTATATGCACGTAGTGCGAGTGATGATTGAATATTGACTGCACAAATACTAAAAGTATCGGTATTATCGGCAATTAATTGTTGTGCTGGGCCAGCATTTACCATTTTACCATCTTTTAAAACACAGAGGGTATGACAAATTTTACTTAACTCTTCAATAATATGCGAGGAGAGAATAATGGCCAGTTTTTCCTCCCTAGCCAAGTCAGCAATAAGTTTGCGCAACGCTGCAACGCCAAGGGGATCGAGCCCCGTAAATGGCTCATCTAAAACCAAACAGGCAGGATTATTCAATAAAGCAATGGCTATACCCAATCGTTGTTTCATTCCCATAGAATAATTGCCTACACCATCTTTTCTATCGGTTGGTAAGCCCACTTTTAATAAGATTTGTTCAATCATAGATGGGGTACACTTCATACCCTGTATACTTGCAAAAATATCTATATTGTCCCAGGCATTTAAGTATTCGTATAAAGCTGGCTTCTCTATTATACCACCAATTGGTTTGATATGATTATTCGGCAGAATAACTTTACCCGAATCGGGAGTAATTAAGCCAAACAAAATTTTAAAAAGTGTGGTCTTCCCTGCTCCATTGGCACCTAGTAACCCACAAATTTCGCCTGCAGAACATTCAATATTCACTTTATCTAACACTTTTCGTTTTCCGTAGGATTTACTCAACCCAATGCCTGAAATAATCATGCTTGCAAAGCTAATTGATAAGAAGAAAAATCGAATCGAGACTTGTAGCTGCTCTCTAAGAAAGTGCGAGACCAAAATTTCTTTTTAAACCCAAACCAAGGATCTCGAATCATAAAATAAGGTATATAATGATACCACTTAACGGCTTTTGATTGATAGTATGCCGCAATTTCATCGCCTATACCCAGTTCTTTAGCCGCTTCTATAGCGGCCATGCGTTGGCATTTAGATCCCATATAAGTATCTGCAATACGGCTTCTAAAGCCGTGTACAAAAAATTGATCTTTTGCTCGTTTATAATTTTGGTACCGCGACCAACCATCTGCTAATACCAGAAATATATGAATAAAAGAAAACATAAAACTCCATGCCCAGAAAAGTATATATGGAAGCATGTCCGCTGTATAAGCAGCTTTGAGCTTAACCCAATAGAACCACGATTCAACAATAAATATCGTTAAAGAATAATAAAGAAGCCTCCCTACCCTTAGGTAAGAAAGAACTGGGTGTGGTTGTTTTGGCAAAAAAGTAAAATACATTGCGCTAAAGTTAATCATCCCTCAAAAACAGCCAAAATAATTTGAAAATAAATTATTTCAAACTGCTTGTATCTACCCTGCTGGGTGTTGATTTACCGCTGATAATGCTTTTTGCACTTAGTGCAATTGACTTAATAATCTCTGTCATATTCGGTATATCCAGCGTACTTACCTCATCAGAAAACTGGTGATAATTGGGCTCACTGTCCATTTTAGAAGTAGAAATTGTATGTGCAGGCACTCCCAAACGAGCTAGGGTTGCATTATCGGAACGATAGAATAAATTTTGATCGGGATAGGGATCGGGATAAAATTTAAAGACTGTTCCTGCTAAATTCTGTTCCAGTATTTTTCCCATATCCGTTTTATCAAAGCCAGTAATATAGGCACTGTTTTTACCCCATTTACTTTCGGTTCCAATCATTTCAATATTAAACATCGCTTTTACTTCTGCAGGATTTAATTGTTGACTGAAATAAGTTGCCCCATAACCACCCATTTCTTCTGCGGTAAAAGCTGCAAAAATAATACTCCTTTCATTGTCTCTTGTTGCGGCGTAATATTTTGCTAATAGCATCATGGCAGTAGTACCAGCAGCATCGTCGTTGGCTCCATTGTAAATACTATCATTGTTTACTGCGTTCTTACTATTGACTCCTAAATGATCGTAGTGGCCAGAAAAAATAACGTACTCATTTGGTAAAGTTTTACCAGGCAATATGCCTACCACATTTGTCAGTGACATTTCGTTAATAATATGTTTTGCTTGAATGGTATAGGTCACCGGTATTTGATTGGTGAGTATAAATACAACCGATTTATCTGATAAAAAAAGTTGTGATTTTAGTTGGGTTAGTCTCCCAAAATTTGCCGCAAAAGAGCTATCAACTAATACTACCCTATTTTTAGAAAGGTTACTGTATTTACGAGCTTCGGAAGAAAAATTATCTCCTTTAACTATGCGCACCAACTCATATCCCGATTGTTCATTTATTAGTAGTTCGGGTTTACAAGAAATTGCAATTATATTCTTAGTAGCAACAGGAAGTAGATCTAATACAGCAGAAGCAGCAACAAATTTTGGTCGCACCATTTTAAAAGACTGCAAGAAATTGCCATTCCCATTTAAAGTCTGCAAGCCAGTCTGCTTAAATTCGTCCGCAATAAATGCAGCTGCTTTATCAATTCCTTTTGTAAAAGTCTTTCTACCTTCCATTTCATCCGAAGCCAATACACCAACAACACGGGCTACTTCTGTAGTACTAATAATTTGATGAATATCCTGTGCCTTAGCCGCCTGAAAATTCAAAGTTAGAACAATAAAGAAGCTTATATATTTATTCATACATTGATGTGTTTACATGAAGCTTTGCAAATAAAATTTTTACCCCCTCTAAAGGCTCATCATTTCTTTAAACTTGACTGTCTGCCTACGGCTGACTTCAATTTTTTCTCCTCCTTTTAAATCAAGAATTAATCCACCATTAAAATAGGGTTCAATTTTTTCAATCCAGCGGAGGTTAATGATATGTTTTCTATTGGCTCTAAAGAACATTCTATCGTCTAAGCGCTCTTCCAATGCATTCAGCGACTTAAGAATAAGCGGTTTGTTGGTGCCGAAAAAAACCTTTGCATAATTGCCAACACTTTCGAATAAACGAATTTCTCCGAGTTTTACAAACCAGCAACGCTCACCATCTTTTACAAAAACCTGATCTAATTCGGTTAGCGGACCGCGACTAATACCATTCAACCCTATTCTTTCTTTAAAAATTTCAGCCTGTAATTTTTGTACCGCATCGGCAAGTCGCTTTGGCTCAATTGGTTTTAGTAAATAGTCCAAAGCATTTACTTCAAAAGCCTTGATGGCATACTCATCATAAGCAGTAGTAAAAATAACTTTAGGCGCTTTCTCTACTTCAGCTAGCAAATCAAAACCAGTTTTTCCTGGCATTTGAATATCAAGGAAAATAAGATCGGGATTGAGTGTCTCAATTTTTTCAATTCCTTCATCTACATTGGCAGCTTCATCAATCACTTCAATATCTCCATGTTCTAGTAATAGTTTTTTGAGTTCATTCCTAGCGAGTCGCTCATCATCAATAATAATTGCTTTAACTGCCATAATTATTAAGTTTAAAACTTGAATTTAAATTCTTACTTGTTGAATAGGCATTATGATTTTAGCCTCAACCATTTCCGCATTTTCCGAAATTGAAAAGCCAGCGTCTTTCCCAAACAACAATTTAAGCCTATTCCGAGTACTGCTCAAGCCAAATCCTGCTCCATCATCTTGCAGACAGATGGTACCTGAATTTTGAACAATTAATTCATGATGATTATCCCGATAATCAGAAATAACCTTTACCAATCCGCCCATTTTGTGTTTACTAATGCCATGTTTAATAGCATTTTCTACCAATATCTGAAGCATCATAGGAGGCACAGGTTGATCGAGGGTATCCTCATCAATATCATACTCAATCTGTAAACGATCCTCAAAACGGATATGTTCCAATGCAAGATAATCTTTTACAATATTCAACTCACGTTCCAATGGAACCGTCTCTAATTTTTCGGACTGCATACTACTTCGCAAAATATTACTCAACTCAGTAATAGCAGTTCTTGCTCGCTCCGGATTCTCATCTACCAATGCACGAATACTATTCAATGCATTAAAAATAAAATGTGGATTGATATGACTTTTAATGGTTTTTAATTCCAACTCTTTAACGAGACTTTCTAGTTTTACTTTCTGGACTTCTGTTTGTGTACCCAGCTCAATATAATGCCAAATATAGTACACAGATACCCATACCAAAATCAATGGGGAATCAGATACCAAATTAATTAGAAATCGCTTATCTACCGTTACTTTTGTTTTAGGATTATACAAATGCAACCACTCTGCAATGGCACTATTGGTAAGGTTGAAAGCAACAAGTATAATAATTAAAACTACAGTTAACAACCACCATTTTTGTGATACCATTGGGGGGCGTAGACCCAATACCTTTATAAACTCCCGCAAAATATGTGTGAAAATTAGTCCCGAAATTATGATGACTAGTATCTTTGGATAAAATACACTATTGATTTTACTGTCAAATATAAAGGCAAAGAACACCATCGTTAGGCCATACAATAGCCAACCGCCTAGTTGGCACCACCAATATAGTACTGCTTTCTTCCTCATGTATTACAAATCTAACCAATGCAAACCGCCTAATCATGAATAAATTGTATTAAAGGTAAAATTCACTGCTGACTGGTTCAGTTTAATATATCAATATAACGAACCATCTGTTTAATCTTATGTTGTATTCTATATAGCCATTTTCTATCTTTAATTAGTATTTTTACCGCCTAAACAAGTCATTCATGGAGTTTAATCCTGGGCCATTATTACAGCAAATCAATAATCCAAGCGACCTTAAAAAGCTCGGTAGAGAGCAATTACATCAGGTTTGTGATGAACTTCGTCAATATATTATTGATATTGTAAGCGTACATGGCGGACATTTTGCTGCCAGTCTCGGCGTTGTAGAACTCAGCGTGGCACTACATTATATCTACAATACCCCTTATGATCAGTTGGTTTGGGATGTGGGTCATCAGGCTTATGGACATAAAATTCTAACAGGTAGGAAAAATAATTTTGCCACCAACCGCAAATATGGTGGGCTAAGCGGATTTCCCAAAAGATCGGAAAGCGAATACGATACTTTTGGCGTAGGACACTCTTCTACCTCCATATCTGCCGCTTTAGGAATGGCAATGGCCGCTAAATATAGGGGAGAAAATAGGAAGTCTGTCGCTATTATTGGAGACGGATCCATGACTGCAGGGATGGCTTTTGAAGCCATGAATCATGCAGGTGTTGCAGACAGTGATGTATTGATTATTCTGAACGACAACTGTATGAGTATTGATCCCAATGTAGGGGCACTTAAAGAATACTTGACCGATATTAGCACATCTCCTACTTATAATAAAGTAAGAGATGAGGTTTGGAACCTAATGGGGAAATTACCCGTAGGCAAGCAATTTTCTAGAGAAATGGCTTCAAAATTAGAAGCCAGTCTCAAAGGTGTAGTAAGTAAAAGCAGTAATTTATTTGAAGCCCTAAAATTGAGGTATTTCGGACCAATTGATGGCCACAATATTACCAAACTGATAGATACTTTAAAGGATTTAAGAGAGATCCCAGGTCCCAAAATTCTACATATTGTTACCGTAAAAGGAAAAGGCTACGCTTTGGCAGAAAAAGACCAAACCAAATGGCATGCACCCGGATTATTTGATAAACTTACTGGTGAGATTTATAAGAAAAAAATAGATACCCCTCAGCCACCTAAATACCAAGACGTATTTGGACATACCCTTGTTGAGCTGGCAGAAGCTAATGATAAAATCATGGGTATTACACCTGCAATGCCCAGTGGGTCTTCCCTAAAAATAATGATGGAAAAAATGCCCAACCGTGCATTTGATGTAGGCATTTGCGAGCAACACGCTGTGACGGTAAGTGCAGGTATGGCAACGCAGGGCTTAAGGGTATTCTGTAATATTTATTCTTCATTTATGCAACGTGCCTACGATCAAGTTGTGCATGATGTAGCCATACAAAAATTACCTGTGGTATTTTGTCTAGATCGTGCGGGACTGGTAGGTGAAGACGGCCCAACCCATCATGGTTGTTATGATATTCCATATATGCGTTGCATACCCAATATGGTGGTGAGTGCCCCAATGAATGAAAAAGAATTGCGCAACTTAATGTACACTGCCCAATTAGAGCACAACCAATTTCCGTTCGTAATACGTTACCCAAGAGGCGAAGGCGTAATGCCAGATTGGAAAACTCCTTTTGAAGAACTCATCATCGGCAAGGGGCGCAAACTAAAAGATGGAAAAGAAGTAGCTATTTTAAGTTTCGGACATCCTGGTAATTTTGCACAAGCTGCTATTAGAGATTTAAGAACAGCGGGCATTGATCCTGCACATTATGATCTTCGCTTTGTGAAGCCAATTGATGAAGATTTGTTGCACGAAGTATTCAGCAAATACCATAAAATAGTGACCGTTGAAGACGGAACTGTTGTTGGAGGATTTGGATCTGCGGTACTGGAATTTATGAATGCCAACAACTATAAAGCCGAAGTAATTATATTGGGAATTCCAGATAGGTTGGTAGAACATGGAACGCCTAAAGAACTTTACCGTGAATGCGCTTATGATGCAGTTGGAATTGCGGATGCAGTAAAGGAGCTAATGAAGGAACAGCTGAGTATGTATTACACTGTTTCAAGTTGATTGTAATATAGTAAACATAATTTGAGTTTAATTTAATTGAATATTTTAAAAAATGGAACCTGTAAATTGATAAATGTCAACTACTAACTTAACATTAGTCTAATGCTAAACCCTGCAACTGCTTTTTTAAATACGATTCATCCTCTATCACCTGGTTTACTTGAATACATTGAACTCCATATCAAATCAAGGAATATTCCCAAAAAATCAATTTTATTAAAGGCTGGACAAACTGCTGAAAACATTTATTTTATCGAAAAAGGAATCCTTCGAAGTTTTAATAAAAAAAAAGATAAGGAAATATGTAATTGGTTTATGGGAGAAGGAGATTTGATTATAGCTGTAAACAGTTTCTACCAACAAGTACCTTCTGAAGAATTCATTGAAAGCCTAGAACCGTGCGTTTTACACTCATTAAGTTTTAAACAGCTGCAGCATATTTATTTTAACTTCCCAGAATTTAATTTTATTGGAAGGCAACTTACTGAGCACTACTATTTATTAAGTGAAAAAAGGAATGTTTCAATGAGGTTTAATAATGCAAGTGAAAGATATGCATTTCTTAAAAAAACATCTCCCTCTTTTTTTCATAGAGTTCCTGCAAAATACATTGCTTCATATCTTGGAATATCCGCGGAAACTATGAGTAGAATTAAAAAGAAGTAGAATTGATAAATATCAATTTATCCAATTGAGGTTAAGCAATATTTTTGTAGAAATATTAAAAATGAAAAAACAAATTTCTATTCCGACTTTAGTATTTTTATTATTTATAAGTTGTACAAGATTTTAGAATTAACAATTCCAACGGAAATTCAAGAATTTAAAAAAGAAGGTATTGAATGGACGATTTCGCAAATCTCAACTACTTATCAAATCAACATCAATAAATCAACAGTTCTATCAAAAAATAAAGTGCCTCATTCCATACTATTTTCAGTCAAAAACAACACAGCAAAAGAATTCATTCTTTGTAGCAAAAAAAATGGCAATTGGATTGCACATTTCATAACATTTAAAAATGTGGACGTAGGTGGAACTTTACTGGAGGTTAGAAATCTAAAGAGAATTTTAATAGGAATACATCCCTTATTAAATGGTTCCAATAGTCTCAAAAACAATCGTATATTTCATTCTGCTGAAGAAAATAAAATAAGAAGCATGTCGCTACCACCAGTTAGTGTAACTGGATATAGAAGAAACACAAGTTCAACTTATATTAGTATGTTTTGGGCTCATGGAGGAAATGCTGAATTTGGAGATGATTTTTTTGGTGAAGTTGAGACTTTTCATCAAGATGAGGCGGGAGGGGGTGGAGAAATAGAAGTAATAGAAATTGAGGCAGATGACTCTGAAAATAAGGATTCAATTAATTTAAAAAAAATTATAGATTGTTTCGGCACAATACCAGATGCTGGCGCAACTTATACAGTAAAAATACATGCAGATATTCCAATAAATTCTAATCCTGAATGGTTGTTTGACCTTTATCGTAGATCCCCTGGTCATGTATTTTTAAGGTTAACCAAGATTGGAACAAATGGACAAGAAATGACTCAATCAATTGGTTTTTATCCTGAAACTGGGTATAAATCGGTTATATATCCATTCAATTCTGTATCAAGTAAAATTGTGAATGATGGAGAAGGTGGCAATGAACATGAATACAATGCAGCTTTTGCAGCATCTGCAACGAAAGAGCAATTTGAAGCAGTTTTAAATCGCCTTACATCTACTTCTGTAAATGGTTATAGTCTAGTTAACTATAATTGTGCACATTATGCTATAGCTGCATTTAATGAGGTTATGCCAAATTTCTCAAGTATCCCTATTACAGTTCCATTTGGCACATCGTTGATTCATTTAACTGCAAGTCCATTAGGGGTCTATGAAACCTTGAAAATGTATAACAATGCAAATATACCTAATACAGAATTCAATGTACTGAAAAAAGCAAGAACTAGTCATGGCCCCTGCAATTAAACAAAATAAAAAGAATCTAATATGATATTAAATAAAATGCATCCTATATGGATAATATTAAGCTATTGCTCTATAATTTTATGCGGCCCCAAGCTTTGTCTGTTTTGGATTATGAGTTTCCTTTTTGGGCTTTTTTTTAAACAGTATTTTCTTTTGTGCTTGCCTGGTATTTTGGGTATGGTTTTGCTTGGTATTAATTTTATTCAAAAAAAATATATGTTAATTTCTAGACTAATAGGACTTTTTTTGATGTACTTAGCTTTGGTTTTAAATTTCATTAGTTCCCCAAAAGAAAATCTGAATGAAACTTTAAGCAGTTGGCCTTCTTTTGTAAGTCTCTTTGTATTTTTTACAATTTCTATTTTGTTTCTAATAGCTACTTTCCAAAAATATGTTAATGCCACAAAAAGATAAGCCTAGACTAAATTTTATGCAGTTGAATAAAATGAATCCTATATGGATAATATTAAGCTACTGTTGTATTATTATCTGCGGCCCCAAGCTTTGTTTAATTTGGGGAATATATTTAGTTTTCGGGCCAATTTATAATCATGATTTTTTATTGTATTTACCAGGGACCCTGGGGATGATTTTAGTGAGTGATCTGATCTTTCGAAAGAAATTACCTCTGGCAATTGCGCGATTTTCAGGTGTTTTACTACTGTATATTGGATTGATAGTATATGGTTTTGTTACTTCTAAAGAGACCGTTTATGAAACCATGAATAGTTGGCCTTCTTTTGTAAGTCTCTTCGTATTTTTTACAATTTCTATTTTGTTTCTAATAGCTACTTACCAAAAATATGTTAATGCCACAAAAAGATAAGCCTAGTCTAAATTTTATCCTGCTTAATAAAATGCATCCTATATGGGTCATTATCAGCTACTCATGTATTATTATATGTGGGCCTAAAATGTGCGGATTATGGTTTTTGAGTATTTTATACGGATTATTTTTTCTTGAATCATTATTTTGTAGCATTCCAGCAATTACTGGCATTTTACTCATTGGAATTGAAGTGGTTAATCCAAAAAAACAATCTAAAAAAAGAAGGTATTTAGGACTTGTATTTATGTATGTAGGTTTAATTTCATACTTTTTAAGGGAGGATGCTAGTTACAACTTCAATACTTTTAGAGAAATCGAGCCACTGATTGGGATATTTTGTTTTATAATCACATCTATTTTATTTTATATAGCGACCCTGCAAAAATTGAAAAAATAAAAATTTAGCCTTATATAACAGAGTAAAATCAGGTTAATTAGCATTGAATTTTAAGAAATAATATTTGAGAATATTGAAAAAAAGAGCTTATTAAATTTGCTCATGCATCATCCGATCTTCATCGCTTAGTCCTTCATCTGCAATATCAGCATCGCGGTTTTCATTCCATTCCACAATAAAATTATTCATACCCTGCCCCACCAATAACTTCATGAATTTTTGTTGTGAGAGCTCTAATATTGATAGGAATAAGAAAATTGCATGAATGCGATCTTCACAGTTCTCAAACACTTTTTCAAACGCTACTGTTTTTTCGCGACCTACAAAATCAAGCATATAATCCCTACAGCCCTCCATGGTATAATTATACCTAACCACCGTATGCACTGGTTTATTTTGCCGGTCATGTACCCGTTGCATTACCTTCTCAAAAGCTTTCATCAGCTTAAATAAAGTAATATTCTGTATCTCCGTGCCTTCAGAAGCGTCTTCCCCAATAGAAGCTATTTCTCTTTGTAAATTACCTCGCTTTACCATCAACATACGCAAGGTTTCCATCTCTGCCATCTTAACGGCGGCCTCTTTAAAACGCTTATACTCGAGAATTTTATCGATCAATTCTTGACGGGGATCTATTTCATTTCCAGAAGCATCTATTTCTTTTCTAGGTAGTAATAAGCGTGCTTTAATACGCATTAATGTAGAAACAAATAAGATGAACTCACTGCTGAGTTCTATATTTAGTTTTTCGGAACCATGAATAAAATCGAGAAAATCATTGATGATTTTTGTAATGGGGATATTATAAATATCTAGTTCATCTCTTTCAATGAAAAAAAGCAGCAGATCGAAGGGTCCTTCGAACTGGTCTAGTTTAATCTGATAATTTACAGTACTCAAGCAGTTATTTTTACAAAGAAAGGGATTTTAGTTGATGGATCATTGCTCACAGCAATTCAGTTTGCCACAAGCAATGATCCATACCTCTATTTTTTTAAAGCATCCCTGATCTCTATTAAAAGTGCATCGGTTGAGGAAGGCCCTGCTGGAGGTACTGCTGCTTCTGCTTTCTTTGTTTTATTAATGGCTTTAATGGCTAAAAAAACCACAAAAGCAACAATAGTAAAATCTATTACATTGGTGATAAATACTCCATATTTTACAGACACTTCTGTTATTTCGGGCGCAGTTACCCCACCAGATGCATCTTTAACAGCGGCTACTGCTTGCTTCAGTACCCATTTTTTATCATTAAAATCAACACCGCCTGTTAACATGCCAATCAATGGCATCACCATACCATCTACAAAAGAGGATACGATTTTACCAAAAGAAGCACCTATAATAAAGGCTACAGCAGTATCTACCAAGTTGCCTTTTATGGCAAATTCTTTGAATTCTTTAATCATTCCCATTGTTTGATTTTTTATATGGTTTAAAATTATTCATTATTTTTTTAATCCGGGATAGCGCATATTCAAACTTTTCAACAAATCATACATGGCTTTTGCAACCAAATATTCCTTGTACCAGTTTTGATCAGCCGGTATTACTGCCCATTCCACTTTATTACAGCGATTAAAACAGTCGTTATATGCTTTTTCATATAAAGGCCACAACTTGGCTTCTTCAAAATCTTTTTCATTGTACTTCCATTTTTTGGCTGGATCGGTTAATCGCTCTTTGAGTCGCAATTGCTGCTCTTCAGGAGAAATGTGAAGATAAAATTTAAGTATATGGGTATTGTTGTGCTTTACCAATAATGACTCAAAATCATTAATAGCATCCATTCGCTCATTGGCCAATTTATCATTGCACCATTTGTGTACCCTTGTAATAAGTATATCCTCATAATGAGAGCGATTGAACACTTGAATCATCCCCTTTGCAGGTGCGTGTTGGTGTATTCTCCAAAGAAAATCGTGCGACAACTCCTGTGCAGTTGGTGCTTTAAAGGACTGAACTTGTACGCCCTGAGGATTGAGCGCACCAAATACATCTCTTATAAGTCCATCCTTTCCACTGGCATCCATTCCTTGAATCACAATCAGTATGGAATGCTTGGATTCAGCATACAATAAATTTTGCAATTCACTCAGCTCCAACAACAATTTGGCAGTCTTTACTTTTGTCTTTTCCTTATTCCATTCTTTTGGGGCTCGGGTACTTATTTTAGCCAAATGAATAGCAGCCATACAATCGATTTTCCTAAAAGTATTTATTTAGAACGGTAAATACAACATCTTTGACTAAATATTTTTTGTGACCAAACAATTTTTGAATTGGGGACTCTTCGCTCTACTATGCCTTATTTGGGGTAGCTCTTTTATTCTGATGAAGGAAGGCATGAAGGTGTTAACGCCTTATCAAGTAGCATCATTGCGCATCATCAGTGCTGGCTTGGTTTTAATTCCTTTTGCCGCAAAAGCTTTTCGCAATATCCCTTCTAATAAAAGGGGCATGGTTGTACTCTCGGGTTTACTGGGCAGCTTTTTTCCCGCTTATCTTTTCTGTATTGCAGAGACAAAAATTGACAGTTCACTTGCTGGTATTTTAAATGCACTTACGCCTTTATTTGTGATTTTAACGGGTATTTCTTTTTTCAAACTACAAATAAAAACCGCTCAAATAATAGGTATTGTTATTGGGTTTATAGGATTATGCCTTTTAGTAGCTGCTGGTGGCAATATCAGTCTAGCCTATTTTTCTTATGCGTTGTTGGTATTGTTGGCTACCTTATTATATGGTATAAACGTAAATATGGTCGCAAAATACATGCAAGGAGTTGGATCACTCGAAATGGCTTCTCTGGCCTTTGTATCCCTACTACCACTTTGTTTGGGAATACTTTATTTTACGGGTTATTTTTCGCTGCCTTTACTACAAAAATCCTATTTTATTTCAACAAGTGCATCGGCAATACTTGGAATATTTGGCACCGCCATTGCCTCCGTACTTTTTTACATGTTGGTAAAAAGAGCAGGCGCATTATTTGCCAGTATGGTTACCTATGGAATACCATTTGTTGCAATTGGCTGGGGTATTTGGGATGGGGAACTGGTAAATGCAATACAAGTATTTTGTCTAGCTATTATTTTATTAGGCGTATACTTAGCCAATAAAAAATAATTTAAACAGACATCATTTCTTTTTCTTTAGCAGCCAAGTGTTTGTCTACCAATAAAATATGTTTATCGGTTAGTTCCTGAATACTTTTCTCTGCGTCTTTGGCTTGATCCTCACTTAATCCATCTTTCTGTAATTTCTTTACCTGCTCAATGGCATCTCTTCTAATATTCCGAATAGATACTTTGGCAGTCTCACCTTCGGCACTGGCCTTTTTAAACAATTCTTTTCTTCGCTCTTCGGTAAGAGGTGGCATATAAAGCCTGATCTGATTGCCATCATTTTGAGGAGTGATCCCAATATTAGCAGCCATGATGGATTTTTCTATTGGTGCAAGCATATTTTTCTCCCAAGGCTGTACACTGATGGTACGCGCATCCAGCACCGTAATATTAGCAACTTGACTAATAGGTGTTGGCGCTCCATAATAAGCAACGCTGATGCCTTCCAGCATAGCTGGATTGGCTTTACCTGCTCTAATTCTTACCAGTTCTACTTCAAGATGAGTAATGCCTTTCTGCATATTATCCACAGCATCTTCTACTATCATTTCTAATTCTTCCGACATATACTTATTTTAAACAGCAGCAAATCTAACAAATCCTTTGAACAATTCCCTTGAAACAAAAGGCGAGATTATTAGGTTATCGTTATTCCTTATCTATATTAAGTGCATCACCATTACCAAATACACCTAGGTTGCGATAAGCGGCTTTTATTCCAGCCCCAGATTCATCCAACTTATTACCTTTAATTACTTTTAATTTTTTAGACTTTCTTGGTTTACCATATTGTAAAAATCCCACCACTCCAAAAAATCCAACCAACTGTAATAGAATTACTTTGGTAGTACCAATGGGTAATAAGAAATAAGTAATAAAGATTATTAATATGGCAAATGCGGATAGAATTACAGTAATACTCATATGCGATAATCCCCTATCTAATAATAAATGGTGTAAATGATTTCTATCGGGTGAAAATGGAGATCGTCCATGTAAAATACGAATAGCAAAAACCCTAAGTGTATCTAAAAGTGGCAACAGCAATACCCCAAAACCCATTGCGGGCGATGCCAACACTGGAAGTATTTTGGTATTTTCTGCCATATTAATAAAGTGAATTACCAATATGGCATTCACAACCCCTATTAACATGGCACCAGTATCCCCCATAAAAATGCGAGCAGGTGTATAATTATAAATAAGAAATGCACCCAATGATGCTGCAAAAGTAAATCCAATCAATGCATAGTAATACTCACCACTCATTAACCCGAAAAAAGCAAAAAAGGAAGAGGTAACAATACCCATACTCCCAGCCAAACCATCTACTCCGTCAATTAAATTAAATGCATTAATTACTACAATGATGGTGAAAAAAGAGAGGCAACAGCCCATGGTATAATCAATCATACCAATCCCTAAAAATCCATGCATGCTGGTAATTACCAAGTTTGCTTTGAAAATTAAAATAATTGCGACAGCCAACTGCCCCAAAAATTTTTTGAAAGGTGTAAGAATCAGAATATCATCTTTTATACCAAAAAAGAAAATGACCATACAAGCAGTCAAGTAATACTGAAAAGTGGCCGCAGCTTCTGCATTCGTTAGATCAGCCATCAATAATAATCCCACCATAAAACCCGCAAAAATACCCAGTCCACCCAATGATGGTATAGGATCTTCATGTATCTTTCGCTCAGATGGAATATCAAATAGTTTCTTCATATTCGATACTTGAATAATCACGGGTATTGCATAGAAAGTGATCACAAAAGCGAATATAGATCCCAACAAAATATTTTCCATATAGGTTTAGATAGGTTGACTTTAACTAGGTAGTCCGCAAAATAGCGCTAGTTTTTTACAACAAACGAAAATAATGATCATTTCATTGTTAATAACTACCAACAATACGGTATTTTGTACCTGTTTATGATTCAAATGCTTTTATCTTCGCTGCCTAATACAATTATATGTCCAGTATAGCAGAATTAAAGCAAGTATCTTCCCAAATTAGAAGGGATATCGTTAGAATGGTTCACGGAGTGCAAAGCGGTCATCCAGGTGGATCACTTGGCTGCGCAGACTATTTAACTGCACTCTACTTTCACAGTATGAAACATGATCGTAATTTTAGTATGGATGGTAAGCAAGAAGACCTATTCTTTCTCTCTAATGGTCATATTTCACCCGTTTTCTATTCCGTTTTAGCGCGCTCTGGTTATTTTAACGTAAAAGAGTTGGCCAGTTTTAGAAAACTAAATACCAGATTACAAGGCCACCCTACCACCCATGAACACCTACCTGGCGTAAGAATTGCCAGTGGTTCACTAGGTCAGGGAATGAGTGTAGCCATTGGCGCAGCACTTACTAAAAGGCTAAACAATGATCCACATTTGGTTTTCTCATTGCATGGTGATGGTGAATTGCAAGAGGGACAAAATTGGGAAGCTATTCTATTTGCAGCGCATAATAAAGTAGATACTTTAATTGCTACGATTGATGTAAATGGCCAACAAATTGATGGCTCTACTAAAAAAGTGCAAAACTTAGACAGCCTTCGTAAAAAGTTTGAAGCATTCAATTGGACCGTTCTAGATATGAATGGAAATGATATGGATGATGTGGTAGCTGTGTTAGACAAAGCCAAATCAATGACTGGTCAAGGTAGTCCCATCTGCATTCTAATGAAAACAGAAATGGGTAAGGGCGTTGATTTTATGGAAGGCAGTCACGAATGGCACGGTATTGCTCCAAATGATGAACAACTGGCAAAGGCATTGGCTCAATTACCAGAAACTTTGGGTGATTATTAGTAGTTACAATTGCCGCTATCTTAATGCATAAAGCTGTACGCTTGCTTTTCTTGCTGTAAACCATGCGGCGGTAACTGCTATTGTAGTAACGGTTACAAGTACCAATAAGTAATCTGTTGCATAACTCTTTACGGGGTAGTGGTCTATGATAAAAGTTGAACCGCCCAGCTTTAAAAGGTGAAAATAATCCTGTAATAAACAGATTGTTCCCCCTAACGCAAAGCCTATTCCAGTTCCAATTCCGGCCAATAGCAATCCCTCTAGCAAGAATATGGCGCTTATTCTTTGCTCATCAGCGCCCATTGCTTTAAGCACTGCAATATCTTTTTGTTTCTCCAGTACCAACATGGTTAATGCACCCACCATATTGAATGCGGCCACTACCAATATAAGGGATAGAATTGCATAGATTACCCATTTTTCCGTCTGCATTACAGCATATAAAGAAGGGTTTTGTTCATACCGTGTAAGGACTTTCACCGATGGCCCTAAAATTTTTTGTAGCGTTTTTTGTACTATTTGCTCCGCTTTTAAATCTGTTCTAAATTCTATGGCACTGAATTCATCGGCTTTTAGATTCAGCATATATTTTAAAAAAGGGAGATTGGTAAAAATATATTTATTGTCGAACTCTTGCTGAATCACAAAAGTGCCGCTGGGTAATACGTTGAAGGCATTGAGCCCCTCCGTTGAATTAAAAGCCGCATTTTTATTAGGGAAATACAAGGTAAGTGGCTCTAAAACCCTGAGTATATTAGCCCCTACAGCATTTTCAATACCAGCACCCATAACAACCGAAGGGTACTCTACGTTGCCCAAGTCAAAACTTCCACGCCGAATATATTGCTCAATATGGTTTACCGAATTATAATGATCGCCTACCCCTTTTACCGTTACAATGGTTTGTGATGCACCTGTAAGCAATGCTTTTTCTTCTACAACAAAATCAAAAGCTTGAATATTTTTAATGGCTTTTATCTGTTGAATTTGATGCGTATTAATATGGAGCGTTTTGCGCTTAGCAGGTACTACTTTTACAGATGCGTAAAAATCGCCGTACAAGCTCTTCACCAATTCCTCAAAACCATTGAATACACTCAGTATTATTATCAGTGATGCCGTGCCAACCGCAATGGCTGTAACGGATATCCACGCAATAATATTAATGGCATTGGTGGTTTTTTTAGAACGAAAATAGCGCCAAGCAAAAAGTAAATTCACTACTAATAATGCATTTTGAATGTTGAATATTGAATGGTTATCCCAGCTTATTCATTTGGTATTGTGTTGCTGCTATCTTCCTCATTAATCTGTTTAAATACCTGCTCCATCTTAAAAACATAGTCGAGGGTATCATCATTATAGAAGTTAAGAATCGGAATTCTTCTAAGCTGGTGTTTCATTTTGTCGGCCAGCTCTTTCTTGATTTCCCAAGCTTTTGCTTCAATTTTTTTCATCGTAATAGCCGCATCTTTTACCTGAAACAAGCTTAGGTAAACCCTTGCCTCCAGCAGATCTGGTGTGATTTTTACACTTGAAATAGATACCATGCCACCATCTATCATACCCAGATTAAGCCTTCTGAATATATCATTCAATTGCTCTTGTAATGCACCTGCTACCTGCCGTTGACGTTTTCCTTCCTCCATATTAAAGCTGTTTATGGGTGTAAAATTAGTTACTTTGCTGTGTTTTCATCATTTAATTCCTTTATGAAGCGATTTGAGCGGATTTTATTTTACCTGAGCAACCAAAAAAGAAAGATTGTTCTATACGTAGTATTCAACCTATTATCAATTCTTTTTTCCTTGGTTTCATTGGCCATGCTTGCCCCATTTATGCAACTGCTTTTTGGAAAAGAAAAGCTGGTGGAGACAAAACCTGAGTGGACTTACAGTGCAAATGCATTGTTGAGTTACT
This sequence comes from Sphingobacteriia bacterium, assembly GCA_004294135.1. Taxonomy (GTDB): domain Bacteria; phylum Bacteroidota; class Bacteroidia; order Chitinophagales; family Chitinophagaceae; genus Sediminibacterium. The sequence continues at coordinate 25,024 of RDZY01000024.1, forward strand.
TAAAATATATCCTCAGTCAATTAATTCGCGACTATGGTGTAAATACTGCATTAGCGGCAATTGCACTGATTATTGTACTAGCAATTTTCTTAAAAAATGGATTCACCTACCTTTCATATTGGGTTTTAGCTCCTATGCGCAATTACATCATGTCAAAACTTAGAAGCGACCTCTATTCAAAAATTTTGGCTTTACCAATAGGATATTTCACCGAACAAAAAAAAGGGGATATTATTAGTAGAATGAGTAATGATGTTAACGAGATTGAATGGAGTGTTATAGGAACACTTGAAGGATTAATTCGGGATCCTCTTACCATACTGATTATATTAACATGGCTTATAATTATCAGTCCCGTGCTTTCTTTGTTTCTGTTGGTTTTACTTCCTGCAACAGGTTTCTTAATTGGTAGATTAAGTAGGTCTTTAAAAAAACAGTCAACAGAATCACAGGAGGAATTGGGTGTATTAATGTCTATTCTTGATGAAACCTTAACTGGATTAAGAATTATAAAAGCTTTCAATGCTGAAAAAATTCTAGCATCGAAATTTAGTGCTACTAACACAACACTCAATACGCTTCGCAACAAAATGGCTTTTAGGCGTGACCTGGCCTCTCCTATGTCTGAATTTATGGGTGTGCTAGTTTTATCAACCATTTTATGGGTAGGAGGAAGGATGGTATTGGGTCATAGCAATGGTTTAGAAGCAGATGGCTTTATTACTTATATTGTTTTTTTTACACAAATTATTTCTCCAGCTAAATCACTTTCTACTTCATTTTACAATGCCCAAAGAGGAAGTTCCGCAATTCAAAGAATTGAAGAAATCTTAAAAGCACCTGAATTGGTTGCGAATAAAACAGATGCGTTAATCATTCCTAGTTTTAATAATGAAATTGAATTTAGAAATGTTTCTTTTGAATATGAAGGGGTTAGAATTTTAAAAGATATCAATTTGAAAATCGGGAAAGGTAAAACTATTGCTCTTGTTGGTGCTTCAGGAGCAGGGAAAAGCACATTGGTAGACCTAATTCCTCGATTTCACGACGTGAGTGCTGGGGAGCTGCTAATTGATGGAATTGATATTCGGGAGTACTCTTTATTTTCAGTTAGAAAGCTCATGGGAATTGTTACACAAGAACCAATTTTATTCAACGAAACCATTGCCAACAATATTACACTTGGAACAGAAAACACCTCAATTGAAGCTATTGAAAATGCAGCTACTGTTGCAAATGCACTGAATTTTATTCGCTGCAAAGACCAAGGTTTAGATACCAATATTGGCGATAGAGGAAATAAACTGAGTGGAGGTGAAAAGCAAAGAATAACTATCGCTAGAGCTGTTTTAAAAAACCCTCCAATTCTAATTTTAGACGAAGCTACTTCTTCTTTAGACACAGAAAGTGAACGATTGGTACAAGATGCAATTTACAATATGATGAAAAACAGAACATCGATTGTTATTGCACACAGATTATCAACCATCCGAAACGCAGATGAAATTATTGTATTAGAAAAGGGAGAAATTGCAGAAAGGGGGACGCACGAAAATCTAATCATGCTAAATGGCATTTATAAAAAACTGGTAGATATGCAAGAAGTAAAATGATTAATTTTCAAAGATTGCCAAGATATTTGAAGCAATATTAGGCGGTGCCATTTCCGCTTCTGAAAATACAGGTGTTCTTTTAGGCACAACTGTTAAATCAAGATGAGACATATCGTATATAGTGTAACCATGACCTTTAAAAAAGTGAAACATTTGATCTCTATCGTCCTTCGTTAGTGTTGGAAAAACTTCTGCAATAATTGAGGGTTTGTAATCAGAAATTAATTGATTTAAAGTTTTCAGCACGTCTAAATCATTTCCTTCGGTATCAACTTTTATTAATGAGATTTTAGGTAACCATTCCGGAAAATTATTTTTTAGATACGCTTCCAAATTCACCCCTTTTACTTTTTGCTTTAGTTTGAATTTGCCATGAATACTATCAGTTTCATTTCCTACAAGTCCCCCATTGCTGAATGATGCTTCAGAGGATGCAAAATAGAATTCACCATCTTCGGGTGTGGCGGCTACTTGCAAGGGAATAATATTTGACTTTTCTTTATTTAGATTTGCATTCGCTTGCAAAATAGCATACACCTGTGTATTAGGATCTACCCCTAATACCATCCCTTCTTTACCAGCAGCAATAGCCATTGGCACTGTTAAATCCCCAGTATTAGCACCGATATCAATTACTAAGCTACCCTTGCAAATTATTTTTTTAAAGAAATTTATCTCTATTTGTGTAATCAATTTTGGAGCAACGAGTGGATTTAGCCAGTTGGCATACTCAATTAGACCATCTTCCTTTAATTGAAAAGAATCGATTCTATATCCAAAATCTTGAAAAATTCTTCTAGCTTTTTTTCTTGCTAAAGATGCTTTTATATAAGATAATAGTGACATATTACTGGTTGATATAATAAGTTAAAAAAGCCGACTCATTTTAATTTAGTCAGCTTTTTTTAACTAGGTTTTATGAAATTAGTCGTTAGACGGCTTAACCAATCCCAGCTTGGCTTCTAAGCTAAGCGTAGCATGGGGAACCGCACGCAAACGGGCTTTATCAATGAGGCGACCAGTAACGCGACAGATACCATAAGTTTTACTTTCAATACGCATAATAGATTTTTCAAGATGATCGATATAGGTAATTTGGCGACTGGCCATTTGACTCAGTTGCTCTTTTTCCATACTCATTGTTCCATCTTCCATAGTCATGTAACGAGCATCGTCGTTGTCACCACCCATTTCATCTTTACGGGTAATTAAACCTTGCAAATACGCCAATTCTTTTTTGGCGGCTTCTAATTTTTTATTAATCAAATCCCTGAACTCAGTCAAGTCAGCATCGTTGTATTTTACCAAGGGTGCTTGTGGTTTTTGTATTTCCACTCTTTTCTCCAGAGGTGTATATCCTGGGTTGTATGGAACACTTGTTTTAGCACTGATCTTTGGAAGTTTTACGTCTTTAATGGGACCATGCACTTTCTTAACAGGCTTTACTGGTGGAGCAGGTGGGGCTTTCACAACTGTCTTTGCAGGTGTAGGCGGAGTTGCTGGTTTTACCGCTACCACTGGGGCAGCAGGTTTAGCAACCACTTTTACAGGAGCTGATGCTGCAACTGGCTTTGCTGGAGGTGTTTTTGCTGCAATAGGCTTAGCTACTGGTTTTGTAGGTGCTTCTTTAGCAACAACAGGCTTAGCTACTGGTTTAACAACAGCAGGCTTCACAACTGGCTTAGCAGGTACTTTAGCTACTGATTTAGCAGCAGGCTTTTCAAGAACAGACTTTACAACTGGTTTGGCAACTGGCTTTACAGGTGCTTTGGCCGCAGGTTTTGCGGCGGGTTTAGCAGCTGGTTTTGCAGGTGCTGGTTTCTTGGTAGCCATACGATTTATCCTTTTTTGTTTACTTCCACTATCATTAGCATGTTGTTGACTTCAATTTCTATGCCTTCTTTTAAATCAGACACCCAGTCAATTCCATCTGCCAAAATTTCGCGGCAAATATAGTCGTTAAATTTAATTATTGATGCTTGAAGGGCAGAACCCTCCTTTAACCGCACGAATATACGGTCTGTTAGATCAAAACCGCTTTCTTTTCGGATATTTTGTACCCTATTTACCAACTCGCGCGCGTCGCCCTCCTGCTTTAACTCCTCCGAAAGGGTAATATCTAAAGCTACCGTTAATTTTCCTTTGCTGGCTACACTCCAGCCCGGAATATCTTCAGCTGTAATGTCAACATCCGCTGTATCAATGGTATAAGTGCCAGATTTTAATAGTAAAGTGGACTGTCCGCTTTGCTCTAAGGCAGTAATTTCTGCTTGACTAAATGCGGTAATTACGGCGGCTGCTTCTTTCATTGCTGCCCCCAATTTAGCTCCGAGGGTTTTGAAATTTGCTTTTATTTTTTTGCTGATTACACCTGCCGTCTCGGTTATATATTCCAGTTCTTTTACGTTAACCTCTGCTTTAATCAGATCCTCCATCTTTTCCAACTGAAGTTTCATCTGAGCGTTTAATACAGGTATCATTATTTTTTGAAGCGGCTGACGCACTTTTATATTCACTTTCTTGCGCAGCGACAATACCAATGAACAGGTTTCCTGAGCCAGCTGCATCCGCTCTTCTAATAATGGGTCTATCACTGATTCATTATAAACTGGATAATCGGCATGGTGTATAGAAGCAACTTTAAATTGATTGGTAACTGCATTTAAATTGGTAAATACCGCATCGCTAAAGAAGGGGGAAATGGGCGCAATTAATCTTGTAATGGTTTCCAAGCACTCATATAAAGTTTGATATGCACTTATTTTATCGGCTTCATACTCTCCTTTCCAAAACCTTCTTCTACATAAACGAACATACCAATTACTAAGCTGTGCATCTACAAATTCTTCTATCGCCCTGCCTGCAGCAGTAGGTTCAAAATCGTTCATGCTATCTGTAACCTGCTTTATCAATGTATTCAAGGAAGATAATATCCACCTATCAATTTCAGGCCTTTGTTCCAATGGAATATAACCTTCTTTAAAAGCAAATCCATCTACATTAGCATATAGACAAAAGAATTGATAGGTATTGTAAAGGGTGCCAAAAAATTTACGTTGCACTTCCTGTATTCCAGCCAGATCAAATTTTAAATTATCCCAAGGTGAAGCATTGGTAATAAGGTACCAACGGGTAGCATCAGCCCCATATTTTTCAATGGTTTCAAAAGGATTCACCACGTTGCCAAGGCGCTTGCTCATTTTATTGCCGTTCTTATCCAATACCAACCCATTACTCACCACCGCTTTGTAAGCAACACTATCAAAAAGCATTACTGCCAACGCATGTAAAGTATAGAACCATCCCCTGGTTTGATCAACTCCTTCCGCAATAAAATCGGCAGGAAAAGCTTCGCCTTTATCAATTAAATCTTTATTTTCAAAAGGATAATGCCATTGCGCATAAGGCATAGCTCCACTATCAAACCAAACATCTATTAAATCGGGTACCCTAGTCATGGGTTGCCCATTTTTGCTGACTAAAATAATTTCGTCAACAAAAGGTTTGTGTAAATCGAGAATACCCTCATGTAAGTAATGCTTATTAATTTCACCTCCCAGTAACTCATTTGCTTTGCGAATTCCATCATTCAATTCTGCTATGGAGCCAATACAAATCTCTTCGGTTCCATCTTCTGTTCTCCACACAGGTAGCGGGGTTCCCCAATAGCGACTGCGGCTAAGGTTCCAATCCACCATATTTTCTAACCAGTTACCAAAGCGACCCTCGCCTGTACTTTTGGGCTTCCAATTAATGGTTTTATTCAGTTTCACCATACGGTCTTTTACCGCCGTAGTTTTAATAAACCAAGCATCGAGTGGGTAGTATAAAATGGGCTTATCGGTTCTCCAACAATGCGGATAACTGTGCTCGTATTTTTCTACTTTAAACGCCCTATTTTCTTTTTTCAGTTTTACGCAGATGTCCACATTTACATCTATATAATCTGGTTCGTCTTTATAATTTTTTACATAGCGATTGCTGAATTCACCAAGGCCTTCTACAAATTTTCCTTGCTTATCAACCATGGTCAGTATACCAATATTGAATTTTTTTCCTACCCTATAATCGTCTGCTCCAAATGCAGGTGCGGTATGCACAATACCAGTACCATCTTCGGTGGTTACAAAATCACCAGTGATGATGCGGAATGGTTTTGCATCAGGAGTTATTTCAAGAATAGCATTCAGCGAATTGGCTTCATAAGCAAGCAATTGCTCGTATTCTATTCCAGCTAAATCAGCCCCTTTAAAAGTACTTAGAATTGCCCAAGGCAACAGTTTTGCCTTTTCATCATACGCATCAAAATCACCATTCTCTCCTTCAGGCTTGAAATACTTACCCAACAAAGCTTTAGCTAGTATTACTTGTACTGGAATATGGGTATACGGGTTGAATGTTTTTACCAAAACATAATCAATATTCGGCCCCACAGTTAATGCTAAGTTTGATGGCAATGTCCATGGTGTGGTAGTCCATGCCATAAAAAAAATAGCTGCCCCATTACTTGCATTAAACAATACAGTCGACTGCATATTTTCCACCACTTTAAACATAGCCACCGCACTCGTATCTTTCACATCTTTATAGGTGCCAGGCTGATTCAATTCGTGCGAACTGAGTCCCGTACCAGCGGCAGGAGAATAGGGTTGAATGCTTACACTTTCGTAGAGTAATCCTTTTTTATAAAGTTCACTTAGAATCCACCAGAGTGTTTCTATATAATTATTTTCGAAAGTAACGTAAGGATTATCTAAATCTACCCAATAACCCATTTTAGTGGTAATATCATCCCACTCTTTTTTGTAGCGCAACACTGCTTCGCGGCATTTGCGGTTATAGTCCTCAACCGATATTTTTTTTCCAATATCTTCTTTGGTAATGCCCAGCTCCTTTTCTACTCCCAATTCAATCGGCAATCCGTGCGTATCCCATCCTCCTTTTCTTTTTACCTGAAAGCCTTGCATGGTTTTATAGCGACAAACCATATCTTTCAGTGTGCGTGAAATTACATGGTGAATGCCAGGCATACCATTGGCACTTGGGGGACCTTCATAAAATACAAAGGGCTTGCGACCTTGGCGAAGAGAAATACTTTTTTCAAAAGCATTATCCGCTTTCCATTTGGCCAATATCTGTTCTTCAATACTGGGCAAATTCAATCCCGAAAATTCCGCATATTTCACACTCATATATTTCTATCGGCAGCACCGATTCAGTGAAGGGTTAAAAATGACGGCGAAGGTACGGATCAATCATAAAAAAAACAGGGGTATCTTTAGTGGATGAAAATCGTCTTCTTTTCAGCCCAGCCTTACGACAAAGTGTTTTTTACCAAGTATAATACCCATAAAGCTGAATTACTGTTCTTAGAAACTGCGTTAAATGAACAAACCGTGAATTTGGCCGAAGGCGCTCAGGCCATCTGTGTATTCGTGAACGATAAAGCTACAACAGCAGTTATGGCAAAGCTGGCGGAGCTTAAAATTACCATACTAGCGCTGCGTTGCGCGGGGTTTAACAATGTTGACCTTGAAGCAGCAAAGCTAAATGGAATAAGGGTTTGCAGGGTCCCAGCCTATTCACCCGAAGCAGTAGCTGAGCATGCTGTGGCTATGCTGCTTACGCTTAACCGAAAAACCCATAAAGCTTATAATAGGGTAAGGGAGCAGAATTTTGCGCTACAGGGTTTATTGGGCTATAACCTGCATGGTAAAACGGTGGGGGTAATTGGCGTAGGCAATATTGGAACTGCTTTCTGTAAAATCATGCTTGGCTTTGGTTGTAAAGTATTGGCTTTTGACCTGATTGCCAACAAAGAACTGGAGGCCATTGGCGTTGAATACGAGCCACTTATAACCGTGCTAAAAGCTGATATCATTTCGCTGCACTGCCCTCTAAACGAACAAACCAAACACCTTATCAACCCTGAAACATTGGCCAAGATGAAAACGGGAGTGGCGCTTATTAATACCAGCAGGGGTGGATTAATTGATACAACAGCAGTAATTGCAGCATTAAAATCGCAAAAAATTAGTGCATTGGGCATAGATGTATATGAGCAGGAGGAAAAATTATTTTTTCACGACTTATCGGAAAATATTATTCAGGATGATATTATTCAGCGACTCATGAGCTTTCCAAACGTTCTCATCACAGCACATCAAGCGTTTTTTACAGATGAAGCTTTGGCGCAGATTGCTACCACAACGTTAAATAATATACAAAATTTATCTGAGAACAGTAAATTGAGCCCACAGGCTGCATTATTAGCTTAAATTATATCTAATATTATTAGTAAATAAGCACTTGCATTATATGAACAGGTTGAACCATTATTTTTCACTTATCGCTATTTCAATATTTGCACTGGTTGCTTGCACCAAAGAAATCAGTCAAGAAGGCACTGGATTAGGTGGCAGTGCAGTAGGAACTTTGCAAGATTCACTTGGCAACTGTAAAAACATAGTGGTGAAGGGGAAGTATTTAGTAGACACCGTATTAAACGACAGCAACTATTTAATAGTCAACGTAAATTTTACCACCCAAGGAAAGTATAAAATCAGTTCGGATACGGTGAATGGGGTCTCATTTATTGATTCAGGATTCGCATTTGCAGTGGGTCAAGCCACTGTTAAATTAAAAGGGAAAGGGAAACCAATACTTCCTGGCACGAACAACTTTATAGTGAGTTTTGGGAATAGCACTTGCAATTTTTCTGTCACAACTACTACTCCGGTCAACAACGGCGGTAGTACAGCAAGTTTTTTATGTGTAAAAGCTGGTGGCTATATTGATTATACAGTAACGCCGTCTTTTGATTTGGTAGGAGGCGGAACGATTAATAATTTCAGGGCTACCATTGCGGCAGGAACAAAAAGTTTCATCTATAAGAGCCAATCCAATAATTATACGGAATATAGCACAGACTTAAACGATAGGGTGTATACTAGAAAAGACAACCAAGGAAAATACTACCAATATGGAAGTCCAGAATTTGAGTATTTCTATTTTTATGATACCATTTTTCAAGATAAAAAAATGGATTTTCTATACTTAGATGAAGGTAAGGATATCAATATTTCTTGGGAGACAGATACCTTAAGAGTAGGAATTGATTTTGATGGAGCAGGAATTAACCCAATGGTTTATGGAGCTGCTAAACTTAAGATTACCATCTTAAAAAAAGACCAGATTGCCAGTTATTTCGGGGTTCTTTATAGTGATATTATTATGGTGAAGCGAGAACTCTATTTTACTGCGGACAAAGCAAATGCGCCTACTATTTTACCTTATTATGCCATTATTTCTTATGCAAAAGGAATTGGAATGGTAGACCAGCAGATTTTCGATATTAGTCAGCCCCAAACCCCTCAACTTATTCAAAGCATTACTATTAAAGGATGGCGGGGATTATAAGTAAATAAAAAAGGGTCATATATGTGAAATATATGACCCTTTTTTATTTTTCAATTGATCTTTTTTCGATAAATCGTTGAGTACGATTAATACTCAGGGTTTTGAACCAACAATGAATTCTTATTCATTTCATCACGTGTAATTGGAAAGAAATAAGCCCTATTCAGCCATGCACTTTTTTGAACTACAATTGGCTTAATAGTAGGAATAGCAGCGGTGGTACGATCGGGATTCATTTTATATAAAATATCAACCCCACTAAACTGCTTATACGCATCCTTACCAATTGCCCAACGACGTACATCAAAAAAGCGATGTTCTTCAAAAGCCAATTCAATTCTTCTTTCATTACGATAACGAGTACGCAATGCAGAACCAGACTCCATAATATTAGGCATACCCGCTCTTTTCCTAATCATATTTATATAAGTTCTAGCTTCTGCATCTTGGTTTAGTTCTATGCAAGCTTCTGCATAATTCAATAAAACTTCTGCATATCTCATATAACGCCAAGGTGTACCATCTTGCTGAAACTGCCCGTCCACAACCGGATTAACAAACTTTCGTAAATAGTACCCAGTATAACAAGCATTAAAACCTTCAATGGGACTTTTGCGGGTATCTAATCCAAAAAATTCTTTCATAGAGTTACTGGCATTGTCCCATTTCTGCCAAGTTCCAACTTGAATAACTCCAATAGGATCCAATGGTTGAATATCTATTGGTCGAGCTTTGAATATTGCGCCTTCATACAATATTGAAGCATAAAAACGTGGATCCCTATTTTTATAGGGTTCAGTTGCTTTAGCTGGGTCTGACCAACTGAATTTACTACCATTACGCATTTCATATTCGTCCACCAATTCCCCGACAGGGCTATTTTCGCCATATAAATGGTACCCATTAGGGCCAGATACAAGCGATAAAGTATTCGATTCTCTTGCATAAGTAATAGAACCAAACTTGTAATACCTTACCCAAATATCTTCCTCAGTAGTATTCTTAACAAAAATATCCGCATAGTTTTGAGCGATAGAATCTGTTGGGGCTGGTACCCCTTTATATAAACTATAAATATTCAGGTCTATCACAGCTTTGGCTGCATCTTTTGCGGCACGCCATCTTGCAGCTCTGTCTCCGCTGGTATAGCCTAGTAATTCAGGATTGGGATATGCCCCAAAAATTACTGTATTGTGTAAATCGCTTGCGGCATTTAAAAGCACCCTCGATTTAAGTGTAAGTACTGCTCCTTTTGTAGCCCTTCCTTGATTATTACCACTTTGAGTTAGTGGTAACATCTTTGAAGCAGAATCGCAATCATCTGAAATGAATTTAATACAATCAGCATATGAATTTCGCTTGATTTCAAAATTATCCGAGAGGCTGTATGCACTCTTAATAATAGGTACACCTCCATATAAACTTACCAATTGATGGTACATATAAGCACGCAAGAAATAGACTTCACCTATCATTCTATTTTTTAGCAAAACTCCATCTGTGAGTACATTGTCAAAAGTATTAACAGTTTTTATCTTGTCTAAAAACAAATTAGCAGCCCTGATATTTTTATACAATTTAGCCCAATCTTCATGAAACCAATTTGCATTGTTGTTATCGGGTGTAAGTAAACTATTATTAAACTCGAAGAAGCTATACCATTGATCGTGTACTTCATCTACAAATGCACTTTTTAATACCCCATCTCCTCCGTTTGTAGGATTGTTAATATTTGAATAAATGCCATTAATAAATGTTTCTATCAAAATTGGATCATTCCAAATATCAGATTCAGATATTTCCGATTGTGGTTTTGTATCTAAGAAATCTTTTTTACAAGAAGTGATTAGCATGATTGCACACAATATAATAGCGCAGCGATTGGTCATCTTTTTCATATTGAATAGAATTAAAGAGTTAAATTAAAACCAAGATTAAATACTTTGTTTGCAGGATAAGAATTGTCGCTATTTGTTTCAGGATCATAATTTTTAAGCTTGGTAAAAGTCAACAAGTTCAACCCTGTAAATGATACCCGCATTCCTTTTACACCCATCCTATTCAGCATAGACGCTGGAAAGCTATACCCTATTTCTAAGTTTTTAAGTCGGATATAGTTATTGTTTCTAAGCCAATAAGTATTGTTGATATTATAGGGCGCCATCCAATATTCATCAGTAAAATTCCAGGCTCTAGGTTTGCTGGCATTGGTATTATCATTTGACCACCTTCCGTTTGCATCCTCTTCTAAGTAATTGCCACTGTCACCTGAAAATGTAAATTGCTTTCTCCTTGCACCAGATGCTCCTTGGAAAAGAATGGTAGCATAAAAATTCTTGTATTTTAAATCAATATTCAAACCCCCAGTAAAAGTTGGTACGTCTGTTTGATCTACCCGAATTCTATCGTCCCCATTAATGACTCCATCATTGTTTAAATCTTTGAAAATGATATCTCCTGGTCTTGCTTGTGGCAAGTGTGGATACTTATCAACCGCCTGCTGGTCGCTGAATACTCCAATTGATTCATACAATAAATAAGAACCCATTGGGTATCCTGTTGTTTTTTGATAATCAGGTGCGCCAGGCACTTCATCCCAAAATTTAATTTTATTTTTCTGAAATCCTCCATTCACTGAAACGGAAATGGACAAATTGCCAATTTTTTGGTTGGTTCCTACTTGAAATTCAAAACCTTGGTTCACCACTTTACCAATATTTTGACGAGGCAGTGAGAGACCAGTTGAAGCAGGAACTGAAGCATTTTTAAAAGCCAGAATATTGGTACGAAGATTATAAAAATAGTCCGCTGTGAAAAAGATTTTACCATTAAACAATTGACCTTCTACGCCAATATTTGATTGATTTGCCACTTCCCAAGTTATATTAGGGTTGGGAATACGGGTTTCATTCAGTGCTTTATTTTCTTGATCTAAATTAAATAAATAAGCATTGGGAGAATAGCCATATCCTGACAAGTATTGGTATGGATTAATTCTATCATTACCCGTCTGACCCCATGAACCACGCAATTTTAAATTGCTAACTGTGCTTGCAAAGTTTTTCCAAAAAGCTTCTTTAGACAAAACCCATCCTAAAGAAACGCCTGGAAAAAATCCAAATTGTTTTTTCCCAAGCGGAAAAATATATGAGCCATCGTATCTAAAAACAAATTCAGCAATATATTTTTCCTGATGGTTATAATTCAACCTACCAAAATAGTTTAGTCTCGCACTTAAACTTGCAGATCCGCTATTGGTTTGATTCAGTCCATCACCACCAGCAAATAACTGATCGGTTGCAGCAGAAATGAAATTTTTACGGATTGCATAAAAATTCATCATATCGCCCTGAATTTTTTCAATACCAAATAATGCTTTGAAATTGTGTTTGCCAGCAAAACTGTGGGTATAATTGATGAGCCCATTTAAAGTAGTATTGTTGGTATTACCAAAATCCTGTCTCAATTGAGGCGAAGGATACCCCCTAGATGATTTGGTTAACACTGGAATTTTATTGGCATCCATGGTTACCCCATCCCAATAAAACAAGTTCCAAGGTGTTTGCCAAACTTTTTGATTGCTAACATACTTATCTATTGCAACACTTGCAGAAATTGTAAGCCCTTTCACCCATGGTATATTTACATCAACCTTTGCATTGGTTAGAAAATTATAAACAATTTGCCTGTCATAGCCTGTTGCATTGGTAGCCATCACAATTGGATTTTCACCCCTTTCAATATCAGGACCAGGTAAGCCATTGGGCCATCTGCCTGCAATGGTAGGTTTTCCACGCATGGCAGAAGCATAGATCAACGAAGAAGATTTAGTAGGATAATTTCTATTTTCTTGACTAGCAAAAACGTCTACGGTAAGCTTAATATTATCTGAAACCTTTGCATCAATATTTGCTCTGAAATTTCCTTGTGAATAGTTAGTAGCACTATTTCTGTATATAGCATCTTGGAACCTATACCCAGCAGAAACAAGGTATCTGATAGATTCTGTTCCTCCCCTTAAAGATACGTGACCATTTTTTTGCTGAGAAATTGGCTTGTACAGTTCTGCAAACCAATCCGTATTTGGATGCCCCCAAATATCAGATCCATCTTTGTATTTTTTAATATCATCGTCGGTATAAGCGGGACTTTGACCTCTATACAATTTAAGTTCATTAACCATTTGGGCATAGGTAGCTGCATCAGCCATTTTAGGAACAACTGTAGGTTTTACAAGACCCTGGTTAAAAGAAATATCCATGGTAGACTTACCAGAAATACCTCGCTTTGTGGTAACTAATATTACGCCATTAGCAGATCTGGCACCATAAATTGCGGCAGAAGCATCTTTAAGAACGGTAATACTTTCTACATCTGCAGGATCAATTCTTTCCAATCCGCGACCAGGAACACCATCCACAACTATTAATGGTGTATTGTCATTTAAAGTATTTGAACCCCTTATTAACAAGGTACTCCCATCATTACCCGGCTCTCCACTTCTTGTTACAACGGTAACGCCAGGCACACGACCAGCGAGACTATTACTAAGATTGGTAGCTGGAGATTTGGCAAGTTCAGATCCCTTAACCGTAGCAATTGAACCAGTTAATGTAGCTTTTTTTGCAGAGCCATAACCTACTACTACTACTTGACTCAAAGCTTCAGACTCGGAAACCAATTCAATATTAATTGAACCCTTACCGTTAACACTAATTTCTTGAGACACAAAACCAACATGTGAAAATAAGAGTAGATCCTTAGGACCTGCTTTAATTGCATATGCCCCAGTAGCATCTGTGCTAACTGCTACTGATGAACCTTTAACCAGCACCGTTACGTCTGACAAAGCAGCGTTACCGGATTTAACAATTCCTGTTACTACGCTTTGCGCTAATGCTGCAAAGGATGATGCCATAAAGGCAAAAAGGAGGACAATTTTAAGGTGTTGCTTTTCCCTTATTCTAGATAGAGAAAAACACTGTTTAAAACATTTCATAAACTTCTTTTAGTTTGGTAAGAAATAAGTTTCAAAAAATACATGTACAATAAAAGTATATTTTTGTATACAAAAAACAAAATATTATACACTATTTTTTGAAACTATTTATTGCATACTAATAAAATTTAATGCGAAAAACCCTTCAAACAGGTCTAAAGCAACTAAAAAAGACAGTGAAATTATTTGTATACAAATTATACACTTCAAAGAATACATAATACAATCTTAAATTGAAGCCTAAAATTGATGGTTACAAAACAACCACCTGCTTGCCTGATTAGAAATCAGCAAAAGATCGTAGCGGATACAATCTGTGAATTATGAATAAAATAAATCTCAATTAAAGTCTCCTATTTTAACAACTCACAAGGTTTTAAGCCTGTATGTTTCTTAAATGCTGCGGAAAAATGTGAGATAGAAGAGTAGCCAAGCAAGGCTGATACGTCGGTAACGCTTAAGCTTTTTTCGTAGAGTAAATATTTAGCGTGTTCCATTCTTTGTTGCTGATAAAAGTCGAATATAGTGGTCCCGAAAACCTCTTTAAACCCTTTTTTTAAATAGCATTCATTCATGGCCACTTTGCGGCTTAACTCTTTTATGGTAATGGGATCACCAATATGCTGCAATAAAATATCTCTTGCCAAGTAAATACGGTCTCTCCCGCTCTCGTCCGCTAAGAATTTGCACGCAAACCCTTCTTCTTTTTCATCTACTAAGCAATCCATACTAAAGAGCAGCAATTCATGCACTTTAGCATTCACGAAAATATTCTCTAATGCGCCTGAATAACTGTGGTTTAACAGGGCGTCCAGCGTATTTTTTTTCTTGTTACAAAGTGGAAATACCTTGGTAAAAGCATTTGGATGCTTAAATGCTAGTACTTCATCTTTGCGATTGCTCAGCTTTACATTGTGCACAAACTGGTTGAGAAAAACTTCGGTGAAATGAAACGTAAAAACGTCGAGTGTTTGCAACTTACCGCTGCAATTGGTGGTGGGCAGTTCCGTGCATTGTGCACAACTTTTTTCCACACAATAGCGATTTCCTGCAATACAAAAACGAAGTTCTAAATAATTATCTCTGGGTTTTTTTTCGTTGTAATGATATACCATCATCCCCGTATCTTCTGCTACCCAAGGGTATTGAGGGTGATAACGCCTAATAGTATATTGGATAGAACCAGGTATATGCTGGTCTTTCTGGTATAGCAGATCCATTCCTGCATCTTCTACGCCCCTTTGGGCTTGTTTTAATATATCCATTACCTGACTCATCCAACTGCAAATTTAATGCATAAACCCCTACCGATCAAATCTAGCTGCTTCTCAGTACAACTTGGTCGGTCAAATTTTAACAAAGATTCCTGCTTTAAATGGGGAAAACTAGCAGGTTTAAGCTACTATTTTGCCCTGATTTTTTGTATATTTGTATTCTTGCATCATTCAACTAAAACGCAAGACAGATAAGCTTTTATGAGTGAAGAATTAGATAAATTACACGCGGAAGAAAACAAGAATTACGGAGCAGATAGTATACAGGTTTTAGAAGGGCTTGAAGCTGTACGAAAAAGGCCAGCTATGTATATTGGCGATATAGGCGTTAAAGGGCTGCATCACTTGGTATATGAAGTTGTAGACAACTCAATTGATGAGGCATTGGCAGGATGGTGTAAAAATGTTTTTGTAACCATTCACGAAGATAACTCAGTAAGTGTGCAAGATGACGGCCGTGGCATCCCTACTGCCATGCATACCAAAGAAAAGCGCAGCGCCTTGGAAGTGGTAATGACGGTATTGCACGCTGGAGGTAAGTTTGACAAGAATACTTATAAAGTATCTGGTGGCCTTCACGGTGTAGGTGTGAGTTGTGTAAATGCACTTAGTACCAAATTATTGGTGACCGTTCAACGCGAAGGAAAAATATTTGAACAAGAATATAAAATAGGTGCACCGCAGTACGCTGTGAGAGAAATTGGAGTTAGCGACCTTACAGGTACCAAAGTTCATTTCTGGCCCGATCATAGTATTTTTCAAGAAACCGTTTATAAAAAGGAAATTTTAGAAGGTAGATTGAGAGAACTGGCTTACCTAAACAGAAAAATAAGCATTACCCTTACCGATTTAAGAGAAAAAGATGAAGAAGGCAACAACTACACCAATCACTTTTACAGCGAGGGTGGTATTGTTGAATTTGTTCAGATGCTAGATAAAAATGCAAACCGTAATCCCATTCTATCTGCCCCACTTTTTGTGGAGGGGCATGATGAGAATACCAATATAGTTGTAGAAGTAGCCCTCACCTATAATAATGATTTCAAAGAACATATTTTCTCTTACGTTAACAATATCAACACCATTGAAGGCGGCACCCATGTTACCGGATTCCGTCAAGCACTTACCCGCGTATTTAAAAGCTATGGTGATAAAGAAGGTCTTTTTGACAGGGCCAAGGTAACGGTTGAGGGAGACGATTTCAGAGAAGGATTAAGTGCTATTATTTCTGTAAAAGTTCCAGAGCCTCAGTTTGAAGGTCAGACTAAAACAAAACTGGGTAATAGTGAAGTAAGTGGTGTTGTACAAACTACGGTTGCTCGTGCGTTAGAAGCTTTTTTAGAAGAGAACCCAAGGGAAAGTAAA
This sequence comes from Sphingobacteriia bacterium, assembly GCA_004294135.1. Lineage (GTDB taxonomy): Bacteria > Bacteroidota > Bacteroidia > Chitinophagales > Chitinophagaceae > Sediminibacterium. The sequence continues at coordinate 41,694 of RDZY01000024.1, forward strand.
CAAGTAATATCTAAAATTATTCTGGCAGCCCAAGCCCGTGTTGCAGCTAAGAAAGCGCGCGATATGGTTCAACGCAAAACCGTTTTAAGCGGTGGAGGCCTACCTGGGAAGCTGGCAGATTGCAGCGAAAAAGATCCCGCCAAATGTGAACTATACCTGGTAGAAGGAGACTCAGCAGGTGGTACTGCCAAGCAGGGTCGCGACCGCAGCTACCAGGCCATTCTACCATTGCGAGGTAAAATTCTGAATGTAGAAAAAGCCATGGAGCACAAAATCTACGAGAACGAAGAGATCCGCAATATGTACACCGCACTAGGAGTAACCATTGGTACACCCGATGATCCCAAAGCGCTTAATACCGTTAAACTGCGTTACCACAAGCTTATTATAATGACAGATGCCGATGTGGATGGATCGCATATTGCCACCCTTATTCTCACTTTTATCTTTCGTTATATGAAGGAATTGGTTGAACAGGGATGTGTATATATTGCCCAGCCACCGCTTTATTTGGTAAAGAAAGGCAAGGAGCAGGTTTATGCTTACAATGAAGAACAACGCAAAGGTTTAATAGAAAAATTAGGCGGTGGTAAAGAAGATAGTGTTACCATTCAACGTTATAAGGGGTTGGGGGAAATGAATGCGGAACAACTTTGGGAAACCACCATGGATCCATCTCGCCGCACCCTGAAACGTGTAACCATTGAAAGCGCAGCCGAAGCCGACCGTATTTTCAGCATGTTAATGGGCGATGAAGTAGCCCCCAGGAGGGCATTCATTGAAAGCCACGCTAAATATGCCAGAATTGATGTGTAGGAGGAAAGACCATAGACGGTGAACCGAGATCTGTGAACCGAGGAAACTCAATAATTTCGTAAAAATCCCTTAACTTGTGGCAACTAATCAAGTACCCATTTCAAACAATTAAATTCTACTCAACATGGACACTTCAAAAATGATTAAAGCATATTGCTTAAAAACAAAGGAAAAAAATGTTCCCATGCAAGATGCTGTTGTTACCAAAACTGCTAAAGGCGGTTATATGGCAGGCGGTCATGATGGCAAAGGCAATAAAATGGCCGCTATTATGAGCGAAGCAAAAGCATTACAAGCCATCAAAGATGGCGTTGCAACAAAAGGATTCTAAACTGTTTTTAATACAGTAAAAAAACGTTCTGACTACCAGAACGTTTTTTTTATGCACTTACCCCAACTACTTCCTTGTGCATCAATTGCAAGAATCGTAGTTTAGCTTCCATTCCTTTAATATTATCTACCACCAACAGGAACATTTTACCTGTTTGCTTTAACCTAGCTTTATTGGTACCAGTCTGTAAATAAGCCAGCACTTTTTTAAATAATTCAGATTCAAAATAAGGTGAATCGGGGCGATTGATAAAATAACAACGGAGTATATTTTCTTTTAAAGTCATTTTTTCAAAACCGAGCTGTACAGCAAGCCACCTACATCTAACAGTGGTAAATAAGTCCTCTACCACTTCAGGTATCGGGCCAAAACGATCTAATATCTCAGCATGAAAATTCATAAGACTAGCTTCATCCTCACAACTGTCTAATCGAGTATACAACGATAAACGTTCGGTAATACTTTCTACATAACTATCAGGAATTAAAATTTCCAAATCAGTATCAATCGTACAATCACTCACAAAATCGTCTTGCTTACTTATCTCATCTTTAAACAAATCTTTAAATGAAGTCCGTTTTAATTCCCGAATGGCTTCCTCCAAAATTTTCTGGTACATTTCAAAACCAATCTCTGCCATAAAACCACTCTGGTCGCCGCCCAACATATTACCCGCACCTCGAATATCTAGATCGCGCATGGCAATTTGAAAGCCACTACCCAAATCACTGAACTGCTCTAGGGTTTGCAATCGCTTGCGTGAATCCGTTGGCAACGTACTAATAGGTGGCCCCAACAAATAACAAAATGCTTTTCTATTGCTTCTTCCTACCCTACCCCTAAGCTGGTGTAAATCACTCAACCCAAAATGATGCGCATTGTTAATAATAATGGTATTTACATTCGGAATATCTACTCCACTTTCTACAATATTGGTACAAACCAATACATCGTATTTTTTCTCAATAAAATCAAAAATGCGTTCTTCCAATTCATGTCCCTCAAGCTGACCGTGAGCAAAGCCTATGCTTAAATCGGGACAAAGCCCTTGTATCATTGCACAAATTTCTGGAAGTCCCTGTACCCGATTGTGAATAAAGAAAACTTGACCACCACGCTCTGTCTCAAAATAAATGGCCTCTCTAATAAAGTCATCATTAAACAACCGCACTTCTGTTTGAATGGGCTGTCTATTAGGAGGTGGTGTATTCATAATACTCAAATCCCTTGCCCCCATTAAACTAAATTGAAGGGTTCTTGGAATGGGCGTTGCGGTGAGGGTTAGGCAGTCCACATTGGTCTTTAGTGTTTTTAATTTTTCTTTATGAGCCACCCCAAATTTCTGCTCCTCATCAATAATCATAATGCCCAGTTCTTTAAAATGAACTTCTTTACCTAGCAATCCATGTGTGCCAATAATAATATCTATTTTTCCCGATTTCACATTCTCCAAAGTTTCTTTTTTCTCTTTGGAAGATTTAAAACGGTTGATATAATCTATAGTTACAGGAAAATCTTTCAATCGGTCTTTGAAAGTTTTGTAGTGTTGAAAAGCCAGGATAGTGGTGGGCACCAATACTGCAGCTTGCTTGCCATCTACAACTGATTTAAATGCTGCGCGAATGGCTATTTCGGTCTTTCCAAATCCTACATCACCACAAACAAGCCTATCCATGGGTGCTTCACTTTCCATATCTTTCTTTACATCTGCTGTGGCTTTACTTTGGTCGGGCGTGTCTTCATAAATAAATGAGGCTTCTAACTCAGTCTGCATATAAGTATCAGGTGCATGTGCAAATCCTTGCTGTGCCTTTCTTTGCGCGTACAACTTAATTAAATCAAAAGCGATTTCTTTTACCTTGGCCTTAGTTTTTTCTTTTAGTCGCGCCCATACATCACTTCCTAGTTTATTTACTTTGGGTACGGTACCTTCTTTGCCTGTGAATTTAGAAATTTTATGTAATGAATTAATGTTCACATATAAAATATCACTGTCTTTATAAATAATCCTGACGGCTTCTTGGATGCGACCATTTACTTCTAATTTTTGCAAGCCACTATAAGTCCCTACCCCATGATCTATATGCGATACAAAATCACCCGGCTGTAAATCGCGCAATGTTTTTAAGGTGATGGCTTTGTTCTTATTGTATGCCTGCTTTACCTTGTATTTGTGATAGCGTTGAAATATTTGGTGATCGGTATAGCAAACCAATTTAAGCTGGTGTTCAATAAATCCTTCGTGAATACTGGTTCCAATAGGGGTGAATTGAATATCCGTTTTCAAGTCGGTAAAAATACTGGTAAGTCGCTCCAGTTGTTTTACTTGATCGGCAAAAATAAAAATACTATAACCCGCTCCCTCCAAAGCTTTTAGGTCTTTAATGAGCAATTCAAATTGCCGATTAAATGCAGGTTGTAGTTTGGTTTGACTTTCCATTTCCAACTTAGCGAAATGGGGTTTGTGACCAAATTCAACCAATACTTTCTGCTCCAATATTTGTTGAATGGATTGGGCACGAATAAAGTCGCTCCAACTCACCGATTTTAAAGTATGGGGTTCATCATTACTGGTATCTTTCTGAAAAAGTCCCTCGTTTTGTAAAGTCAGAAAGCTTTCAAAATCTTCTTCTTGAACACGAATTTTTTCTTCAATCACATCCCAATCCTTCATCCAAACAATGGTATTATCTGGTAGAAATTCTAGTAAAGAAATTTTCTCTGAAGCATTTTCACCAAATGTTTGGGGCAGCGCATCTACATTGGGAATAATATTTACTTGTAATAGTTTCCTTTCGCTCAATTGCGTTTCGGGATCAAAAATTCTGATGCTGTCTACTTCATTACCAAACAATTCAACCCGATAAGGTTTTTCATTACCAAAAGAATAAATATCGAGGATGCCACCACGCAATGCAAACTGACCTGGTTCATATACAAAATCGGTTCGCTCAAAACCATACATTACAAAAAGCTCCATCAAACTATTTGGGTTGATGGTATCATTGGTTTTGATAGAAATAATATTACTACTGATAGTATCTGGCTGAATTACTTTTTCGAAAATGGCTTCGGGATACGTGATGATTATTTTTTTATTACCGCCACGTGCCAGCTTGGTAAGTGCTTCTGTTCGAAGCATAATATGGGAACTATTGAGTAGCCGAAAGTTTTTTCTATTTTTAAAAGAAGAAGGAAAATAAAAGAGGTCTAATGCACTGGTTAAATTTTCTATGGTATTGTGAAAGTAAGCTGCTTCTTCTGCGTCGTTCAGAATAATCAAATGATTCAATCCTTGCGCTTCGGGGTGGGCAAATACGGCACTCACCATAAATTCAGCGCTACTACCCTGTAAATTTTTTAAGTAAATGGTTTGGGTATCGGCAAAAGAAAGCCTGTTCACCAGCTGTGCTACTAGGGGTGATTTGCCAAATTGATCCAATAAATGCTGCAAGTTCATATTCACATTCCTTCTTGAAAAGGGATGCAAAGATAAGGAAAGGCTAGTACGAAGCAGCGTTATTAACGGTAATCTTAACGTCGGTAATTTTTCCAGCCTCCACCATTACGAGTGAAATATTATTGCGAATGTCGAATGAATTGGCAAAAAACTGCTTGTCCACCTGAACAAAAACAGAATAATTACCAACGGGTAATTTCGCTGTAAATACACCAACACTATCTGTTTGAACAGTGGCAATTAATTTAGTATAGATGGCTCTATACAGTGGAGAATTACCTATTTGGTTTACTTGACTGGTATTGGTAGGCTCATAGAAGAAAACAGTGGTAGGAAATGGCTGAGGAATACTGGGTGGTTGGCCTATTCTTGGCATTTGGTTACCCATACTTTTATTTACTACGCCTATTATACCCTGTAAAACAGGCGTTTCTTGAATTTTTTTAGGAGATTTACAAGCCAGCACTAAAGTAAAAGCGGCAGTTAATAAAAAAAGAATCTTGTACATACTTAGTTTTGAAACCTGAAAGTATCTAATTTAGAGCAGAATTATCCAAGATTCAGTGCTAAAATACTGAAAAAAATAACTGTATATGATGAAACCTATCTGCATATCCCTTTTACTGCTTATGAGTAGTATTGGTATTTTAAGTGGTCAAACCACTACAAATGAAAGAATTTTAAAATTAGCTTCCTACAATTTAAAGCTTGAGCATGAGTTAAATTATGCGAAGGCTATTGCAATGGCAAAACAAAAAAATTGGGAGCTAGCCATTAAATTAAGGGGTGGGCTCACTGCTAAATTATCTGGGATAGATGATTATGGATTTCCTAAATACATTAAATCAGATAATAACCTTATTGCTGCTGTAACAAGCAGAGCCAGTCAACTTTGGCCAGGAGGAAGATCTGGACTGAATTTATCGGGTAGTACGGCAGCCATGCGCAATAAGATAGGTATTTGGGAATTTGATGGCGCACCACTTTCAAGCCATGTTGAATTTGGTAGCAGAATTCTTCAAAAAGACGTTCCAACTGGAAGTAGTGGCAATGATCACGCAACACATGTTGCTGGAACTATGATTGCAACAGGTGTAAATCCAATAGCAAAAGGAATGTCATTCGGCGCAGTAAATTTAATTGCGTATGATCATCTATCCGATTTGTCAGAAATGACTACCGAAGCCGCAGCAGGTATATTGCTATCAAACCATTCTTATGGACTGCTAGCGGGATGGAATTTTAACGATGCTCAAAGTAGGTGGGAGTTTTGGGGGCGTCCAGAAGATAGTGAAGATTATCGCTTTGGTTTTTACAGTAATGATTCCAGAAGAATTGATTCCATTGCTTATAATGCACCCAATTATTTAATCATTTCTTCTGCAGGTAATGATAGAAACAACGGGGGGCCAGAAATAGGAAAGCCTTTTTTCAGACTCAATTCAAATGGAAATATGGTAGCTGCCGGCAATCGTCCTTCTGGAATGAGCAGCAATGATTCGTATGATATTATTTCTGGATTTGGCGTCGCCAAAAACAACCTCACGGTTGGTGCTGTGAATGGCATCCCAAATGGTTATAATAAACCAGGAGATGTAGTTATGAGTGCTTTTAGTAGTTGGGGGCCTACTGATGATGGGAGAATAAAACCCGACTTGGTAGCCAATGGTGTAAACGTTACTTCAACAAGTACCAATAGCAATACTAGTTATAGCACAAAGAGCGGTACCTCAATGTCTGCTCCTAGCGTAACAGGTTCACTTTTGTTACTGCAAGAATATTTTACACAATTGAAGCCTGGTAGTTTTATGCGGTCATCAACCTTAAAAGGATTGGCCATTCATGCAGCTGATGAAGCTGGATTAGATCCTGGTCCCGATTATAGTTTTGGCTGGGGTTTATTAAACGTACAAAAAGCAGTTAATGTGATGACCAATGCAATAAGTACTAACAATGCAATTACGAGTAGCGACTTATTATTCGAGAACAGTCTTAGCCAAGGCGGTGTATTTACAAGGCAGGTTGTTGCATCAGGTAAAATGCCATTGTCTGCCACCATTGCATGGACGGACCCTGTTGGAGCTGTAAACAGCAATGCGGCTAATAATTTAAACGACCGTACCAAAAAATTAGTCCACGATTTAGACATCACTATTACTAGAAATACGCAAGTATTCAGACCTTGGATCTTGAATCCTGCAGCTCCTTTCGCACCCGCACAAAAAGCAGATAACAATACAGATAATGTAGAAAGAGTAGATGTGGACAGTACCATTCCTGGAGAGACATATACCATCACGGTTAACCACAAGGGAAATTTAGAAAGGGGTGTACAAGCATATGCCTTAATTGTAAGTGGAGTTGGAGGTACAACCTATTGCGCATCGGCTTCTGGGGGCGGGGGCGCAAGGATTGACAGTATAGCTATTTCTAATTTACAAATACAACAGACTTCGGGATGTAAAACTTATACAGACAATACTCGCTTTGTAGCGGAGTTACAGGCGCGGCAAGTAATTCCAATTACCGTTCGTGTGAATACTTGTGATGCAAGTACCAATAATAGGATGGTAAAAATATTTATTGATTATAATAATGATGGGGATTTTAATGATGCAAATGAATTAGCTGCCACCAGTGGTATTTTACCTAGTACCAGCACCAACTATATTGGCAGTATTACTGTTCCAGATAATGTAATTGTAGGAACAGTTACTAGGATGCGAATGATTGTGCAAGAAACCAGTGTTTCCGAAGATATCAATGCATGTGGCAGTTATGGTAAAGGTGAAACACAAGATTATTTAATCAGAATTGCCAATCCTTCCAATGATCTGGCTTTAAGTAATATCATTTCTCCTCAATCAGGGGCTTGCGCCAACCCTTCACAATATATTGCAGTGGCTATTTCAAATAATGGTTCATTACCTCAAGTAAACGTACCAATTTCTGTAACGGTTGCAAATGGAGCTACTGTAATTACAACCATCAATGAAATTTATCGTGGTACCATTGCCCCCCAAGCCATTGTTAATTATACTTTTCAGACGCCCTTTGCAGCGGCACCAGGCATTACCTATACAATTACTGCCACTACTGCGTTGGCTTCCGATCAAAATACAACCAACAATCAATTAATCGTTTCAACACCTATAACAGCTAACTCAGATTTACCCGTTGCAGAAGGCGTTGTATGTGAAAGCAGTGCTATTTTAAGAATTGTAAATCCCGTTAATTCAAACTATTTCTGGTACACAAACAATAATATAGTAACCCCATTTGCAATTGGAACCAATGTATCTGCCAATTCTGTACCGGGCGATAGAACTTATTTTGTTGCCAAAGAAGCAAGGGGTACAATTGGAGCGGTTTCGAAATTGACTTTCCCGAATGGAGGATACAATAATTTTGCGGGAAATTTCATGAAATTTAGTCACGATGCTCCCCTCACCATTGAGAGTGTTAGATTGTATATTGGAAATTCAGGCAGAGTGAAACTCACGGTTGGTGATAACCTAACACCGGGTTCAACAGCGGGTCAATATACTTATAGACCTATTGCTTCCACTACCTTAAATGTAATTGCTACTACACCTACCCCAACAGAAGGTGCAGTAAGTGGGAACAACCCTGCTGATTCCGGTTCAATTTATACACTGAACCTTGCTATTCCAGGTAGCGGTGATAAAGTAATTATTGGAGAGTGTTTAGATGGGGCTACCATTTTTCGCAACAATACGATAACAGGCACCATTTACCCATTTGGTATAAGTGGACTAATGAATTATACTGGCAATAGTGTTGGATTGGCTCCACAAGCTGGACAAAATGAAAATCAATTCTGGTATTTTTTATACGATACCCGTGTTTCTTCTGGTTGTGTTAGCAATCGCGTTCCTGTAATAGCAGCGGCCAATATTCCACTCACTGTTTCACAAGTGAGTGATTCATTGGTGAGTAGTATTGCTACTGGAGCTTATCAATGGATATTCAATGATACAGCAAATGTTAGTGGTGGCAATATTAAGTCGATTAAGCCCACCAGATCTGGTAATTACAAGGTGGTTGTTACGGATGGTTTTGGTTGTTCTAGAACATCTGCAAATTTTAATTATACTGTTACTGCAATTAACACCGTAGATCCGCAAGAAATAAAATTATCAGTATCACCCAATCCCAACAGTGGAATTTTCCAATTAAGTTTTGAAGTACCCAAAAGGAGTGATCTGTCCATTGAGTTGGTAAATGTATTAGGTCAAAGGGTCTATCTTCAAACAGCTGCAAATTTTATTGGAAAATTCAATCAGAAGATAAATATTCAAAATTTAAGTAGTGCTTTTTATCTTTTGAAAATTCAGCATGACAAAAAAACATATATCCAAAAAATAGTGATTCAATAATATTTAAAGTCCAACTTCTTATAAAGCCTCAGCATCTATGCTGGGGCTTTATAATTTAATTTACTATATTGTGTAAAACATTGCTATGCTACAACCCTGGTTTAAATGTATCGTGGTTAAAATAGAGGATGCTACTCATAATACCCGAAGGTTCTGGCTGCAAATTCCTGAATTAGAAGTATTTGATTTTGAGCCGGGACAATTCATCACATTCGACCTTCCCATTCACGAACAACGCAATAAAAGATGGAGAAGTTATTCCATTTCTTCTGCTCCAGATGGCACCAATATTATTGAACTGGTAATTGTATTGATGGAAGATGGATTGGGAACTCCTTATTTATTTAATGAGGTAAAAGTAGGTTCTGAATTAATTTTAAGAGGGCCGCAAGGAAAATTCACTATGCCGGTTGAATTAAACAAAGACCTGTATTTAATTTGTACTGGAACAGGTATAGCACCATTTCGATCTATGGTACATTATATTGCTGCACATGATATAGCGCATCAAAATATTCATATTATTTTTGGTTGCAGAACATTGGGTGATAGTCTTTACGAAGCCGAATTAAAAGCATTGGAACAAACCCTACCTAACTTTTTCTTTCATCCTTGTTTTTCCAGAGAAACAGAATTACAATCTGGCCAATATAAGGGTTATGTACACCATGCTTACCAGCAATTAATTGCAAATAACAAAGAAGTAGATGGTAGTTTGCCACCAGCATATTTTTATTTTTGCGGCTGGAAAAATATGGTAGACGAGGCCAAACAAAATATTCTTGCACTTGGTTATGATAAAAAAGATATTCATTTAGAATTGTATGGTTAATTTTTTCAGAGCAAGACAGGATATAGCTAATTCATTTCAATAGTAAAGGTCAAGAAACCCAAAAGCAAGGGAAAAACCATGGTATCCTCATGGTATCCTCATGGTATCCTCAATGTATCCTCAATATATCCTCAATAGTAGTTCAATGAAAGTTGCATAAAACATTTAGCCCTTCAAAAAAACGACTCATTTTAGGGGCAAAAAAAGGCTAGG
>RDZY01000025.1 GCA_004294135.1 Sphingobacteriia bacterium
AGTTTTGCGGCCAAGGTAGATTTTGCAACAGGCGCAGGAACGAATCCTATTTCAGTAGCCATTGGCGATTTGAGTGGAGATGGCAAGCCCGATTTGGTAGTGGTGAATGCCAGTTCAAATGGCTTTTCGGTATTTCGCAATACCGCTAGCAGTGGCAGTATTGGGTTAAGCAGTTTTGTAGCCAAAGTAGATTTTTCAACAGGAAATCTACCAACTTCGGTAGCGATTGGAGATTTAGATGGGGATGGTAAGCCCGATATTGCTGTTACGAATAGTAATATTCTTCAGAATACCCTTTCAGTACTCCGCAATGCAGATATTATTTTTCCGCCCACGATTAGCTCATTCACACCTGCTAATGGATCGGTAGGAAGTCTAGTAACGATTACGGGTACTAATTTAAACAGCCCAACATCAATCAATATTGGTGGTGTAGCGGCTATCCCAATAAGTAATACTGGTACTAGTTTGGTAGCTATGGTAATGCCAGGCGCAAGAACAGGAACAGTAAGTGTTACAACAGGAGGCGGTACAGCCAATGGAGCAGGTAATTATTCAATTAATGCCAAGATCTTCCCCAATAGCCAACAAGGTACTAAGTTGGTAGGCACAGGCGCAGTAGGAACTGGATCCGAGCAAGGCAAATCAGTTAGTATGAGTGCGGATGGTAATACGGCGGTAGTGAGTGGTTATACTGATGATGGATTAAAAGGAGCAGTATGGGTGTATACCAGAACGGGCAGTATATGGAATCAGGAAGGAACAAAATTAGTAGCAACAGGCGCAATAGGCAATGCAGGATTTGGCTCATCGGTATCGTTGAGTGCAGATGGTAATACGGTGTTAATAGGCGGTACATTTGATAATAATAACCTTGGAGCAGTATGGGTGTTTACAAGAACAGGTGGAGTATGGAGCCAACAAGGCAATAAATTAGTTGGAACAGGTTCCGCAGGTACAACTGTTTTTCAGGGCGGATCAGTGTCATTAAGTGCAGATGGCAATACAGCCATTAGTGGTAGTTATGGCGATAATAATAACCAAGGAGCAGTATGGGTATTTAAACGTGTAGGAACAAGTTGGGCACAACAGGGTAATAAATTAGTTGGAACAGGAGTAGGAAGTTTTCCAAGAGTAGGTTATTCGGTATCATTGAGTGCAGATGGTAATACGATTATTACAGGAGGATACTCTGATAACAATCAAGGGGCAGCATGGGTGTTTTCACAAAGCGCAGGTGTATGGAGCCAGCAAGGCAATAAATTAACAGCAACTGGCAATACAGGTAATGCCTCATTGGGAATATCAGTAGCCATCAATGCAGATGGTAATACCGCAGTTGTAGGCGGATATAGTGATGATGGCAATAAAGGAGCTGTATGGATATTCACTAGAACTGCATCAGTATGGAGTCAGCAAGCTAAGTTAGCAGGCAATGATAAAGTAGGAAATGCCATTGAAGGATTATCGGTAACAATAAGTGCAGATGGTAATACGGTAATAACTGGTGGGCCAGTAGACAATGCCAATGCAGGCGCATCATGGGTGTATGGAAGAACAGGAACAGCATGGAGTCAAAAAGGAAATAAATTTGTAGGCAGCGGCAATATAGGTTCAAATCCTCAGGGCGCATCCCTTGCTATAAGTGCAGATGGTAATACAGCCATCGTAGGCGGTAAAGCAGATAATACACCTGGGGCTGCTTGGGTATTTGTAAATTCAGCGGAACCCAAAACAAGTCTAACCACCATTAATGCCTGTACTAGTTTTACTTGGAATACTATTACTTACACAGTTAGTGGCACTTACACTAAAACTTTTCCTGGCGGAAGTTCTATAGGTACGGATAGTATTGCAACACTAAACTTAACCATCAATCAACCAAGCATATCTACCACCACTGCATCTGCCAGAAATGGGTTTACTTGGAATACGGTATTGTACAAAAAATCGGGGACTTATACCAAAACATTTGCAGGCGGCAATGCCAAAGGTTGCGATAGTGTGGCTACTTTAAATATCACCATAGTAGATACAAGTGCAACTACCATTATCAATTGTGGAAATTATATTTGGAATGGCACCACCTATACAAACAGTGGTACCTATACCAAAACATTTGTTGCAGGAAGTGCTCAAGGAAATGACAGTATAGCAATATTAAACCTCACTATCAATCAACCAAGTACCTCCACTACTACCACATCTGCCAGAAATGGGTTTACTTGGAATACGGTATTGTACAAAAAATCGGGGACTTATACCAAAACATTTGCAGGCGCAAATTCAAAAGGTTGTGATAGTGTAGCTACTTTAAATATTACTATAGTAGATACAAGCGCAACAACAATTATTAATTGTGGAAATTATATTTGGAATGGCACCACCTATACAAACAGTGGCACCTATACCAAAACATTTGTTGCAGGAAGTGCTCAAGGAAATGACAGTATTGCAATATTAAACCTCACCATCAATCAACCAAGCATATCCACCACCACAGCATCTGCCAGAAATGGGTTTATATGGAATGCAGTCTTGTACAAAAAATCGGGGACTTATACCAAAACATTTGCAGGTGGCAATGCCAAAGGTTGTGATAGTGTAGCTACTTTAAATATTACTATAGTAGATACAAGCGCAACTTCAATTATTAATTGTGGAAATTATATTTGGAATGGCACCACCTATACAAACAGTGGTACCTATACCAAAACATTTGTTGCAGGAAGTGCTCAAGGAAATGACAGTATTGCAATATTAAACCTCACCATCAATAGAAGTACCAGTGCAGCAGAAACGATTTCGGCCTGTGATAGTCTCTCATGGAATGGTACTATTTATAAAACCAGTGGCGTGTACACCAGAACATTGGTTGGTGCCAATAGTAATGGATGTGATAGTGTGATTACCCTTAACCTAACCGTTAATAAAAGTTCCAGCTCCACTACTACTATTAATATTTCTGACAGGGGTTTTTATAGATTTAACAATGTGTTATACCGTGTTGCAGGAACTTATCAAGCTAGGTTACAGAACAGTAAGGGTTGCGACTCAATAGCCACACTTATTTTAACAACAAATAATATCAGCTTTACATCAACCATAGTCAATAACCCCTGTATCAATTCTGCGCTAGGTAAAATTAGTATTACTGCAACAGGAGGATTTGGCCAACTTAGTTATTCTCTCAATGGCGGAACTGTGCAAACTGATACGGTGTTTTCAAACCTTAGTTCGGGTAATTATATCATTAGTATTAGAGATGCACAGAATATCATTGTAAATAGAAGCGTAGATATCGTATCTATCAGTAATACACCCATCGTACCAGTTCTTGCTATTAAAAATGTTTCTTGTTTTGGTGGAAGTGATGGATCAATTGCAATTACTTCTATCTCAGGTGGAGTAGCACCCTATACAAAGCAATGGAGTGTTGGAAATGCCACTACAGATAGTATTACCAACCTTGCGCGTGGTACTACTTATATTTTGCGAGTGACCGATGCTTTAGGTTGTTTTACCAGTACAGTACAAGCCATTACCCAACCAACACAATTAGTAGCAGCAGCCACTATTACCAACCCAAGTTGTAATAACCAGTGCAATGGAACCATACAAGCAAGTGCTACGGGCGGAACAGGTGTTAGTTCTTTTACATGGAGTAACAATGCAACTACCAGCTTAATTTCTAATTTGTGTGCAGGTAATTATACAGTTACTGCTAAAGATGCAAATGGTTGTACAGCAACAAGGGTTAATACCGTAGCCAATCCTACTTTATTTACCATTAATGTAGATTCTGTTTATACAATCTGTGCCAACCAAAATTATAAACCAGATATTACCAATGCCAGTTTCCCAAGTAGCACTTATAGCTGGACCAGCACTGTTGGTTTTACCGCTTCTACACCTGCGGTTACACTTTCTACTCCAGGCTCTTATTATGCAAGGGCTGTTTCGCCCAATGGTTGTATTGCCTTAGATACACTCAACCTTAGAGCTAGCAAAGATTCTATTAAGTCTGAATTTCAAGTAGCAACCAATGTATTTGTAAACGATACCGTGAAATTTGTAAACATTAATGAACCATTCCCCGATTCATCTCTATGGACGCTGCCCGCTGGTACTTCCTATAATGTAGTTTCGAGACAACCCGTTTTATTGGAATTAAAATTCAATGCGGTTGGTCAATATACAGTTGGATTAAGAACAAAACGTGGCGCTTGCCAAAGTGTTTCTTCCAAAACCATTTCAGTATTACAGCCAACTGGTATTCCCAATCCGGGCTCTCCTGTATTGTCTTATTTTATTGAAAGTTTTGGAATTTCTCCCAACCCAAATAGGGGTGTATTTACAGTGACTATAAAATTAAGTCAACCCAGTGCCATTAGACTTCGGTTGGTGAATACCATTACAGGTATTGTAATAAGTAATCTGCCTTTTGCTTCTAGTAAAACTTTCACCATCCCGTATAATTTAACCTTAGGAAATGGTTCTTATGTAATGATATTAGAAACCTCTTTTGCACCAGGGTTTTTTCAAATGATTGTTCAATAATTTAAAAGGGATTGCTTTAAATAGGAAAAATGAATACAATAAAATTGGGTATAAAAAATATAAATAGGATGAATAAAATTCATTTAAGAAATAATCTGCGAACTTTTTTTGTGGCAATTGCATTGTTAATTGTTGCATCCAATGTGATAGCCCAACAAGTTTATCCAGTGCAAGTGATCTCTCAATTAATCAGTCCCACTCCACTGCAATTGAGTGCGCTTACTTCGGGTACTTCTCCTAAATTATTATTGACCCTTACCAATAGAGATTTACAAGGTGTTACGCTTCGTGTAAAGTTAAAAGTAACCATTACGGGACCAACGGGACAAATTCGAACGAGCGATAATGCAGTATTAACGCCCATCACACTACCCAATGGTATTCCAACCTCTATTAGTTCAACAGATTTGGCACCCTATTTTAGTACTGCAAATCTCGACTTTCTAGGGTCCATGACAAAAGCACAATACACTGCTGCTGGAAGAATTAATGAGGGTAGTTATTCCTTTTGTTTTGAAGTATTTGAATTTTACAGTAATAAATTATTGAGCTCTAGTTTTTGTAGTTATGCTTATTTAAGTCTCTCTGATCCGCCTTTGCTCAATACTCCATTGAATGTATCAACCATTCTATTTCAAAACCCCATTAATATATTATTTAACTGGACGCCTAGGCAGTTGAACAATTCCAACCTTACAGCCGCAGGTGTTGAGTACAAATTTATTTTAAAAGAATTACTCGATACGCTCTCTCCTTTGAATGCGGCATACCAAACAGCTAGAACCTTATATACCGTATCAACAAAATCGACTAACCTGGTTTATGGCGCGAGTTTGCCTCAATTAATTCCGGGGAAAAATTATGCGTGGACGGTTCAAGTGGTGGCAAACGATTTTAGTCAACAAGAAGGGCTTCGCAACAATGGACTGAGTGATGTTTTCGGTTTTAAATATCGAAAAAATTGTGCTACGCCCGAAAATGTTACCGCTACTTTAGCGGGACAAGGATTGAATGTGAATTGGCAAATGAATCCCCAGATTAAAGAATATAAAATGTCTTATCGGGAAGAAGGAACTGGAATGTGGACCGATGTTTTTATTTCTAATGGGCCATCATTTAGCAGTATTAATTCTGTGCAACCTGGCAAGACTTATGAAATTAAAGTAGGGACGGTGTGCGATAATATCAATACCAATTTTTCGAATGTGTTAAACGTTTCTGTTCCTTTACCACCACCACCACCGGTAGCCAAAAAATCAGCAAAAGTTTTTTGGGGATACAATGAAAAACAAAACTACACAGCAAGCAGTAGTTTGGTAGGTGCAAATGCAAAAGCCAATGAAAAATGGGAGGCAACGGCTACGGGTACAGCCGAAAATTTCAATAATAAGTCCAGCAATTTACCACTGAATAAAGCAACCATTACTTTATTAAAAAATGGACAGCCTTCAAGCACCGAACAAACCGATAATAGCGGTAATTTTTCTATCGCTATAGATACAGGTGCCATTATAAAAGACAAACAAAATAAATGGTCATTGCAGGTTGAATTTACGAATGCTTCCACACTTTTTACCGTGCCTAAAATTGTGTACGATTTATCTTCGGAGACCAATGGTAAAAATATGCTTTCTAAAATTTCGGATACAACTGTAATGATTGTGAAGAGCATTATTTTAAATCCAACCATTTTAACTGATGCTCGACAAGGTATTGCGGCCAATGCAAAAGGTGCAAGCCTTGAAGTATTTATTCCAAAAACAGAATGGGAAAAATCGTATAAATTATTATTGGGTAGTACAGCTATTGCAACAACTATTTCTAACAATGGAATTGATTATATTAAAGTGGCTGATTTTGATGATAGGAATTCATTTAAAAATATATTGTGCGGAAGCAGTTTTACCAGTTTGTTAACCAGGGTTGCTTTGCCTGAAGCGTTAAAATTTTGGTATCCAATTCCTTTAAAACAGTATAATAATCAACTTAAATACAGTGCCATTTATACCGCACCTGTTCAATACGATCCAGTGGTGAGATTGTTTGGAACAGTGGCAAGTTCAACTGCAACGAATGCACGAAATGTAAATGGTGCTTTGGTGCGTGTAACACCTGCTGCTGCCAATGGTTCCGTACTAGCCACCATACGAGTAGAAGTTGATCGTGTGGCAACTGGTGTGGGTAGGAATAGCTACACGTTAAATTTACCAGGAGCTTATGCGCTAAAAGACCTTAAGCTTGGTTTTGCTGCAGGGCGTGATTCTAAATTTTCTGATATAAAAATAAACTTATCCGATACCAGTATTCAACTTAAAACGGATTATATTCTTGGGAATATTGTTCCTAAAACAGTTTGTTTTGGAAGAATACTTAACCCCGAAGGGTTGCCTATTTCGAATGCGAAAGTTTTTGATAAACGCTATAATATTAGAACATCTCAATTCGATGCACCTTACCTTTTTGCTACCACAGATGAGAATGGTTATTTTATTGGAAAGAGAGACGATGCAGGCATTACACAATTTACAGTTGAAAAAGACGGTTACAATACACTGGATACTAAATTTTCTTTTGTAAAAGGGTATACCAACGAAAAGCGATTGGTTGAAGCTATACAAATTTTATCTGCTAGGGAGGCTCCAACTGATTTGTTTTCCAGCTCAGAATCTTTCGAGTATGGTCAAGAAATTAAGGCTGTTCCAAAGTATAGAAACCAAGTAATTATAAAGCCACAAAGCAAAGGCAAGAATGTAGAAGATGCCCTTATGTATATTACCCAACCTGTGGGTGATAATGGTAATTATGAAATTCTAGATACCATTAAATTAGATAAATCATCTGGTAATATCTTTACCATCTCTAAATTCCCAGGTAATAAGTATGATTTTTTGATTATCCCAAACCCGGAAAAAATTACTGCTACCAATCCCGGATTTTTGCCTTTCAGTGGAAGCTTTACCTCCACTTCAAAACCACAAGAAATTACGGTTGCTTTAAAACCAATGGTTGTATTAACGGGTTCTGTAAAAGACAGTGCCACTGGTAGAATTATTGATTCGGTTGATGTTACGGTAGAAGGGATGGGTGCATACACAAGTAGCTCAGATAGGAGTGGCAATTATAGCATTGGGTTACCCGCCCGAGAAATTACGCTTCATTTTGTTCGTGATGGTTATTTATCTATGGATACCACCATCAACCTTACAAAAGATTCTGCTACACTAAAGCGAAGTATTAATTTTTTATTGACTAAAAATACAGAAAAACTGGTAGTATCTGGATTGAGTGGATATGATATAGAGCTGGAAGAGCAACGAAAGGGTAAGAACGATACCACTTTTTTTATTACAGGAAAAATATTATTAGAATCGAATAATGTATTTACTACCACTACTGGTAACGACAAACTCAGTTTCGAAAATATTGAAGTAACAGTAGATGCAGATGGCATGGCTTATCCCGTAAAAGATGAAGTGAAGTTTACAGAAACCATATTGAATGCAAAAGCATTCGATTTTGCCCCTGTTGAAATTACCAATTTAAAACTAGTTGCACCGCAAAGCAGTGATGCTGATGAACGTAAGTTTAGTGTAGGTGTAGTAACGGGTGATGTTAAATTAAAATTGAGTAATGTTCAAGCCATTTCGCCACAATTCCCATTTAGGCTTCCCGATGCAGAATTAGGATTACCGAACAGTGATTATAGGTTTCAGTATATTTTTATTTCTCCCGATGAAAATGAAAGAGCTGCATTTAGTGAAGATCAGTCTTTTCCTCTTAAATTCTTAAGTAGCGGAACAGGCGGTTCTGCCAATGATGCTACTATTAAAGCAAATATTTTTGCCGATTTTAACATCAATATCAGCAAAACCGAATGTGTATTGGATAACGCAGGCATTAACTTAGAAGGATTTTTTAAGATACCCAATACCCTGCTAAAAACGGAAAGCAGTAGTTCTAAAGATGATGAAGTTGATATTAGTGGAACCTTAATAGGAACAGATTTAAAATTAGAAGATGTTGTTTTGGCATTTGAAGACAATCCATTGATGTTAAAAATGGGTAAGCTACAAACAAAACTTACCGGTCTTGAAATAGCCGGTATTGGAACTAGGAATCCAGGAATTGGCTTTAGTGGTGAAGTTTGGTTTACGAAGAAAACAGCGCCTGCAAAAAAGCCAAAAACAAAAGTTGCCAAAAAGCCTCGTAAAACAGGAAGCCCTGAAACAGGTAGGGTTAAAAAAACGAAAGCAGTTAAGAAAACCAATAAAGCAACCAGAAAAACAACTCGCAAAGCGGCTAAATCAAAAACTGCAACAACTGCAAAAGCAAAACCAACAGCCAAAAAGGCAAACAAGCCTAAAAAAGCAAAGCCAGCAGCTTCTGATGAAGACAATGTGTTGACCATTGAAAAATTCTTTGTTCAAAAAGCTGGAAATAGTTTTAATGCATCCATTAGCTTAATTCTACCAGAGAGTGGCATAAAAATTAAAAACCTCAGTTTTACCACCAGCAATGATGATGATAAGATTGAAATGGCTTATGATGGCACTAAGAAAAGTTTCTCCTTTGAAGTTGCGGGTACGCTCGATTGGAAGTCTAGTTCTACTGCAAGGCCAGCTGCTGGTTCTAGTTCTTCATCAACGGCAAGACCCGCTGCTAGTCGAACTGGTTCTGCTGCTGCCGCCAAACCCAAGCCTCCAATTGTAAATAATTTATTCCCTATTGAAATTCAAAAATTCAAATTCGATTCAGAAGATTGGTCGGTATTATTTGTTGCAAAATCAGATCTTAAAATAGATGTGAAAGTGGCCAAAATTGCCATACAAAAATTAGTGGTAAATATAGGCACAGATATGACGGTTGCGGAGATGCAAGAATACTTAAAAAGCGATGAAGGGCCCGAAGACGAAGAAGATGCTAGTAAAGGACCAGATGATGATGCAGTGGATGAAGAAAGCCCAAGAACAGCTTGGGGTATTGGTATAAAAGGTGGATTGGAATTTGATGTGAGGGGAATGGAAGTTGATGCCAAAGCTCAATTTGTATTTGGCGAATTTGGGGGCGAGTTTAAGTTTGCAATCGACAGTATTTCTTTAGGCTTAAAAAATAAAGCCTTCAAGTTTGATACCAAAGTAGCATTAAAATTAGAGGGTGATTCAATTGGCTTTAATGGTAGCGGACAACTTACCATGGCAATGAAAACATTTAATGCAAGTTTCGGCTACTATAGAATAAGGAATACGAGTACTTATATGCAGGCAAGTTTTAGTATGCCGCTGAATGGTGTTAAAACAGGGCCGGTTTCCTGGTATAGTGGCGGTGGTGGATTTATTTATGAATCTATTGGAAGCCGATTTATGGTTTATTTAAAAGGTGAATGTGGTTTATCACCTACTAAACCAACAACCGGTGCAACCTATTTAAGTGTAGATACGCTGGGTATTTTATTTGAAGGTGAAAATTGCGGCATTAAGCCAATATTAAGAGGTAGTGCAAGATTGTTTTTAAAAGATTCCTTATGGGGGAAAATAAATGCTACGGTAGATTTCTGTAGAGAATTTTTAGAAGTCACCGTAAATCTAGAGAAGAAAAATATCATTAAAGGAGTTGATTGTAGGGTAGATGGAGTCATGTTTGGGCAAGTCAAAAGCGATGGTAACCCTGCTTTTTTCTTATCCATTAATGCGCAAGTTAATTTGGGAGATATAGCCAATGGAAATGCACAGATTGCATTGGGTATTAATTATGATAATCTACAGCCCAATGTTACCCCCGCGGCTAAAACGGCATTTGCTTTAATTCCTACTTATGCCCGAAATGCCAACCAAACGAGCTTTGATGGTATCTACTTAAATATTCAGGCAGTTATTCCACAAACAAGTGGTTCTTGGAATAGAAATATTGGCATAGGCATTTTTAGTGCCGGCTCTGTTAATGTAAATTATTCTTATGGTGCTAAGGGGCAGATTGAGTTTTACTATAATTATTCTACCAATAATTTTAATGCAAAACTAAAAATAAATGCGAATGCAAGTGCTACAGCTAGATTAAGTATTGTAGGTACTAGCCCTATTAACTTTGGTGGTGGTGCTGCTTTTGCACTTGCGTTAGAGGGAGGCTTTAATGATACTGATGGCTGGAATATTGCGGGTAGTGTTGCCATGAGTATGTACTTACAAATAGGCGAATGCGCTTGTAATGATTATAAAACGAGCGGGGGATTTGCAGTTAAAGTTTGTATTGATAAAAGCGCTGCATTTTCATACAAACAAAAAGGAAGTCCTAAATGGACGTTTAGTTTAAATTAATTAACAGCAGAAAAAATAAAGTAAAATGAGCCATAACAAGAATTTGATAACAACCGAGATACTAGTTAGCGAATTCCATGTGGCAAATAAAAACAATAAAAACCAACACATGAATAAGCAATTTGGGGTAATCTTATTTTTATGGATGGCGATTGTTACAGAGGTCTTTGCACAGTCGCCCACAAGTAATCAGCGATACATTCCTTCTATCAGTTCGCCCAACGGAAATTATATTTATATGTACGATCTCTTATCCGATATGATGAGTGATTCAACAAAGTTGGCCAGTACCGATTATTTTGTTATTGAAAGAAGAACGGTAATGCAAGATGGAGCCGATTCTAATCAATCAGACAATAAAAAAATGGGCTTAGTCAGGGTAGTGCAGAATAATGGGGAATTGAATAAACTTTTTTCTGCCGACGATATTGTTACCATGAAATCGGCCTTTAATGTAAGAAGCAATGCAGATTTGGTGAATTATTTTAAAACAAAAACAGACCCTCGTTCCTACGGATTTAATTACTTGAGTAATGCGGTTAAAATAGCCATGGGTCATATGTATATAGATAAAGAAGTAAAGGAAGGAGAAAAATACATGTATATTTTAACCCGTGTAGATAAAAACAAAACCGAAGAACCCTGGGGTTATACTTTTGTAGAAACCAAATCGGGCAACGATGCGTTGAATCAATTAAAGCCAAAGACGGGTAATATAATTGCCACGGATAGTTTTATAAGTGTAAGCTGGAAATTACCCTTGCCCCCTAAAGCAAAAGAGGCGGTCAATAAATTAATTGCAAGTAAAAAGAGTTTTAAAAATCTGGTTAAGCTTTTACCCTTTGAACTAAATATGGTAAGGGCAAAAATATTTTCTTATAACGCTCAAGGCTGGTCGCCTTTGCCAGAAATGTCATTCGGTAATCCAAACAGTACAGGAGATACACTTAGTTTTTTTTATTATAAAAAAACAGTACCCGATGAAGTAGTTAGTTGTTATTTGCAATTAGAAGATGAAGTACAGAATATAGGGCCTCATTCAGATACCAGTACTTCTTATGCCATTGATAAAAAACGATTGCCCATTATTATTAGCATAAAAACAGAAGAAGTTTTAGATGGCGTTAAAATTAATTGGAAAAAATTACCCCAACAGCCCTATATAGCGGGGGTAGAGATTACCAAGACAGATGGTAATTCAGTAGACACGGTTGCCATACTAAGTGCTAAAGATTCGGTATATACCGACTATCGCTTAAAAGTAGGTGTAAGTTATACCTATAATGTAAAAGGCTTGTATCTTCCGCAAACCAATTTAAAACAAGATCTGCCCGCACAAGGGTTGGGTATGTACACTGTTTTTTCCAAGCCCCTGCCTCCGAGTAATTTAGTAGTTGAAAATGCTGGGCCTAATATTGCTTTAAAATGGAACTACGATAGTGTGCCCAGTTTTTTTGGCTATTATGTGTACAGGGGGACTTCACCCGATAATATGGCCATTGTTGGCGGACCGCTTAAGAAAAAAAATTATATTGATACATCTGCAACCCTCAGTGGAAGGAGTAAATATTATTATGCCGTTGTTACCCAAAATTTAAGAGAAGATGCCAGTGCAAATAGTAATATGGTAGAGATTGTTCCCAACCGAAAAATTGAAACTGTTTCACCCAACGACCTCCACTTTTATTTCTCCAATGATAAATTAATACTAGAATGGAACGACGTTCGTAAGCAAGATGATGCCATTGTTGGTTACGCCATTAAAAAAACTACAGTGGGCAACAAAGGCTTTGATTTTTTAACCAAAGACCGCATTGAAACCACCACCATTTTCGATTCAGTTATTGTGGCCGGTACTACTTACCAATACAGTATTGCCAGTATTAATACAAGAGGCGATACCAGCGAGTACAGCGCTGTTAAAGAATATAAATTAGAGAAAGAACCAGTAGCTATTTTGGCTGATTTTACTGCAAGAAATGTGGAAGCAGGTATTGAACTGGAATGGGCAGCCATGGAATATCCAGATAGAAAATTGTACAATATTTATAGAAAAGTTTCAATAGACCAACCCGCAGTTAAAATAGGCTCGGTTACTTCAAACACTTTTTTATTTGTTGATAAAACAACACAGAAAAATACCAGCTATATCTATGAAATAAGCATTACGGATACAGATGGAAGAGAGGGTTTAAAAAGCAATGCCAAAGCAGTAAAAAGAAAATAAGATCAAAGCCTGATATTTATTCGCCCTATATACAACCAAGCAATATGTATTTACACAAGCACCATAAAATAACAAGATCAGCCATATTCGGTAAGCCGATACTTGCTCATTCATTCACCCCCATACGCAATGGGATATTTACAATGGTATTGTTTTTTATTGCCACAACCCTAACCGCCCAAAATGTGAATTTGAATAATTTGGGTGGGGGTATTAAAGAAGGATTTAAAAAGAATAATATTCTTAAACTTTCTGGCGGCTTGAATATAAATTCGGTATACTCCATCGGCTCTGATGCGGCTGGTAGAGACCCCTTTAACTGGGTAGTTGGTGCGAATATTAATATTCAATTATTTAAACAAATAAATCTTCCTTTTGCTTTTTCATTCACCAATATTGGTGCAGGCTATAATTTTCCTACGCCCCCCAATCGGTTGAGTCTGCACCCTACTTACAAATGGGTTACCGCGCATATTGGCGACGTAAATATTAGCTTTTCTCCCTACACATTAAATGGACATTTGTTTAGGGGCCTTGGTCTCGATTTGAATCCTCCCGGCAGAGTTAAACTAAGTGTAATGTATGGACGATTGCAAAAAGCGGTTGAATTCGATTCTACCAATCCCAGTTTTAATACAGCCACTTATGAGCGTTGGGGTTATGGTGCTAAACTAGATTATGAAAGAGAGAAATATGCATTGGGTGTTACCGTATTCAATGCTAAAGACAAATTAAATTCCTTGCAATTTTCGCCTGATAGTTTACAAATATTCCCCAAACAAAATTTAGCAACCAGTTATACGGTGGTGATGCGACCAGCAAGGGGACTGCAATTTTCTGGTGAAATGGCAACCAGTATATTCACCACCAATACCAAAGCAGAAGCCATTGAAAAAAGTAGTTTTGATAATATTCGACGATTGTATTTTCCCGTAAAAAGTGCGACTTCATTCAACAAAGCCCTTAAGATGCAGTTCACTTATAATATTAAGAAAACTGTGATGGGATTAAGTTATGAGCGAATAGATCCAGGCTATCAAACCTTGGGTACTTATTTTTTCGCCAATGATTTAGAGAATGCTACGTTTAATTTTTCGCAGATATTGATGAATAATAAGTTGACTGTTTCTGGAAATATAGGTTCACAAAAAGATGATATTAATGGAACTAAATCGGCTTCTAATAGTCGCTTTATAGGTTCCTTCAACCTAAACTATATGCCTAGTATGAAATTCGTGTCCAGTTTTAGTTATTCAAATTTCAAAACATTTATGTATGTGAAACCACAGTTCCAGAGTTTAACAACCATTATTAATACGCCCAATTTAGATACACTAAATTTTAAACAAATATCAGAGAGCATGAATTTGAATATGAATTTTGGGTTAAAGAACAATAATAGCAACAACCAAAATTTGAATATGAATTTAAGTTACCAGAATGCCAATAATATTCAGGGTGGGGTAGTGCAGGAATTAGCGGGTGCAAAAATTTACAATGCAACGGCAGCCTATTCTCTGTTGTTGGTGCCACAGAAGCTTAATTTTAACATAATTTATAGTTATAACCTCAATACCATTGGGGGGCTCAATAGCACGGTTTCTGGACCAACATTGGCCGTGGGAACTAAATTATTAAATCAAAAGATGAGTCTAAATTTCTCTACTTCCATCAATAAAATAACCAGTTCAGCTGGCGGTGTTGGATATAATATTTTAAACAATAGAGTGAATGCCACATATAATTTCGGCAAAAGTAGTATGCAGTTTAACTTAATGCACCAAGATAGAAAAGGAACCGATCAATCAGCGGTTTATAATATGGTAGGAAGCATTGGTTTTAATACTTCGTTTTAGGATGGCCACCTATCTCTATCACCCAATTTCTTCAATACATCAAATACCCGGCTATTGTTGCTTTCCAATTGGGCGCAGCAGTAAGTACCGTTATTCTTCTTAAAAATTCTACAAAAGGCAATTCAAATAAGGCCTCACTATTGGGTATGCCCAATAATTTATCTAAATGATTTATACCACTAGGATTTACATGGGTTTTGTAGGCTGTGAATTTAAACTCACTAGGATGCATTCCCTTCAATACCTTCAATAATATCAGCCCAAAAAATACGGACCTGAATGAAATGGGATCCGTAACACTTAACTGAATGCCTTTACAAATTTCACCTGCATACTTATTTTCCCTAGGTAAAAATTCAATAGGGATGGCTTCCAACTCTCCATCCATTATGGCATTTAGGCTGCTACACACTGCTCCATGGTTTATCCAAGGGGCGCCTGCCACTTGAAACGACAATGGTGTACTTCTGCCCTCACTTATATTGGTTGCTTCTAATAAACAAAGCCCCGGATACAACAATATACTATTGAAATTTTGAATGGCTGGCGATGTTGGTACAAAACCAATTTGCCAGTCAAGCTGATATTCATTTCTATTCCAACCCTCACAAGCTATTACTTCAAGTGTAGCTCCTATTTTTTGTGTGCTGTTAAAATAATGGGCCAACTCGCCCATTGTGCAGCTATGCCTAAGCGGTATGGGCCACCTTCCTATAAAGGAGGCTGTTGATGCTTCCAATAAAGGGCCTTCTACGGCACTTATATCACCGCTTAATGGGTTTGGTCTATCCAATACCACCAAGGGTTTTTGGTGCTTGGCTGCGGCTTCTAATACATGGGTCAATGTCCACAAATAAGTATAAAATCTTACCCCAATATCTGGTATATCAAATAGCAATAAATCTATTGCAGCCAAATCGGTTTCGTCGGGGGCTAGTTTATGGCCGTATAAACTTACTATGGGTAAATCGGTCAGCTCATCTATTCCATTTAACATGACTGCACCATCGGCTCCCTTTGCATTTAATCCATGCTCTGGAGAAAATAATAGTACAATATTATACCCTGCTTTTTGCAATGCCAATCTGCTAGGCACCAATCCATTGGTAGTAGCCGCTTCATTGGTAACCATTCCTATTCTTAAATGTTTCCAATGGGGCTGCATCCCTAATAATTTATCTACCCCAAATAATAGTGTCGACATATTTATTTATTGAGTATCGCGTTCAAACTGCATGGTTGTTTTTAGTTGTTCTACCACATTAAATATAATGGGACAACGATCGTAATGCATAAATGTAGTGAAGAGCCTCCGTTTAAAATGTGGCAAGTGCAATGCGGGAAATTCTTTACAACCTTCAAATCGGTATTCGTAGATGGTGCATTTATTATCACTTAGGAAATGACAAGGCATCTGGTTCATAATCATCATTCCATTGCTTCCCTTCTCTAAATATTTTTGATCGAATGCTTCCCTCGGCTGCTGCAAATACCCAGATAATGCATCTGCTTCTGATTCGTTCAAGCATACCATTAAACTTTTGCAACAATTGCCACATTCGGTACACGAAATGGTTGGGGAGATCATGGCATCTAACTGCTGCACTTGCAAATCAATGGCTTCCTCGTTTCTTTCTTTCACAAAATCACGGAATCGATCGTTCTCCAACTCATGGTCTTTGGCAAACTGCGCAATATATTTTAAGTCAGTATGGGGTTGAAATACTTCCATTTGGGCTCAAAGTTAGCCGCTCAGTCATAAAATCCACCAAAAACAACGATTTATCCACATTGAAAGGGCATTTGTAGAAAAGTAAAATTGGGCTGCGATTTGTGGGGGTTAGATTTGCCGTTGGCAAAAAAATTGCACCTAAACCTAAATTATGGCAGAAGACAAGAATATAGTCAGGTATGATGAAGATTCCATTCGGTCGCTCGACTGGAGAGAGCATATCCGTCTTCGTCCCGGAATGTATATCGGGAAACTTGGGGATGGTTCTGCGGCTGATGATGGGATTTATGTATTAATTAAAGAAGTGATTGACAATTGTATTGATGAATATACAATGGGCCACGGTAAACAAGTAGAATTGTCTATTGAAACTAAAACAGTAACCGTGCGCGATTATGGCAGGGGTATTCCCCTTGGGAAAGTGGTAGATGTTGTAAGTAAAATTAATACAGGTGCTAAATACGATAGCAAAGCTTTTCAGAAAAGTGTTGGATTGAATGGAGTAGGTACCAAAGCAGTAAATGCATTGAGTAATTATTTTTGCGTTACTGCCTATCGCGATGGTAGAGCCAAGACGGCTGAATTTGAAAAAGGAATATTGGTAAAAGAACACAAAGAAGTGGCTACCACTGAAACAAATGGAACTTTGGTAGTATTTACACCCGATGATACCGTATTCCGAAATTTCCATTATATACATGAGTATATTGATAACCAGTTGTGGAATTATTGTTACCTAAATGCTGGACTTGCCATGCATTTTAATGGTAAGAAATATGTAAGTAAGAATGGGCTGCTCGACCTATTACAACGGAAGACCAATCCCGATGAATTGCGTTATCCCATTATTCACTTAAAAGGCAATGATATTGAAGTAGCCATCTCCCACAATAGTGATTATGGAGAAGATATTTTTTCTTTTGTAAACGGTCAGTACACCACGCAGGGTGGTACACACCAGCAAGCTTTTAGAGAAGCTTATATAAAAGTAATTAGAGACTATTTTAAAAAGGATTATGATGTGTCTGACATCCGTACCAGTATTGTTGCGGCAGTATCTGTAAGGGTTCAGGAGCCTGTATTTGAGAGCCAAACCAAAACCAAACTTGGCTCACAAAATGTAGCAGAGGGCGGGCCTAGTATGAAAAGTTTTATCTTAGATTTTCTGGCCAAAGAGCTCGATAATTTCTTGCACAGAAATCCTGCTACTACTGACGCATTGAAGAAAAGAATTGAGCAAAATGAAAGAGAGCGCAAAGAATTGGCAGGTATAAAAAAACTAGCCAATGAACGCGCTAAAAAAGCCAATTTGCACAATAAAAAATTACGCGATTGCAGGGTGCATTTAAACGATGAACTACCTGTAAAAAACAGGGAGTCTTTTATTGCAACCCAAAAAAATACCACCATTTTTATTACTGAAGGAGATAGTGCAAGTGGTAGCATTACCAAGAGTCGCAATGTAGATACACAAGCCGTTTTTAGTCTCCGAGGTAAACCCCTTAATTCATTTGGAGAGACCAAGAAAGTAGTGTATCAAAATGAAGAATTCAACTTACTGCAACACGCACTTAATATAGAAGATGGACTGGAAAGTCTTCGTTACAACAATATTGTAATTGCCACCGATGCAGATGTGGATGGAATGCATATTCGTTTGTTGCTGATGACTTTTTTTCTACAGTTTTTTCCCGATCTGGTGAAAAAAGGCCACGTATATATTTTGGAGACTCCACTTTTTCGAGTAAGGAATAAGCAGGAAACCATTTATTGTTACGATGAAACAGAGAAGCTGCAGGCCATTAAAAAACTGGGTAATAAACCTGAGATAACCCGATTCAAAGGCTTGGGTGAGATCTCTCCAGATGAGTTTGGAAGGTTTATTGGCAGGGATATGCGCTTGCAGCCAGTGATTCTTGAGCAGGGTGATCATATACAGGATTTGCTGCAATATTATATGGGTAAAAATACCATGGAGCGGCAAGAATTTATTATTAATAATTTGAGAGTAGAGCTAGATATAGTATAGCATCTATCACCTAAATTTCTTTTTATGTTACATATTGTTTTCGAATCTGCCAATGTAAAAGTACTGCAAACTGCGCTGGAGTTGGATGAGCAGTTGCAGGGCGATATTATTGAAATTAAAGACGATTATGCGGTAGGTCCCTTGGGTGATATTTACCAGACTGAAGGCTACCAGCAACGCCGCGATTGGTGGAAGCAAGTGCTGGAGTTTTCGCCGTATGAAAACCAGTTGGATATCGTAGATGATAAGCTGGCCGTTCACCAACTGCTGAATCGTTTAACCGAAGAGGAATCCTTAGAAATATGGATCTGGATGGGACAGAATGCCCATGATGTTTGCGGCTATTACTGGCTCATGAGTCAGCTTAAAGATTTTGCGGGAAGAATACAAGTACTCTACCTTAATAACCTTCCTTTTTTTAATGAGAAAGGACATATTTTTTATCCAACCCACCTGCACGAAATTCAACCCAAAGAGTTTTTGAAAGCGAAGAAATTGGCTCGCCCCATTACCCTTAGTGAGTTTGAATTAGATCCGGATGAGTGGAAGAAAATTTGTTCCGAAAATTCCCTCGTGCGGTTTTTAGAAGGAGGAAAAAAATTGGCTGGGAAAGAAGTCGATTTTTTTGATAAACACCTCATGAATTATATAGGTGCGGAGACGCAGAAACTCAACAAATTATTGTCCACTACTTTAAATAAAATGCCCGTACAAACTGGGGATGCATTTCTGGTATGGCGATTAAAAGCAATGGCAGAAGCAGGAAAAATAAGTCTATTAGGCGACTGGCAAAAGGGTTGGAAGGAAATAACCGTTCAGTTATTACAAAAAGCATAAATCATGATAACCGTAACACAGTTGAATAAAATAGGAGAAGATGAGCGGGGTGCTACTCATTATTTTTCTACCGATAGAACGGGTCAGTTTATTGTAGCTTATCGCAAAGCAGGCAGTGCCAGTGGAAGGCATTATCACAAAGGAGTATCACCCCATAAAAATCCAGAGCAGATCATCATTATGCAGGGTGAGGCAATGATTTCTTGGTTTGATACGCGCACCAGCAATCACGCACAAAGAGAAAGCATTCATGTGCAAGCCCCTGTAATGGTAGAAATAGCAGCATGGGCATGGCATGAAGTAATGGCGGTAACAGGTATTATTGTATTTGAGTTGAATGGATTGGAAGATGCCAAACACGACACATTTAGGATGATTAATGAAGGGGTTTAATTTTTGAATTACGTAATGACCAAATAATATGGCGAAAGAGAAAACAGATAATCGGGTTTATGAAAATGAAACGGGTGTTCAAGGACAGTATAAAAACTGGTTTCTCGAATATGCGTCTTATGTAATTCTAGAACGTGCAGTACCCGCTATTGAAGATGGACTAAAGCCAGTGCAGCGACGCATTCTTCATTCCATGAAAGAAATGGACGATGGTCGCTTTAATAAAGTAGCCAATATTATTGGACAAAGTATGCAGTACCATCCACATGGAGATGCCAGTATTGGAGACGCTTTGGTGAATTTGGGACAAAAAGATTTACTCATAGAAACCCAAGGAAACTGGGGTGATGTGCGCACGGGTGATGACGCCGCAGCGTCTCGTTATATAGAAGCCCGCTTGTCTAAATTTGCGCTGGAAGTAGCATTCAACGCAAAAACTACCCAATGGCAGTTGAGTTATGATGGCAGAAAAAATGAACCCATTAACCTACCAATGAAATTCCCGTTACTCTTAGCTCAAGGGGCAGATGGAATTGCGGTGGGACTATCAACAAAAATTCTTCCACATAATTTTTGTGAATTAATAGACGCATCTGTTAAATACTTACGTGGTAAAAAGTTTGAGCTCTTCCCCGATTTTTTAACAAGGGGAATGATTGATATTTCTAATTATAATGATGGTAAACGTGGCGGTAAAGTAAGGGTTCGTGCACACGTTGAAGAGCTGGATAAAAAAACATTGGTGATTCGCGATGTGCCTTACAGTGTTACTACTACCCAGCTGATGGAAAGTATTACCAAAGCCAATGATCAAGGTAAAATAAAAATAAAGAAAGTTATAGATGTAACGGCCAAAGAAGTAGAAATACAAATTGATTTAGCACCCGGTATTTCACCCGATATTACCATCGACGCATTGTTTGCTTTCACCGATTGTGAAGTAAGCCTTTCACCGAATGCCTGTGTAATTGAAGCCAATAAGCCTAGGTTTATGACCGTGCAGGAATTACTGAAAATTTCGGTGGACAATACCAAGCATTTATTAAAACAAGAACTAGAAATTAAGCTCGGCGAACTAGAAGATAAATGGCATTATACTTCATTAGAGAAAATATTCTTTGAAGAAAAGATTTATAAAGAACTGGAGCAGAAACACGAGAATTGGGAAAAAGTAATTGAAGCTATTGACAAAGGTTTTACACCATTCAAAAAGAAATTAAAACGCCCCATTGAGCGAGAAGATATTCTTAAATTAACAGAAAAGCCTGTTAGAAGAATTTATCGACTGGACATTAATGAACTCAATGAACAAATAAAAAATATAGAAGCCGATATTAAACAAGTAAGTTTTGATCTCGAACACTTGACCGATTTTGCCGTTGCTTATTTTGATAACTTACTTAAAAAATATGGCAAGGGTAGAGAGCGTAGAACAGAAATTAAAGAGTTTGATACCATTCAAGTTAAGCAGGTTGCTATTGCCAATACCAAACTCTACCTCAATAGAAATGAAGGGTTTATAGGTACTGGCTTAAAGAAAGATGAGTTCCTATGCGAGTGTTCTGATTATGATGATATTATTGCATTCACCAAATCGGGCACTATGAAAGTGGTGAAAGTATCTGATAAAGTCTTCATAGGAAAAGACATTATTCACGCAGCCGTTTTTGAAAAAAATGATGAACGCACCACTTACAATATGATATATGTAGATGGCAAAACAGGCGTGAGTTATGGTAAGCGTTTTAATGTAACTGGCATCACACGCGAAAAAGAATACGATCTTACGAAGGGGACTGAAAAAAGTCGCGTTCATTATTTCTCATCCAATCCCAACGGTGAAGCAGAAACACTTAAAATAATTTTAAGTCCCAACTGTACAGCCCGTATTAAAGAACTCGATTTTCATTTTGAAGAATTAGAAATCAAGGGTAGGAGTAGTATGGGAAATCAAGTAATTAAATATCCCATTAAAACTGTGAAAATGAAAGAAGCTGGTAAGAGTACACTGGCGGGAAGAAAACTTTGGTTTGATGATAAATTTGGGCGACTCAATACCGAAGAAAAAGGAATGTATTTAGGAAGTTTTGAAGACCAACGAATCATTGTTTTTTACAATGATGGATCTTATGAGTTAACCGATACTGAAATAACGCAGCGCTTTGAAGTAGATAAAATAGCGTTGATAGAACAGTTTAATCCTGAACGAGTAATTACTGCAGTTTACTTGGATGGCGATAAAAATCAATACAATATTAAGCGCTTCAAAATAGAAACCACTACCTTGAAGTCGCAATTCCTTTTTATTAAAGAAGGCAATGGTAATAAGTTGGTGGCAGTTACCACGGAAGAAGAGCCAATATTGGTGGTGCAAACAGGGAAGGGACAACAAGTACGAAAAGCCAAGTTTAAAGTGGCCAAGATGGTAGAAGTGATGGGCTGGAAGGCATTGGGGGCGAAGCTCACTGACTTTAATAAAAGCATTGAAATGGAGTGGGAGCAGAAAGTTGTTGCTGATACCACACAAACAGAATTATTTTAAAAGCAATTTATGGAATCCATACAAGTAGGTAATTACAATACATTAAAAGTAAGTAGAAAAGTAGAGTTTGGTTTCTATTTAGACGATGGCGGTGAAGGTATTCTTCTGCCCAAACGTTTTGCGCCTGATCGCTTACGCATAGGAGATGAGCTTACTGTTTTTGTTTACCACGATTCAGAAAATAGGTTGATCGCTACTACCCAAAAAGCGAATGCGGTAGTAGGTGAAATTGCGAAAATGCAAGTAATATCCGTAACTGCTCATGGGGCGTTTTTGGACTGGGGGTTGATGAAAGATTTATTTGTTCCAACCTCAAAGCAGGTTGTTGGAATGCGCGTAGGTGGATGGTATCTGGTGAAATTGTATATAGATGAAGTAACTGGAAGGGTGGCCGCTACGGAGAAAGTAGAGAGCCTAATGAGTAATGAAGCACTTACAGTGAAAGAAATGGAGCTGGTAGATTTATTGGTATATCGCAATTCAGAACTAGGATATACAATGGTGATTAATAATCGTCATATCGGCATGCTGCACAGTAATGAAGTATTTAAGCAATTAGAGATAGGAGATAGGGTAAAAGGATTTATTAAGAAAATTCGCATCGACAATAAGATTGATGTGGTGCTGGGAAAGCCAGGCTTTAATAAAGTAGAAGATGAGGGAGAAAAAATACTGCGACTACTAAATGAAAACAATGGATACCTGCCTTATCATGATAAATCTAATCCAGCAGAAATTTACTCATTTTTTGGGATGAGTAAAAAAGCATTTAAAATGACCACAGGAAGCCTCTATAAGCAACAAAAAATAACGTTTACTCAAACTGGTATAAAGCTGAATGGGTAATTGTTATGTTTAAATGTAAGTAATTATTTTATTCAGAAATAATTTAGAACCTTACTCCAATAAAAAATGCCCTGCTAGAAATAGCGGCAGGGCATTTTGACTAAATCAGGGTTTTAATCGTGTCAAATTATTCAATATTTGACTTATTCCATTTTATTATTTTAGCCCTTTACTTAGTTTGATAAAGTAGATTACGTTTGTATCAATTTTGCCCGTTGAAGGTAAGATTTTAGCAATCAAAGTATTATTGATTATTGTGGGGTTATTTATACCAAAATCATCGTCGTTGCTTACCGCAATTAGGTTGTTATTTAAAATAACTAAACCTTCAGCTTTATCATGTGGGTAGCCACCAGGTATGGTTAACAAATCTGCAACCAATTCTTTGGTAACAGCTTTAATGTTGTTGCTTACTAATTCCGCATCGCTTAACTCTTCTAAAGTTTTACCGCCAAACATGATACCTGTGGCACTATTTGTTGCATCCGAAATATCTGTTGAATTGGTAATATCTATTTTATACACTTTTTTTGTTAGTGCAGCAGGTTGTCCCCCAGCATAGTCTTGGTCTCTTTCCAAAACCAGAAAAGTAGTAGCAGTAATGGCTACAATTTCACTTGAAAGGGTTCTGATATTATCTGTTATATATGCATATTGTTTAGTGATGCCTGTTGCAATTTCAAAAGTTAAAATGCGTAATAGTCTTGAGTTGGCTACTGTAGCCCTCGTTGGGTTGTACATGGGCGATTGCATCATGCCAATGAGTATTTTTCCATCGGGTGAAATTGTTAAACCTTCCATTCCCCGGTTGGCTCTTCTCTTTTTAAACACTTCTGGAATTTTACGTCCCCCGGTTCCAGTTCCAAAAGGATTAATGCGCTCTATAGTTTTACCTTCTTTGTCAAAATGCGCTAAATGTGGTCCATACTCATCACTTACCCAAAAGCTGCCATCTGGTGCAACTGCTAAACCTTCACAATCAATACCGTCTGGATCATTGGTTAGTGTATTGCCATTAAAATCTAAAGCTACTTCTCCAGTACTGCCTTGTCCCACTGGGTTTGGCTTACCCGTAATTTTTGCGCCTGCAGCATTTTTAAATTCAACCGATGATATATATACTAAGGAGTCGCCAAGAAGTTTGAATTTAGCAATATGTGGATTGAAATTTGGGAGGGGAAATAGTTTTGAATCTTTCACAGTGCCATCAACATTCGGACCACGGTCGGTCATTAAATAAAATGCATCTGGTTCGTTTGGTACAGCAGCTATTGCTGATCCATAACCACTACCAAATACATTTACACCATTTGCGGCTGTATAAATTATACCAGCAGCCTTTAAAGTCACCTTCTCTGGATACTGAATTGGGGATTGAATTAATTCGTTGTTTTTTTTACAAGACGTGATTGCAACCAAACAAATTGCAACAGGAATTACTTTAAATCTCATTTTTATTTTTTTTCAAAAAACGGCATTTAAAGTTAATTTGCTGTTACCAAAACATTATGCTTGGGTTATTATTTTTTGAACTATAATTTCCCTTCTAGTTCCATTAATTCCTCAAATAATTTTTCGTATTGTTCATTCAACTGCTTGTATTTAGTGTCGGCTGCTTTGTATTCAGCTTCAATTTTACTGTATTTGTCTTTATTAATATAATTAGCAGCATTACCCAATTCATTTTCCAATCCTATCTTGGCCTGTTTGGTTTTTGAAAGTTCTTCTTCCAGCATGCCCAGCTTGCGTTGCATTTTTTGGACTTCTTTTTGGGCTTCTTTTTGGGCTTCTTTATTAATTGGTTGGATTGGTACTGCGGCTTCCTGCTTTTTATTTACAATAGGGGTTGGCTTTGGTTCCTCATTTACTGTTCCTAACTTCCGCTGCTTCTCCATTCGCTCATTCCATTCTACCCACTCTTGGTATGTTCCTTTGAATTCCTTAATCTCTTCATCCACTATCTCCCAAATTTTATTGGCTGTTTTAGAGATGAAATAACGATCGTGACTTACCAAAATAGTAGTTCCCTCATACTTATTAAGGGCTTCGGCCAACAACTCTACCGAATGCATGTCTAAGTGGTTGGTAGGCTCATCCAGTATTAAAAAATTGGCCTTACTCACAATAGTTTTTGCCAATGCAACCCTTGCTTTTTCGCCCCCACTCAACACTTTAACTTTTTTATCTACATCATCGCCACCAAATAAGAATGCACCCAATAAACTGCGCAGTTCTGGATCTGTTTTCTTACTGCCACAATGCTGTAACTCTTCTAAAACAGTATGCCCCATAGTAAGTGCTTCCAATTGATGCTGCGCATAAAAACTCTCTTCCACATTATGCCCCCAAATTCTATCACCATCAAACTTTTCAGTACCTGCTACCATTCTCAATAAAGTAGATTTACCTTTTCCGTTCGCTCCAATTAATGCAATTTTATCGCCTCGCTCTATTTCAGCAGATGCATTGCTCACAATTTTTAAGGAACCAAAATGTTTGGACACTTCTTTTAAATGAACCAATACCTTACCCGGCACTTTATCTAATTGAAAATTGATGCGTAAATCTGGTCGCTCTAACTGAACATCTTCAATCTTATCAAGCCTATCCAATCGCTTCTGTACACTCTGAGCCTGTGCAGCTTTGCTGGCCTTAGCTTTGAAGCGCTCAATAAATCGTTCCTGTTGGCGAATATAATCCTGCTGGTTCTCAAATGCTTTTTGCTGCATATCTATTCGAATGCTTTTCTCTTGCTCAAAATATTCGTAGTTGCCAGAATAAATATGCAGTTGCTGTTGATACAGTTCTACAATTTTATTTACCATCCTATTCAAGAAAAATTTATCGTGACTCACAATTACCACGCTGCCTTTGTAATGAATTAAGTATCTTTCAAGCCACTCAATAGAAGGCAAGTCAAGGTGATTGGTTGGTTCATCCATCAACAACACATCAGGCTGTTGTAGAATCATTTTAGCCAATAATACCCGCATTCTCCAGCCCCCGCTGAACTCTTTATAAGGACGCGCTAAGTCAGTATTAGAAAAGCCAAGACCATGCAAAACTTCTTCTGCTTTGTGCTGAATATTATAACCATCTAGCACGTCTAATTCGTGCAGACTGTCAGTATACTTTATCAACAGCACTTCATCTTCCGAATTTTGCTCCAGTTCAATACCCAGTCGCTCTATTTCTTTCTCCAACTCACGCACCCTCTCAAATGCCCCCAAAGCCACTTCTGTAATGGTATCGTTGGTGTCAAAACTCAGTAAATCTTGGTGCAAGTAACCAATAGTGGTCTCCCTACCTTTCTCTACTGTGCCCTTAGAAGGGGTATATTCACCTACTAACACTTTAAGCAGGGTAGACTTACCCGTACCATTATAACCGATCAGGCCAATCCGGTCGCCCGGCTGTATATGCCAAGTGGCATCTGCTACAATTACTCTTGCCCCAAACTCAAACGTTACATTCTGAAAGCCAATCAACATCGCAAAAAATTATTTAAGGCTGCAAAGGTAATTCTAAAGCACTGCCTGACGAAATTGCTTTAATTTTGCTCAAAATACCTTAGTTATGAAGTATATGCTGCCCGTTTGTACACTTTTATTTATGATAGCTTGTAAAAGCAATGAAACAAAAACTGCGGAAACAACTGCAACAGAATTTGCATCTATCGCCAAAAGCAAGCATAGCGATGTGTTTAATATTTCTTTTAAAGCAGCACTGGATCAATACTATGCTTTGAAAGATGCATTTATAGCAGAAAAAGATGGAGCCATTGATTCTGCCGCCACAAAATTAATACCATTATTAGATAGTATTCAGTTGGGAGAGGCAGGAGTGGACAGTAATACACTGGTAGCCGCCAAACAATCTATTGCAGGTCTTAAAGCCGAATTAAAAGGATTGTTGGGAGAAAATAAACGCGATGAAAAACGCAAAGCTTTTGAAATGTTGGGAGAGCAGATCTACCTTCTTATCCGCACCATTCAATATGATAATGAAGTAGTTTACCACCAGTTTTGTCCCATGGCTTTTAATGATAAAGGAGCAACTTGGTTGAGTAATTCATCCGATATAAGAAATCCTTACCTGCCCAAAACCATGCTGCATTGCGGTGAAGTGAAAGATTCCATAGATTTACGAACTAAACTTTAGTTTTCACGCAACCAAGAACCATATTGGGTTGTCTATTAGTATATATGAAGAAGGTCTTGAGTATCATGTTATTGTTTTGTGCGATTGGGATTGAATTGGCTGCGCAAGAAAAGTTTACACTGAATGGATATATAAAAGATTCACTGAGTGGGGAAACCCTTATTGGTGCCAATCTTTCCGTTAAATCTGCTGGTAAATCCATTGCTAGCAATGGCTATGGATTTTTTTCTATTACCCTCCCAAAAGGGAAATATCAAATCCTTTGCAACTTTATTGGCTATCAATCCAAAGAGTTTACCATTGATTTTAATTCCAATATTGAAGAGAATATTTTGCTTTCGCCCAATGTGGTTCAAATACAAAATGTTACGGTTACAGCTCGCAAGCGCGATAACAATATCAAGACTACCCAGATGGGTAAATTTGAATTATCTGTTGCAACTGCCAAAGCTTTACCCGCTTTTTTTGGGGAGGTAGATATTTTAAAAACCCTGCAACTTATGCCCGGTGTTCGCAATGCAGGAGAAGGCAATGCAGGCTTTTATGTACGTGGCGGTGGTCCTGACCAAAATCTTATTTTACTAGACGATGCTGTGGTGTATAATACGGGACATCTATTCGGCTTTTTTTCTGTTTTCAATGCCGATGCTATTAAAAATGTAAGCTTAATTAAAGGCGGTATGCCAGCACAATATGGAGGCAGACTGTCTTCAGTAGTAGACATAGCCATGAAAGAAGGCAATGTAAACAAAACCCAGATTGATGCTGGTATTGGGCTTATTGCTTCTCGATTTTCTATTCAAGGCCCTATCAAGAAAAACAAAGCTTCCTATATTATTTCTGCGAGACGTACTTATATAGATGCCCTTACCAAACCCTTAATTAAGAAGACCAGTGATTTTTATGGATCTGGTTATTATTTTTACGATTTGAATGCTAAAATGAATTACCAGATTTCGGAAAAAGACCACCTTTATTTAAGCGGTTATTTTGGCCGAGATAAATTCAATTTTAACAATACAGCTCGCTCTTTTAAAACCCTTATTGATTGGGGCAATTCTACCGCTACTTTTCGCTGGAATCATGTGTTTAATAAAAAATTATTTGCAAATACTACCTTGGTATACAACGATTATCGGTTCAGTCTCGAAGGCATTCAGAACGATTTTCGCATCAATCTTTCTTCAGGTATAAAAGACTTAACAGCTAAAACTGATATAGATTTTTATCCTACACCCGATCATAAACTAAAATTTGGGGCACAGTTTACGCGACATACTTTTCTACCCAATGTATTAAGTGGTAATCAGGACTCTGTAGTTTTTACTCCCGATAACGCCAGCAAAAAAATGGCCAATGAAATAGCCCTATACCTTCAGGACGATTGGGAAATTAGCCCTAAGCTGAAACTGAATATGGGTATCCGTTACAGCCTATTTCAGCAAGTGGGTAAATACACTATGTACCAAAGAGATGCAGTAGGTAATAAAACCGATAGTACCGTTTTTGGCAGCGGCAAATTGGTGAAAGCTTATGGTGGACTAGAGCCTAGGGCTACCCTGAGATATACTTTAAATGAAACAGCATCTTTTAAAGCAGGCGTTACTCGCAACCTTCAATATATTCACTTGGTTACCAATGCTGGCTCTACTTTACCTACTGATTTATGGGTGCCAAGTACCATTCGGGTAAAGCCACAAATTAGTTGGCAGTATGCGGTTGGCTATTTTAAAAATTTTAAAGATGGTATGTTTGAAACTTCGTTGGAAGCTTACTATAAAACCATGGAAAATCAAATTGAATACCGCAATGGATACACGCCTTCAATAAAAGATCCTGAAGAAGAATTTGTTTTCGGCAAAGGATGGAGTTATGGCGCAGAACTTTTTATTAATAAAGTGAAGGGTAGATTTACTGGTTGGTTTGGTTATACATTAAGCTGGACTTGGAGAAAATTCAGCGAACTAAATGATGGAAATAAATTTCCCAGTCGCTATGATCGTCGACATGATTTATCACTTGTAGGCAACTATACCATTAATGATAAATGGAAGATAAGTTCTGTATTTGTATATGGCACGGGAAATGCGATATCCGTACCAGAGCGATTTTATTTTGTGGGTGGAATATTATCACAACAGTTCAGCAGTATCAATTCATATCGGATGGATGCTTATCATAGGGTTGATTTTGCAGCTACCTATACACCCAAGCCCAAGAAAATTAGGAAGTATAGTACCAATTGGGTTTTCAGTCTTTACAATGCTTACAGTCGCGCCAATCCCTATTTTTTATATTTTAACCAAGAAGGATCAGCAGCAGCAGGTACTTTAAAAGTATCAGCCAAACAGGTATCACTGTTTCCTGTATTGCCATCGGTGACCTGGAATTTTAAGTTTTAAGTTAAACCGTAAATAGGGTTACTGCGCCTTCCTCGAAATATATTCAATCACCACTTTGGCATTTCTCTTTTCTGTAGAGGATAAAAAAACCTCATAACGCTTACGCCCTGCAGTAATTACCATCAAAGCGGTATTGGGTGGTATTTCCCCCAAATTCTCTGCTACAATTACCAACTCATGCATATTTTCTTTTGGAGAACACTTGATCTTAAAACTGATGGCCTTGAATGCCAGTCGCCCATTTCGAACCACCAACTCATTGTTATGATATACACTGATGGTATCATTGT
Organism: Sphingobacteriia bacterium; assembly: GCA_004294135.1. Taxonomy (GTDB): domain Bacteria; phylum Bacteroidota; class Bacteroidia; order Chitinophagales; family Chitinophagaceae; genus Sediminibacterium. Next base: position 30,187 of record RDZY01000025.1, read on the forward strand.
CAATTGTGCCGTTATCGAATAAGTCAATCTGTATATCCTCATCTTCTACAACCAATGTTTTAACGAGGTTGTTTTCCCTTTCTTGTAAAACTTTAGGAACGGCAACTGCTCTTTTCTCACGAACCTCGCTTTCTACAACCGCCCTTTTTTGGTGAACCAATTCGGGCTCCAATTTTATTGCCGTATCTTTTAGAGTAGTAGGATTAGATGGACTCGTATTTTTTGGTGCTTTTGGCTTGGGCTTATTCACTCTAATTGCTTGGGCACTAATAGGCGGCTTTGCATTAATAATCGGAGCTGCTGCTTTGGGTATTAATGGTTTGTTGGTTGGCAAAGGCGACTTATTCGCAGTTGCTGGGCCAACGCTTTGTTTTGGAATAATGGTGGCTTTTTTAGCTGCTGTATCATCTGCTTTTTTTTGGCTGCCTTTTTTAGCCAGAAAAGGTTCCAGTTCAAAATCGCTTTCAGTCACCTTTTCTAAATATACTTTACCATTGCCGCAGTCGCCCTTGTCTTTTATATTGGTCGATATAAAACTGCCTTGCAATACTTCTAATTTACCAATTTTGCTGTAATCGAGGTAGCAGGTCATCAAGCAAGGCTCACTTTTATCACTAATTTTCAAATCTACTAAGCCCGTCTCTTTCAGTAAAATAGTCTTTGAAGTGATATTATAAATGCCTTGAATATTGGCTTTGCCATAAAACACCGTAGTTTTATAAGAATAAGTAACCCCTTTTAATCCATTATTGGTCTGCTGGTCAATCTGAAGCTCATATTTATACATTTCAGGCTGCGTGCCTTCGCGGTAAATACCGTTTGAAGAACTAAAATAACCTCGCCAAATGCCAGTAATTTTTTGGGCAGATGAATGTATAGAAAGGGCAATAAAAGCAGTCAAGGTAAAAGCCAACTTCATATATTACAAAGCTACACAGCAAAAGCTAAGTAAGTTTATAAAAAAGCGTTAAGGTTTTAACAGGTATAGAAATGGATATCCCTTTTTTCTGCTGCCTATTTGTTAACTTCGCAAACTTGATTTTAAAAGAGGACGAATAGTTATGATGAATATCAGTTTTCCCGATGGTGCAGTAAGACCCTATGAAAAAGGGATTTCAGCATTAGATATAGCCAAGTCTATCAGTGAAGGATTGGCCAGAAAAGTATTGGTTGCCAGTGTAAACAATAAAGTGGTAGATGCTACGCAGCCTATTGAAGAAGATGCGGAGATTAAATTTTTGACTTGGGATAGTGAAGAAGGAAAAAATACATTCTGGCATTCCACAGCTCACCTTATGGCAGAAGCCGTAGAAGCCATTTTCCCAGGTGTCAAATTTTGGGTAGGGCCTGCCTTAGAGAAGGGGTTTTACTATGATATGGATTTGGGGGATAGAAAAATTACTGAGGAAGATCTATTTGCTATAGAAAAGAAGATGGTAGAGCTGGCCAAACAAAACAACGCTTTTATTAGAAAGCCCATCCGTAAAAATGAGGCAATTGAGTATTTTACAAGTAAGGGAGACGAATATAAACTTGATTTGTTGGGCAATTTATCCGACGGATCAATTACCCTTTACTCGCAGGGGTCATTTACCGATTTATGCCGTGGGCCACATTTACCACATACTGGGTTTATAAAAGCGATGAAGCTGACCAATATTGCAGGAGCATATTGGAAGGGTGATGAAAAAAATAAAATGCTGACCCGACTATATGGAGTTAGTTTTCCCGCACAGAAAGAATTAGATGAGTATTTACTGATGCTAGAAGAAGCGAAGAAAAGAGACCATCGTAAGTTGGGTAAGGAACTGGGTATTTATACTACCAACGATGATATTGGTCAGGGTTTAATATTATGGATGCCCAATGGTACCGTAATTATTGAAGAGTTAGAGAAATTGGCTAAGGAAACAGAAAATGCAGCGGGTTATAAAAGGGTGGTTACACCTCATATTGCCAAGGAAAGCTTATACCTTACCAGCGGGCATCTTCCTTATTATGCAGATAGTATGTTTCCACCCATGGAAATGGATGGAGAGAAATATTATCTCAAAGCTATGAACTGCCCGCATCACCATAAAATATTTGATGCGGAACCCAAAAGTTATCGCGATATGCCTTACCGAATTGCGGAATATGGAACCTGTTATCGCTACGAGCAGAGTGGGGAATTGTTTGGGTTAATGCGGGTGCGCTGCCTACATATGAATGATGCACATATCTATTGTACCAAAGAACAATTCATGCAAGAGTTCAAGGCAGTGAATGATATGTATGTAAAATATTTCAAAATTTTTGGAATTGACAAGTACGTCATGCGGTTGAGCTTGCACGACCCAGAAAAGTTGGGGCAGAAATATGTAAATGAGCCAGAGCTTTGGCTAGAAACCGAAGCATTGGTTAGAAATGTACTAATTGAAACTGGTGTGCCGTTTGTGGAAGTGAAGGGGGAAGGGGCGTTTTATGGGCCAAAGATTGATGTGCAAATATGGAGTGCTATTGGTAGAGAGTTTACGCTGGCCACCAATCAGGTTGATTTTGCACAACCAAGAAGTTTTAATTTGTCGTTCACCAATAAGGATAATGAGCCAGAAATTCCTTTAATAATTCACCGGGCGCCATTGGGAACCCATGAGCGGTTTATTGGATTTTTGTTGGAGCATTATGCAGGCAAGTTTCCTGTATGGATAGCACCATTACAAGTAAAAGTATTACCAATTAGTGATAAGTTTCTAGATTATGCCCTCGATGTAATGCAGCAATTGCGCAATGCAGGGGTGAGGGTAGAGATAGACGATCGGCAGGAAAAAATAGGCAGAAAAATACGAGACACTGAATTGCAAAGGGTACCTTATATGCTGGTAGTGGGCGAGAAAGAAATGAATGAACAGCAGGTATCGGTGCGGAGACAAGGAAAGGGAGATTTGGGGTCTGTTGGACTATCAGAATTTATAGAAAAAATTAAAGAAGAGATTCAAGAACGTAAATCCGGCGAATAGTTCGGAATATCAACTATCTTTATCAAAATTTATCAAACAAACAAGTTTTAATGGCATTAGCACCAAGAGGAAGATTTAATCCCAGGTTTAACAGGCAGCCTGAGCCTGAACATCGCATCAACGAGAGAATACGCGCACTACAAATCCGATTGGTGGGCGATAACGTAGAAGTGGGCATTTATGCTACATCAGATGCACTTAAGATTGCAAAAGAGCAGGAATTGGATTTGGTGGAAATTTCCCCCACAGCCGACCCCCCTGTATGCAAGATCATTGACTATAAAAAATTCTTATACGAAAAGAAGAAGAAAGAGAAGGAAATGAAGGCCAACTCAAAGCAGAGTGAGATCAAAGAGATCCGCTTTACGCCGAGTACTGATGATCATGACTTTAACTTTAAAGCCAAACATGCTGAGAATTTTCTGAAAGAGGGTAATAAAGTGAAAGCCTATGTTCAGTTCAAGGGTCGTGCCATCATGTTCCAGGATAGGGGGCAATTGCTGCTCTTGAAATTTGCTGAGCGACTTGCTGAAGCGGGTACACTAGAAAGTATGCCCAAACTGGAAGGCAAGCGAATGTTCGCCATTTTTACTCCTAAAACAGGTAAGAAAAGTAAGTAAGTTATTGAGTTGCCGAGTTATTAAGTTATTATTTTGGATAATATGGTTCTTCTAATAACCCAATAACTATTTTTCCGTTTCACGGAAAAAATATACCTTTGCAATCCAAAATTTTCCCGTAAGGCTAAAACAAGTGAACTCCACGTGGAGATCCGCCAGCAGGGTATAATCTTTTATAGATTATTTATATGCCAAAAGTAAAAACAAACTCCAGCGCTAAAAAGCGTTTTAAAGTGACCGGAACCGGAGAAATCAGTTTCCAAAAAGCATTCAAACGTCACATCCTTACCAAAAAATCTAAAAAGCGCAAGCGTGCTTTGAGAAAGAAAGGTATTGTTGGCTCTACCAACAAGGATTTCGTTTTACGTTTATTACGCCTGAAAGGCTAATCAGCCCAGCTTTAAAAACAGATTATTAACCGTTAGCTCCGCTAACTTCAAAACATTCAAGTATGCCACGTTCAAAAAATGCAGTTGCATCCAGAGCAAGGAGAAAAAAAATCCTTGACCAAGCCAAAGGTTTTTATGGTAAACGTAAAAACGTTTATACAGTCGCCAAGAATATCTTAGAAAAAGGACTTACCTATAGTTATGTAGGTCGCAAACTTAAAAAGCGTGAATATCGCCAATTATGGATAGCCCGTATCAACGCAGCAGTAAGAGAAGAGGGAATGACTTACAGCCAGTTTATTAATAAATTAAGCGTAAAAGGCATTGACCTGAACCGTAAAGTATTGGCAGATTTGGCTATGAATGAGCCAGTATCTTTCAAGGCATTGATAGATTCCGTTAAATAGTTATTTGACCAGATTATATAGCTTAGCCGTTCTGATTTTATCGGGACGGCTATTTTTATTTTCACAATCCATTTCAAGGGTTATTTTTACACTCTAAAAGGAATCACTCCGAATGAATAATACCTACACATCTCTGGTAAACCAGACTTTTCACTTCCCCCAAGAAGGTTTTAATTTAAGCGAGGAGGGATACCTCGAATACAACGAAGTAGATCTTAAGAAATTAATTGACAAGCACGGAACTCCGTTAAAGCTTACTTATTTGCCTAAAATTGGTATGCAAATCAATAAAGCCAAGACCCTGTTTGAAAATGCTTTTAAAAAGCATAAATACGAGGGCCAATACTTCTATTGTTATTGTACCAAGAGTTCTCACTTCTCTTTTATTGTAGAGGAGACCCTGAAACACAATATTCACCTAGAAACTTCGTACGCTTACGATATAGAAATCATTAATAGATTGTACCAACGCAGAAAAATAAACAAAGAAACTTTTATCATCTGCAATGGGTATAAGCAAAAAAATTACACATCTCGTATTGCGAAACTAATCAATACTGGTTTTAAAAATGTGGTGCCAATTCTTGATAATAAAGAAGAGTTGATGGCTTATAAACGCAGTGTGAAACAACAATTTTCACTGGGGATACGTGTGGCGGCAGAAGAAGAACCCAATTTTCCTTTCTATACATCTAGGTTGGGTATTAGGGCAAAAGATATTTTGGAATTTTATGTGGATGAGATTGAAGGCTATGAAGAAAAATTTCAACTGAAAATGTTGCATATTTTCTTAAATAAAGGGATTAAAGATGATATTTACTATTGGAGTGAACTGAATAAAATCATCAACTTATACTGTCAATTAAAAAAAATCTGCCCCGAATTAGATTCCATAAATATTGGCGGCGGATTTCCAATCAAACATTCGCTTGGCTTTGAATACGATTACCAATTTATGATCAATGAGATTGTAGGTAATATTAAAAAAGCATGTAAGAAAGCCAAAGTCCCTATGCCCAATATTTATACGGAATTTGGCAGCTTTACAGTTGGGGAAAGCATGGCGCATATATACAGCGTGATTGGACAGAAAATTCAAAACGATCGTGAGTGCTGGTATATGATTGATTCATCTTTTATTACCACATTGCCCGATACTTGGGGAATTGGAGAGAAATTTTTAATGCTACCTGTGAATAAATGGGACAATGAATACCAGCGTGTGGTACTCGGTGGTATTACTTGTGATAGCCACGACTACTATGATTCAGAAGAACATATCAACGAAGTATTTTTGCCCAAACTCACCACTACCGATAAGAAAGAAGTAGAATCGAATAAAGAACCACTGTATGTAGGGTTCTTTCATACTGGTGCTTACCAAGATCAAATTAGTGGATATGGAGGTATTAAGCATTGTTTAATACCGTCACCTAAACACGTAATTGTGGAGCGAGATAAAACTGGGAAATTGATTGACTGGGTATATGCTAAAGAACAAACAGCTCAAAGTATGTTGAAGATATTGGGTTATTTATAACTCAAATTAAAAAGCTAGTATTCGTTTTGGTTTTAGTGAATCAACTTTTAAGCTGCATCTTTTAATTCAGTAATATAGTTTTTTAATTCTATAATATAGTTGCCATAAAGTTTTTTCAAATACCATTTGGTGAAATAATAGGTACAGAAAGTAAGCCCCCCAAAATAAGCTATTAATATACTTACAGCTATTCCTGAACTGGGCTTATACTTGTAGATGAGTTGGTCAAGTTCTATAATCGGTTTTTTTTCTGTGTAGCCCAATATAAAAGAGAATACGAAGCAAATAGGAATCAATGCCATGGTAAATTGGAAATATCTTTTAATGAATTCATCCAGCAGTTTTACCAAGCTTTGTAGGTTATTTATTATGGGTAGGTTGGATTGATTTACTTCATTGGTTTTTTTTAATAGGTACACAAATACCAATGTGAACGGAATGAATATTATAGTAAAAGAAATAAAATAAATATTTACAGCTCTATACTTACTAGATATGCCGATATAGGCGAATATACCAGCTATTAAAATACAAGAAATGATTTCTATCCAAAGGCTGCGTTTGATTTTTCCAATTACAGAGTAAGCTTTTTTGCTCAGCAGTACAGACAAGTCACGCTCTGACAAATGCAAGTGGTTGGTCTCCAATTTTTGGTTGAGCCTATTTTTAAAATCGTCGAGTTCCATATAAAATTATTTATAGGTTGGAATAATATTGTTGGGTAAATTCTTTCAACTTTATTTTAATGCGGTTCATTTTCACAGCAATATTGTTGGCAGTAATTCCAATGGTCTCGCTGATTTCTGCATAGCTATAATCCTCTAGATAAAGCATTACAATGGCTTTGTCAATTTTAGAAAGATCACCAATGGCAGCATACATAGCTTTGGTTTGTGCTTCAATTGGGTCTTGTTCATTGTTAATAATGTCTGGAATATTATCTGTAGAATAAATAAAAGCAGTTTTCTTTTCTTTTCTAAAAAAGGTAATGGCTGTATTTAATGCAACCCGATAAAGCCAAGTAGAAAATTTAGCTTCTCCTCTAAAATTTCCATAGGCTTTCCAGGCTTGGAGGGTAATTTCTTGAAAAAGATCTTCTTTGTCCGTATGAGAATCCATGTATAGATTGCATACCTTATGTACAATCTTTTGGTGTTCATTTAGAAGCTGAATAAATGCTTTTTCTACAGTCATGCAAGCGTGAAATTATTATTTTATCGGGTATTTGTAGTTTTACTTGATAATGATACAAAAAAGGCGACTGATAAATATCAAATAACCTGCCTTAGTCTATATTTAAATATTAGTATCTACTCTCTGGAAAATATTACAATCTATTTTGTGCGGGGGTGGAATAAATATGTATTAACAGCGCGACTTACCTATGCTTATTGTTCAAATACAAAAAGTTTGAGTAAATTCATACAATTATTCTATTTAAAATGCTCACGAGAAGCCAAATTATTCTATTAATACTTATTGTTCTCCTAATTGGAGCTATGATTGGATTTGCTGTTTCAGAATTTTTTTTTTCAAAGGTAGATTCCAAAGAATTGGTAGTTCAAAAAGTGCAGTCAACTCTAAAATCTAGTCCTATCATTGCTGCTGCTACAATTATTGACAGTTCATTGCAAGTACAGAAACCCAAACAGCTTGAAGTAGTTGCGCCTGATTCTACTGCAGAAACAGTTCAGGAAAAGCCAAATAAGGTTTCGGTAGAACAGGAGGTTCACCCAATAAAGTTGATTGAGCAGTTGCCATACCAGCCTGAAATTATTACGCGCAAAGCAGTAATAAAAAAACTCGTTGAGCCGCTACTAAATACTGCTGAAAAAAATGTTTTTCGTGAGATTGATAGGAGTAGCCAAGCCGTACATTCTTCGGAAAAACTTTCTGCTTCAACTGCTGCACAAATACGACCTATTTATAATAATTATAATGGAGATGATAGTATTGGAGCAGATGGACAAATTGTGTTGGATGGAGATGAGTATACTATTAATCCACGGCCATTGAAACGAAAAAAAACAAGCGATAATAATAATGGTTTGCGACAAGAAACCTATACCTATTACAGATCAACTACCAATAGAATTCAACCTACTAATGAAAAAAATACTAACTCAAAATCAGTAGAACCTGTGCTTTCATTTATTGGCACTTTATTAAATGGAAAGGCCAATGGATATGGGGTTGGTACTTATGCAAATGGGAATACTTATAAAGGGAATTGGAGAGATAATTCTAAAGAAGGTTACGGCACTTATATTTGGAAAAATGGGCAGGAATATAGGGGCAGCTATAAAAATGATTTGCGGAATGGGTATGGTAAAATGTACAATAAATCGGGTCAACTGATTCAAGAAGGTTATTGGGAAAACGATGTTTATATAAAATAACCCGGAGCATGCCCCGGGTTAATAAACCAAACCAACTTCCATAACCTAATTCTATACAATGGTAATTTGTGTAGGCGCAGATTTTAGCTGTTCTTTTTTTGGCAAGAGTATTTTCAATACACCATTTTCATAACGTGCTTGGATGCCTTCGGTATTAATTTTGTCATCTACGGTAAAGCTTCTTTTGAAACTCTTATAAGTGAATTCCCTGCGCACTGTCTTGTAGTTCTTTTCTTCGGGCAGTTCCTTGCGCTCATAAGAAATGGTGAGAATCCCTTTGTCAACATTCAGCATAAAGTCCTCCTTATTTCTTCCAGGCGCATTCAGTTCTAAATGATATGCGTCGTCTGTTTCGTGAATATTCACTGAAGCAGTTGGATAACCCTGCTGGCTGTCTCGCCCCCATGAAGCTGGAAAACCATTGAATAATTCGTCCAACAAGCTAATCGGATTGTTTTTTAGTTGTGTCATCTTTATTTTTTTTAGTGATTGAATGATAAATATTGGTTTTCAAACTATATACCAACTGAATTTTTATGGTATAATGACAGATGAAAAAACAAAAAAAAGACATTTTGTCTGTATTTAAAATTATTAACTGACATTTAGGCTGTTTTAATTTGGTATTAGGATTGATTTAAAGCTTTTATGTATATTTGCATTCTAAATAAGTGAGTAATGTATCCAGCGGAAATTGTACTGCCGATGAAAGCAGAATTAACAGATGAAGGTTTTAGTGAGTTGGTATCTGCAACGCAGGTTGACGATACTTTAAAGTCGGAAGGAACTACATTGGTGGTAATTAACTCGGTTTGTGGTTGTGCCGCAGGTACGTGTAGGCCTGGCGTTTTAATGGCGGTTCAGAATGCCGAAAAGCGTCCAAATCGTTTGGTAACAAGCTTTGCAGGCTTTGATATTGAAGCAGTAAATAAGTTCAGAGAATATATGTTGCCACACCCGCCATCATCACCCGCCATTGCATTGTTTAAAGACGGTGAATTGGTAAGTATGGTAGAGCGGCATCAAATTGAAGGCAGGCCAGCACAGGTAATTGCACAGCATTTGATTTCAGTATTTAACGAATTTTGTAATTAATTTTTCGTAACTTGTTTTTAGATGGGTTAGTAAGTACGGGCCTCACAATTGTGAGGCCTTAATTTTTTCATATTTTCTGGCTAACATTGCAAATAAATTGTATTAATTTTCTTCCCCATGTATCCTAATTTATACTACGCATTCAAAGATATTTTTGGAATTGAAATCAGTGGACTGAAGCTGATTAATAGTTTTGGATTTTTTGTGGCTCTCTCCTTTATTGCATCTGCTTGGGTGCTTACGATGGAATTGCGTAGAAAGCAGGGACAGGGACTTTTTACTTATACCGAAGAAAAAATAATGATCGGCGAGCCTGCAGGTTTTTCTGAATTACTGATTAATGGGCTGCTCGGTTTTATTTTTGGATACAAAATTATAGGTGCATTCACCATACCCAATGCGCTGAACAATCCACAATCCTTTATCCTTTCTACAGAAGGAAATTTACTGACTGGAATGTTGGTCGCCTTAATTTTTGGGGCACTGAAATGGTGGGAAAAAAGGAAAGAACAATTGGATCAGCCTTCGGAACGTACGGTGCGCATTTGGCCTCATGATAGAGTAGGGGATATTGTTATTTATGCTGCTGTATTCGGGTTTTTAGGAGCTAAAATATTTCACAACCTAGAGAATTGGAAGGAGTTTAGTGCAGATCCAATTGGCTCACTTATTTCTTTTAGTGGGTTAACCTTCTACGGTGGATTAATATGCGCAGGTGCAGCTATTCTATGGTATGCAAAAAAACATAAAATTTCCATTATTCATTTATTAGATGCTTTTGCCCCTACGATGATGTTTGCCTACGCTTTTGGAAGGGTTGGCTGCCAAGTAAGTGGCGACGGAGATTGGGGTATTGTAAACATTCATCCCAAACCATTCAGCTGGTTGCCCGATATATTCTGGGCCTACACTTATCCCAATAATGTATTGGGTGATGGCATTCCCATTCCAGGCTGTACTGGACAGTTCTGTACTCAATTACCACTGCCTGTTTATCCCACACCTTTGTACGAAATAATCATTTGCTTTATCCTTTTTGGACTCTTATGGTACTTGCGTAAGAAAATAAAAATAGCGGGACAGCTATTTAGTATCTACTTAATTTTAAATGGACTAGAGCGATTTTTCATTGAAAAAATAAGGGTAAATACCAAATACGACCTTCCGCTGAATCCCACACAAGCAGAACTGATTTCCTTCTCACTCATCCTTTTAGGGCTGGGTTTATTCCTCTATTGTAGAAAGTTAAAAGTAAAGTGTTAAAAGTTACAAGTAGCGTTATTCTTCAATCTTACTCATTTTTCCTAATTCATTTTAACCTTTTATATTGAAATAATACCGTTCATGCTAAAACAATGTACTATGTAAAACACGGTAGTTAGTTTTGTCCTGTAATAAATTAAAACAGGAACTAACTAAATACGTGGAAAATGAAAAAATGGATTAAAAATGCCTTTATGTTGAGTTTTATTGCCGCTTCTACTGCTGCAACCGCTCAACAAAATGCCGATCAAATTGTCGGAAAATTAATGTCAGACCAGAAACCAGTCGAGTCCGTACTGGTAAGTCTCCTCAAAGCCAAAGATTCTTCCATAGTCAAAACAGCCATTACCGATAAAAATGGCTTTTATTCATTTCCTAAAATGGCCAATGGCAATTATTTACTTTCAGCTAGTTTGGTAGGTTACCAGAAACTGTATAGTGAAATTTTTGTATTGAACGGCGGGAACGATTTAGTGGTTAAAAATTTACAAATAGTAGCTGCTGCCAAAGAATTGACAGAAGTATCTGTTAATTCTAAAAAACCTTTGATTGAACAAAAATTAGATAGAACCATCGTTAATGTAGAAGCTTCAGTAACCAATGTTGGAGCTACTGCATTAGAAGTATTAGAAAAATCTCCAGGTATTACGGTAGACAAAGACGGCAATATCAGTTTAAAAGGAAAAGATGGAGTTGTGGTTTATATGGATGGCAGACCCACTTATTTATCGGGTCCTGACCTGGCTAATTTGTTACGCAATATGCAAAGTAGTCAGCTCGATCAGATTGAAATTATGACCAATCCTCCTGCTCGTTATGATGCAGCGGGTAATGCTGGCATCATTAATATAAAGACTAAAAAGACAAAGATTTTTGGATTTAACGGCAGTGTAAACATCGGTTATGGTCAAGGTATATACAGCAGGAATAACCAAAGTGTTAACCTGAATTACCGTAAAAATAAAATCAATGTTTTTGGTAATATCAGCAGAAATGAACGCCTTGGATTTCAGGATATTAATATTGCTCGCCGTTTTATTGATAATAATACCAATAAAGTGGTTTCTTTTTTTGAGCAAGTAAATACCAAAAAAAATTACAATGATTCTTATAATGGAAAAATTGGAGTTGATTATTTTGCGTCAAAAAACACTACAATTGGTATCGTATTAAATGGCTTTGATAATGCTGGAACCGATCATTCTGGTGGAGATATAAATATCTTTAATGCACAATATATTTTAGCAAATAAAACAATTGCTGTGAGTGAAAGCAGGGATAATTGGAAAAATTTTAGTGCCAATTTCAATATTCGTCGCGTTATAGATACTACTGGAAAAGAATTGAGTTTTGATGCCGACTATCTTACCTATGATGGCACCAACAATATTTCATTGAACAATGCATATTTTAATACCAATGGTCAGCCCATTGCAAAATCAGATAGCCTTTTGGGCGATTTACCACAACAGATTCATATTTACAGTGCAAAACTGGATTATATTCATCCCCTAAAAAAAGGAGCTAAGTTTGAAGCAGGATTAAAATCGAGCTATGTTACAACAGACGCAAATGCGATATATGATACCCTTTTTAATGGAGTTAAAATGCGCGACTTCAGCAGGAGCAATCATTTTGTTTACAAAGAAAATATCAATGCAGCATACGCCAATTACAGTCGCCCTTTAAGTACCAAATGGAGTATGCAACTGGGTGTGCGACTAGAGCATACAGCAGCAAAAGGAGATCAACGCACTACTAATATTCAGTTTGAAAGAAACTATGTACAAGTATTTCCAACTGCATATTTTCAATACACGGCCAATAAGAGCAATAGTTTTGTGTTGAATTATGGAAGAAGAATCAGACGTCCCGATTACCAAAGTCTAAATCCTTTTGTAGAATTTTTAGACCGCTATACTTATGAGCAGGGAAACCCATATTTGAAACCACAATTCAGTCACAATATAGAACTGAGTCACACTTTCAAAGGGTTTTTAACAACCACAATCAACTATACCAATACAACGGATATTATGCAGCAGGTATTGATTCAGGATGATAAAAAGAATGAAACATTTATCCGCAATGAAAATATTGCAACACAGCGTCAGTATGGACTTTCAATTAATGCTTTTAATCAGTATACAAAATGGTGGAGTGGCAATATTTATATGAATGTATTCAACAATAAGTTTGATGGAATGATTAGCAATAACCCAGTAACCCTATCCGCTACCACTGCAGTTATTAATATCACTCAACAATTTAAATTCAAAAAAGGATGGGCCGCTGAATTAAGTGGATTTTACCGCACACAAGGCTTGGAAGGCATATTCAATATTAATCCTTTTGGTATCATTAATATGGGTTTTAGCAAACAGGTATTAAAGAATAAGGGTTCTATTAGGGTGAATGTGAGAGATATACTATGGTCGCAAAGAATAAAAGGGGCTAGTAAGTATGGAAATGTAGATGTTAATTTTCAACAGTTAAACGACAACCGTATTGCCAGTATCAGCTTTACCTATCGTTTTAGCAAGGGTAAAACCGCTGCTAGTCAACGTAAACGTGGTGGTGCAGAAGATGAACAGAGCAGGGTTGGAGTGGGTTCAGGTAGATAAGTTTTTTCTCATGTAGTAATACAACGGCCCTGGTTTCTACTGGGGCCTTTTATTTTACCTTCAAGATTGGTTCAAAATTCATTGTTCTGCAATCATCGTTCAAAAAACGCGTTACTCTTCTTCCAATTAAGTACTTTTACAAAAATTATTTCTCATGCCTTCATTTGATATTGCCAGTTCGGTGGACTTACAAATACTAGATAATGCTATCAATACTGTGAAAAAAGAAATCGCTACTCGATACGACTTTAGGGATACATCAGTGAAGGTAGAACTCAATAAAAAAGATTTTGTTATTTCCTTGGAAGTCAACAGTGATATGCAAATGAAACAATTGATTGATGTGCTGATCAGTCGCTCTATGAAACAAGGTATTGACGGAAGTGCTTTCGACTTTAGTAAAGACGCTTATCCCAGTGGCAAAGTGGTGAAAAAAGAAGTGTCTGTAAGAAATGGACTGAAGCAGGAAGATGCTAAAAAAATAGTTAAAATGATTAAGGATGGTGGCTATAAAGTGCAGGCAGCTATCATGGATGATATCATTCGGGTTACGGCTAAGAAAATTGACGATTTACAGGAAGTAATTGCCAAATGCAAGACAGGAAGCTTCGATATTCCGCTTCAATTTGTGAATATGAAGGGCTAATACCCACTTAGTTCGGTATTAATTTGGTAAAAACGGCTAATTGACCTAGTTTCGCACTCCAAATTAAATAATCGTACGGCCAAATCCGTACCACCTAAACCAAAAAATATGAAGCAAGGTATCCATCCAGAAAGTTATCGTTTTGTTGTGTTCAAAGACATGAGTAATGGTACTTCTTTCGTAAGCAAATCAACCGCCAATACAAAGGAAACCATTGTTTGGGAAGATGGCATTGAATATCCTGTTGTGAAATTGGAGATTTCTAATACTTCTCATCCTTTTTATACTGGTAAAAATGTGTTGGTTGATACTGCGGGAAGAATTGATAAGTTTAAAAAGCGTTACGCAAAAAAAGCATAATTTATTTTATACTGAATAAGAATCCTGCTTCGATTTAATCGAGGCAGGATTTTTTTTGCACTTTCAATGATTATCTTTACACCCAATATAAATCTATGCAATTAGATATACTGGCTTTTGGGGTTCATCCGGATGATGTAGAACTGAGTTGTTCTGGAACTTTATTGGCAGCCTTGGCCCAAGGAAAAAAATGTGGTATTATTGATTTAACCAGAGGCGAACTTGGAACGAGGGGGTCGGCGGAAACTCGTGCAGTAGAAGCCGCTAATGCCGCTGCTATTTTAGGAGTGCATCACCGTGAAAATCTTGGTATGCCTGATGGTTTTTTTCAACAAGAGGAATCCAACTTGCGTAAAATTATTGAAGTGATTAGGCGGTTTAAGCCGTCGATTGTATTGGCAAATGCTGCTGAAGATAGACATCCCGATCATGGTAGAAGTGCCAAGTTGGTTGCCGATGCCGCTTTTCTTTCTGGTCTCAGAAAAATTGTTACACACGATCCCCATAACCAACTCCAAGAGGCTTGGAGGCCCACACAAGTTTTCCATTATATACAGGATCGACTGCTGAACCCCAGCTTTGTAATAGATATCAGCGATTATTTTCCTAAAAAAATGGAATCTATTCTGGCTTATACTACCCAGTTTTACAATACCGATTTAAACGAACCGGAGACCTATATTTCATCGCCTCAATTTTTAGAAACAGTAAAAAGTCGCGATATGCTCATGGGCAAACGCATAGGTGTTGCTTATGGGGAAGGATATATTACTGAGAAAACAATTGGCATCACCAGTTTTGATGCATTGGTGCAGATCGTTACATAATAATTGTTGTAACGTGAATTAATCAACGATAATATTTTAAAAAAATGGGGACAGTAAAAGTAGGAATGGTACAAATGAGTTGTACCAGCATTAAAGAAGAAAATATGGCAAAAGCCATAAAAGGCATACGGGATGCGGCTTCACAAGGAGCGCAAATTATTTGCTTGCAAGAATTGTTTACCTCACTCTATTTCTGTGATGTAGAGGACTATGAAAACTTTAAATTAGCAGAAGCCATTCCCGGTAATTCTACCGACATACTTAGCAAAATTGCAGCTGAATTAAATGTCGTAATCATTGCCTCTCTTTTTGAAAAAAGAGCACAAGGGCTTTATCATAATACCACTGCCGTACTGGATGCAGACGGTGAATATTTGGGTAAATATCGCAAAATGCATATACCCGATGATCCGGCTTATTACGAGAAATTTTATTTCACGCCAGGCGATTTGGGCTATAAAATTTTCAAAACAAAGTACGCTAATTTTGGAGTATTGATTTGTTGGGATCAGTGGTATCCAGAAGCAGCTCGTATTACGGCTCTAATGGGTGCAGAAATCTTATTTTATCCCACTGCAATTGGATGGGCTACTTCACAAGATGAGGCTACCAATACTGAACAGTATAATGCTTGGCAAACCATACAAAAGAGTCACGCTGTTGCAAATGGTATTCATGTGGTAAGCGTGAATAGAGTTGGGTTAGAGCAGGATGGTGCCATGCAATTCTGGGGTGGATCGTTTGTGAGTAATCCCTTTGGCTCATTAATTTTTAAAGCATCACATGAAGCTGAAGAAATTGCTGTGGTAGATATTGACTTAGCCAAAACAGATCAATATAGAACCCATTGGCCTTTTATGCGCGACAGGAGAATTGACTCTTATCAGCCAATAACCAAACGCTTTATCGACGAGGATTAACCCATTTTTTATTCGCAAAATCATTCTATGTTTTCTTCTAATACACCTGCCAGCCTTGGATATTCTTTTCCTGCTGAATTTGAATTGCACGAAGCAACTTGGCTGAGTTGGCCGCATAAAGAAGCCAGTTGGCCTGGGAAAATCAATAGCATCTATCCGCATTATTGTGAATTTATAAAATACCTGGCCAAGAGCGAAAAAGTACGCATTAATCTTGCGAATAATGCAATGAAAGTATTTGCCATAGATCAGCTTGAAAAAGCAGGTGTAAATATGCAGCAAGTTGAATTTTTTATGCATCCTACCAATGATGCATGGTGCAGAGATCATGGGCCTGCGTTCCTAATAAATAAAGAAGCTGCTGTAAAAAAAATTATAGTGGACTGGAATTACAATGCTTGGGGCAATAAATATCCTCCCTATGATTTAGATGATATTATTCCAACACTAATTGGTAAACATTTTGATATGCCTGTTTATCATCCGGGTATTGTAATGGAAGGAGGATCTGTAGAATTTAATGGAGCAGGTACATTGTTAACTTCTAGCTGTTGCTTGCTGAATGAGAACAGAAATCCGCACTTGAACCAACAACAAATTGAGCAATATTTGTATGATTATTATGGTGTTAAACAAATTTTATGGGTTGCTGATGGTATAGTAGGAGATGATACCGATGGGCATATTGATGATACCGTCCGCTTTGTTAATGAAGACACAGTGATTACGGTTGTTGAAGAGAATAAGCAAGATATAAATTATGATTTATTGCAAACGAATTTGCAACAGCTTAAACAGATGCGATTGCTCAACGGTAAGCAACTGAATATTGTGGAATTGCCCATGCCTGATGCCATTATTTATGAGGACCAAAGATTGCCTGCGTCTTATGCCAATTTTTACATCAGTAATCAGCATATTATTGTACCTATATTTAATTGCGCAAAGGACGATAAAGCATTGCAAATTATTGCAGATTGCTTTAAAACACGGGAAGTAGTAGGAATAGATTCAACCGATATTATTTGGGGGCTGGGAAGCTTTCATTGCTTGAGCCAGCAAGAGCCAGCAGTTTAGCCCAAATGCTTTTTTATTTCTTTGGCAATATCTCTATTCTTAATGGTTTCACGCTTATCGTGTAGTTTCTTACCACGTGCCAATCCAATTTCTACTTTTACAAATCGCTTGGTATTAAAGAAAACTTTTAAGGGGATAATGGTATAGCCTTTGTCTTTTAATTTTAACTGTAATTTCTTAAGCTCGCGTTTGTTCAGCAATAGCTTTCTATCATGAACTGCAATATGGTTATTGACGGTTCCATGTGAATATTCTGCAATAAATAACCCACGTACCCACAGTTCTCCCTCATCAAACATACAGAAGGCATCATTAAAACTGAGTTTCCCCTCTCGGATAGATTTCACTTCAGTACCCAGCAAAACAATGCCCGCCTCATATTTATCTTCTATGTGGTAATTAAAATAGGCTTGACGATTGTTCATACTCAATTGCGGAAAAGTTGCACCAACTGTGCCAGTTTATCTTTGAGATTTTTTCTATCAATAATAAAATCCAGAAAACCATGTTCTAGTAAAAATTCACTTCGTTGAAAACCAGCAGGAAGATCTTTTTTAATGGTTTCTTTAATCACCCTTGGACCCGCAAAGCCAATTAAAGCGCCGGGTTCAGCAATATTCAAATCGCCCAACATGCCAAAACTAGCAGAGATGCCGCCAAAAGTAGGATCGGTAAGCAGAGAAAAATAAGGCAATTGGGCATCACTCAATTGAGAAAGTTTACCACTGGTTTTTGCCAATTGCATCAAGCTAAAAGCACTCTCCATCATACGGGCACCACCGCTTTTACTGATTACTAAATAAGGGAGTTTATGCTGTATGCAATAGTCCACTGCTCGACTGAATTTTTCGCCCATCACACTTCCAAGAGAGCCACCAATAAATTCAAAGTCCATACAAGCAATCACCAATCCTTCACCATTGGCTTTACCAACGGCAACTCGCATAGAATCTTTTAAATCAGTTTTTGAATGAATATCATCCAATCTTTTTTTATAAGGCTTTAAATCAGTAAAACCTAAGAAGTCTTTGCTCCTAATATTATCGAACAATTCTTGGTATTCACTATTGTCGAAAATGATATCATAATATTCTTCACTACCAATGCGATGGTGGTGGTTGCACTTGGGACAAACAAATAAATTCTCCTTTAATTCTGTGGTTGTACAGATCAAACTACATTCGGGACATTTATTCCATAAACCCTCAGGGGTTTCTTTTTTATCGGCAGTAGAAGTTAATATACCCTTCCGTTTACGGGTGAACCAGCGCGACTTGCCAGCTTCCGTAAGTTGGGGTTCATCTGCTCCTGCTAAATTCGATTCTATATCTTCTTCACGATCTTTTTTCATGCTTTGCAATCAATTGGGGCGGAAAGATAAAGAATATTCTATAAAAAGCTGTTTTGAGAACAGATTCTTGAAGGAGTTTAATATGTAAGTTGTTGAAATACATATATTTATTGTTTTTTATAGCCCAAAATTCACAAAACGATTGTGTATAAAACATTGGCATAGTTCAATTAATCCATTATCTTTAAATGGTAGATTTTATCTCATTTGGGATCATTAAATTTTATGGTATATATGCAAGTTGAAGCAGCAATAGATTTTATCATTGAAAAACTAAAAAAAGAATTACCCAGTTCCTTGGTGTACCACAATATTCACCATACCCAAGCAGTATTGAAGCACTCAATTGAATTGGCTAAACTGGAAGGGATAGGTGAAAATGAGTTGGCATTACTTAAAACAGCCGCCGCTTTTCACGATGCTGGATTTATAGATATTTATAATGGTCACGAAGAAATTTCTTGCAAGTATGCTGGTGAATTACTTCCCCAGTTTGAATATACTACTGATGAGATTCTGCAAATTCAGGAATTGATTAGGGGCACTAAAATTCCACAACGCCCCACCAATATATTGGCACAAATACTTTGTGATGCCGATTTGTATTATTTGGGCACCGACGATTATGGAATTTTTTCGCAAAAATTGTACACTGAATTTTTGGTACAGGAAATGGTGGAGGATAAAATGGATTGGCAAAGGCAGCAGATTGCTTTTTTATCTTCCCATCAATACTTCACTAAAACGGCGCAGGCAAAATTATTCGATAAACAAAAAAAGAACCAGATAGTATTGGAAGCAAATACGGAAAGTCCCCATACCATAAAGCACCATGAATCAACTTTTATGGATGTATTGATCATTATTGCGGGCGTAATCATTACTGCATTTGCATTGAAAGGTTTTTTGGTACCAAATAAATTTTTTGATGGAGGAATTACGGGTATTTCGTTATTGATACATGAATTGTACCATTTTAATTTAGCATATATAATTGTGTTGGCCAATATTCCCTTTATTATCATGGCTGCTTATGCGGTGAATAGGGGGTTTGCCATAAAATCTTTTTTCTGTATTGCTTTGTTGGGAGTTTGTTTATTATATCCCAATTTTCCTGTTGTAACCGACGATAAATTATTGGTATCTGTATTTGGTGGTTTCTTTTTGGGCTTGGGTATTGGATTAACTATGCGGGCGGGTTGTGCGGTAGATGGTATAGAAGTATTGGCATTGTACACATTAAGGAGATCAAGTTTTACTATTAGTGAAATTATTCTAGGTTTAAATATCATCATTTTTAGTTTGGCGGCATTTGAATTTGGCCCTCAAACAGCATTGTATTCTATGCTCACTTATTTTACAGCATCAAAAACAATTGATTATGTAATTGAGGGGGTTCAAGCCTATACTGGTGTTACCATCATATCAGGAAAGAGTGAAGAGTTAAAACACAAGTTGGTGAATGAATTGGGGAGGGGAATTACGGTGTATAAAGGGGAGAGGGGATACTTGCCAGGTAAGTTTGATGTACACGACGATTGTGATATTATTTTCACCATTATCACTCGTTTAGAAATGCGGAAGTTAAAGAATATGGTGGCTGATGTAGATCCCAATGCATTTGTGTTTGCAAGTACCATTAAAGAGACTTCTGGAGGAATTATTAAAAGAAGGCATGTTCATTAATACACAAGAATTCATATATTTTTCAATGGATCAAAAGATCCCCTAAACATATACATATGTTTGTACCATCAATTGTATTGATCAGTTTATTTGGTTATTTAAGAAAAAAAATCAAGACAAATATCCCATTCCCAGAATGGGATATTTATTTTAAGATAGGTTTATATATATCAATAGGGTTATTGGTAGCTGAAACTTTATCAGATCCATTCCAGTTTTATATTTCCATGTTTTCATTTTGTTTTTTATTTGGGCTCATTTATATTTTGTTAAAGGAGAAGGTATTTAAGCCGATTGCAACTGTTGTGTATGCTATTATTCCAATTGTAGTTATCTCCTTTATTGAAGTATTTTTAAAAAAAGTAGCTCCTATTTTTTATAAAAAATGGGAAAATGTGATTGATAATGCGGGGTTGATTGGATTTATTTGGCTTGCTGCTTTTTTATTCTTTAACAATAGGCAAAACAAGGCACTGGAAAAATCTAGTATAAAAGTAAAAGAACAAGAGCAGGAACTGCAACTTACCGAAAAATTAAAAGCTGAATTAGAAATACAAGTTGTTGAAAGAACGGCTGCACTAACGGCTCAAAAAATTGAACTAGAGCACACCTTAGAAGAGTTGCTAAATACCCAAAAGCAATTGATTCAATCCGAAAAAATGGCCAGCTTGGGAGAACTCACTGCAGGCATTGCGCACGAGATTCAAAACCCATTGAATTTCGTGAATAATTTTAGTGAAGTGAGTGTAGAGTTGTTGGAAGAATTAAAAGGAGAAAGGGAGAAGGCAGAAGGTGAGCGAAGTAACGAACTTGAGGCAGAATTGCTAGCTGATATTTCCGCAAATCTCGAAAAGATCAATCATCACGGCAAACGTGCAGCCGACATCGTAAAAGGAATGTTACAACATAGCAGAACAAGTAGTGGTGTAAAAGAACCAACCAATATAAATGCACTAGCCGATGAATATTTACGATTGGCTTACCATGGATTAAGGGCAAAAGACAAATCCTTCAACGCCACCATGAAAACGGAGTTTGATGAAAGCATCGGTAATATTAATATCATTCCACAAGATATTGGAAGAGTGATTTTGAATTTGATCACCAATGCGTTTTATGTGGTGAATGAAAAATCAAAACAAGGACTTGCAGGGTACGAACCAACCGTTTCTGTAAGTACAAAAAAAGAAGGTAATACAATTTTCATCTCAGTAAAAGACAACGGCAACGGCATTCCACAAAAAAT
>RDZY01000026.1 GCA_004294135.1 Sphingobacteriia bacterium
TTAAATCTTACCCAAAAAAAGCCGCCTCAATTTGCATGGAGGCGGCTTCACTTTTATTTGAATGAACGAGTAATTAGTCGTCTATCTTCACTTTACCCTTGCTCTTGGCTATCACTTCTTCAGCAATATTATTTGGAGCTGGATTATAGTGTGAGAATTCCATGGTTGATGTGGCACGGCCTGAACTCAATGAACGCAATTGGGTTACATATCCAAACATTTCACTCAACGGAACTTTTGCCTTTATTACTTGCAGGTTGGCGCGACTATCCATTCCCTCCAACATACCACGTCTGCGGTTTAAATCGCCCGTTACATCTCCCATATACTGATCTGGTGTTAATACTTCCACCTTCATAATGGGCTCAAGCAAGGTAGGTTTTGCTTTTCGTCCCGCTTCTCGGAAACCGCCTTTGGCACAAAGCTCAAAACTCATTGCATCTGAATCCACATCATGATAGCTACCATCATACACACGCACTTTCATATTGTTTACAGGATACCCAGCCAAAACACCTGTTGTCATAGAGGTCTCAAAACCTTTCTGTATGGCCGGAACAAATTCTTTAGGGATAGATCCACCAAATAAATCATTCACAAACTGGAAATGCTTTCCTTCATTTTCTTTCATCCACTCTTCATCAGCTGGACCAAAAGAGAATTGAATATCGGCAAATTTACCGCGACCACCCGATTGCTTTTTCAAAATTTCTCTATGCTCAATAGTTTTACCAAACGACTCTTTGTAGGCAACCTGCGGCGCTCCTTGGTTTACTTCTACCTTAAACTCACGACGCATCCTATCTATAATGATTTCTAAGTGCAATTCACCCATACCACGAAGAATGGTTTGACCAGTATCTTCATCTGTATTAACCCGTAAAGTTGGATCTTCCTCTACCAATTTAGCAATTGCCATACCCATTTTATCTACATCAGCCTGTGTTTTAGGCTCTACCGCAATGGCTATTACAGGCTCTGGAATAAACATATTCTCTAAAGTAATAGGATGATTTTCATCACACAATGTATCCCCTGTTTTAATTTCTTTAAAACCAACAGCAGCGGCAATATCTCCCGCTTCAATAAAATCAATTGGGTTCTGCTTGTTGGCAAACATTTTCATAATCCGACTGATACGCTCTTTTTTACCACTTCTTACATTCAACACATAAGAACCTGCATCTAAATGTCCAGAATAACACCGGAAGAAAGCCAAACGGCCCACAAATGGATCGGTCATTATTTTAAAAGCCAATGCCGCAAATGGCTCTTTGGCATCTGGCTTACGAGTAATGGTTTCACCCGAATCTGGATCTGTACCTACAGTATCTTCTAAATCAATTGGTGAAGGAAGGTACCGACAAACCGCATCTAACGCAGTTTGTACCCCTTTGTTTTTGAATGATGAACCACACATCATAGGAACAATGCTCAAGTCGATTGTTGCTTTACGGATGGCTTCATGCATTTCATCTTCAGTAATACTATTGGGATCATCAAAGAATTTTTCTAATAACTTTTCATCATATTCTGCAACAGCTTCAACAAGATTTTGTCTCCATTCGTTGGCTTCTGCAATCATATCTTCTGGTACTGGAATTTCATCGAAAGTCATTCCTTCGGTCTCCATATGCCAAATAATACCTTTCATTTTAATCAGATCTACTACACCAGTAAAATCGTCTTCCGCACCAATGGGTAATTGCAATGGAACCGCCTTAGCACCAAGCATTTCTTTTACCTGCGCTACAACCATTAAAAAGTCAGCACCCGCACGATCCATTTTATTAACGAATCCAATACGTGGAACTTTGTAACGATTGGCCTGACGCCATACAGTTTCAGATTGTGGTTCTACCCCATCAACCGCAGAAAACAAAGCAATCAAACCATCCAATACACGCATAGAACGTTCTACCTCTACGGTAAAATCAACGTGTCCAGGAGTATCAATGATATTGAAATAATAAGATTTGGTATTGGCATCTGCAGTCCCTTTATTAGTAGGGAATTTCCACAAACAGCTTACTGCCGCAGAAGTAATGGTAATACCTCTTTCTTTTTCCTGTTCCATCCAGTCAGTGGTTGCAGCACCATCGTGTACTTCCCCTATCTTATGAATCATACCGGTATAACGCAAGATACGTTCGGTGGTGGTGGTTTTACCTGCATCAATGTGGGCGGCAATACCAAAGTTTCGTTGAAATTTCAAATCAGCCATAAAAATTCTAATTTTTAGAGCGGCAAAGGTAAACATTCTGCCGATAGCACAAAGGGTTGGGAAAGATTTAATTCGAATGGGGAAAACTAAATAAAAAAGCCCCGAATAAATTCGAGGCTCTTGAAAGATATACTTAATCTTAAATTTTAAAGTGAGAGAACGCCTTATTGGCTTCTGCCATACGGTGAGTATCTTCTTTCTTTTTGAAAGCTGCACCTTCACCTTTTGCTGCTGACATAATTTCATTAGCCAACTTATCTGCCATGGTACGTCCATTTCTTTCGCGACTGAAACGGATCAACCATTTCATACTTAAAGAAATTTTACGATCAGCTCGAACTTCAGAAGGGATTTGGAAAGTAGCTCCCCCTATACGGCGACTTCTTACCTCTACTGCTGGTGTTACATTGGCAACCGCTTTCTTCCAAAGCTCGTAGCCATCTTCACCAGTGGCTTTGCTTACTTTGTCTACCGCATCATAAAAAATATTGATTGCTGTACTTTTTTTACCATCCCACATGATATTATTGATAAAACGAGTAACCAGTTTATCATTGAAACGTCCGTCTGGTGCTAGGGGTAACTTTTTGGCTTGTGCTTTACGCATTGTTTAATTTTTATAAAAGCTGATATTCTTCAAGTATTAAAACTTTACTCAGCCTCTGTTAAGAATAAAATTATTTCTTGGCTTTTACTTTCTTAGTCCCGTATTTAGAACGACTCTGCTTACGATCTTTCACACCAGCAGTATCAAGACTACCTCGTACAATATGATAACGTACACCTGGCAAATCTTTTACACGACCACCACGAATCAGTACGATTGAGTGCTCTTGTAGGTTATGCCCCTCTCCTGGGATATAGGCAATTACCTCAATTTTGTTTGTCAAACGCACTTTCGCTACTTTACGCAGGGCTGAGTTTGGTTTTTTAGGTGTAGTTGTATATACACGTGTACATACACCACGACGCTGAGGACATGCATCCAAAGCTCTTGACTTACTTTTAGCTCTGATTATTTCGCGGCCTTTTCTAACTAGTTGCTGTATTGTAGGCATTATAAACCATTTAAAATTTCGGACGGCAAAGGTAGTGGCTGGGAGTGACAATCCAAAATGTTTTGTAAAAAAAAGTATATATACCTAATCCGCCCATGTTTTTTAACCCTATTTATTGCCAACACTTGTTTTTCTCAACTAGGTTACTTTATTTTACAATGTAGCCCCGCAAAGCCCCCACCCTCTCCCATGAGAAGCTTTTTTTTTACTTTCCTGCTATTCGCAGGAATTGTGAACAGCTACCTGTTTGCACAGTCCAGTTCTGTATCTTATCAACAACAAAATTCAGTGTACCGACAATCCTTCGATGCACTTAGTGTTTCCGGTACTGTAAGCCTTTCAGGAAAAGGGCCATTCACGCTTTCTGCGTCGCCCCTATCTTTCAACAACCTAGATGGCTGGCAGATTTGGCTATCTGCTGGCAGTAGCTTCAATGCCAGCTTTATGGCTGGCGCTGGAACCGCAACCACGGGTGCTGCTTACAGCTTGGGGAGTAGTGGTATTCAAGAAAGAGCATTGGGGAGTCTCGCTACCACCACCAGCTCCTATTCTTTTGGCATTATTTTTACCAATAATACGGGTAATGATTTGAATGGTTTTAGCGGTTCTTTTACAGCCGAACAGTGGCGCAAAGGTGGCTCAGGCAACAACAATATATGGTCAGGGAAATATGCCACTGGCACAATTACCAATATCAATTATTCTCCACTGATTGTTGCCACTTCACTTAATTTTTCTTCTACACAAACCAGCACTGGCACTGCAAGTTTAAATGGCAACCTACCCGCCAACCAACAATTGATTCAGTTTAATATCAGCAATATCATTTGGAAAAAAGGAGAACAACTATTGCTTAGGTGGGACGATACTGATGAACCCAGCAGTGACGATGCGGTTGGGATTGACGATTTTAGTTTTTCTGCGTCCAGCTCTGCAACACCGCCTGCGCAAATAACAGAGTTGTACTCCTTGGCTAATAACCCTACCAATGCTGATACCATTGAGTATGCGATTCAGTTTGGTGGGAATATTTCGGGACTCTCCCCAACGAATTTTAAATTACTCAGCAGCGGCATTTCTAATGCAGCCATTACTAAAATAGAAGGCAGTGGCAACGCTTATACTGCTACCGTTTTTACTGGTATTGGCAATGGCTTATTAAGGTTGGGTATTGTGAACGATCAGCATTTAATACCTGGCTTATCGGGACTCCCTTTTTATGCAATTGATTCACAACTGATTGACAAAGAGGGTCCCATTATACAATCCGTATCCATTCCCAATCAGATTATGAAACAAGGCGATACCATTCCCGTAACCATTCGCATTCGTGCGGAATCTATTGCCTGCAAAATGCTCTCGGGTAGTATTGCTGGTTTGCCGCTACAATCATTTAGTAAACGAAACGACTCTACCTATTTTTGCCAACTTATTTTACCCTTAATCGGCACTGATATCAATGCTTCAGCCAATCTACCCGTCTCCTTAATTCTCACCGATACCCTTCAAAATAAAAGTACCGTTTTTAACAGTCCCATCCAACAAAATAGAGATGGCATTTATTTTCAAGCTGCTTTATGGACGGGTGGGGTGGACAGTAATTGGCAGCAATCTTTGAATTGGAGTAGTAAACAATTGCCTTCCGATAGCAGTAATATTATTATTCCAGCCTCCGCTGTAAATATGCCTTTTATTCAACAAAATGTGAGTCTTAGAAAGTTAACAATGGATTCATCGGCAAAATTAACCGTGACTGGAACGCTTTATATTTCAGAAAATATAATAGCTGATACCGGCGCTATTCATGCACTACAAGGAACTGTTTCATTCATAGGAAATCAACCGCAAGTATTGGATGGCAGGGTTTTTAAAAACCAACAAATCAAGTCATTGATTATTAATAACGCGAACACTGTTACACTGGAATCGCCTTTATTCATTACCCAATCCTTGGGCATTTTAAAAACAGTATTGCAAACAAATAACCAGTTGTACATGCTGCACAATGCCGTGATTCAACAATTACCCAATGGCAGTAATATTTCTGGAAAAGTTTATGTTGAACATAAATTAAATCAACAAAAAATAGGCAATTATTTGGTGGCACATCCTTTTAAAGATGCGGTATCATTGGGCAATTGGATTACTAAACCAATTACGGACAGCCTTTCAAATTTCCCCGAAACAGATAGTTCAAATATTGAACAGAACTGGCTAAGCATGAATTGGAATAATATTTTATTAAATAAAACTTGGAAAAAATACCAAGCCATTCGATGGAATATTACCGACAATTACAACAGCAATAATTATTTGACAGATAGCAGCAATTTCTTAAGTGGATCAGTCAATATTGGTCTACAAGAAATTAAACTTTCGCAAACCAGCAAAGGTTTCAACGCCATTTCAAATCCATTTCTGAGTCCCGTTAATATTCGCGGTTTTTCTAAAGGTATTGGTGTGGGCAATTATTTTTGGGTTTGGAATCCGCAACAGGGATTGAATGGCGGCTATACATCGCTTTCTGCTGATGCTGATTATATCCTCAATCCTTTTAATGCTTTTATTGCATTTTCGAGGTATCCAAATCAGAATGAATTGTTTATTCCAGAAGAAAGTAAAACCAATCAATGGAATAATAATGGTATTCCATCTTATGAAAATACCAATCACTTTCATTTGGAGATTGGGGTATATGGGAGTGGTAAATTTTGGGATCAATGGGTGCTTGCCGATATTGCTGGCAGCAGAAATGCAAGCGATTCACTGGATGCCCCAAAATTGATGAACCCCAGTCTTAATCTTTACAGCCTAAGTACTGATCAGCAAAAACTTTCCATTGACGCAAGGCCTTTATCTTCCAGTTCAGTTATTCCATTAAGATTAGAAAAATCTGGCAATGGATCTTTTAGCTTCAAAGTACAGAAGGCTTTTTTTGCCAGCAATAATGAATTGGTTTTACACGACCGTTTCACCAATCAATACCTGCCTTTAAAAGTAGATAGTGTGATGAGTTTTAATGTGAGCGCTGATAGTTTAAGCTCCGCTCCTAGTCGCTTCGAAATAAGTGCCAATATTCCCAAAGGCAATCTGGCAAACCTTTTCAGTACGCTGGTAGTAAAAATATTCCCCAACCCCAGTCGCGATTTGCTTACCGTTGGCTTTAAAGCTTCTGGTGCTGGCAATACATTAATTCAGGTATATAGTTTATCAGGGAATCTTCTAAAAAACCTAGCTATTGGTGTTCAACAATCGGGTTCGGTTCGCATTCCAATTGCAGATCTTCCAAATGGTATTTATACGGTTACGGTTGTGAGTAACCAGTTACAACAATCAATTCAATTTATTAAACAATAAAAAAACACCCCGCTACTTTATCAGCAGCGGGGTGTTTTTTTTAAGATTAATCTACTTTAAACATCCAACCATATTTATCGGCTACTTTACCTTGTCTGATATCATTTAGCCTTTGTTTTAATTCAGGCGCAATGGTCCAGCTTGCCGTATCAAAATACATGATCTCATCTTGGTATTTTAATTCTTTAATTAAAGAAATGGTTGCTGCAGTTCCGGCTCCAAATACTTCACGCAGTGTTCCTGCTTTGTGGGCAGCCACCAGTTCATCAATAGATATTTTTTTCTCCACCACTTCTAATCCCATTTCTGCCAATAGTACCAGCGCACTCATTCTGGTAATACCTGATAGAATAGTTCCTTCTTCTAGTGATGGGGTAATTGCTTGATTGCCAATAATAAAAAACACATTCATCATTCCCACTTCTTGTAAGTACTTATGTTCGAAGGCATCAGTCCACAAAACCTGATCGTAACCTATTTCTTTTGCGAGGCTGGTGGGATACATACTAGCCCCATAATTACCCGCATTTTTAGAGAACCCTACTCCACCACTAACTGCGCGCGTATATTTCTCTTCTACATAAATACGCATTGGCGTACTAAAATAAGGGCCAGTGGGACTTAATAAAATAATAAATTTATAAGAATCCGATGGTTTTACGCCTAATACAGCATCTGTTGCAAACATAAACGGTCGGATATACATAGAGTGATCTGGCAAGGAAGGAATCCAATCCTGATCCATATGAATCAATTTACGCATGCCCTCAATAAAAATTTCCTCTGGCACTGTTGGCATTTGCATTCTGGTAGCAGAAAGATTAAAACGCTTAAAGTTTTCATCGGGACGAAAAATTGCCACTTCGCCATTGTCTAATTTATAGGCTTTAATGCCTTCGAAAATGGACTGTCCATAATGCAATGCAGCCAATGAAGGCTCTAGCATTAGAGGAGCATAAGGTTTTATTTCTACGTTTTTCCAAACACCATTGCTGTAATCGGCCACCAGCATATGATCGGTAAAATACTTACCAAATGGAATATTTTCTAAATTAAGATCTGCTAATTTTGACTTTACAATTGGGGTAATATTTATGTCGAGGACTGCATGCATAGGTTTATATTTGGTGCAAAGAAACAAAAAAATAAAAACTAACAATCGTTAATGTTTAAAAAGGACTGATTTATGCAAGAAATATTTCCAGATTTCATCTTGGCAGACCTTTACCCCAATAGCATCGTTTTGGTAGAAGCTGGTGAAAAAAAGCCCGACAAAGCTATTTTGACGGAGCAAAAAACCAATGTAGTTGAACCCGAAACGACAAAATCCGTCGAAAAAAATATTATTTCAGCAGCAATCACTGGTGTGGTAGCAAAAGAGCGACCCTCCAAATGGTATTTAGGCGATAATGGGAAAAGGATTGTGATTTTAGTAAAGGAGGCCGAAGCCGTTTTTTTGAATGAAGAAAACCTCGACTTTCTTACCAAAATATTAGGCGCCTGCAAATTAAATATGGGAGATATTGCAGTCGTGAATATGGTACAATACACACCCCTATTAACAGAAATAAAAGCTGAGTTAAATCCATTGGTATGTTTACTCTTTGATGTTGCTGCAACTACCATACAACTTCCTTTTACAATACCCAATTATCAAGTACAAGCATATGATGGCTGCCAATTCTTAATAGCTCCACCACTTAGTATTTTTAAAGGTAGTGAAGAGGCGGCCAAGCTTGAAAAGACAAAATTATGGGTGAGTCTTAAAAAAATATTTAACCTCTAAAAAACACCATTTGCCAACCATTTTAATATTTGCCACCAATAATTCTAATAAAGTAAAAGAAATCAAATCGTTAGTGGCAGAAGATTTGATTGTGTTATCGCTTGCAGACGCAGGAATAAATATTGATATACCAGAACCATTTGATACGCTGGAAGCCAATGCCACAGAGAAATCTACTGTAATTCATCAATTAACAAAACAGAATTGTTTTTCAGAAGATACGGGTTTGGAAGTAAGCGCATTGAATGGAGCACCTGGTGTGAAGAGTGCACGCTATGCTGGAGAAAATAGGGACTTTCAATCGAATATAGATTTGCTGCTATTGAATCTACAAAATGAACACGATCGTACTGCACAATTTAGGACGGTGATCTCACTTATTTGGGAGCAGCAAGAATACCTATTCGAAGGAATTTGTACAGGCAAAATTAGCCAAGAACAGAAAGGAAAAGAAGGCTTTGGCTATGATCCTATTTTTATTCCCGACGGTGCAACAATAAGTTTTGCAGAAATGACAATGGAAGAAAAAAATCAATATAGTCACCGCAAAAAAGCAATGCATAAATTGATTGATTTTTTAAAGCTAAAGCTACCCTAGTTCATTTTCTTCTTTAGGCTGCTCACTTGCTCTTGCAAATTATTCACCATACCAGCCAGTTGATTTACATCCCATATAGGACCAGCATTGGCTTTTTGTAAAATATATACGGCTTTCCAAATTTCCAACACGTCTTCAGCACTCACATTATAAGGCTCATACTGGGGATTGTCACTAATAAGGGTAATTTTATTTTTAAGCCGATTGTTTTTCATCACCCGCTTATAAGCCACGCCTTCATTACGTGATAGTACTACATAAGTATTGCTGTTTTTTAAATCATCTAGCCCATCTACTTTCTCACCCACAATTACACTACCACTGGGAGTAGGTAACATGCTATCACCCATAATTTCGAAAGCACGATACTGGCCAGGAGCCAACATAGGTAAAGTAAATGTGTTGAGCTCATCTACAAACTCAGGATCAGCATAGCCCGTCATATAACCAGCAGCAGCTTTTACCGGCACAAAGCTGATTTCAGCAGCGGATGATACCATCTTCATTTGCCGACGCTTATCAAGATAAGAACCACCTTTCGCTTCACTTAAATCTTTAAATAAAAAATCTTCAAGGGTAAGTTTAAAAATAGAACAGACCTGCTCCATTACTTCGAGCTTGGGTTCGGCGCGTTCTTCTTCATAAGCACCAATTAAGGATCGTTTGATTTTTAATTTGCTCGCAAACTCTTCCTGAGTATAGCCTCGCAGTTTGCGCAGGTACCGTAAATTCTTTCCAGCGTTTGACATAACTAATACATTTAGCTGCAAATTACTAATATTTTTAGTTATTCCAAAATAATTTTTCTATTTCCTAAAATAAATTGCCTTTCAGGCTAATTCTTTTATCACTGAGAGAATACTAAAAGCGGAAAAGCAAGTTCACCAACGCATAGCTAACCAATATCTATGAATATTATGTTGAAAAATTGTTTGACGAATTTCCAGATCATAACTTTGCATTTAAAGTTGTTTCTGAATATACCAGTATGCGAAAAATCAATTACCCAACGGCTTTACAATCCTTTAAGTTTAAACACAATATGAAAAAAATATTTTTTTTGCTTTTAGTTTTAGTTGCAATAAAAGTAATTGCACAAACAAATTCAATATACCCCGAATCACTGCTCATCACTCCTGAAAAATCTAATTTTGAAAAAACTTCCAGCTATGCTGATGTAATACAATTTCTCAACACCATTAAAACAATGAGTAATAATATTCATATTGGCAGTATAGGAAAAAGCACGCTAGGAAAAGATATTCCGATGGTGGTATTGGCCAATCCATTGATTACTACTGCTGAGCAAGCAAAAGCTTCTGGCAAACCTGTAGTATATATTCAAGCAAATATTCATGCGGGCGAAATAGAGGGTAAAGAAGTTAGCATGATGCTGATGCGTGATATTTTACTGGGGAATAAAAAACACCTGCTGCAAAATCAGATTATTGTATTTGTACCTATTTACAATACGGATGGAAATGATCAATTCGCAAAAGGCCTACGTCCCTCACAAGAAAATAGTCCCCTCGAAACAGGCATCCGCGAAAATGGACAGGGCCTTGATTTGAACCGTGATGGCATTAAAATGGAGGCCCCCGAAACACAGGGTATGATTAAAAGAATCCTTACCGATTGGAATCCACAAATGACGGTTGATTTACACACTACCAATGGTACTTGGCATGGCTATTCCCTCACTTGGGCACCCGGCTATTTATCATCGGGCGAAGCGGGTCCCTATACCTATACTATTAATACCATACTGCCATATATTACACAACAAGTAAAACAAAAAAACGATTTATATTTTGGTCCCTTTGGTGATTTTAATTTGCGGGAAGGATGGCCATTAAAAAATTTCTATACTTATAATCATCATCCGCGTTATATCATCAACCAAATTGGTCTGCGCAATCGCATGAGTATTTTAAGTGAAGCCTTTGCACACGAGCGTTTCTACCAGCGCATCAACAGTACTTATCATTTTGTGTACGAAATTTTAGACTATTGCAATAAAAATGCGGCGTCCATTATAAGCATCAACCAAACAGCAGAAACCAATGCTATTAAAAAAGTATTGAATTCAGCAGGAAAAATAAAAAAAGGCGTGCGTTTTAAAATGACGCCATTAAAAGAACCAATCAATCATTTCAGAACCTACGATTATATTCCATATACCAGTGCGGGTGGAACTACTACATTCACTAAGACTGGTAAGATTGTGCATTATGACTCTATTGCTTATTATGCTGATTTCAAAGACACACTAAGCGCTACACTACCCCGTGGATATATTATTCCTGCTGCTTTTACTGCTATTGCCGATCATTTAAAAAAGCAAGGAATTACGGTAACACCAATAGGAAAAAAACAAGTGTATACCGGAGAAGTTTTTGTAGTTGAACAATTCAGTAAAGCTACCCGTAAATTCGAAGGTCACCTTATGGCATCTGCTGAAGGTCAGTTTATATTGAAAGATTTTACAGCAGAAAAAGGTGATTTTCTGGTAGATATGGCACAGCCACTTACCAACCTTATTTTTTATACATTAGAACCTCAGTCAGACGATGGATTATTGGTATGGAATTTCTTTGATGCTTATTTAGAAGCGAATAATATAAATATCCAAGCAGTTGAATACCCCATTTTCAAATATTTTAGCACAAAAACAACATCTAAAAAGCAAAAATAAGTCCATTCAAATTGTACCTTGCACCCATGGCTAAAGTAAAAACGAAAAAAAAGAAAGAAGAATTGATCATACTTGTTACCAACGATGATGGTTATACAGCACCGGGCATTCATGCATTGGTAGAAGCGGTAAAAGGACTCGGAAAAATAGTAGTAGTTGCACCAGATAAACCACAAAGCGGAATGGGGCACGCCATCACCATTGGTGCTCCACTTAGGTTGACTAAAGTGCATAATTTTGAAGATATTGAAGCCTATAGTTGCAGCGGCACGCCAGTGGACTGTGTTAAATTAGCGGTGGACAAAGTATTACATCGCAAGCCCGATATCTGTATCAGCGGCGTAAACCACGGAGCCAACCATTCTATCAATGTGATTTATTCGGGCACCATGAGTGCTGCTTTAGAAGCAGCAATTGAAAGCATTCCGAGTATTGGTTTTAGCCTACTTGATTATAGCTTGGAAGCTGACTTTACCGCGACTAAAAAATACGCCCGCATCATTGTAGAACAGGTATTAAAAACAAAGCAACTGGACAAACATTTATGCCTCAATGTGAATATTCCCAAACTGGATGAATCACTGATTAAAGGAATAAAAATCTGTTCACAAGCTTATGCAAAGTATGAGGAGAAATTCGATGACAGAAAAGATCCGCATGGTAAAAAATATTATTGGCTTACTGGCGAATTCATAAATTTTGACAAGAGCAAAGAGAGTGATGTATGGGCTTTGAAAAACAATTTTATAAGTGTAGTCCCCGTACAGTTTGATCTAACTCACTATGAATTGAAAAAGAAACTCGAAAAAAATTGGAAATTATAATGCTACAGAGAGACCATATAAAGTTGGGATTGGCCATAGGATTTATTGCGCCTGTATTTGGGTTATTTGGATATTATTTCTGGAAGTTCAACCTATTTACGCTAAACGAATTTTTTCAGGTATTGATGATGCAGAAATCATTGCTCAGTGGCATCATCAGCATTGCTTTAATAGCCAATGCCATTTTATTTACTTTGTATATCAACCGCCAAAAAGACAAAACGGCAAGGGGCATTTTTATAGCCACTTGCCTTTATGCCTTGGTAACATTGGGTTTTAAATGGTTTGGATAAGGTTTTACTTTTAAAACCAAATTATAATTTATAAGCTATTCTTCTGTAACTACATAAGTAATTGTTCTTTTAACCAATGAAGCTACATTCTTTCCATTTTGTTTGGCAGGAATCCACTTTGGTCCTTTGGCAATTACCTTTACCGCTTCAGCAGCAGTACCATAACCAGGATCGTTCAGTGCTTTTACTTTGCTTATATTGCCTTGTTTATCTACAATGAAAGACAATAGTACGGTATATTTTCCGGGAGGGCCACCCTTCTCAACGGGAGTGCTTCTATTTAAATTATTTTCTAAGTATTTTGTCCACCCTTCTTTACCTCCCACAAAAGCTGCTGGCTGTTCGGTAGCCGAGAATAATAAATCGTCTTTATTTAAATTTTCAATTACTGCTCCACTAACTTTTGAACGAATAGGCGGTGGTGGTGGCTGCTTTGTAAATATTTCTATCACCCCATCCTTTCCTAGATCTCCATATAAAGCAATTGCTGAACTATCTTTCAAAATATTCATACGCTTAATATGACTGGGATTCAATTTTATATTTGCCATAGTATTCTTTCCTTTTTCAAGCACTACTCCATTTAATACAATCAATGCATTATTCAACGGATTCTTATTATTTCTATTAGTGCTTTCATAAGTTTCAAGGGTATCGTTTCCGCTGGCTCTAATAATTTTTACTTTTACATCTTTTGGAATTTTATAAATCGAATCTGCGCTTAGTATAATAGTGTCAACCTTATTTTTCCCCTGCTCTTTCATTAATAGATATTGTTGAATACCATTGAGTATGGCAACGGCCAGTTCTTGTTGAAAAATGGGGTCTATAATTTTATTCAATTCATTTGCATTAGAAATATAACCAGCTTCTAACAATATGCTGGGGCTATTCACGTGCTGCAATACATAAATGCCTTCTTTTCTAGATCGAATACCCGTAAATGGAATACTCAATTGATCTACTTTATTGGCTATTTGATTTGCAAAAAAAAGATTGGCGTCGTAACGATTTGTCTTAGCAGGATTGGCAATAAATATTTCCATTCCTGCTGCTGGATTCTCCATCATTTTACCTGCAACCTTTACTGCACGTGCAGAATTATAATGAAGCGAAATAAATAAATCCCCTTTTTGATTATTTGCTATCTCAGCCACTTCTGCAACAGATTGATCAATATCAGCATCTCTTGTCATCACTATGCGAATACGATTATTTTGATTTAGATCTCTTATCTGCTTAGCCAATTGTAAAGTAAGCTCAGATTCATGAGTGCTGCCATCGGCTGCAATGGCACCTTTGTCTGCTCCACCGTGTGCCGCATTTAGTACGATGGTATAGGTTTTGCTTAAGTCTGCGTGTAATAGACCTATAGCAGTTTTTTTATCGGCTACACGATTGTAAATATTTTCTAACACGGTTTCCACTGATAGCGGTTTGTTGTTTGCTGCTGCATTTCTAAATGCAAAAAGCACTACAACCATAGCCAACAAGGGCAATACAATTAGTCTGCGCAGGTAGCTAAATCGAGGATTATTATTGTTTTTTATCATGGTAATTCTTCTTTTAATAGGTGAGAAAAAGAAAGGGTTGGAGAGTAAAAATTTTTGTTGGGGGAAGGCTGCAGTCAACAACATTTCGGCAAGCGCTGCAGCATTGCCATCGTCGACACATTTTTTATCGGCAATAAACTCATGAATCATGTGAAGCTCTTTTCTAATGGCCCAGAAAAAAGGGTTGAACCATCCAAATACCAATACCAATTGCATAAATAATTTATCGATGGAATGTTTTTGTCGCACATGTATTAATTCATGCTGCAATATTTGTTTGCCAGATTCACTCTTAATATCAATGGCTTCATTCCAGAAAATAAAACTAAAAAAAGAGAAAGGAGTTCCTTTGGCATAGGTAGCTACAAGAAATATATCACCGATTGTTCTGCCAGCATGCGTCTTAAGGAGTCGATATATTTTAAACAATGCATTGAACATTCCTAGAAATAATAAACTAGAAACGGTTATATAACCAATAGTAGCCATCATTTGCCAATTGATATCATACCAGTGTTTGTGAATATTGGCTTCAATTTCGGTATTGTTCATCGCAACTGCAGACAGTAAATTATACACAATAGTATCATCGCCTACCGCAGATTGGTTCCATTGTATTTTAATGAGTGGAACAGCCCAAGCAAGTAAGGTGATGGCCAGTAAATAAAACCGATTGTATTGGTGAAATTTTTTATCTCTCAATACCAACCAATAATAGCCCATCATGATGCCGCTACACAACAATACTTGCAACAAATAATATGCGGTAATTAACATAGGATTATTTTTTAGCTTTTTTAATTTCTTGTAAGAGCAGTTCCAGTTCTTTTATGCTGATGTCTTTTTGCTTAACCATAAAAGACACTACATCGGCAAACGAACCTTCAAAATAACCATCTACCAGTGTACGAATGGAACTGGAAGAATAGGTTTCTTTGGATACAAGCGGATAGTACTTATGCACCCTTCCTATCTGTTCAATACCCACAAAACCTTTATCTGCTAGAATTTTTACAATCGTCGCAATAGTATTGCTATGCGGCTTGGGTTCTGGCTGCGCATCAATGATGTCTTTTAAAAAGGCAGTCTCCAATTTCCAAATGGAATGCATGATCTGCTCTTCGGCTTTTGTTAATGGTTTCATTTATTTTTTGTATTTGAATGGTGCTTTTATTCAATAAATAAAACTACAACTAATAATTTAGTTTAACAACTATTTTTTTAGTTATTTAAGAAAAATAGTTGTTAGTCGTAATGATTGTTTGAATAACAGTTCAATGCGCTATTATTTTCCAACTAGCCATAGTTAAACCAAAGGGACTAATCAAGTTCTTGAAATTTCATCCGTAAATTGCGGGTTGGAACTATTCTTTAAAATGAATTATTATATTATAGCAGGTGAAGCAAGTGGTGACCTCCACGGAAGTAACTTGATTAAACAATTACAATTCCGAGACCCATCGGCCAATTTTCGCTGCTGGGGTGGCGATTTAATGGAACAAACTGGTGCCACCATTATTAAACACTATCGTGATCTTGCCTTTATGGGTTTTGTAGAAGTAATTGGCAACCTCCCCACTATTTTAGGCAACCTCAAATTCTGTAAGCAAGATATATTGAACTACCAACCCGATGTGCTGATATTGGTTGACTATCCCGGCTTCAACCTCCGCATTGCAGAATGGGCCAAACAAGTAGGTATTAAAGTGGTTTACTATATTGCCCCGCAGGTATGGGCTTGGAAAGCCAACCGCGTAAAAAAAATGAAACAGTGCATCCATCTTATGCTCTGCATTCTTCCTTTTGAAAAAGCTTATTTTAAAGATAATTGGAATTGGGAGGTTGAATATATTGGTCACCCCCTAATAGAAGTGATTGAAGATTATAAATTCAACCACCCAAAACGGGAAGTCCAGCATATTATTGCTTTATTACCCGGTAGCAGAAAGCAAGAGATTACTAAAAAACTACCCATCATGTTAAGCGTTGCCAAATATTTTCCAGAGTACCAATTTGTGGTGGCGAAAGCACCCGGTCAACTCGATTCATTCTATGAGCCTTTCTTAGCTGGTCACGATAATGTAGCAGTAGTAAAAAACAGCACGTATGAATTACTGGTGCAAGCAAAAGCTGCATTGGTTACCAGCGGCACTGCTACACTAGAAACGGCACTATTTGGTGTACCCGAAGTTGTTTGCTATAAAACAAGTAATATTAGTTTTCAAATTGCAAAGCGGCTGATTAAAATAAAATTCATTTCGCTCGTAAACCTTATTATGAACAGGTTAATTGTACAAGAACTAATACAGGATCAGCTCAATACCAGTAACTTAGTTGCAGCACTTAACCCTTTGTTGCACGACGAGCCAAGACAAGCCCAGTTGAAAAAAGATTATTTAGAACTGAACAACACCTTGCGCACTGGTGGTAACGCCTCTGAACAAGCAGCTACCAGAATAATTCAATATTTAAAAAAAGATTGACCCATTATTTAATGAGTGGAAAAACCAGTTTCTTAAATAAGATAAAGATAATGGCCAGCAAAAATATAATCAATGAAATTCTATTCATGCCATGCATGTATTTCATCCATTGGGTGCGCGGCTCATTCGGATCGCGTTTCTTCAGATAAAGGTATTCACCTATTTGTTTCCAAATTCCCATGGCAATTGATTTTTATAAAGATAACATGCTGCAATCAAATTGGTTCGAATTATAACACCTGTTTCTTAAACCCATGCTTTAATTAAATTGGTAATTTGCTCAGTCTCTATAATGAATCCATCATGCCCATAGGTTGAGTCAATGATTGCCAAAGTTACATTGGGTAAATGATCTGCCATAAATTGCTGTTCTGCAACGGGACAAAGAATATCACTGCTGATACCAATAATATAAGTCGGCTGATGGATGGTCTTTAGCACATCAATCAATTCACCGCCGCGACCGCGACCGAGGTGGTGACTGTCCATCGACTTTGTCAACAGCCAATAACTGTAAGCATTAAAACGCTTTACCAGCTTCTCGCCTTGATATTGCAAGTAGGATGAAGCTTTAAAATGATCAATTTTTTCTGGATCAGGGTCGGTCTGCTTTTCTTGAAATGTAGCATAGTTCCTATAGGTAAGCATCCCAATAGCTCGTGCTGCTTTTAAGCCCGCTGCGCCTGCATGGGCAGTACCTTCACTATGCCATGTTTGATCGGCTTCAATAGCCATTCGCTGGGCGGTATGCACAGCAACTCCCCAAGCACTTTCTGAAGGTGATGTTGCTATTAAAAATAATTTTTGAATGATGACTGGTTCCATCATTGCCCATTCCAATACTTGGTATCCACCCATACTTCCTCCCATCAACAGCTTTATAGTATCAATCTGCAAGTGTTTGCGCAATAGTATATGCGCTGCCACCATATCGCGGATGGTTACCAACGGGAAATCAGCAAAATAGGCAGTCCCCGTAGCTTTATTAATACTTAATGGCCCAGTGGAACCATAGCAGGAGCCAATAATATTGGCGCAGACAATAAAATGTTCAGATGGATTGAATAAACAACCATCTCCTACCAATCCCTTCCACCATTCAACAGGGTCCGCATTGGCTGTAAGCGCATGGCATACCCAAATCACATTGCTCTTTTCTGTATTGAGTGTTCCGTATGTTTTGTACGCTATTTCTATACTGGGTAGTGCATTTCCGCTCTCCAGCATAAAAGGAGCTTCATATTTATATTGATTCATACCGATTATTCCGCATTTCAACAGCAAAATAAAGGCATGTGCGGCTTACATTTGTTGAAATTTTTTTACATGGATCGAATTGAGCTAAAAAGAGTGGACAATGCCTATGCATTTGAAGCCGTTGACAGCAATGGGAATAAAGCCAGATTAGACGCTTCTTCCGCCATTGGGGGGCATGATTCTGGTATCCGTCCCATGCAATCTTTACTAATGGGATTGGGAGGATGCGGTGGGGTAGACATTCTATCCATCCTACAAAAACAAAAACAAGAAGTGACCGATTTTAGCATGGTCATTGAAGGGGAGAGAGAACAGGGTAAAGAGCCTTCTTTGTGGAAATACATTCATATTCATTTCCATTTTGTGGGTAAAGTAGACGCTGACAAAGCCGATAAGGCCGTTGCCTTATCACTTAACAAATATTGCTCGGTGGCTGCCACTTTAAAAGCAGCAGGTTGTACCATTGAATGGACCATAAAAACTAAAGAATGAACAAAGAAACCAAAGCCATCCGCATACAAACCAATCGTACCCCTGAAATGGAGCATTCAACGCCCCTATTTCTTACCAGTAGCTTTGTATTTGATAATGCCGAAGATATGCGTGCTGCTTTCGCGGATGAGAACAATGATAATATTTACAGCAGATTCAGCAACCCAGGCGTGCAAGAACTGGTAGATAAACTAGCTGCCTTAGAAGGTGCTGATGCTGGCTATGCCACTGCATCGGGCATGAGTGCTGTATTCGGTTCTTTTATGGCTTTACTAAAGCAGGGTGATCGATTGCTGGCCTGTAATTCCATCTTTGGCAGCACCCATACTGTGATTGCGAAATACCTTCCTAGATATGGAATTGAACACGGCTATATCGGTGCTGGTGCAACAGAGTCAGAATGGGAAGCGGCCATTACCCCGAATACTAAAATGATTTATATAGAAACTCCCACCAATCCTGGCTTGGAAGTGTTGGATTTGGAAATGATTGGCAGGCTGGCCAAAAAACATGGTATTATTTTTAATGTGGACAATTGTTTTGCGACTCCTGTAAACCAACGCCCAATTGAATATGGTGCCGATCTAGTGGTGCATTCTGCCACCAAGTGGTTGGATGGCCAAGGCCGGGTGCTGGGTGGTGTGGTATTGGGTAGGAAAGACCTGATACATGAAATTTATTTGTTTTGTCGCAGCACTGGCCCTGCCCTCTCTCCCTTTAATGCTTGGGTGCTCAGTAAAAGTCTCGAAACGCTTGAAGTAAGAATGGAGCGACATGCTTCTAATGCTTTGTTTTTAGCCCAACAATTAGAAAATCATACAGCTATTGCTGCATTGCGTTATCCTTTTCTACCATCACATCCACAATATGCCATTGCTATTAAACAAATGCAGAATGGGGGTGGTATTGTTTGTTTTGAGTTGAAGGGAGGATTGGAAGCGGGACGAAATTTTCTAAATAAGCTTAAAATGCTTTCTCTTACTGCCAACCTCGGTGATACTCGCAGTATTGCTTCACATCCTGCCAGTACTACTCATGCCAAGCTATCGGAAGAAGAACGCAAAGCCGTAAATATTACCCCAGGTCTTATCCGCATCAGTGTGGGACTAGAACATAAGGATGATATTCTAGCAGATATATTGCAGGCTTTGTGTTAATGCGTTTTATTTTAAAAATGCAGATTGCGCTAATAGAAAAAGCCTGCTCACTACAATTATATTAGTATAGTGAGCAGGCAAAATATTAAAGCACTATTCCAAGAGAAAAATTCAACAACAGTCTTTCTAATTTACCAGTTGCATCATTATACGCTGAAAGCTTGGTAGCAAAGGGGGCATACCCAATATAAAATGCACCATACAAATTTTTACTCGATTGTTTTTGCACGCCCAAGTTTAAAAAAACCCCGGCACTGCCATTGTTAATTCTTTTCCCTTCATTGATAGATGCAATGCTGTT
The DNA here is from genome assembly GCA_004294135.1 of Sphingobacteriia bacterium. Taxonomy (GTDB): domain Bacteria; phylum Bacteroidota; class Bacteroidia; order Chitinophagales; family Chitinophagaceae; genus Sediminibacterium. The sequence goes on from RDZY01000026.1 coordinate 20,079, forward strand.
TGATTTTAAATAAGGCTCTAGTCCAATATACCAAGCAGAAAAATTACGAATACTTTTGCCTTGTCTTTGTCTTCTTTTTTTATTGTAGTAATACCTATATTCCAATGATGAAAGAGAACTAACCTGAGAAACTACTTTACCATTGCTTACCAATCCACTTGCACCTATTGAAAATGCCAAACCCGTTTTGGCTAAAACACTCATTTCCTCATTTATTTTCCTTTCGTATTGAAAGTTGATTAAAGGATTTGGGAAGCTAACTACCAGCCGGCTCATACTTTCATCGATGGTATTTTTATAGTCGTTTTGAGCAGCACAAAATTTGCCCATTAATATCAACGCAAAGAATATTAGATTTTTCATATTGCAATTATAATTATTTTTTTCAAATCTCACAAGGGTTTCAACCAACACTTGAACTACTGTGCGGAAAGTGTATCCCTCACCAATTGAAGGGCAGTACTGAGCTGCTCTTCTCTTGTAAGATTGCTATTGTCTAATATAATGGCATCGTCTGCTTTTCTAAGGGGACTGAACTCGCGATTGCTATCGATATAATCGCGCATTTCTAAATTGTCTTTCACTTCTTCAATGGTAATATTGGCGTTTTTTGCAAACATTTCTTTAAACCTTCTTTCTACCCGCACTGCTGGATCCGCCGTTACAAATATTTTTAATTCAGCATTGGGAAAAACGGTTGTCCCTATATCTCTTCCATCCATTACAATACCTTTCTTCTCCCCCATCTTTTGCTGTTGCGCCACGCCAAATTCACGAATATACTGGTTGGCTGCCACTTCACTTACGTGCTCACTCACCAGCATATCCCTTACCAAAGCTTCCACATTTTCATCATTCAATAAAATATCACAACTGCCCGTACTATCATTGTAATCGAAATCTAAATGTATTGCTGACAGTGCAAGCTGAACTGCTTCATTATTATTCCAGTCAATATGATTCCGTAAAAAATACAAAGTAATGGCTCGGTACATAGCACCACTATCAATAAATACATAGTTTAACTGGCGCGCAATGGCTTTGGCCAAAGTACTCTTGCCACAGGACGAAAATCCATCTAAGGTTATTATAATCTTTTGCATAATTATTTACCAATACACAACAAATGTAAACAAAAAGCCATCCCAATAATAATCGGGATGGCTCAATAAAAAATTAATACTGTTGGCTTAAGAAGGCATTACTACCGTATCTATTACGTGTATTACTCCATTACTCTGAAAAACATTGGCAATGGTAACTTCTGCCATACCACCCTTTTCATCGGTCAAAATAAGTTTTTTGCCTTTCATGCTGGCTTTTAAAATACCACCTGAAACTGTTTTTAAAGTTGCAGTCCCGCCGCCTTCCTTAATTAACTGTGCAATGGCTTTTGCATCAAACTTACCAGCAATAACATGGTAGGTCAAGATTTTAGTAAGCGTAGCTTTATTCTCAGGCTTTACCAAAGTCTCTACCGTTCCAGCGGGTAATTTACCGAATGCTGCATTAGTAGGCGCAAATACGGTAAAAGGGCCAGCACTTTGCAAGGTTTCTACCAACCCTGCTGCTTTAACAGCAGCAACCAAAGTGGTATGATCGGCTGAATTTACTGCATTCTGAATAATGTTTTTAGAAGGATACATGGCGGCGCCACCAACTTCTACTGTCTTCTCTACATTTTGTGCTACTGCGGTTGTAAAAGCAAAAGCTGATACCAACAAAAAGGAAATCATTTTCATAAATTTTGATTTTAAGCGGTTGTTATTTTTTGTTTACAGCAATATATACGGAACCAAATTGTATCTGGTTTTACCACTTTAAAATAAATTTGGATAATCGCTGATAACCCCATCTACACCCAGTAATTTTAGTTGTTGAATAGCGGTACGATCATTCACCGTCCACGGTATAATGCGTATGCTTTTTTGGCGACAAGCAGCTATCAATTGGGGGGTTACTAAAGTATAATGTGGACTGTAAATAGTAGGCACAAAACCCAATTTAGTAAGTTGTTCTTCGAACGATTTTTTATCGTAATCTTCTACCAATAAGGCAGTTTGAATGGCTGGATAATATTGGTGCAAATACTGTAAGGTTCGAATATCAAAAGATTGGATGATTACCCTATCCTGAATTTTTTTCTTTTTTATGATACCCATAATTAAGTCTACAAACTCCGCTGGTGGAGGGTGGTATTTACCATCGGTAGCAGGTGTAGTCTTGGTTTCAATATTATAATAAATGGGTGGTTTGCGTTTTGCCCTTGTATAATTTTCTGCTGCATCAATAAGGTTGCTGAGCAATGGTTTGGTAGCAGCTATTTTTTGTTGTTGCGGAAATCGGGGATGCAATTTCATACCCACATCATACCGCTGCGTTTCTAAATAATCCATCTGAAAAATATTCAGACTTTTTTCTTCCCCTTCTGAAACAGTGGCACCGTTTTCTTTGGTCGTTATTTCATGATTAAAAAAAGCTTCGTGACTCAAAATCACTTGTAGGTCTTTGGTAATCACGGCGTCCATCTCCAAGGTAGTAACGCCAAGATCAATCGCATAAAGCATGGCAGCAAGCGTATTCTCAGGCATGAGGCCGCGACAACCACGGTGACCTTGCTGATCGAATACAGGAATTTTCATACGGGTTGATTTGTTTTGTGGACTTATTTTACAAGCCGTAAAAAACATCCCTATTAGTAGTACAAACCAAGTTGAATTCCACCCATTATTTCTTTGCATAATTAGCGTGTTGTTGCATGGCTGCTGCTGTTGTTTGATCATCATTATCACCCGTTTGGAGGTGTTGCACTATTTTTTGTTGCAAGGCTTTGTCTTTGTTCTGGCTTAATTTAAACACATGCTGGAGGTCCGTCACTTCAATTTCAAAAGCCACAATAGCTTTCATCAATCCCCTTATATATTGCTCATCCATTTTACCCATCAATGCAGGAGAATGTGGATTCTGTTCAAAATGTTCGGTCAATTCACCCAGCAAATTATACAATGCTTCATCGCCTAAAAAACGAAGCACCCCACTTGCGTGTACTGCCATATAATTCCAAGTACTGGCTACATTTTGTGGCTCATACAATTGCGCACTAATATAAGTGTGTGCGCCATGAAAAATAGCCAACACTTGTTGATTTTCTTCAAAGGCAATGGTATGATTTTGTTTGCGCATAATATGCGCCTGCAAAAACAATTGATCACCACGCTCTTTTACCAAAGCAGGTATATGTGTTGCTACCGGTTTACCGCTTGCATCTGCTCCGCAAATCACTACAAAAGGATGGGCTTTCATAAAAGCAATTACTTCTGCCGCATCATGGGCTTTAAAATCGGCTAAATTATACATACTGAATTTATTGTACCACTTCTACTAAAGCGGTTTTGGGTATATTGGCATTTCGCACCGCAATATTTCTGACTGCTTGTGCCGTAAAATTTCTAAATGCTTGTTTGCTTAATTCATCATTCCCAACCATAGAGGGAAGCCCTTCATCACCTCCTTCACGAATAGATTGTACCAGCGGAATCTGTCCAAGAAATGGCAGGTCGTATTCTTCTGCCAGTCGCTTCCCACCTTCTTTTCCAAACAAATAATATTTGTTGTTGGGCAATTCTGCTGGTGTAAAATATGCCATATTTTCTATGAGCCCAATAATGGGTACACTAATTTGGGCTTGACCAAACATGGCGATTCCTTTTTTAGCATCTGCCAATGCAACAATTTGTGGTGTAGTTACAATTACCACACCCGTAACAGGCACGGTTTGCATCAGCGTAAGGTGAATATCACCAGTGCCGGGCGGCATATCTATCACCAAATAATCGAGTTCACCCCAATCAACATCGGTCACAAACTGGCGGATGGCACTGCTGGCCATAGGCCCTCTCCATACCACCGCATTTTTTTCATCCACCAATAATCCTATACTCATCACTTTAATACCGTATTTGTTCAGTGGCACAATCATACCCTTGCCATTCACATCTTTCATCATTGGGCGCTCTCCCCTCACCCCAAACATAATGGGTACAGAAGGCCCATATATATCAGCATCCATCAACCCAACACTGGCACCTCCTTCGGCCAAAGCAAGGGCAAGATTAGCAGAGATGGTACTTTTACCTACCCCACCTTTTCCGCTCACAACAGCAATAATATTTTTCACCCCGCCAAGTACTTTTTGATCGTCTTTCCTAGTGCTGGTGGTATTGGCGGTGAAGTTTACTTTCACTTGCGCGTTTTTATTCACCAACAATTTAATGGCATTTTCACTGGCACGCTGCATCATGTCTTTCATGGGGCAAGCTGGTGTAGTTAGTACGATAGTAAAACTTACGGCATCTCCATCAATGGCAATATCCTTTATCATATTGAGTGTTACCAGATCCTTACCCAAATCGGGTTCCTGTACATTACTGAGGGCTTTAAGAATTTCGTCGATGGTCATTGAGTAAGTTTTTGTTAAAATAACAGATAAGTCGCAAAGTTAACAATACAGCACTTTACTTTGTTGTGATTTACGGAGTTTAACCAAGAAGCTGGTAAAACATTACTTTTGCCTAAGATATTTAGTTGTAGCAAGCATGAACTTAAAACCAACCCTTTCTTTATTACTCATCACCAGCTTGATTTTGTGTGCAAAACTGCAGGCTCAACAGCAAGGCAATCCTGATAGGGACTCTATTGTACAATTGTACGGAGTAGTGATGACCGCTGATAGCCTCCAAGGCATTCCCTCTGCCTCCGTTATTGTAGAAGGAAAAAGCAGGGGAACCATCACCACCTATGATGGGGTTTTCTCTATTGTTGTAATGAAAGGCGATAGAATTACGTTCTCCAGCATTGGCTTTAAAAACAGCACCATCTTAATACCCGCTAATTTAGCCGATAACCAATACAGTGTTATCCAGCTACTGGTAAACGATACCACCTATTTACCCGCTACCATTTTAAGACCGAGGCCAACGAAGGAACAGTTTGAACGCGACTTCCTAAACAATCGTCTCCCCGATGATGCTTATGAAATAGCCCGAAAAAATACCGATGAAGCTACCCGCAGAATTTTAATGAATAGCCTTCCTGCTGATGGTAGAGAAGCGGTGAATTTTCAGTTGAAACAGCAAAGCAATAAATATTATCATGCGGGACAATTACCGCCTATGAATATTCTTAATCCTGCTGCCTGGGCCGATTTTATACAATCCTGGAAGCGGGGCGACTTTAAGCGAAAAAAATAACTACTTATGTTGATACAAAAAGTTGCTGTTATTGGTGCTGGAACCATGGGAAATGGTATTGCACATGTATTTGCTCAATTTGGCTTTGCCGTAACCCTAGTTGATGTGCAAGACCAACAACTGGAAAATGCCATTCAAACCATCACTAAAAACCTAGATCGTCAAGTAAGTAAGGGCAGTATTACAGAAGCCATCAAAACCCAAACACTGCAAAATATAACTGCCGTAAATAATATTGCGAATGGTGTTGCCACAGCAGATTTAGTAGTAGAAGCTGCCACAGAAAATAGTGAACTAAAGCTAAAAATATTTCGACAGATAGATGAAGCAGCACCACTTGCTGCTATTCTTGCTACCAATACTTCTTCTATTTCTATTACTAAAATAGCCGCTGCCACCAAGCGGCCAGATAAAGTAATTGGCATGCACTTTATGAATCCCGTACCGGTAATGAAACTGGTAGAAGTAATCAACGGTTATGCCACCACTACCGATACAACCAATACCATTGTAGAATTGAGTAAACAACTGGGTAAGACACCTTCTGTTGTAAACGATTATCCCGGTTTTATTGCCAACAAAGTATTGATGCCGATGATTAATGAAGCCATTTATAGTCTCTATGAAGGCATTGCTGATATTGAATCTATTGACACCATTATGAAACTGGGAATGGGGCATCCAATGGGGCCACTGCAACTGGCCGATTTTATTGGACTAGATATTTGCCTAAGTATTATGCAGGTACTTTACAATGGTTATGGCAACCCAAAATATGCCCCTTGCCCCCTATTGGTAAATATGGTGACAGCAGGAAAAATGGGTGTTAAATCTGGTGAAGGTTTTTATATTTATACCCCGGGTAGTAAAGCATCGGTAGTAAGTAGTAATTTTAATAAATAACTATGTTTTTTATTCTCTCTAAGATTTTATTTTTTTTATTGGCTCCATTTCATTGGATACTACTGCTGTTGATTGCTTATTTTTTATTGAAGCAAGAAAGTCAAAGAAAGAAAATAAAAATCGCCATACTGGTTGTATTAATTGTTTTCACCAACCCTTATTTAAACCGCTCCGTGGTAAAATGGTGGCAGCCGCCAGTAACACAGATACCAGTGGGGAAGACTTTTAGCGCAGGAATTTTACTGGGTGGGATGAGCATGTTCGATCGTTTTGATACTGGCTATTTTGGCAATACATCCGATCGGTTTATACAAACCACCAACTTATACCATAGTGGTGTAATTAAAAAAATATTAATCAGCGGCGGTACAGGCAGCCTGATTCACGACGAGCCAGCCGAAGCCCATTTTTTATTAAAAGAATTATTGCGAAATGGGGTTAAACAAGAAGATATTATTGTAGAAGAACGCGCCAGAAATACACATGAAAATGCCGTTTTTTCAAAAGCATTACTCGACTCTCTCCTGCTAAAACCTCCTTATATCATCATCACTTCTTCTACCCATATGCCCAGAAGTATCCGAGTATTTAAAAAAGCTGGTTTTAATGATTTTATAGGCTACCCCTGTGATTATAAAGTGATTGATTCAAAATTTGAATTAGACGATATCATTATTCCTGATATAAAATTGCTTGACGAGTGGAAGCATTTATTCAAAGAAATGATCGGCATCATTGCCTACCAACTTACGGGAAAAGCATAGCCACTACAAAGTATTGCCAAACGCTATTAAATAAATAGCCACAACAGATAATAAGACGCCCAATACATTTATTTTAGTCAACTTCTCTTTGAAGAAGATGACCGCACCCAGTGTACTAAAAAGTACGATCCCTAAATTATTCACTGGAATACTGGCACTGGTTTCTAAGGGACTTGCTTGTAAATAGTTTACCAAACACCAAATAGAAAAATAATTAGGTACGCCAATGCATATTCCAGCAATGAGCTGCCGCATTTCAAATACCCATTTTTTTTGCAAGTATAATATGCACAATACAATCCCACCAATTAATCCCGCAGCAAAAAATCCGCTGATTAAAAATGAATTATTAGTTGCCGCAGTCACATATTTTTGTTGTACGTGATTAATCAATGCATCTAGCAAACCACTCCCCAAAAAAAGCAGGAATGGCAAACCCAGTTTCATGGTTAATGATACTCGCCCAGCACTTGCTGCTGCTGTGCGTGAAGGCATACAGGTAAGCATCACCGAAGCAAGAGCGAATACAATGCCCACCAATTCCCAACCTACAACCGACTCATTATAGAGATACACCGATAATACAACAGGAATAATAAGCGATAATTTATTGGCTACAGAGGCAACTGCTACTCCAATTTTTTGTGCAGTCACCCCAATTAAATTAAACAGTATGATAAATAAAACCCCCATGATACAAGACCACTTAAACCAAGGCGTTCCCAATGCAGATGCACGAATGGGAAACGCACCGTTAACGATTGAGCCAGTAATAACACAGGTAAAATAATTGAACACAATGGCCGGGAATACAGGCACATTGAATTTTTGAATTACTTTAAAAGAAAGCAATAAATAACTGGTAAGAATAATGCTGCCAAGAAGGTAAAACATGATGGTGAATAAGCAATGATGAATAATAAGAGACCCTTAACTTTTAATTTTGTGGTAATAAATAACACGGTCAGTAAACACCCAAAAGCGTTCCGCTTCTATTGCATTTTTCAAAAGTGGTGCGGAAATTCCTGTTTCAATTTTCAACTGGTTATTGGTAATTACCCTAGCTTCATCCCACAACCCTTCATCTACAAAAGATTGTAATAATTTTGCACCACCTTCTACCAATATACTTTGAATATTCATTTGATGAGCGATAGCCATAATCTGTGGCAGCAAGGGTTTTTCGGGGCTCAATTTTTTGTATTGAACCACTCCCTCTAAGTTTTCTTTCTTAAAATTAAATACCACCAAGGGAAGCATATCATTAAATAATATCAACTCTTTTGGTAACCTCAATTGCAAATCTAGCAATAAACGCAAGGGACTATTGCCTTTGTACAAACGATTGGTTAGCTGTGGATTGTCTTTTAAAGCAGTATTGGTGCCAATTAAAATAGCGGCTTCCTCGCTTCGCCATTGGTGTACCATGCAATTGGTTTGGTGGCTACTGATATGCAAACGATGGGCAGATTCATTTCCAATAAATCCATTTGATGTTTGCGCCCACTTTAAAATAATATAAGGCCTTTGTTGTTGGTGAAAAGTAAAAAACCGTTTGTTCAGTGCAATGCATTCGTTGCACAATATATTTTCAATCACCGTAACACCTGCATTGTTCAATTTTTCAATGCCTTTGCCATTTACTGATATAAAAGGATCTCTACATCCTACCACTACTTTTTTAATTTTATGGTGAATGATTAAATCGCTGCAAGGCGGCGTTTTTCCAAAATGAGCACAGGGTTCAAGGCTGATATAAAGGGTTGATTCCTGAATTAAACTGTGATCCTTTTCGTTAACATGGTTGATGCAATTTACTTCCGCGTGAGCAGCTCCATATTGCTGGTGGTATCCCTCCCCAATTATTTTATTTTCATGCACCAATATCGCCCCTACCATTGGATTGGGAGCCACTTTACCCGCACCTTTTTGTGCAAGTTCAATACAACGGCTTATATACTGTTCGTGGAGATCTAACATGAGAATACACAAAAATAAACAAATGATGGCTACATTGCAGCATGACCATCACCACGGCCAAAAAGAATATTATTAGCGCAACGCTTTGCTTGTATGATGAACGCGAATCAGCCAATATAGCTATACTATTAATTGAGTGGATTACTGGATGGAGTAGAACCAATCAATTGATGAATAGGGATACCACTTTAACTCCAGATCAGCAGATCAGCATCAACGCTGCCATAGAGCGACTCACAACAGGCGAACCCATTCAGTATATTATTGAGAAAGCCTGGTTTATGGGAATGCCATTTGCGGTGAATAGCAGCACCTTAATACCGCGACCAGAAACAGAAGAACTAGTAAATTGGGTGTTGACAGATCTAACGCAGCAGCGGCCTCGCATTTTAGAAATAGGCACGGGTACTGGATGCATCCCGATTAGCTTAAAACTAAAACAGGCCGATGCACAACTCACGGCCATTGATATAAGTGCAACCGCATTGGCAACAGCCCACAACAACGCTTTGGCATTGGAAGCGAGGATTGATTTTATGCAGCTTGATTTTTTAGACGAAACCAATTGGATGCAACTAGGCCACTATGATATGATAGTGAGCAACCCGCCTTATATTCGGTTACAAGAAAAAGAAACAATGCACCAGAATGTAGTGGGCTTTGAGCCACATTTGGCTTTATTTGTGCCCGACCATGATCCGCTTATTTTTTATAGAAAAATTCATGCATTTGCGCAGCAGCATTTGGCAAAGAATGGAAGTATTTATTTGGAGATTAATGAGGCGCTAGCTACTGAAGTAACGAATCTATTTGATAATGGGTATAAAGTAGAATGCAGAAAAGATTTACAAGGAAAGGATCGGATGGTAAGGGCAGTAAAAAAATAATTATTTCAACCCACTATTGTCCACCGCCATCACAGGCGTAGCGCCCAACTTTTTTATCACCTGCATCACTTTAATGGCAGTGCCCAAATGAGCCGTACTATCGCCATTAATAACAACAGAGGGTTTATCAGTTTCTTTGGCAAGGTATTCGCCCAATCTTTTTTCCAAATCTTGAAATGCAATTTTATTAGAACCAATATAGAGTTGTTGTTCTTTGTCCACCGTAATCACTACGGTCTGTTTACGCTTGGTATCGGCTTTTGCTTTGGGGTTAGAAACCTTAATCACATTGGGATTGGCTAGGGTTGATACAATCAGAAAAAACAATAAAAGAATAAATAGAATATCATTCAGCGCGCCAGTATGCACTTCGGGATGAGATCTGAATCGTTTGCGAATATTCATATTAAGAGGGCGTTGTGAAAAAATTATCGAGTAGGCTCTTGTAAAATATCCATGAAGTCAGCACTTGCAGCTTCCATTTTATTAGCCGTTTTATCAATCTGTGTACTCAAAAAATTATGGCCCATATAGGCAATCAATCCAATAATTAGTCCCGTTGCGGAGGTAATCATTTTGGTATAGATACCGCCAGCAATGGTATTTAAAGTGTACTCACCTGTGGAAGCAATTCCATAAAACAATTGCACCATACCAATAATAGTTCCCAAAAAACCAAACATGGGAGCGATACCAGAAATTAAAGATAGAATAGAAAGATTACGTTCCATTTTATACATTTCTAGTTTGCCAATATTCTCCATACTTTTTTCAATAGCATCAATGGGTTTACCAATGCGCTGAATTCCTTTATCAATCATTTTAGCCACTGGGTGATCGGTATTTTTAGCAAGGCTTTTTGCGGCCAGAATATTACCCGATAAAATATGATCACGGATTAATACCATAAAGTTGGGCTCAATACGAGCAGCTTTTTGAATGGCAATAAACCGCTCTGTAAAAACATAGATGGCGGCAACAAGTAAAAGATAAAGCGGGTACATAATCCACCCACCTTTTTCGAGTAAGGTCCACAAAGAAATTTTCTCTACTGCAACCGTGGCATTGGTGACTGCTTTTTGTAATGTATCTGATTGTAAGAGATAAAACATGGAGCTTATTTAGGGTTGAAGGTAAAAGCTATTGCAAATGAACGATGCACGATTGAATAAATAAGCATCCCATTCATTATTTAAGAAAGTTTTTGCACATGGCTACTATTTTCTATCCGCTTCTTTCATCTTCATCATGGCCATGATTTGACGCATATTATCTTGCATACCTTCGGGACTACCATCTAAGAAAATCACATTCCCCTTGCCTACTTCTGCAAAGTTTTTAATGGCTTCCGTCCACATACTAAATAAAATTACATTGGTATCTAAGTTGGCCTGTTTCATTTCTTCAGCAGCTTGACTCATACCTTTGGCTACTTCTGCTCTAAAAAGAGCCACACCTTGACCACGCAAACGAGCAGCTTCGCGCTCTGCTTCAGCAGCAATTTTAATGGCATTACCTTCGGCTTCAGCGCCTTTGGTCTTGGTAATTAGCAGCGCTTGACCTTCATTTTCGGCTGCGGCTTTTAAATTATTACTGGCCACCACCCTACTCATACTTTCCATAATCTGTTGGTCGAAAGTAATATCATTAATTTGCAGGTCTTGTAAATGGTAGCCCCATTCTTCCAGAGAAACATCAATTTGTTTTTTAACATCTTCAACAATTTCCCTGCGCAACAATAAAATTTCTGCTTGGCGCTTGGTAGCAACAAAAGCACGAATAGACCCTTCAACGGTTCTAATTAAAGCTTGCATTAAATCTTTTTCGGTAATAAATTTAAAGGCAACATTCTTAATGGTTTCCTCTGCTTGATTAATTACAGAATAGAGCAACATACTTTTAAAATACACATTGGCTTGGTCAACCGTAACGGCCTGAAACTCCAACTCAACCGAACGATTTTGAATACTTACGGTTTTATAAACTTGTTCAATAATGGGAATTTTAAAGCTTAAGCCAGGCATTAAAATTCTACGGTATTTACCAAAAAGGGTAATCACAGCAACTGTACCTTGTTTAACGGTAACGAGCCCGGAAAAGAAAAAAATGATGACGGGTAAGATCCACCAGTAGTTGATTAAAAAATTCATATGATTGATTTTAATTAAAGGTATTACAAATGCAATTATGCGGTGTAGTTTTCTTCCCACACCTGAACCAAAGCTACCAATACTTCAACTGCTTTTTGCATATCGCTTACTGCTATCCATTCTTGCTTGCTGTGAATGGCTTGCATGCCCGTAAAAATATTGGGGCAGGGCAATCCCATAAAGCTGAGGCGGCTCCCATCGGTACCACCTCTAATGGGTTCTTTAATAAAGGGCAGGCCGCAACGCAGATACGCTTGTTCGGCATAGTTGCTTACAAAAGGAAAATCTTGCAATACTTCCTTCATATTTCGGTATTGTTCTACGGTTTCATAATGGGCAGATGCACCAGGATAATGCGCTAGGATAGCAGCAGTAATAGTTTTAAGCACCTGCTCATAAACGGCCAACTGGCTGGTATTAAAATCGCGGATAATAAATTCAATACTTGTTTTTTCTGCCCCACCTTCAATGTGAACGGGGTGTACAAAACCTTGTCTTTTCTCAGTTATTTCAGGTGTTAGTTCATTTTTAGGAAGGGCTGCTAAAATTTCACCAGCAATTTTCATGGCATTTATCATTTTGCCTTTTGCATAGCCAGGATGAGCAATAACGCCATCAATATGAATGGTGAAACCATTGGCACTAAAAGTCTCGTCTTCAAAACTACCCAGCTCACCACCATCAAGGGTATAGGCAAAATGGGCACCGAGCAGGTTAAGGTCAACCTTGTCAGTCCCCCTACCCACTTCTTCATCAGGGGTAAATAGTAAGCGTATTTTTCCGTGTTGAATATGGGTATTGGTGAGTAGGTATTGGGCAAAATTCATGAGAATGGAAACACCTGCTTTATCATCTGCACCGAGCAGGGTGAGTCCACTCGCGGTAATAATATCAGCCCCTATTTTTTGGGCTAGATAAGGATGGGCAGTCGCGTTTATTACCTGTGCAGGGTCGTCTGGCAAAACAATATCCTTGCCATTATATTGCGAATGTAAAATGGGTTTAACGTTGGTGCCACTGCAATCTGGGGCGGTATCGAGGTGACTGCAAAAGCAAATTACTGGAATATTTTTATGGGTAGTAGCGGGGATGGTGGCATAAACATATCCAAAATCGTTAGCAACTACATCGGCGGCTCCCATTTGCAGGAGTTCACCAGCCAATAAAGCGGATAGATTTTTCTGTTTATCAGAAGAAGGATGGGTATTGCTTTTGGGGTTGCTTTGGGTATCAATTTGAACATAGCGCATCAAACGCTCCGCTACGGAAAAGGCAAATGGCTCCATCAGAAAATTTTGCACAAGATAATATTGTTGAGGAATGGATGGAAATTATGGTTTGAATTTAATACATTGTAGCAACTAAAACCTTCAACAATGAAAAAATCAATCATCGGAGCACTGGTGGGTGGCATCATTTTATTTATGTGGCAGTTTCTTTCGTGGACTGCAATAAACCTTCATTCGGCTGCACAACAGTATACGCCAAAGCAGGATAGCATTATGAGCTATTTGGGGTCAAGTCTGGGTAAGCAAGGAGGCTATTATATTCCGGGTGCGCCAGTAGGCACATCATTTGAGGAAATGGAAAAATTAGCCCTAACAAATGTGGGCAAGCCATGGGCAAGTATTCAATACCACGAAGCACTGGAATATAATATGGGGTTGAATATGGCGCGTTCATTGGCGGTAGATATTGCATTGGTTTGGATACTCTGTTGGCTACTTGGCAAGTTTTCAAAAAATAGTTTTGGAACTAGTTTTACGGTGAGTATAGCTATGGGAATTTTTGTGTACTTGAATGGGCCGTACACGGGTCATATCTGGTATCCAATATTCGATATAAGGGCTTATTTGATTGACTTTATTGTTATGTGGGGATTAACGGGAGTATGGCTGGGCTGGTGGCTAAATCGCAAATCAGCAGCATAAAAAGAATGCATTGTATTGCAAAAAGGGTTGACGGGAATTTATACCGTCAACCCTTTTTAAATTCGTCATTCTTCGGATCGTCCATCGTTCAAGATCCATATCATTCTAAGGCGCAATAATCAACGACTTCGGTCCATCAATAGCGACTAATTCAAGGTCGAAAATCAAATCTTCGCCAGCCAAGGGGTGATTGGCATCCAACACCACTACTTCTTCTTTAATTTCAACAATAACAACTGGAAAATTTTGTCCCGAACCATTGCTCATATTGAGTTGCATGCCAATTTCTGGTACCATATCGGCAGGGAATTGGGTCTTGGGAAACTCCATAATCATTTCTTCTTGTTTGGGGCCATAGGCTTGATCAGCAGGAATATGAACGGTTTTTTTCTCACCGATAGTCATTCCAGTAACGCCTTCATCAAAGCCGGCAATTACCATTCCACCACCTATTTCAAAATCCAATGGTTCTCTACCTTCAGAGGAATCGAATGTATTTCCATTGGTTAACTTACCGTGATAATGTACTTTTATCTTATCACCTTTTTTTGCTACTTGCATGATTATTTATTTACGGCCAACTGAATGAATGACCAAGGCGACAAAAGTACAATCCTTCGGCAATTTGGCGAAGTATTTTTGGTTAACTTTCCATGCCAAATTTTAGGATATGAAAAAATATTTATTGTTACTGAGTTTGATAGTGGTGGCAGCAACAGCATCCGCCCAATTACCTATTATACCCGCAGCCTACCGTACCGATATTTATATACCCCTACTCAAAGGCAAGCGGGTGGCTATTTTCGCCAATCATACCGCTACTATTGGGGGTACACATTTGGTAGATACATTGCAGAAATTGGGAGTAAATATTACCAAAGCGTTTGGGCCAGAGCATGGATTTAGGGGAAAGGCAGATGCGGGAGAAAAAATTGACAATTACAAGGATTCAGCCACAGGTATAACGGTGATTTCATTGTATGGCAAAAAAAGAAGGCCATCGGCAGAAGATTTGGTGGATGTAGACATCATGCTTTTTGACATTCAAGATGTGGGCGTTCGCTTTTATACATTTATTTCATCGTTACAGGAATATATGGAGGCGGCAATTGAGAATAAGAAGGCGTTGATCATTTTGGACCGTCCCAATCCCAATGGATTTTATATAGATGGGCCAATACTGGATACTGCTTATAAAAGTTTTGTAGGCATGCAACCCATACCCGTGGTTTATGGGATGACGATGGGAGAATACGCCATGATGATAGCTGGTGAAAAATGGTTGAATGAGAAAGCCAATCATTCAGTAGACACTGCCTTTCAGTTACAGGTAATAAAATGCGCCAATTACAATCATAAAAGTAAATACGAATTACCCATCAAACCATCCCCTAACCTACCCGATATGGCAGCAGTGTATTGCTATGCAAGTACTTGTTATTTTGAAGGGACTATATTCAGCGAAGGCAGAGGAACGGATCATCCATTTTCTATTTTCGGACATCCCGCATTACCCAATTCAATGTTTGCTTTTACGCCCCTATCAAGGGATGGAGCCAAGGAGCCAAAGCTAAAAAATAAATTGTGTTATGGATGGAATTTGCATGGAACAGCGGAATTAGTATTACAAAATTTGAACCATCAGATACAGTTGAAATATTTGATAGAAGCGTATCGATTGTATCCGCAGAAAGACAGTTTTTTTATTCGTCCTAAAAGCGGGGAAAGCAAAGATTATTTCTTTAATAAACTGGCGGGGAATGATGTGTTGATGCAGCAATTAAAAGCGGGAAAAACTGAAGCAGCAATCAGGCGTAGTTGGCAACTAGGATTAAATGCGTTTAAAAAAATCAGAAAGAAATATTTGCTCTACGAAGATTTTGAATAGTACAACACCCCAGTGAACCATTAACTTTGCACCGATGAATCAATCTATGGTATCTACACTTAGAATAGTATTTATGGGCACGCCAGAATTTGCGGTGGCGTCGCTAGATGCATTGGTGCATGCGGGTTACAAAGTGGTGGGTGTGGTAACAGCACCAGATAAACCAGCCGGAAGGGGCATGAAAATTACGGAGAGTGCTGTGAAAAAATATGCAGTCGAAAAGGGAATAACCGTATTACAGCCGGTGAAATTAAAAGACCCAGACTTTCTAACAGCATTGGCAAATCTGCACGCCAATATACAGGTGGTGGTAGCGTTTAGGATGTTACCAGAAATAGTCTGGAGTATGCCCCAATATGGCACTATTAATGTGCATGGGTCGCTCCTACCCAATTACCGAGGAGCGGCGCCCATAAACTGGGCGGTAATAAATGGAGAACATATAACAGGAGTAACCACTTTTAAGTTAAAGCAAGCCATTGATACGGGCGATATACTGATGCAGCAATCAATGCCAATTGCAGAAAATGAAACAGCAACAGAAGTGCATGATAGCATGAAATTGATTGGAGCAGTGCTATTGGTAAAAACGGTGAAGGCATTGGAAAATGGAACGCTACAATCCATTCCACAAATAATAAGTGAAGAGAATAAGCAGGCACCAAAAATATTTACGAAAGATTGTGAGTTGAATTGGAATAGTGGGGTAAAGGCATTGTACAATAGGGTACGCGGGCTTTCTACTTTTCCAGGAGCGTTAACGCAATTGGAAGGAAAAATATTAAAAGTTTATGGCAGTAAGCCAGAGCCAGCAGAACATAAGGAGTTAATAGGTACGGTAATCACTGATGGAAAAACATTTTTAAAATATGCCTGTGCAGACGGATACTTGCATATAACAGAATTGCAAATAGCGGGAAAAAAGCGAATGTCGATAGCAGAATTTTTGAGAGGATATAAGGCGGGAAGACCGTAAAAATCGGAATTCAGTCCCCATTTACTCCATTTCACCTGCATTTACCCCGTTAAAACATAGTCAATCCCTATGGTATCCTCATGGTAAGTCCAATACATCCTCAATACATCCTCAATAGTAGTTCAATGAAAGTTGCATAAAACATTTAGCCCTTCAAAAAAACGACTCATTTTAGGGGCAAAAAAAGGCTAGGAAGGCAACAATACAAAATGTATAACGGAAGGGTGATGGTAAACAATGGGGGCTATTTTTGCTGATTATTGGGTACTGCCGTATTTTTACGAGTAAGCCGCAACCTTACTTAGACACACCCTTCTTAATTTTGAAAAAGGAGTAACGATATTTAATATTACTTGACTAGCTTTATAAAAAGATAAATATGAGAAATCAGTTGATTTTTATAATGATTGCTATTTTGATTTTCAATACTTCATTTCAGTGTAATAAATGTGTTGATATTCCTGATACTTTAATTGACAACTCAAGACAATGGTTGCCATTAAAAGGTAAAACACAATTGATATTTATTAATTCAAATCGGCTTGCTAAAATGTTTAAATTATTGGTTGTCGACACTATTGAAACTCAAACTTCTTGCACTGGCAAACCATATAAATATGAATCAATCTTTGGCAGGTTGTCGTTAGACACTTTGGGTAAAGACTTTATAGCATTTGCAATCCATCCACCAAATAATTTATGCATTCAATGTATAACCGACAGAAGTAATGAAGTTAATGGTTGTAACATTTTAACAAAATCAGTATTTAATGGAACCGCAACTAACTTGACTAACTTTAGACTGAGATCAAGTGTTTATTCAGAAGTGATTTTACTTAAATCTTCGTTAGCTAATCCAATAATGGACTCAGTAGTTATAGCAAAGAATTTTGGTATTGTAGGATTTAGGTATAATGGAGACAGCTTCATACTTCAATAATGAAAGGCTGCAGCTATTAACTAAGACTTCGTTGGGTGAGCAGCACCTACAATGAAGTCTAATATTGAACGAAACCGGTAAAATATTGGGGTGATTATTTATTATGGGCTTGTCGTTTTGTAACTTGTTACTTACCAACGAAAGAGTAGGATAGGATTTTACTTTTATCATTTTTATCAGCAGCGGATTAGGTACAACAACACACCCATAAAGTAGCCATTACCAATAGCAGAATAAAAGCGGTTAAGTATTGAATACAACCAATGCCCACTGCAATCAACCAAGCTTGGAATTGGTATGCTTAAGCTATAAGCCGCCAATGATAATGGATGGATAGATGAGTAGTACCAAAATGGGAATAAAAAGTGTTGCAAAACAAAACTGCATTGGGTAGAAGGGGAATGGTATGTTCGCCTGTGAAAAAATTGGCTGATGGAAGTATAACCAACTAAAATAAAAACTATATTTATAAAAATAACAGAACCAAATCAATGAAAAAGCGAACCGAACTCAAATATTTAGCCCCCAAAGTTTACAGTAAACCAAATAAGCAACCTATGATTTATACCATAGCCTGCTAAAACGAATCGGTCAACACAAAATCATTACCGCCACCCCCTTGATAGCCCTGTGCAATCAAGATTTTTTTAAAGGGGGTATCGGATATTTTATAAGAGTTAGTGGCAATGCTAAACCCTGATATTTCAAAAACCACATATACTTTATGATTAGAATTATTTCGATGACATTCCTTTTAGGATTTTCAATGCTTTCGTTGGGACAAACAAATAGCTTCGACAAAAAGCTAACAAGTTTTACAAAAATTGATTTTGGACTACAAGGAATAGGACTCACATATGAGCCTAGATTTTCAAACAAGTTGACTATTGATTTATCTGCAGGTGTAGGTGGAGGGTATGATATAGCAGAAGGACACTTAAATTACAAACTAGAGCTTAGAAAGCCTGCATTTTATTTTTCAGTGACACCCAAGTATTTTTACAACAGAACTTCTAGTAGTATTAAAGGAAAAAGTACTCTTTTCAATTCAGGCAATTACTTTGGATTACGCTTGAAATATGTAACGCCTAATGACAGACAATCGGATTTGACACGGAATAGTATTTTGACAAATATTCATTGGGGCATCCAAAGGGCAATTGGAAATAATTGGACTTTAAATTCCCACCTAGGCTTAGGATATGCACAGGACATAGACTACAGTTTCGGAACAATTTACCCAGCTTTTGATTTCAAAGTATCTTACATAATTCCAAGAACTAAATAGTGACAAAAAACTACAGCCTACAATAACTAAAACTTCGTTGGGTGCGCAGAGCTACAACTGTAAATAATTATTTTTTCACCAACCTATTTAATAAATGATTAAGAAGTATTCGGTTTTGATTTGCTTGGTTACTTCAGTATTCTTAATAATACTAGCTTCACAAGGATACCCGGGCGGATCAATGCTAGACAAAAATTCTATTGGATTTGATTGGTCAACAAATTTCCTGAGTAATTTGTTTGCACCAAAAGCAATAAATGGTTCAGAAAATGCTGGTAGAATTTGGGCAATTATTGGAATGGCATTCCACTCAATTGGTTATGGGATTTTTTTTATGAATATGGCAAAAAAAATCCCATCTAAAAAATGGGCAACTATTTTAAAAATCATAGGCATTTTCAACATAATATTAATTTTCTTAATCGCAACACCTCTGCATGACATAGGAACAATATCCATTATTTTAACTTTGATTGGATTATTTATCGTTACTATATTTATCCTAAAGTCGAAACTTCATTTATTTAAAATCTGTTGTATTATTTGCATGTTGACTTATTACTGTTTCTTTTTTGTTTTTAGTTTTGGATATTTGGGTTGGTCAGCTATAATGCAGAAAGTATATATTATAAGCTCAATGATATTAGTTTTGGGACTTGATTATTTTACCCAATATGAACACTTTATACAAATTTAATTGAAATGGCAAAACATATCAGCACCAAAACGCTAACAAAAGGCTTTTCGCAAGGCTGGCAGATGGAATAATAATCGGCAGTTTTACCACCCAAGTAATCACCCACTACATTTTCGGGGTACTACTTTTATAATCAAGCGGCAATAAATTTGATAGTTTTTCTGACCATGCCCAATACGCCATTGCAAGTAAGTCTCTTCCCATAAAAAAACTTCCATTGGCCAATACCGCTATTACTTTTGTCGCATTCGGCATATGCAATTCTGCCGTAATTGGCTGATCTGCGGATACCCCTCTGGTTTGAAGCCTATACTGCTCTGGCATTTTTTTATGTAGATACACCACTTGTAAGTAATCGGAAAATTGTAAGCCAGCAGTTACACTATCTATTGCAAATGCAATACTATCTCCTGTTAAGGGAATATTCACCAACATATTTACATCCGTTAATGGATGCACACCATTTAATATTATTCTGGTATTAGGCTCTTTTTTTCGAATAATTTTTCGCAACTCAAATCCATCTTGTACCAATTGATTGCGATAAAGACTTCGCATAAAATGCAGCAGCGATCCTTGAAACGTTTCTTGCCTATTTCTCTCCCAATTTTTATTCCTTCTTTTAGAACTGGATTCGATCTCTGTAAATAACGGGAACCCTTGATAGTAAAAAATTTGGGTGTTGAAATTATATTCAAATGCAGTAAGATCGTATTTTAGCTCATACCCTAGTGCTTTATTTCGTATTAACAGTGGCTCATCGGAAATAGCAGTTAATCTATTCAACTTTTTGCTAAACCTAAACCGCACCACTTCTTTATTCAGCAGGATGCATTGCTGGGCATTGGGCGTTTTACCTATCAGAGATTGCATGAAAAAATCACCCCATTTTTTCCAGCCATTTTTTTCGTACCCCTCTACAATCACCTCTTGTAATTCTTTCGCCTTGGGCTGTAATTGAACGGTTAAAAAATCAGGAAGTCGCACCGCATTTATTTCAACAATATATGTTGAATAACCCAGCATTGTTACTACCAAATCATACCTGCCCTCTGGAAAATTTTCAATAGAAAAACTACCATCTTCCTTCGACACCGTACCTACAGAAGTATTGCTTAAAAAAATACTTGCAGAAGGCACTGGTATATTCGTACCTGCTATCAGTATCTTACCTGAAAGTTTTTTCTGGGCAGTGAGTCCTCCAAAAAATAAACACCCCAATATCAACAATAGTAATCTCATAAATTTATAACCCAAATAGTCCACTATTTAACAACTGCAATGTTTTTATTTTGTAAGTTCCTGGCACCAACAAAGAAATATTATGGGCACTTCCACCATAACTTACCATGGTTACTGGCACTTCTTTCAACGACTCAAATAATTTTTGTAATACCTGATCGGTCTGTGCAATTTCATTGCCTACAATAGATACAATGGTCTGCTCTTTTTCAATATCTACCGAACCAAATGGCTCCAATTCTTTTACAATTTGTGATAGGAATTGATCGCTGTCAATGGTTACAGAAACCGCCACTTCCGAAGTGGTAATCATATCAATTGAAGTTTTATATTTTTCAAATACTTCAAATACTTTTCTCAGAAATCCATAAGCGAGCAGCATTCTGCTACTCTTGATTTTAATGGCAAGAATACCATCTTTTGCGGCTACCGCTTTTACGCCAACACTTCCTGCTTCTTTGGTAATTACGGTTCCCAATGCATCGGGTTGCATAGTGTTCAATAAACGTACGGGTACATTCTCTTGCTGAGCGGGCCAAATACAAGTAGGATGTAAAATTTTAGCACCAAAATAAGCCAACTCAGCAGCTTCATCAAAACTCAGTTGCTCAATAGCCAATGTTTTGGGTACAATGCGTGGATCGTTGTTGTGCATGCCATCAATATCCGTCCAAATTTCACATACCGTTGCATTGCATGCGGCAGCAATCAGTGAAGCGGTGTAATCACTTCCTCCTCTTTTTAAATTGTCCACCTCGCCCCTAGCATTTCTACAGATATATCCTTGGGTAACCAATATATTTTTATCCGCATGTTTTTTCAGCAACTGCGCCAACTTCACTTTAATAGATCCCAGTTGTGGTTCTTCATTTGCGTCAATCGTCATGAATTCTAGCGCAGGTAATAATTCGTGGTTCACGCCTGCCTCTTCCAGATAGACAGAAAAGAGTTTGGTACTCATTAATTCACCCTGTGCCAATATATCTTTATTTAATGCCTCACTAAAAGAAATGCGCAGAATAATATGTAAAAATTCAAAATGCTCTGCAATTACCTGAACAGCCTTAGCTTTACTTTCAGCCTCGGTAAAAAGCGTTTCTATAAATAGATGATAATGTGTTTGTAATTGTTCAATGGTTAGCTTGGCAGCACCACGATCTCCTTGCGATAAATAATTACTGATTGATACCAATGCATTGGTTGTTCCACTTAAAGCACTCAACACAACAATTTTTCTTGTATTGTCTTTTGTTATTAGCTGTGCCACTTCTCTCATGCGTTCTGGCTTACCTACACTGGTACCCCCGAATTTCATTACTTTCATACGAACCCCTCCCCCAATTTTAAAATGATTAAAAATAATTGCAAATGTACTGCTCTGTAATACACAATTACAAATGGATATTGAAAATAGCTCCTGTTTCTTGTAAATCATTTACCACAGCATCTACCAAGGGAATGCCCAACTGCATTCTGATCAATTCCATTTCCCTTTCTGGATCACCGGGTATCAACACTTTTTCATATCCCGCAGCTGGTGTAGCATTCCTGAATCGGTTGATCCATTGATCCATATGCTGTTTAAAATCGCTTGCTGGTCTAAATGCATCTATTCTTAACGCACCAAAAAAGTGACCAAGCCCTTTACCTGGCATATTTTCGGGCATGGGTATATAAGCTGGGAATGGCGGTGCCCAAGGCCCATAAGATGCTCCACTTAAAACAGCCGAAAAAATATCTACAATACTTCCCAACGCATAGCCTTTGTGACTTCCATGCTCCCGATCACTTCCCAAAGGCAGCAATGCTCCTTTCTTTTTTAAGATATTGGCATCGGTGCTGGTATTGCCATCTTGATCTTGCACCCAACCCACTGGAGTGTCTTCATTTTTACGTTGTAATATCTCCAGCTTGCCATTTGCCGCAGTAGTAGTGGCAAAATCAGCCACAAAGGGTGGCTGCTCTCCAGCAGGTATGGCCACTGCAATGGGATTGGTTCCCAACATTTTTTCAGTAGAAAAAGTAGGTGCTACCAAGGCACTGGCATTGGTCATTGCTATACCAATCATCTCTTCTTTTAATGCCATCATGGCGTGGTAACCAGCTATACCAAAATGATTGGAGTTCTGTACACTTACCCAACCCGTTCCTACTGCTTTGGCTTTATCAATGGCTACTTGCATGGCAAAAGGAGCCACTACCAGTCCGAGACCTGCATCTCCATCAATAACAGCCGTTGATGGGGTTTCGTGAATGATGCGCATATTGGGTACTGCATTAATTCGCTTGGCCTGCCAGAGTCGTATATATCCACTTAGGCGGGCTACACCGTGACTATCTATGCCCCTTAAATCGGCACTTAGTAACACTTCCGTTGCCTTCAACGCATCCACATCACTGCAACCAATCGACTTAAAAACCCGTTCTGTAAATTGAAACAATTGCTCGTAAATATATACAGCCATGCGTATTTTAATTATTGTTTTATTGCCCTAAAACGGCAAATCATCTAGTGGCTCCGTTATATCCGATGCAGCAGGTGCTGAATAGGTGTTGGCTACTGGTGGTGCTGGTTGGTATCCACCTGTATTTCCACCTCCTTCATTGGTTTTACTTCCCAACAATTGCACACTGCCTACCCGCAATGAAAGAGTGGCTCCGTTTACGCCTTCTTTGGTGGTATAGGTTCGAATATCGGGCTGACCTTCTACATATACTTGGGTTCCTTTTTTTAAGTAAGGTGCAATAGCCGTGCGTTCCGTCCAGTATGCACAATCAACCCAGATGGTTTTATCTTTCTGATTTCCTTGTGCGTCCTTGTATTTTTCGGTATGTGCCACGGTGAAATTGATCACACTTTTACCATTTACATTGTTTACTAAGGCATCTTTTCCCAGATTGCCAATGGCTGTTAACTTAATCATTTTGTTTTTTTATAAAGGTCACTATTTTTCAACTAAAATTACATGAAATAATTTGTAGTCGTTTGTAAAATGATTATATTTTCACAAGGTAAGACCATTAACTAAATTATCTTTCGTATCATTGTTGTCAGGTTTAACCTGACATTGTTACTATGAAAAATAAATATATTTCAACGCAATCAAACGAGCTTCTATCCTATTTTAACGGGCAGAACAGAAATTGCTTTGACTATTCTTTGGCTTACAAAGCTCTTCCTGACTCTAAGGCAAGTGCAGTTAGAGAACTTCTCAGCGACATGACAAAGAGAGGATTGTTGATGCGTTTGAAAGAAGGTATTTATTACATCATTCCATACGAGCAAAATGCGGAGACCTTTATGCCCGACTGGCATTTGATTGCGGAAAACATGGTGAATAATGCCAAACATTACATCGGATATTATTCAGCTTTGCAAATACATAACCTCATTACGCAACCATCATTAAAAGAACAAATCGTTGTATCAAAACAAATCCGACCATCAGAAATAAAAATCAAAGACGTTTCTTTTCAATTTATCTATCATAACGAAAAACACTTTTTTGGTGAAAAGAAAATTTGGATAGACAGCTATAATAAGGTGCTTTGTTCAGAGTTGGAGAAAACTTTTATTGATTGCTTATTCAAGCCCGATTATGCAGGTGGCATTGTTGAAGTAGCAAGAGCAATATACACTTCAAAAGACAAAATCAAATACGACATACTACTCGAATACGCCAAGAAATTTGACTCACAAGCTGTAATAAAACGATTGGGCTTTCTCTTAGAAATGCTAGACATCAACACAAATATTATTGATGACTTGCAAAAATTAAAAACAGCTTCGTATGTGTTGCTAGATACTGAATTACCCAAAACAGGCAAACGAAACAGCCGTTGGAGTATTCAACAAAATTTGGAAACCGAAACGATTAAATCTGCGATTTACACATGATTAAACCCGGAGAAATACAGCAAAAAGCAAATGCTATTGGTGTTCGTGACCAGCAGATTGAAAAGGATTATATGCTCTCGTGGATTCTGTTTGGTATTGCCAAACATGAGCAACTTTCAAAGGGAATTGTATTTAAAGGTGGAACTGTTTTAAAGAAAGTTTATTTTGAAGACTATCGCTTTTCGGAAGATTTGGACTTTACATTGCTCATTGCCGATGCTTCGGCAGGCTCAGCACAGGCAACTAATGAACAAATTTTCTCATGGTTTAAGGAAGTATTTGAATTCATAAAAGAGGAAGCCAACATTCCGCTTGAAATCATTGACAACAACGAAAATGAAGATGGCGGTATTAATTTTTACATCAGTTACATTGGTCCGCTTGGCGGACAAGGCAATAACAAACGGGTTAAAGTGGACATTTCACGCAGTGAACAATTGGTGTTTGAGCCTATGATGAAAGATGTGTTTGTTGAATACACCGATTTGGAAACATACCAATTGCTTTGTTATCCGTTGGAAGAAGTATTGGTTGAAAAAATGCGTTCGGTAATGCAACGAATGCAAGCGAGAGATTTTTATGACATCTGGTATTTGTTGGAAGAACATGAAATGAATGCCGATTTTTATATAAGTGAATTTGAAGCTAAATGCAAAAGCAAGGATTTACAGCACACAGATTTTCAGAAAAAATTAGATGAAAGATTACCACAATACAAAGGAAGGTGGAAAAGCTCCATGAGCGAACAAATAAAAGACCTGCCCGACTTTGACCAAGTAGAAAGAGAAGTGCAACGACACCTTAAAAAATTGAAATTTTAGCAATGAACAGTCACGAAATAGAACATAATGTAAAACGTATCATTGAGAACTTCTCCAAGGATGATTTTCTATATGACTTGCTATCAGCTTACGGTATTTCCAAAACTTCAATTACCCGATTGAAAAGCGGAGACTATAACCTTTCAAAAGTTGAAGGAGAAATACTCTACAAAAAGAAAGTGTTTTTCAAAGCAGAAAAATCCGACAAATTGCTGAGTTCTATTGAAAGCGTTACAAAAGATGAACGTATTTTAAAACACTCACCACGTTTTGCAATTCTCACGGACTACAAGCAATTAGTAGCTAAAGATTTAAAACTTGGAAAAAATTTAGATATATCCATCAAAGATTTACCAAGTCATTATGCGTTTTTTTTACCCCTTGCAGGTAGCGAAGTGTATCACTCCACTAACGATAACGAAGCCGACCGCAATGCTGCCTATAAAATGGCTCAACTCTATGATTTGCTCATTACGCATAATCCCAACGTTTACAATTCAAAGGAAAGCATTCACAGTTTGAATATTTTCTTATCACGTTTGTTGTTTTGCTTTTTTGCCGAAGACACTGAGATTTTTGAAGGCGACAGCATATTTACGAATACGCTATATCAGCATACCAACGAAAATGGAAACGATACAAATTTGTTTCTTGACCGACTTTTTGACCGCTTAAATTCTGAAACTGCAAAAGGTTTTCCTGCACATTTTACCCAATTTCCTTATGTTAATGGCGGCTTGTTTGGAGGTAAAAAAATTGCTTCGCCAGTATTTACAACAAAAGTTAGAAAAATTTTAGTTGAGTTGGGCGAACTGAATTGGCGAGACATCAACCCCGATATTTTTGGTTCAATGATTCAGGCAGTGGTTATTCCTGAATACCGTAGTGATTTGGGAATGCACTATACAAGTGTGCCCAACATTCAGAAACTAATCAAGCCATTGTTTTTAGACGCGTTATACGAAGAATTTGAAAACTGCAAGACCATTCCGCAACTACGAAAACTAATCAACCGAATTGCTAAAATCAAATTTTTTGACCCTGCCTGCGGCAGCGGCAATTTTTTGATTATTACTTACAAGGAAATTCGTTTGTTGGAAATAAAAATTCTGCAACGCATTATTGACCTCAATCCAACCCCTTCCATGGAGTTTACCTCCATACAACTTTCGCAATTTTACGGTATTGAGTTGGACGACTTTGCCCACGAAATGGCAATACTTTCGTTGTGGTTGGCAGAACACCAAATGAATAGAGTGTTCGAAGAAATGCTTTTTGATTACGGAAAATCCAAACCCATTTTACCATTAAAACAAGCAGGGCAAATAGTGTGCGATAATGCAGCTCGCAGAGATTGGAAAAGTGTTTGTCCAATTAAAAAAGACGAAGAAGTTTACATTATTGGAAATCCGCCATACTTGGGTGCAAGAGTGCAAGACGAAGAACAGAAATCAGATATGGCTTTTGTGTTTAGTTCACTTCCTAAGTATAAAGATTTAGACTACATATCAATTTGGTTTTTAAAAGCGAAAAAGTACATTCAGGATTTTAATGCGAAATTTGCCTTTGTATCCACCAACTCAATTTGCCAAGGGCAACAGGTTGCTTTGCTATGGCCAAATGTTTTGAATAATGATATTGAAATCTGCTTTGCTCATTTATCATTTAAATGGACGAATAATGCCAAGGGAAATGCTGGAGTAACAGTTATAATATTGGGACTAAGAAACATAAGCACTCAGCCAAAATATTTGTTTAATGGAAATATTCGAAAAGAAGCCAAAAACATAAATGCATATTTGCTAGATGGAGCAAATATTGTCATTGCGGAAAGAATGTTACCAATTTCAAAGTTCCCAAAAATGAACTTCGGGAATATGCCCAATGATGGTGGTGGACTTATTTTAACAGAAGAGGAAAAGGATAAGTTGTTAAGTGAAAATCTCAAAGCAAAAAAATTTGTACGACTTTTACTTGGCTCTGCTGAATACATCAGAGGTGACAAACGCTATTGTTTATGGATTGAAGATGAAGATTTGAAAGAGTCTACACAAATACCCTTTATCCAAAAGAGAATTGAAATAACAAAAAAACACCGCATAAACAGTAAAGATAATGGCACAAATGAATTAGCCAAACGTTCCCACCAATTCAGAGATAGAAATGTAGCAAAAGTAAGTCAACTAATTATTCCTCGAGTATCTTCCGAAAGAAGAGATTATATTCCTTGTGGCTATCCTAGCAATGATATAATTGCTTCTGATTCAACTTTAGTCATCTATGACGCAGAACCTTATTTATTTGCAGTTGTAAATTCCAAAATGCACATGATTTGGGTGAATGCTGTTGGTGGAAAATTAAAAACAGATTATAGATATTCAGCGAAGTTGTGCTATAACACCTTCCCCTTTCCCGAAATCACACTCAAACAAAAAGAAAACTTGAATTTGTATGTGTTTGCCATATTGGATGAACGAGCAAAGCATCCTGAAAAAACCATGGCTCAACTTTACGACCCCGATAAAATGCCCAAAGGTTTAAGGAAAGCTCACGAAGAACTCGACCGTGCAATTGAACAATGCTATCGTTTGCAACCCTTCACTTCAGACACGGAAAGATTGGAGTATCTTTTTAAAAAGTATGAAGAAATGATTAAAAGCGGAACTTTGTTTGAGAAACAGAAGAAAACTAGAAAATAACCGCAAAGAAAAAATAATGAGCAGCGAAATACTTATATACGAAAATAAAGAAGGTAACATTGCCATTGATGTTCGTTTACAAGAAGAAACCGTTTGGCTTACCCAAGCACAATTATGCGAACTGTTTCAAAAATCGAAAGCCACCATTAGCGAACATATTAAAAATGTGTTTGAAGAAGGCGAATTAGACGAAAAAGTGGTTGTTCGGAAATTCCGAACAACCACTCAACACGGAGCTATGGCTGGAAAAACGCAAGAGCTGGAAATTAATGGCTACAGCCTAGACATTATTATTTCTGTGGGTTACAGGGTAAAATCTACCCAAGGTACACAGTTTAGAATTTGGGCAACTCAACGGCTTAAAGAATATATTATTAAGGGTTTTGCACTGAATGACGACCGATTTAAGAGTGGCACTTCGATGAATTATTTCAACGAATTGCAAGACCGTATTCGGGAAATACGAATTTCTGAAAAGTTTTTCTATCAAAAAATAAAAGACATTTACACTACCAGTATTGATTATGATTCCAAGGACGAAAAAACAATTGCATTTTTTAAAGTAGTACAAAACAAACTGCTTTGGGCTATTAGTGAGCAAACAGCAGCCGAATTGGTGTATCGCAGAGTAGATGCAAGTTTGCCTTTAATGGGAATGCTATCAATTGACAAAAAGCATGAAACGTCAATAAAAAAATCGGATATAAGCATTGCCAAAAATTATTTGAACGAAAACGAAATGCGTTTGCTTGGGCTTTTGGTTGAACAATATCTTGCCTTTGCTGAAACAATGGCACAACAGCAAACTCCCATGTATATGAAGGATTGGATACAACGCTTAGATAGTATTTTACAGTTAAACGGACGTGAGTTGCTTACACACGCAGGAAAAATAAGCCATGAAATGGCACTTGAAAAATCAGAAAAAGAGCTTGAAAAATATAGGATAAAACAAAAAGCTGTAGAAAAAGAACAAAGTTTAAAAGAGCTGGAACAAGACATTAAAAAATTGAAGAAAAAAGAAAAATAAAAAATGCCCGATTTAGTAAAAGTAGAATACAAACAAACAGGTAAAAGCAAAAAGACCAATGCTTTGGGTATGCGTGAAATGCAGGAAAGAGCATTTAATGCCAGTACTGCTAAATACCTTTTAATTAAAGCACCACCAGCATCAGGCAAATCAAGAGCATTGATGTTTATTGCGTTAGATAAACTCAAAAACCAAGGTATTAAAAAAGCAATTGTTGCAGTACCAGAAAAGTCAATTGGAGCTTCGTTTAGTTCAACCAAATTAACCGAACACGGTTTTTTTGCCGATTGGTACGTTATTCCAAAATACAATTTATGCACGGCTGGAACAGACAATAGTAAAGTAAAAACGTTTCTTGAGTTCTTAGATAGTAACGAACAAATTTTGATTTGCACTCACGCCACATTGCGTTTTGCTTTTGATGGATTA
Organism: Sphingobacteriia bacterium; assembly: GCA_004294135.1. Classification (GTDB taxonomy): domain Bacteria; phylum Bacteroidota; class Bacteroidia; order Chitinophagales; family Chitinophagaceae; genus Sediminibacterium. The sequence continues at coordinate 49,851 of RDZY01000026.1, forward strand.
GACGAAAGAAAATTGAATAATACGTTAATTGCTATTGATGAATTTCATCACGTTTCAGCTGATGGAGACAACCGTTTGGGCGAAGTAATGAAAAACATCATGGCAAAATCAAATGCCCATGTTGTTGCCATGACAGGCTCATACTTCAGAGGCGACAATGTTCCAGTTTTGTTGCCCGAAGATGAAGCAAAATTCACAAAAGTTACTTACAACTATTACGAACAGTTAAACGGTTACGAATTTTTAAAATCGTTGGGTATTGGCTATCATTTTTACACGGGTCGTTATTTCAAAAAACAACCCGACAAAGAAATGTCGGCATTGGAAGAGATTTTAGACGAGAAGAAAAAAACAATTATTCATATTCCAAGTGTAAACTCTGCGGAATCTTCAAGAGAAAAATACGAAGAAGTCGGACATATTATTGACGCTTTAGGTGATTTAGAATCGCAAGACGAAAAAACAGGCGTGTTGTATGTAAAAAGCAAACGCACCAATAAAATTTTGAAAGTTGCAGACTTGGTTAACGATAATCAAAAAGAAAGAGATAAAATTTCAGCGTATTTAAGAGATTCAAATTCACCAGATGCTATTGACATTATAATTGCTTTAGGAATGGCAAAAGAGGGTTTTGATTGGCCTTATTGCGAACACGCTTTAACAATAGGCTACAGAGGTTCGTTAACCGAAATTATTCAAATCATTGGGCGTGCAACGAGAGATAGCAATAACAAAACGCATGCACAGTTTACCAATTTAATTGCAAAACCCGATGTAGATGATGATTCTGATGATGTAAAAGTGGCTGTAAATAATATGCTGAAAGCCATTACAGCATCGTTGTTAATGGAACAAGTGTTAGCTCCAAATTTCAAATTCAAGCTAAAAGAAGACGACAATGCAGACGACGATGCTTCGACAAACTCACCACAAGAGGAGGATGAAAACACGATAAGAATTAGAGGGTTTAAGTTGCCAACTTCACAACGTGCAAAAGACATTATTGAAAGAGACCTCAATGATTTGAAAGCACGAATTTTGCAAGACGACAAAATGCTGAAAGCAATGCCAGGAAATCCAAAAATTATTCGTGAAGTTTATCCTGATTTGAGCGATGAAGATGTGGAAGCGGTTCGACAGCACGTTGTTGTAGATTCGGTTATTAAAAACAGTGTTATTGAAGAACAAGGTGGAAAGAAATTTATTAGAACTGCTCACAGTTTTATAAATATTGATGACATTCACATTGATTTGATTGATGCAGTAAATCCATTTCAAAAAGCATTTGAAATTTTATCAAAATCAGTAACCACGCAAGTATTGAAATTAATTGACGAACATATCCAGTCAATAAAAATTGAAATGACCGAAGATGAAGCAATGATGTTGTGGCCAAAAATAAAAGAATGGATTGGACGAACTGGCGAAGCACCAAACATTCAATCGTATGATCAGAAAGAAAAACGAATGTCAGAAGCGGTTATATATTTACGTGAATTAAAAAGACAACGAGCATTGAATGAGCAACAATAAGAAAAAAATATCATTAGACGACATCTTTAACGATGATGAGTTTGGCTTGTTAGATTCAACTGCAAAAACTTCAAACGTAAAAACCGCAGACCAAAGGTTAGTGGATTCGTTTGAAGAAATAAATGCTTTCGTTGATAAAAACAACCGTGAACCAAATACCTCAAGTATGTCGGAATACGGACTATTAGCCCGTTTAAAAAACATAAGAGAAAATGAGCAACAAAAAATTTCATTAAAGCCCTACGACAGACATAATCTATTAGGCGTAGTAGAAATGCCTAAAACCTCTATTGACGATATTTTAAATGATGATGAGTTTGGTTTGTTAGAACCCGACAGCGATTTATCAATTTTCAAGTACAAGCACATTTCAAAAGAAGAGGAAAGAGAAAAAGCGGATTTTATTGCACAAAGAAAACCGTTGAAAGAACCAGAGTTTAAACTGTATGAAGCAATTTTCCAAAAAGTGCATCAAGAAATTAAAGAAGGGAAAAGAAGGTTGTTGCCATTTACAAGTATAGAAAAGAACTTGCATGCGGGTAATTTTTATATACTAGATGGAATAATGCTTTTATTGAAATCGGCAGACTTGGAGGAAAAATTAAGAGGCAAAATGTCTGGAAACAGAGTTCATGTTGATGGGCGGACATTAACAATTTTTGAAAACGGAACATACAGCAATATGCTATATCGTTCGCTTGGAAAACAAATACAAAAAATCGGAAAGTTGATTACAAATACTCATGAAGGAATCAATAACGAACTTTATGTAAATGCAGGAATGGTAATGAAAGAAGATATTCCAACTGGTTGGATATATATTTTAGAAACTAAATCAGTACATCCTGAAATTTTAAAAATTAAAAACTTGTACAAAATAGGTTTCACCTCAACACCAGTTGTTGAAAGAGTAAAAAATGTTAAAAATGAAGCAACATTTTTATATGCAGATGTGAAAAATATACAAGCGAGAAAAATCTACAACAGAAATGCAGATAAATTAGAACTATTACTTCATAGGTTCTTTGCCGAGGTTTGCCTTAATGTTGACATTGAAATTATTCAAGGAAAAAGAATTACTCCAAGAGAATGGTTTGTTGTTCCATTTGAAGAAATTGAAAGGGCGATTGAACTAATATTAAATGAACAAATAATAAATTACAAGTATGATAGACTGACTGAGAAAATCGTACTCAAATAATCTGCCCAGAGCTGTAAGCACATTTTGTGTGCCTATTTATGTTTTTTACACGGTATTTCTACAGTTGTTCTACTTTTGCTGAAAGTTTTAGTAAGATGAGTAGGAATGGTAAAGTGCTGGTGGCTATGAGTGGTGGTATTGACAGTACCGTTACCGCCCTTATGCTGCACCACCAAGGTTATGAAGTGATTGGCATCACCATGAAAACCTGGGATTACGCAAGCAGTGGCAGCAGCTCCAAAGAGACCGGCTGTTGCAATATTGATTCCTTTAACGATGCTCGCCAAGCCGCCGTACACCACGGTTTCCCGCATTTTATCCTAGATATTAGAGAAGAATTTGGCGACTTTGTGATTGAAAATTTTGTGGACGAATATCTGGCGGGCAGAACGCCCAATCCATGCGTAATGTGCAATACCCATATTAAATGGAAAGCACTGTTAAAACGCGCCAATGCGCTGGATTGTGCCTTTATTGCGACTGGCCACTATGCTGAAATAAGAATGCATACCAACAACCGCTACGTTATTAGTAAGGGGCTTGATGAAACCAAAGACCAGAGCTATGTACTTTGGGGTTTGGATCAGGAACTACTCAGCAGAACCATGATGCCCTTGGGTGGTTACCATAAAACAGCTATCCGTCAAATGGCGATGGACATGGGCTATCCCGAACTGGCAAAAAAAAGTGAGAGCTACGAAATTTGTTTTGTACCCGATAACGATTACCGTGGCTTTTTAAAGCGTCGAGTAGATGGTTTGGAAGAACGAGTTGAAGGTGGCTGGTTTGTGGACAAATCTGGTAAAAAATTAGGTGAACACAAGGGCTATCCTTTCTATACCATTGGGCAAAGAAAAGGCCTAGATATTGCCATGGGCAGGCCCATTTATGTTACCGCTATTAACCCCGATAGCAATACCGTTGTTTTAGGTGAGGAATCCGATCTGGAACAGAATGATATGATGGTGGGCAAACTGAATTGGATGAAATACGATGGTGTAAGCGATGGCATGGAAGCCATTACTCGCATTCGTTATAAGGATAAAGGCGCACTCAGCAATTTATACAATGAACCCGATGGCCGCATCCGCGCAAGGTTTTACGAAAATGTAAAAAGTATTGCCCCGGGACAAAGCGCTGTTTTCTACGAAGGTAATGATGTAATGGGTGGTGGAATTATTCAACGAGGTGAACTCATCTTAAGCCAATAACTGAAACAATGCCACAAACATGGTATCGGCTTTTTCTGCATATCCTTTTATCAACTGCTGCTCTATTAATGAAAGATTTGAATTAGATTGAATGAACGCAACCATTGCTTCATTCTCTGCTTCAAAAACGGAGCAAGTTATATACAAGAGCCAACCTCCATTTTTTACGGTAGGAATAATATTGCGGACTATTTTTTGCTGCAATTGCTGGAATGAATAAATCTGTTTTTCTTCAAAAAAACACAACTGCTCTGGTGTTCTTCCCCAAGTGCCGCTGCCAGTACACGGCGCATCGCAAAGCACGAGGTCGTAGGTGGATGGTGCACTGTAGACCGTGGATGATAAGTCTGCAATGAATTTATTATAATGGGTAATACCTGCCCTTTTAAATCTTTGCTCCAAATTGTGAAGTATTGAAGCACGTATATCTGAAACCGTTACATCAATTGCGCCCAATATATCTTTTGATAAAATAGATTTTCCGCCACTAGCAGCACAACAATCCCAAAGCGTTAATATGCCTTCTACCGTCAACCGTCTTCGGTCTACCGTCTTTAGCAACTCCCCCACTCGTTGCGAACTATAATCCTGCACCACAATGTCTTCATCTATATTCAATATATTTTCTAACTTGGTACCATTGGGCAAGGCAATAGCTGTATCTGTAATTTGTTGAAACAAAATAGCTGCATTGGTTAAAGCATCAATCACTTTTTTTTCTTTCCCCGGTCTTATTCTTATAAATAAATCGGGTTGTATTAAATGCGCTATTGCAAAGCGTTGTTGATCTACTGATTTACTGAGTTGATGGTGAAAAGGAAAAATATTTACAGCATTGAATGCAGGAAATATTTCTTGTATAAAATGAATTCTATCCCCCAATTGATTGGTCCACTTGAGCAACCAATCTGCTCCAAATAATTCAGTCCATTCCCCCACTGCATCATTGCATAAAAATAAAGATATCTTTATTGCTTCTTCATGCTGCAATAATTTTGCAGCTGCACCCAGCCTATAATAATTGTAACAAAGCTGGGCAATATATTTACGGTCTTTTGATCCAAATTTTTTATTGGCAGCAAAATAGCTTTTCAGAAAAAGAGCAAATGGTTGATCCCCTTCATACTTACTAATGATTTCGACAGCATAGCTTACATATCTTGGAGCGTACCTCATATAAGCCAATTAGAAAAATTACTGGTAAGTATATTTAAGCTTAATCATTTGATTAGTGCCTTCAACGTTTACGGTTGTAGAACCTGGTAAATTATAGCTATTGTATAAAGTAGTGTAATTAACAGTCGCTAATACTG
>RDZY01000006.1 GCA_004294135.1 Sphingobacteriia bacterium
TAAAAGACAAATTAGTCAATCTGATAGTACCTATTCCTGCTGGTTTATGGGAAAAGGTAAAACCAGAGGAAGAAAAAAGAAGGAGAATATTTTTCTTTTTACCTAGAATATCAATGATAGCTGCATCCCTATTATTATTGGTACTCGCTGGTAGTGTATCCGCTTATCTGTATTACCAAAAAGTGCATGCGGGTGAAATTTCTACCCCCAATGGTGCTGGCAATTCTAGTTCTACTGCTGGTATTGTAAAGTGGCAGAAAAAATCAGATCAAATAACTCCAAATGCAGCAGGCGAGAAATTTGTTTTGTCCAATAATGAAAAATCAGCCGCAGGTACAGCAATAAACACCAACACAAAAAATTCAACCGCAGCTATCCTAAATTCAAGTAATGGCATAATAAAATCTTCCAAGATTATACCTGCCAAGTTAAAAATAAATAGAAGTGAAAATAATTTTTCATTGGTTTCTAATCCCACAACCATTGATGTTACTCCTAATAATTTTACACAAACAGATATATCTACCGAAGCAGATATTGCAATAAGTGAATCTTATAGTATTGCTACAAAAGTAGGAAGCGCATTTATAGCTAAGAAGAGAAATCTATATAATGCTGCTCTTGAAAAATCAATATCCTATTTTAATGAATCTGGTAAATTAAAAAATATCATCATCTGCCCTTCAGACAGAAAATCTAGGAACACCGATTGGGATCTTGAAATATATCTTGGCCCCAATTACGCAACTAAATCTATAATCAGCAATACCGCAACTTCACAATTCTTAAGCCGTAAAGACAGTAGCGAAACCCCTGGAATTGGCTATTCTGCTGGATTCAGAATTGTGAAACCCATTAATGATCATTTTTCCATTAAAACAGGATTTAATTTTTCTCAGATCAATGAGAAATTCTCCTACCGTACGGAAAATGAAATTAAAACGACGACTATTATTACTCAAAGGATTATTATTCGTGCCCCAGGCGATACCATCACCATTAGTGATACCAGTAGTTTACAACAAATTGGATTTAAAAATAATAATGTAAAAAACAGGTATCGATCCATTGATATCCCAATACTCTTTGGCTATCAATTTGGAAATGATGACCTCCGCGTTGGCATCAATGCAGGAGTAATGATAAACTTAACAAGTTGGTACCAAGGAATGATATTTGACAGCAGTTTTGCGCCACAAACGATTGGCAAAACGGCTGATATGGTTTATAAAAAAAATATTGGAATTGGTCTATATGCTGGATTGTCTTTCATGAAACGATTGAATTATAATACCCATATTTTTGCCGAGCCATACTTTCGATATAATCTTTCAGACATGACGATGCCCGGCTCTGCCTATAAACAGCGTTTCAGTATTGGGGGACTTTCTTTGGGACTTAGGTTTAACCTTAATCAACGTTAAAGCAACAAAACTAATAGATACCGTATCTCTATTTAGACTTAATTATATGCAAACAGTAAAAAAACTTCTTTCACTATTTCTTTTTGCGCTGGCATTTGCCTGCAATAAAGAAGTATCTGAAGACTTTATTTCTTACAGCATAAGCAACCCATTAAATGATACAACTTGGGCAAAAAATATTACCGTATCAGCAGCTATTCACACACTGGCTGACTCTACTTTTCCCCTTTATTTTTCCGACTCAATTGATGCCGAAACTAATACTACCATTAGTTTTCCAAATAATCTTGAACTGACTTTCCCGCCCAATATTTTCACCAATAATTCTCAACCAAGTAAACTAACTGGAAAGCTTTTAGTTCAAGTGATTCGGTTGGAAAAAGAAAGCGATTTTATTTTTGCTGGTAAGGCAACTTATAATAATATTCCACTAGAATCAGACGGAGCTTTGTTTATTAGAGTACTAAAAAATGGCCAAGAGTTATCTCTTCTCCCTAATACCGCATATACCATTCGTTTTATAAATAAAGATAATTTGGCAGATGATAATATGAAAGTATACACGGGAGTTGAATCATCCCCACTTATATCTTCTGGCATTGATTTTAATTTCAGCTGGAACCATAATATATTAGTACAATCACAAGTAACTATTTATAATAAGCAAATTACTGGTGGTGGATATGTAAAGGGTTATCAAATTACAGCCAAACAACTTCGTTGGATAGCAGTGGCAAAGCCGATGGAACCCTCATTTACAAAAACCAAATTGTCTGCCTATTTGCCATTGAATTTTACCAACAAAAACACATTGGTATTTGCAATTTTTAATGACCATAAAACTGTAGTGCAATTAAAACCAGACTATATTTCTAGAACATTCTCGGCAACTGATTTTCCCAATCAGAAAAAAATAAAACTAATCTCAATTTCAGTAATAGGTAAAAATTATTATTTTAGTAAACTCAATATTAATGCCGTAAATAATATACCTGCATTTTCCCTCAAACCAGAAAAAAAATCCTTACTCTATATTTTTACAGAGTTAACTAAATAAGTTCTTTCAACCACATATCGGGGGATATGTGTGGCCCTGTCTAAAAAAGACGGGGCCTTTTATTTTTTTACTCGTTTTGTGTGCAGTCCCCGATATGCCCAAAGTAGACTGAACGCCATAAAAATAGCTCCTAGTAAAAAAGCTGCTCCTAGATGTAGCACTGATTAAACTGGTAAGTGCTCCTTGCAATTCACCTTGCTCATTAGGAGGTATATTTCCTGAAATAATAGATTGAAGTGCTGGCCCTGCTATTCCTCCTAAACAATACGGAACTACGAATACAAACATCATCCAACTTGATGATGCGAAGGCAAAAAGAAGTAGCCCCAATGTATAAAAGGCCAACCCATAATAAACACTTTTTTCGTTCCCGATTTTTGGATTTAAAATACGCACCAAGCCTCCTTGCACCCCTCCTACTAATAATCCTACCAAGCCCAATGATATTCCAATCATCTTAGGCGACCAATGAAATTTTTCAATATTAAAAAAACTCCAATTACTTTGCACAGCATGCGAAGCAAGATAAATCAACACCAAAGAACCCACCAATCCAGAAACTGCTGGATATTTTTTAAGCTGCATCAGTGACCCAACTGGATTAGCTCTCCTCCATTCAAACGGTCTTCTGTTTGATTTATCAAGCGATTCTGGCAATACAAAATAACCATACAACCAGTTGGTCAGCGCAAGTGCCGCTGCTACAAAAAAAGGTACCCTTGCACCATATTCACCCAATATACCACCTAACATTGGGCCAATGATAAATCCCATACCAAAGGCAGCTCCGATCATGCCAAAATTTTGCGCTCGGTTTTCATTTGTACTTATATCTGCGATATAAGCAGTTGCAGTAGTAAAGCTGGCACCAGTTACCCCCGCAATAAGCCTACCAACAAAGAGCCAACCAATTGAAGGTGCAAAGGATAAAAAAAGATAATCAATTCCAAAACCGAACAATGATATAAGCAACACTGGTCGCCTCCCATATTGATCGCTTAAATTGCCCAAAACAGGTGCAAATAAAAACTGCATAAAAGCGTAAGCAAATGTGAGCCATCCCCCATATTGCGAGGCAAGACTGATACTA